>NZ_JBITXT010000015.1:0-203517 GCF_044544865.1 Actinosynnema sp. NPDC053489 | reverse complement strand
CGCCGCCCAGGCACGATCGGTCAGCTCGCCACGCCCCACCATGCCCAAGAACTACCAGACGCCCTGATCACCGGCTTACAGGACACTGCCTAGGCCGTCAGCTCCAGCGACGAGCCCGCGCGCGACTTGCGCACCCGCAGCCGGGTCGGGATGCGCTGCCGCAGCTCCTCCACGTGCGAGACGAGCCCGACGACCCGGCCGCCGGCGCGCAGCTCGTCCAGCGTGGTCATCACCAGCTCCAGCGTCTCCGCGTCGAGCGTGCCGAAGCCCTCGTCGATGAACAGCGTGTCGAGCACCGCGCCGGCCGCCACCACGTCGGCCAGGCCCAGCGCCAGCGCCAGCGACGCCAGGAACGACTCGCCGCCCGACAGCGTCTTCGCGGGCCGCTGCTGCCCCGAGTAGTCGTCCATCACGTCGAGCCCGAGCCCGCCCCTGGTGCCGCGCGGCCCCGCCTCGACCGAGTGCACGAACCGGTAGCGGCCCTGGCTCATCCGCTCCAGCCGGGCACCGGCGGCCACCGCCACCTCCTCCAGCCGGGCGGCCAGCACGTAGGTGCGCAGGGTCATGCTCCTGGCGTTCTGCCCCTGCCCGTTGATCACGTCGGTCAACGCGTCCAGCTCGGCGAACTCGGCCTCCACCGGCTCCAGCCGCGCCCACGCGGCCCGCAGCCGCTCGGCCAGGTCGGCGGCGCGGGCGGCGCGCGTGCGGGCGTTGGTCGACGCGGTGGCCGCCTCGGTCGCCCGGTCGCCCGCCACCCGGAACCGCTCCTCCGCGCCGGCCACGTCGACCTCGTCGTCCGGGTCGGTGCCGGGCAGCTCGGCCAGCGTGCTCTCGGCGGCGGTCCTGGTCCGCTCCACGTCCCGGATGCGGGTCTCCAGCTCGGCGACGGCCTCCGCCGGGCGGGCCGCGGCCAGGGCGTCGGCCACGTCGGCGAACCCGGCCAGCGACGCCAGCCGCGCCACCTCCAGCCGCTGGTCGGCCAGTCGCTCCTCGTGCTCGGCCACGGCGGCGCGGCGCGCGGCCAGCTCCGTCACCGCGTCGGCCAGGTCGCCCAGGTGCGCCCGGCGCGTCACCACGTCCGGGAAGTCGCCGCGCGCCTCCTCCAGCCGCGCGCCGCGCTCCTCGACCGCCGCCGCGAGCTGCGCCCGCTGCGCGCCCGCCTCGGCCAGCTCCCGCTCCAGCCGGGCCCGCCGGTCCAGCGCGTGCTGCACCTCGGCCTCCAGCTCCGCCAGCTCGTGCTGCGTGACCTCCAGCCGCTCGGCGCGGGCGGCCACCGACCGGTGCTCGCGCTCCAGCTCGGCGGGCGGCCGGTCGCCGAGCTGCTCGCGCAGCAGCGCCAGCCGCTCCTCCAGCCGGTGCGCCTCCTGCTCGGCCCGCTGCCGCCGGTCCAGCGCCCGCTGGTCCTCCTCGGCGGCCCGCTCCTCGTCCGCGGCCGTCACCAGGCCCGGCACCGGCTCCGCCGGCGACGGGTGCTCGGCCGAACCGCACACCGGGCACGCCTCGCCCGCGCGCAGCCGCCCGGCCAGCTCGACCGCCATCCCGTCCAGCCGCTCCCGGCGCAGCCGCAGCAGCGACTCCCGGGTCCGTTGCTGGGCGTCCACCGCGGTCCGCCGCGCCTCGTCGGCCTCCCGGAACGCCCGCTCCACGCGCGGCAGCTCGGCCGCGGCGGCGGCCAGCCCTTGCACCTGCGGCAGCCGGGCCGCGGCCTCCGCCGACTCCTCGACGGCGGTCCGCGCGGCGGCCACCCGGGACGGCACCTCGTCCAGCTGCGCGACCAGCGCGGCCAGCCGCTGCGCCGTGGCGGCGGCGTCGCGGTCGAGCTGGGCGATGCGCCGCTCGTCGGCGCGCTGCCGCTCGGCGTCGGCGGCCAGGCTCGTCAGGCCGCCCGCCTCCTCGCGCAACCGCTCCCCGTCGCCGCGCAGGTCCGTGCCGTCGTAGCCGAGGTCGGCGACCACCGCGGCGGCGGCCCGTTCCCGGTCCACGGCGACGTCCAGCTCGCGGGCCAGCCTCACCGCCCGCTCCTGCGCGGGCACCACGACCGCGGCCTGCCGGGCCGCGTCCCGTTCGGCGACCCACGCCCGCAGGCGCGGCTCGGCCTCGGCGTACCGGTCGAGGTTGCGGCGCGCCTCGCGCACCCGGCGCACCCGCTCGTGCCGGGCCCGCGCCTCCTGCCACTCCCGCTCGGCCGCCGCGCGCACCCGCGACGCCTCCTCGGCGACCTGGTCGGCCTCGCGCTCGGCCTCGTCCAGCCGCTTGAGCAGGGAGCTGAGCCACTCGTGGTCGCCACCGCCCGCCGGCGGCTCCTCCAGCGCGACCTCGGCCACCCGCTGCACCAGGTTCCGGTGCGCCTCGCCGAGCCGCGCCACCTCGCGCCTGCGCTCGGCGCGCCGCTCCCGGAACCACCGCTCCACGTCCAGGAACCGCTCCGTGCCGAACAGCTTCTCCAGCAGCTTCTCCCGCTCGGCGGTCTCGGCCCGCAGGAACCGGGCGAACTCGCCCTGCGGCAGCAGCACCACCTGGAAGAACTGCTCGGCCGTCATCCCCAGCAGGCCCTCGACCTCGCGGGCGACGTCGTCGATGCGGCTGTGCCCCTCGCCGGTCCAGCCGCTCACCCACGTCAACGACACCTGGGCCTGCTGGCGGGTCGCGCCGTCACCGCGCTTCTTCGGCCGCTCGTACTCGGGGCTGCGCTTGATCCGGAACCGCCTGCCGCGCACGGTCAGCTCCAGCTCGACGTACGTCGGCGTGTCGCGGTCGGCGTAGTCGCACCGCAGCCGCTTCACGTCGCCGCGCGCGCCGGGCACCTTGCCGAACAGCGCGAACGCCACCGCGTCCAGCAACGTCGTCTTGCCCGCGCCGGTGTCGCCGTGCAGCAGGAACAGGCCGTCCGCGCCCAGCAGGTCGAAGTCGACCTCCTCGCGCCCCGCGTACGGGCCGAACCCGCTGACCGCCAGCCGGTGCAGCTTCACGAATCCCCTTCCCGGGCCGCCGCGGCGAACGCCTCGCGCAGCAGCGCCAGCTCCCGCGGGCCCGCCTGGTCGCCGCGCACGTCCTCGATGAAGCAGCAGGCGATCTCCTCGTCGCCGCGGCCGCGCACCCGCTCGGCGAACCGCAGCTCGCCGGTCCGCCCGCCCTCCGGCCGCCACTCCACGTGCACCGCGTGCGGGAACCGGCCCTGCAGGCGGCGCAACGCGTCCAGCGGCCGCACCCGGTCGGTCAGCGTGACGGACAGGAAGTGGTCCTCGACCGACTCGTGGTCCGGGTCCAGCAGCAGGTCCTCCAGCACGCCGCTCACCGTCGACAGCGCGCGGGGCACCGGCAGCGACCGCCGCTCCACCCCGGCCAGCCCTTCCGGGCCCAGCTCGACCAGCCACACCGACTTGTGGTGCCGCGCCTCGGAGAACGAGTACGCCACCGGGCTGCCCGAGTACCGCAGGTGCGCGGCCAGCGTCTGCTGCCCGTGCAGGTGGCCCAGCGCCACGTAGTCGACCCCGGCGAACACCGAGCCCGGCACGTCCTGCACCCCGCCCACCGCGATGGTGCGCTCGGACTCGCACGGCTCGCCGCCGGTCACGAACGCGTGCGCCAGCACGACCGACCGCGTGCCCGGCCGCCCGGCCAGGTCCCGCCTGACCAGCCGCATCGCCTCGGTCAGCACCCCGCCGTGCCCCTTGGCCTCCACGCCGAGCGCGTGCCGCGCGGTCTCCGGCTCCAGGAACGGGATCCCGTACACCGCCACCGGCCCGTGCCCGTCGGCGAACAGCACCGGCTCGTGCAGCTCCGCCACGCGGGTGCGCAGGTGCAGGCCGCCCGCCTCGGCGAACGCGCCGAGGAACCCGAGCCGGGCCGCCGAGTCGTGGTTGCCGGGCGTGACGACGATCCGGGCGCCCGCCGCGCGGATCCGCTTGAGCACCCGCGAGCAGACGGCGACGGCCTCCGCGTTCGGCACGGCCCGGTCGAACAGGTCCCCCGCGACCACGACCACGTCGACCCGCTCGTCCGACACGGTGTCGGCGAGGCCGCCGAGCACCGCTTCCTGCTCTTGCAGCAGGTCACGGCCGTGGAAGGTGCGCCCCACGTGCCAGTCGGACGTGTGCAGGATCTTCACGGCGGCCACGCTAGGGCCGCGTGCCGCTCCCGTCGGGCAACCCCGTCGGCGTGTCGCTCGAACGTGTGGTCGGACACCGGTGCGCCATGATCAGGGCATGACGGCGGTCCTCAGCACGGCGGCGGTGGTCGTGGCGCTCCTGCTCGCGGGTGCGCTCGTGTTCCTGTGGCGGCTCTACCAGGACAGCGTGCGGCGCACCGACGCCGCGCTGGCCGCGGTGCGGACCGAGCGGGAGCGCGGTGACGCGCAGTGGGCGGCGCTGCAGCGCTACGAGGTGGCGTTCTCCTCGGTCAGCGGGCGCGGTGAGCTGGGCGAGAAGGTGCTGGTGGAGACCGCGCGGGTGCTCGGCTTGCGCGAGGGCATCCACTTCGAGCTGCAGGTGGACGTGGCGGGCGGCGGCACCGTGCGGCCGGACCTGGTGCTCAACGTGGGCGGCGGGCGGCGGGTGCCCGTGGACGCGAAGATGAGCATGGCGACGTGGGCGGAGGCGGTGGAGACCGACGACCCGGCCGAGCGGGTCGACGCGCTGCGGGTGCACGTGCGCAACATCCGGTCGCGGGCCGCCGAGCTGGCGGGGAAGGGCTACCAGCGGTGGGCCGACGCGATCTACGGGACGATCATGTTCGTGCCCAACGACGCCGCGGTGGTCGCGGCCCTGGACACCGACCCGGAGTTGCTGCGGTGGCTGCTCGACCGGCGGGTGTTCCTGTGCGGGCCGACCGGGTTCGCGGTGATCGCGTCGGCGGCGATGTTCGCCGTCACCGACCGCGCGCTGGCCGACGACGTGGAGCAGGTCCGGGCGGCCTCCTCGCGGGCGCACCGGGCGGCCGACGCGGCCCTCGACGCGGTGAACCTGTCCAGCACGCACCTGCAGCGGTTCCTGTCGGCGCGGCGGCGCGAGCTGGACGCGCTGGAGGGTTTCCGGGCGGCCGTGGAGCCGCTGAGCAACGCGTCGTCCGACGTCACGCCGCTGCCGCTGGTCCGGCGCAACGACGAGGCGGGGCTCGGTGCACCCTTGGACGCCCGGGAGGCGTAATAGAGTGTGCCGGGACTGAGCCGAACGAGGAGTGTTCGTGACCGCTGCAACGCGTGACGACTCGCGCAGCGAGCCGGAGGACGACGAGTACTCCGCCGTCCGCTGGAACGACCGCGCCATGTTCGGCACCTTCCGGGGTCTGCCCTGGTGGGCGGCCGTGCTCATCGCCTTCGCCGTGGCCGTGGTCGGCACGTTCGTCGACGTGAACTCGTCCTCGCGGACGGTGGGCTGGGTGTTCGCCCTCACCTTCTTCGCCGGCTGCGTCGGCGCGGTGGTGTTCGTCGAGCGGCGGTCGATGTTCGGCCCGGTCGTGCAGCCGCCGCTGGTGCTGGCGATCGTCGTGCCGATCCTGGTGGTGATCACGCAGGGCATGCCGAGCGGCGGCGGGCTGGCGTCGATGGGGCTCACCCTCGGCAAGCCGCTGATCGACGGGTTCCCGGCGATGGCGATCACCACGGCGTGCACGGTGGTCATCGGCATCGTCCGGGTGATGACGCAGAAGGACCCGAACCGGCCGACCGGGGAGGAGGTCCGCGAGGCGAAGCGCAAGCCGGAACCGGCCCGCCGCGCCGACCGGGCGGAGAAGGCCGAGCAGGGCCGGCCCGAGGACCGCCCGAAGAAGCGCCCCCGGGCCGACCGCCAGGACGCCCCGGCCGACCGCCGCCGCCCGGCCGCGGACGACGAGCGCCGCCGCCCGGCCACCGACGAGGACCGCCCGAAGCGGCCCCGCCCCCCGGCCTCCCCCTCGGACCGCCCACGCCGCCCGGCCGCCCCGCGCGAGGGCAACCGCCCCCCGCGCCGCCCCCGCCCCCCGCGCGACGAGGTCTGACCCGGGCGCGGAGGCCCACCCCCGCGACGAGGTCCGACGCGGAGGCCCGACCCCGCGCGACGGGGCCTGACCTGGGCGCGGAGGCCCACTCTCGTGACGAGGGCTGCCCTGGGCGCGAAGGTCAACCCCCGCGACGAGGGCGGACCCGGAGTGAGGCCCGACCCCGCACGTGACGAGGCCGGACCCGGCGTGAGGCCCCTGCGCCGTCCTCATCCCCCGCGCGGCGCGGCCGGGCCCCGGCGTGGGCTCAGGACTCGTGGGCCAGCAGCCACCGCTTCACGTCCGCGCCCCAGCGGAAGTTGCCCGGTGCGCCGCCCGTGCGGATCACCCGGTGGCACGGGACGAACAGGGTCGCCGCGTTGCGGGCGCACGCGGAGGCCGCGGCGCGGACCGCGGCCGGGCGGCCGGCCAGCAGGGCGTGCTCGGCGTAGCTGACCGGCTTGCCCGCCGGCACCGCGCGCAGCGCCTCCCAGGCCCGCTCCAGGAACGCGCCGCCGCGCTGCCGGACCGGGATGTCGACGATCGCGTCCAGCTCACCGGCGTGGTACGCCCGCACCGCCTTCGTCACCGCCCCCAGGTCGCGGCGGTGCGCCAGGGTCGTCGGCCGCAGCGACGGCGACACCTGCGGCAGCAGGTCGTCCACGTCGGCGGTCCACCCGCTGGCCAGGACAGCCCCGTCCGGGGCGACGACGGCGGTGAAGGGGCTGATCGGCGTGTCGACGGTCGACACGTGGCCAGTGGTCACGCGGTCCTCCTCAAGTGCATCGCGGCGTAGGAGCGCCACGGGCGCCACGCGATGCTGTCACTGGTCAACGGGATGTCTGGAGCGCCCAGCACGCGCATCACCACGTACGAGGCGACCTCCGGGCCGACGCCCGGGAACGCCGACAGCTCGGCGTGCAGCTCGTCGGGGTCGCGCCCGACGTCGACCCGCAGCGTGCCGTCGGCCAGCGCCCGCGCCACCGGCGAGTCGACCGCCGCCGGCGCCGGGTACAGGTGCGTCACCGGGCCGTCGGGCTGCTCCAGCGGCTCGCCCGGCGCGTCGTGGCCGAGCGCGCGCAGCAGGGTCTCCGCGCCGTCGACGCTGCCCGGCAGCCGCACGCCCGGCCGGGCCAGCACCGACGGGCGCAGCGCCGGGTCCGCGGACAGGAAGTCGTCCACGGCCACCGGGTCGGCGTCGAGGTCGAGCAGCCGCCGCACCCGGCTCACCGCGCTGCCCAGGTCGCGCAGGTCGGTCAGCCGCAGCGAGCACGACACGTGCCCCGCCGCCGGCTCCAGCCGCACGGTCGCCTGCCCGTGCGGCAGCCGCAGCGACCGCGCGTAGCAGCGGTCCGTCACGTGCTCCACGCCCGGGATCGCGTGCGCCCGGAAGTACGCCAGCAGCCCCGCCGCGTCGAACGGCGGCCGGTACGGCAGGCGCAGCGTGATGCGACCCGCCGGCGACGTCGCCGCCCGCGCCGACCGCATCGCCGACGGCGTGCTCGCGAACACCGCCCGGATCGTGTCGTTGAACTGCCGCACGCTGGCGAAACCCGCCGCGAACGCGATGTCGGTGAACGACAGGTCCGTCGTCTCGATCAGCAGCCGCGCGGAGTGCGCGCGGTGCGCCCGGGCCAGCGCCAGCGGACCCGCGCCCAGCTCGGTGGCGAGCACGCGGGTCACGTGGCGCTCCGAGTAGCCCAGCCGGGCGGCGAGCCCCGGCACGCCCTCGCGCTCCACCACGCCGTCGGAGATCAGGCGCATGGCGCGGGCGGCCAGGTCGGCGCGCAGGTTCCACTCCGGCGAGCCCGGCACGGCGTCGGGCAGGCAGCGGCGGCACGCCCGGTAGCCGGCGGACTGGGCGGCCGCCGCGGTCGGGAAGAACTCGGCGTTGCGGCGCTTCGGCGTCACCGCGGGGCAGGACGGCCGGCAGTAGATGCGGGTCGTGCGCACCGCGAGGATGAAGCACCCGTCGAACCGGGCGTCGCGCGCCGCGACGGCCCGGTAGGCGCGTTCGTCGTCGAGGAGCATGCGACCCACTCTGCCGGCGGGGAGAGGGCGGGTCTCGCGGGAATCGGACACGGCCGTGGGGGCGCGTAGACTCACCCACCGTGAGTTTGACCCTCGGTATCGTAGGCCTGCCCAACGTCGGCAAGTCCACCCTGTTCAACGCCCTCACGCGCAACGACGTGCTGGCGGCGAACTACCCGTTCGCGACCATCGAGCCGAACGTCGGCGTGGTGCCGCTGCCGGACGCCCGCCTGGGCAGGCTGGCGGAGATCTTCGGCTCCGAGCGCGAGGTGCCGGCGGTGGTGTCGTTCGTCGACATCGCGGGCATCGTGAAGGGCGCGTCCGAGGGTGCCGGGCTGGGGAACAAGTTCCTCGCCAACATCCGCGAGGCCAACGCGATCTGCCAGGTCATCCGGGTGTTCGACGACTCCGACGTGGTGCACGTCGACGGGCGCGTCGACCCGGGCGCGGACATCGAGACGATCAACACCGAGCTGATCCTGGCCGACCTCCAGACGCTGGAGAAGGCCATCCCGCGGCTGGAGAAGGAAGCCCGCACGCAGAAGGACCGCCGCCCGGCGCTGGAGGCGGCGCAGAAGGCGCGCGAGGTCCTCGACGGCGGCCGCACCCTGTTCGCCGCGCAGTCCGAAGTGGACGGGTCGCTGCTGCGCGAGCTGAGCCTGCTCACCGCCAAGCCGTTCCTGTACGTGTTCAACGCCGACGAGGCCGTGCTCACCGACGAGGCGAGGCTCAAGGAGCTGCGCGAGATGGTGGCGCCGGCGGACGCGGTGTTCCTCGACGCGAAGGTCGAGGCGGAGCTGCTGGAGCTGGACGAGGAGTCCGCGCGCGAGCTGCTGGAGTCGATCGGCCAGCACGAGCCGGGCCTGCACGCGCTGGCCCGCGCCGGCTTCCACACGCTGGGTTTGCAGACCTACCTGACCGCGGGCCCGAAGGAGTCGCGGGCGTGGACCATCCCGAAGGGCGCGACCGCGCCGCAGGCGGCGGGCGTGATCCACACGGACTTCGAGCGGGGCTTCATCAAGGCCGAGGTGGTCTCGTTCACGGACCTGGTGGAGGCGGGCTCCATGGCCGCCGCGAAGGCCGCCGGCAAGGTCCGCATGGAGGGCAAGGACTACGTGATGGCCGACGGCGACGTGGTCGAGTTCCGCTTCAACGTGTGATCGTGCCACCGCACTGGTGGCAGAGCGCATGGCGATGACGTTGCGACTGACGGACGGGCAGGAGCGGGCCTTGGCGCTGTCGGCCGAAGCCGACGGCGTCGGCAAGCACGAAGCGACGGTGCGAGCCATCGTGGGAGCCGCCGCGCGGAGGGTGCGGGACGACGGGGTTCGCGCGCTGTCCCAGGACGGCCGACGGCGTTGTGCGTCGTTGCTCGACCGGTTGGCGCAGTGATCGCGTACCTCGCGCTCGACGACCCGCCGGCCCTCGCGGAGGACTTGGGCGTGCCCGAGGTCCGGAACCTCCGGGGCACCTCGGGCAGTCGGTCGAGATCCTCCGCGAACCAGCCTTCCTCGCGCGGTGGGCGCATCCGGTCGGCCATGTCTCCACCGTAGTGCGGGTCGGTGGCCTGAGCTGCGATCGTGGGTGATCGACTCCTCGGCGTGGCGTCGTCGGCGAGGCCGGGTGTGGAGACGACGCCTCGGAAGTCGCACGATGGCGTGGCCAGTGGAGCGTCCCGGACCGGTGGTCCCCGGACAGCACTCGGGGCGGTGCCGTTCGGGCACCGCCCCGAGGTACTGTGCAGCGGGCGTCAGCGCACCTGGTTGCGGCTGTGGCGGGCCAGGGCGAAGACGCCCCCCGCGGTGGCCAGCATGCCCAGGGCGGAGACGGTGAACACGACGATGTCGGTGGTCATGCGAATTTTCCCCTTGCGTTGATCTCCCACTCGTCTTGACGTCCGGGTACCCGGTTTCGTATCCCGACAGTCGTGTAATTCACACCATCGTGGAGGTTGGGGCAGTGGGATTGCGCACACTCGAGGCCCGGCTGCTCGCCTTCGCCCCGTGGCTGCTGGGCCTGTCCCTGCTCGGGCACCTGACGATGGTGGCGTTCCAGACGAAGATGACCATGGTCGACCTGATGGTCTACCGGAACGCCTCGCCCGAGCTGTTCACCGGCGGGCTCTACGAGTGGCGGCTCAAGGAGTTCTCCGACCAGTTCGCCCTGCCCTTCACCTACCCGCCGTTCTCGGCGCTGGTGTTCGTGCCGCTGTCCTGGGTGCCGTGGGCCGTGGCGCGCTGGTCCTGGCAGCTGCTGAGCCTGGCCTGCCTGTGGTTCGTCACCCACCGGTCCCTGCGGCTCGTCGGCAGCCGCGACCCGCGCCGCGCGATGCTGTGGACGGGCCTGTTCGTGTGGGTCGAGCCGGTCCGCACCACCTTGAACTACGGCCAGATCAACCTCGTGCTGGCCGCGCTCCTGCTCGGCGCGATGGTGAGCGCCCGGAGCCCGGTGCAGGGCGCGGGCGTCGGCGTGGCGGCCGGGTTGAAGCTCACGCCGGCCATCTCCGGCCTCTACTTCCTCGTCACGCGCCGGTACCGCGCCGCCGCCTGGTCGGTCGCCGCCTTCTTCGGCACGGTCGCGGTGGCGTACGCGATCTCGCCCGGCCTGTCGAACCAGTACTGGTTCCACCTGCTCGGCGACGCCTCCCGCGTCGGCCCGGTCGGGTCGGCGATCAACCAGTCGCTGCGCGGCGCGCTGTCGCGCACGGTCGGCCACGACGTCGGCACGGGACCGGTCTTCCTGGTCGCCGCGCTCGTCGCCGCCGTGCTCACCGGTTTCGCGCTGCACGCGGCGGTCAAGGCCCGCGACACCCTGGCGATGATCGTGGCCGTGCAGTTCCTCGGCCTGCTGGTCTCGCCGATCTCGTGGAGCCACCACTGGGTGTGGGCGGTGCCCGCGCTGATGTGGCTGGTGTACGCGGCCGGGCACCGGTTGGCGACCGCGACGGCCGCGGCGTGGCTGCTGGCGACCGGCAGCTACCTGATCTCGTTCCTGCTCAACGCGCAGCCGTCGATCTGGGTCATCCCGCGCCCCTGGCACCAGTCGCTGCTCGGCTGGGTCTACCCGGCCGTGGGCCTGCTCACGCTCGTCACGATCACCGTCGTGCTGCGGCAGCGGGCCGACGAGTCAGAGGAAGACGTCGAGCACCCCGTCGATCTCCTCCGCGAGTGACACGTCCAGCGCGGTGATCCCGCCGCTGGAGTGCGTGGCGCACCGGAACGTGAGCGTGCGCCAGCGGATGTCGATGTCGGGGTGGTGGTCGTCGTTCTCGGCGATCTCCGCCACCCGGTTCACCACCTGGAGCGCCTGGGCGAAGCTCGCCAGCTCCACCGTGCGCACCAGCGCGGCGTCCTGGGCGCGCCACGCGGGCAGCGCGGCGAGGGCGGTGGTCACCTGGTCGTCGGTCAGCAGCTCGGCCATGGCCCCGATCGTCCCACCGCGCGGGGTAAGCTGCGCGTTCGCCACGGGAGTCCGGTGCTGCGCCGGGCTGAGAGGAAGGCGCGCGAGCCTTCGACCGTCCACACCTGATCCGGGTCATGCCGGTGTAGGGAGAGATGATGTTCCGACGAGTGCTGCCCGCCGTGACCGCGTTCGCGCTGCTCACGGCCTGTTCGGTGACCTCCACCCCGGACGCGCCGCCCGGTGGGCGGGTGGTGACGCTGGTGACGCACGACTCGTTCGCGCTGTCACCGGAGCTGCTGGAGCGGTTCAAGTCCGACACCGGCATCACGATCAAGCCCCTCGCGAGCGGCGACGCGGGCGAGCTGACCAACAAGCTGGTGCTCACCAAGGACGCCCCCATCGGCGACGTCGCGTTCGGCGTCGACTCCACGTTCGCCTCCCGCGCGCTCAAGGAGGACGTGTTCGCCGAGTACGCGAGCCCGGAGGCGCAGCGGGGCGCCCAGCGCTACCGGCTCGACCCGCCGAACCGGCTGCACGCCGTGGACGTCGGCGACGTGTGCCTGAACATCGACGTGGCGGCCTTCAAGGACACCGGCGCGCCCGCCCAGTACGCCGACCTGGCCGACCCGAAGTTCAAGGACGTGCTGGTGGTCGAGGACCCGGCGACGTCCTCGCCCGGCCTGGCGTTCCTGCTCGGCACGATCGCCGCGTTCGGCGAGCAGGGCTGGCAGGACTACTGGAGCGGGCTGAAGGCCAACGGCGTGAAGGTCGTCAGCGGCTGGGAGGAGGCGTACACGCAGGACTTCTCCGGCTCCAGCGGCAAGGGGCCGCGACCGGTCGTGGTGTCCTACGCCTCCTCGCCGTCCGCGGAGATCGGCGACGACGGCGCGCCGCGCACCAAGGCGCTGCTGGACACGTGCTACCGCCAGGTCGAGTACGCGGGCGTGCTGAACGGCGCGAAGAACCCCGACGACGCCCGGAAGGTCGTGGACTTCCTGCTGGGCGAGCAGGTGCAGGCCGACGTGCCGGGGCAGATGTACGTCTACCCGTCCCGCGAGGGCGTCGCGCTGCCGGAGGCGTGGACGAAGGCCGCGCCGGCGCCCGCCACCGCGCGCTCGCTGCCCGCCGACCAGGTCGACGCGAACCGGGAGCGGTGGGTGCGGCAGTGGCGCACGCTGGTCCAAGGCTGACCTGGTCGCTGGCCGCGCTGCTGCCCCTGGCGTTCCTGGGCGTGTTCTTCGCCTGGCCGGTGCTGGCGATCGTCGGGCTCGGCCTGGACGAGGGCGGGGTGCTGTCGGCGCTGGCCGGCGGCGAGACGTGGGACCTGGTCGGGTTCACCCTCGGCCAGGCGGCCGCGGCGACGGTGTTGGCGCTGGTCACGGGCATGCCGGTGGCGTTCCTGCTGGCGCGGTGCCGGGTGCCGGGCGCGGCGGTGGTGCGGGCGGCGGTGATGGTGCCGTTCGTGCTGCCCACGGTGGTGGTGGGGCTGGCGTTCCGGGCGTTGTGGCCCGACGGCGGCGTGCTGCCGATCGTGCTGGCGAACGCGTTCTTCAACGTGGCCGTGGTCGCCCGCACGGTCGGCGGCCTGTGGGCGCGGCTGGACCGGCGGGCCGAGGACGCGGCCCGGGCGCTGGGGGCGTCCCGCACCCGCGCGTTCACCTCGGTCGTGCTGCCGTCGCTGGCGCCCGCGATCGGCTCGGCCGCGTCGGTGGTGTTCCTGTTCTGCGCCACCAGCTTCGGGGTGGTGCTGGTGCTCGGCGGGGCGCGTCACCGCACCCTGGAGACGGAGATCTACCTGCGCACGGTGGAGCTGTTCGACCTGTCGGGCGCCGCCGCGCTGTCGCTGCTGCAGTTCGCGGCGGTGCTCGCGGTGCTCGTGGTCGGCGCGGTGGCGCGGCGCCGGCGGGAGCGGGCGTTGCCGCTGCGCGTCGAGCCGACCCGCCGTCCCGCGGGCGGCGAGTGGGGCGTGGTCGCGGCGGCGTGGCTGGTGGTGGCCGCGCTGCTCGCCCCGGTGGTGGGCCTGCTGGCCCGATCCCTGGCCACCGACGACGGCTGGAGCCTCGCCGGGTACGCGGCGCTCGCGGGCACGGGGGAGCGCGGCACGCTGGCGGTGTCCGGGCTGGACGCGGCGCTGAACTCGGTGCGCGCGGCCACCGACGCGACGCTGGTGGCGCTGCTGGTCGGCGTCACGTCGGCGGTGGTGCTGGTGGGCCTGCGGCGGCACGGTTCGTGGTTCGCCGAGACGCTCGACACGGCGCTGATGCTGCCCCTGGGCGTGTCCGCGGTGACGCTGGGCTTCGGCTACCTGATCACGATGGACGCCCTGCCCGGCGACTTCCGCACCTCGCCGCTGCTGGTGCCGCTGGCGCAGGCGCTCGTCGTCACGCCGTTGGTCGTGCGGATCGTGCTGCCGGTGCTGCGGGCGGTGGACGAGCGGCTGCGGCAGGCGGCGGCCAGCCTCGGCGCGAGCCCGTGGCGGGTGTGGCGGGAGGTGGACCTGCCGCTCGCGGCGCGGTCGCTGGTGGCGGCGGCCGGGTTCGGGTTCGTGGTGGCGCTGGGCGAGTTCGGCGCGACGAGCTTCCTGGCCCGCCCGGACGCGCCGACGCTGCCGGTGGTGATCGCGCGGCTGATGTCGCGGCCGGGCGAGGTGAACAGCCAGATGGCCTACGCGGCGTGCGCGCTGCTGATGGTGGTGACGACGGTGGCGGTGCTGGTGATCGAACGGCTGCGCGTCCCGAGCGGCGGTGAGTTCTGATGTCGTTGCGCCTGGCGGGGTTGACCGTCCGGTACGGACCCGTCACCGCGGTGTCCGGTGTGGACCTGGAGATCGGCGACGGCGAGGTGGTGGCGCTGCTCGGCCCGTCCGGGTGCGGCAAGTCGACGTTGCTGCGCGCGGTGGCCGGGTTGGAGCCGCCGAGCGCCGGGTCGGTGGCGTGGGACGGCGTGGACCTGGCCGGCACGCCGGTGCACCGGCGGGGGTTCGGCCTGGTGTTCCAGGACGGCCAGCTGTTCGGGCACCGGGACGTGGCGGGCAACGTGGCGTTCGGCCTGCGCATGCGGCGCGTGGAGCGAGAGGCGCGCCGGAAGCGGGTGGCCGAGCTGCTGGACCTGGTGGGCCTCGCGGGCTACGGCGGGCGGCGGGTGACCGAGCTGTCCGGCGGCGAGCAGCAGCGCGTGGCGCTGGCCCGGGCGCTGGCGCCGAACCCCCGGCTGCTGCTGCTGGACGAGCCGTTGTCGGCGCTGGACCGGGCCTTGCGGGAGCAGTTGGCGGTGGACCTGGCGCGGCTGCTGCGCGAGGCGGGCGCGACGGCGCTGGTCGTCACGCACGACCACGACGAGGCGTTCACGCTCGCGGACCGGGTGGCGGTGATGCGCGCGGGCCGCGTCGTGCAGGTGGGCGAGCCGTCGGCGGTGTGGCGGCGGCCGGTCGACGTGGAGACCGCGCGGTTCCTGGGCTGCGGCCGGGTCCTCGGGCCGGAGGCGGCCGAACGGCTGGTCGGCGTCGCGACCCGGGTCGGGCTGCGGGCGACGGCGCTGCGGGTGGACCCGGCCGGCCCGATCGCGGCGGAGGTGCTGGAACGGGTCCACCGCCGCGACCACGTGCGGCTGCTCGTGCGGGTCGAGGGGGAGGACTTCGAGGCCGTGGCCCCGGTCGCCGAGCCGCCCTCGCCCGGCGACCGGGTCGCGCTGTCCGTGGACCACGACGGCGTGGCGGTCATCGGCTGACCGCCACGCCCCGGGTCAGTTGTCCTTGGTGGCCAACCTCATCGCCGCCAACGACAGTCCGATGAGGACGTAGCAGGCGGCCAGCGCCGTGCTGCGCCACAGCTGCCCGGTCGGCAGCGGGTCGCGCATCACGTCGACCAGCCCGTCCCACGCCGACGTGATCAGGTAGGGGTGCAGCCAGTCCAGCGCGCTGAACAAGCCCAGCACCGCGAACACGATCACCCCGGCCATCGTCGCCGCCATCACCACCAGCGGGTGCTCGGTGCACGCCGAGATCGCCAGCGCGATCGCCGCCACGCCCCACACCTGCACGGTGACCAGCAGGATCGTCAGCGCGATCCGGCCCAGCGCCGCCCCGAACGACAGCGACGACCCCGACAGCGTCAGCATCCCCTCGCCGCCGAAGAGCACCACCCCGGTGACCGCGCCGACGAACGCGATCAGCGTGACCGCGAACAACGTCATGGTGGCCACGCCGAACGCCTTGATGCCCAGCAGCCTGATCCGGCCCACCGGGGAGATCATCAACCCGCGCAGCGTGCCGTGCTGCGCCTCGCCGGCCAGCCCGTCGGCCGCCCAGATCGCCCCCACCAGCGGCAGCAGCAGCGGCAGCGCCAGGAACAGCGTGAACACCGGCAGCACCAGCCCGTTGCCGGCGATGATCGCGGCCAGGCCGGGCCCGGCGGGACCGTCGCCGTCGACGGCGAACCACAACCCGACGCCGGCGAGGACCGGTACCAGGCACAGCGACGCCAGCCCGATCACCGTCCGCGGCCGGCGCAGGATCCAGCGCAGCTCCGAGCGCAGTTGTCTGCCCAGCGGAGCGCGTGCGGCGACCAGCGCGCTCATCGCGCCCCCTCCTCGATCGTGTCCACCGAGGACAGGTTGTGCTCGGACTCCTCGGCCTCGGTGAGCCGGGCGAACAGGTCCTCCAACCCGGTGCGGTGGCGGCGCGCCTCGTGCACCGCGACACCGGCGCGCACCAGCGCCTCCAGCACCGCGGGCGCGGTCGTGCCGATCAGCTCGACCCGGACGCCCTGCTCGGTCTCGTCGTGGACGGGCCGGGCGGAGATCCGACCGGCGCGCAGCGCGTTCAGCGCGTCGTCCACGTCCGGCGTGACGACCAGCAGCGCGCTGCTGTCGGCGTGCAGCAGCTCGGCCAGGCCGCCCTGCGCCACCACGGTCCCCCGGTGCAGCACGGCCACGTGCGTGCACGTCGCCTCGATCTCGCTGAGCAGGTGCGACGACACGACGACCGTGCTGCCCGCCGCGTGCAGGTCGGCGATCACCCCGCGCACCTCGCGCGTGCCCGCCGGGTCGAGCCCGTTGGTCGGCTCGTCCAGCACGATCAGCTCCCGCTTCACCAGCAGCGCCGAGGCCAGCCCCAACCGCTGCTTCATGCCCAGCGAGTACCCCCGGTAGCGGCGGTGCGCGGCGGCGGCGAGGCCGACCCGCTCCAGCGCGTCCTCCACGGCCTGCCGGATGTCGCCGGTGGCCAGCAGCGGCTCGAACGCCGCCACCCGCCGCAGGTTCTCCCGACCCGACAGGAACGGGTGGAACCCCGGACCCTCGACCAGCGCGCCCACGTGCGGCAACGCCCGCGCGGCGCCGTCGGGCAGCGCCTGCCCCAGCAGCTCGACCTCCCCCTCGGTCGGCCGCACGAGCCCGAGCAGCATGCGGATGGTGGTGGTCTTGCCCGACCCGTTCGGGCCGAGCATCCCGAGCACCGCCCCGCGCGGCACGTCGAGGTCCACCCGGTCCACCGCGACCGTGCGCCCGTACACCTTGCGCAGCCCCCGCGTCCGGGCCGCGAGGGCCGGGGTGGAGCCGGTGCCGACCGGCTCCACCCGCGCGCTGGTCGAGGTGGTCACTTGACCTGACCGATCGCGTCCACGAGGACCTGCTCCGGCACCGCGCCCGCGGCCACCCGGCCGTCGTCGGCGATCAGCACGCCGCCGACCCGCGTGGTGATGAGCGTGCCCGAGCCCCACGCGCCGCTGACCTGCTTGCCCAGCTGCTTGAGCAGGCCCTGCACGTCGACGTCGCCGCCCTGGCCGCGGTCCTGCCACCGGCCGTCTCGCTCACCGCGCTGCCGCTGCTCCTGCGCGAGACCGGTCAGCGCGCCCCGCGGCACGCGGGCGGCCAGCACGACGTCCCAGCCCTCGCCGATGACCTGCGGGTTCGCCTCGGTGAACGCCCGCTCGGCGGCGGCCTTGTCCTCCTCGGACGGCGCGCCGACCTCGGGCTCGGTCACCTTCGCCCCGGCGGGCGGGGTGAACGCGAACAGCGAGGAGTCCTGCGGGCCGACGGTCAGCTCGGAGAACCCGACCTGCACCGCGGGCGCGTCCGTGCCGTTGGTCAGCACGGCCACCCGCAGCGGCACCCGCAGCTCCGAGTCGACCGCCACGCGCACCTCCCGCAGCACGGTCTTCTCGGTCGGCTTCGGCGTCAGCACCAGCTCGTACACCGGCCGGTTCGCCACCCGCGCGGTGCCGTCGACGGTGACGTCGCTGTACTGCTGGATCGCCGCCACGACCTGCCGGGACAGCGCCACCGGGTCGGTCGGCGCGGCCTTCGCCTCACCGCTCAGGTCCGGCTTCGCGTGCTCGAACGAGCCGTGCGGCAGCTTGGTCACCGTCTGCTCGGCCGAGTCCCACGCCCACGCCGTCGTCCCGTCGTCGACGAACGTCCGCTCGGAGGCGCCACCGGGCAGCTGCACGCGCACCTTGCCGGCGCCGTCGGTCCAGATCCGCAGCGTGCTGTCGCCGTCCGACAGCTGCGGCACGCCGGCGAGCGCCGGGACGCCCAGGTCGTTGGCCACCTCGACGGTGCCGCCGAACGCGGCCGGCTCGGCGTTGAGCACCGACTCGACCAGCGCCTCGGCGCTCACGTCCGGCAGCACGGGCGCGGGCCCGGCGCCCGCGGGCATCGCCAGCAGCCCCAGCCCCGTCGCGCCGGCGACCACGCCGACCGCCGCCGCCACGACGGTCACCCTTCTCCGGTCCATGTCCCCTCCTCCTACCGGGCAGCCCCTTGCGGCCCGACACCGCAGACGCTCCTCCGCCCGCGCTGAGACCGGGCTGAGAGCCGTCGGAACGCTGAGAGCGGACTGAGACTCCCGAGCCGATTGTCCTCCCCGCGGGGCATGCTGTGGGCGTGAGACCACGGGTGCTGGTTGTCGACGACGAGATCGGCGTGCGACGCGCGTTGGAGCGCGGCCTGTCCGCGGAGGGCATGGAAGTGGTGACGGCCGCCGACGGCCCCAACGCCCTGCGCGTGGCGCTGACCGGCGCGTTCGACGTGGTGCTGCTGGACATCATGCTCCCGGGCCTGTCCGGCTACCGGGTGCTGCAGCGGATGCGCGCCGAGGGCGTGCGCACCCCCGTGCTGATGGTGTCGGCCAAGGACGGCGAGGTCGACCAGGCCGACGGCCTCGACCTCGGCGCCGACGGCTACCTGGTGAAACCGTTCTCGTTCGTGGTGCTCGTGGCCCAGGTCCGGGCGCTGCTGCGGCGCAACACGGCCGACCTGGCGCGGCGGCGGCTCAGGCTCGGCGACCTGGTCGTGGACCGGGCCGTGCGCGAGGTGAGCTGGGCGGGCGAGCCGGTGCCGCTGTCGCCGCGCGAGTACGCCGTGCTCGACGTGCTGGCGGGCCGCGCCGGGTCGGTCGTGACGAAGGACGAGCTGCTGCGCACCGTGTGGGGCGACGAGCAGGCCGCCACCCGCAACGCCGTCGAGGTGTACGTCGGCTACCTGCGGCGCAAGCTCGACGCGATGGGCGCGGGCGAGGTCGTGCGGACCGTGCGCGGCCACGGCTACCTCGCCTCCACGCCCGACCTCGACGCGGCGCTGGGCGCCGGGGCCTCGGCGGGGACCAGGCGCAGGTGAGCCCCCGCCGGTGGTGGCCGCGCCGCTGGTGGCTGCGGCGGACCCTGCGGTTCCGGATCACCGTCGTGGCGACCGGCGTGGCCCTGCTGTGCCTGCTCGCGTTCACCCTCCTCGCACCGCAACTCATCGGGTTCGTGCAGGTCAGCGCGGTCGACCGGGAGCTGGTGAAGGCGGTCGACGAGCGCGTCCTCGACACCGCCGGCAACCCGCTGGACGGCGGGCCGCGGCCCGACCTGACCCCGGCGGACATCCGCGCGCTCAAGGCGGGCGAGCCCGTGCTGCGGATCGACGGCCCCAGCGCCCACCGCTGGATCGGGCGGGTCGAGTTCGACGCCGACGGCACGCCCCGGCTGCACGTCGCCGGCGACACCCTCGTCGGCTACCGCGAGGCCAACCAGCTCGGCACCCGCTGGCTCGCCGTCGCCGCCGTGCTGGTCGCGGGCCTGGTCGGGATCGCCACGTGGCTGGCCGTGCGGTCGTCGTTGCGGCCCGTGGAGCGGATGCGGCTGGCCGCGGCGGAGCTGCCGCGCGGGCAGCGCCTGCCCGTGCCGGCCGCCCGCGACGAGCTGCAGGCGCTGGCGGAGGCGTTGAACGCCCTGCTCGCCCGCCGCGACGAGGCCACCGAGCGGCTGCGCCGGTTCACCGGTGACGCGGCGCACGAGCTGCGCTCGCCCGTGACGTCCGTGCGGGCGCAGGCCGAGGTGGCGGTGGCGCACCCCGACCCCGACTTCTCCATCGAGGTGCTCGAATCGGTCGTCGAGGAGTCGGAGCGGCTGTCCGCCCTGGTCGACGCGCTGCTGATCCTGGCGCGCGCCGACACCGGCGAGCTGCCCCGCGCCGAACCCGTCGACCTCGTGCTCCAGGCGCAGGCCGCCGCGGACCGGCTGGGGGAGACGGACCTGCTCGTGCAGCTCGCCGCGCCGATGAGCGCGTGCCTGATCTCCGCCGCCCGGACCGAGGTCGAGCTGGTGCTGGACAACCTGCTGCGCAACGCCGCCCGGTACGCCCGCACGTTCATCCGGATCTCGGTGCTGCCGGCCGCGCGCGAGGTGCGGCTGCTCGTGGACGACGACGGGCACGGCATCCCCGAGGAGCACCGGGAGAAGGTGTTCGACCGCTTCTACCGGGTCGAGTCCGACCGGGGCCGGGCCACCGGCGGGTTCGGGCTCGGCCTCGCGCTCGTCGCGCACCTCGTGCGGCGTCGGCGGGGGACGATCCGGGCGGGGGAGTCGCCCGAGGGCGGCGCGCGCCTGGAGGTGCGCTGGCCGCTGTACCGGTGACGGCCTCATCGGTGACGGATTCGGGGGTGACGGGCCGGGTGGCAGGATCGGCGACCGTGCCCGAACTGAGGACCACCACCCTGGTCGACGCGCCCGTGCGGACCGTCGCCGGCGCGCTGCTCGACACCCGACTGCTGGCGCGCTCCGTGCGCGGGCTGGGCCTGCGGATCTCGGGTGGGCCGGTGCTGTACGAGGGTGCCGCGCTGGTCGGGTCGGCGGGTCGGGTGAGCGGGACGCTGGCCGTGACGCGGGCGGACACCACCGGCGTGTCGGCGGAGCTGGTCGAGGGGCCGCTGCCGCGGTTCAGGCTGCGCACGGACCTGCGGCACACCGGCGGCGGCACGTTGGTGGTCGACTCGGTGGAGTGGCTCAGCCCCGGCGGGCCGCTCGGGCGCCTGGCGGACGTCGTGGTGGGGCGCGGCCTGGCGTTGAAGGTGCTCCGGGCGCGTGCCGCCGCCGTGTCGGCGCGCAGCGCGGAGCTGCTGCGGGCGCGCGTGGTGGTCGGTGCGGCGATCGTCCACGAGGGCCGCCTGCTCGCCCAGCAACGCGCCTACCCGCCCGACACCGCCGGCAAGTGGGAACTGCCGGGCGGCCGCGTGGAACCGGGCGAGACGGACCACGCCGCCGTGATCCGCGAGTGCGCCGAGGAACTGGCCATCACCGTCACCCCGGGCGACCAGGTGGGCCCGGACGTCCCCCTGCGCCGGGACCTGCTCCTGCGCGCCTACACCGCCACCCTGACCGCCGGCACCCCGACCCCGGCCGACCACCAGGCCACCCGCTGGCTGACCACCACCGACCTCCCCACCCTGGACTGGCTCCCCGCCGACCGCGCCCTCCTCCCCTCCCTCCTCCTCCCCTGACCGGCGAGAGTCCTACCTCCAACCCGCGAGAGTCCTACGTTGAACCCGCGTGAGTCCTACGTTCGGAGCCCGAGAGTCCAACGCTCAGGACCCCCGAGTTCAACGCTCGGTACCGCCGGTCGGACGTCTGAGCGTTGAACTCGGGGTGTCTGAACGTAGGACTCTCGAGGCGTGAATGTAGGACTCACGCGCGGTCGGGTCAGCCCAGGCCGGAGACGCGGAGGGCGGCGTCGAGGCGATGGCGGCAGCGGTCACGGGAGCGCTCGGCGCCGTGCGCACGGGCCCGGTCCAGCTCGGCCGGGTCGTCCAGCAGCCCCTGCGTCACCTCCCGCACGGACCGCAGCTCCTCCACCACCGCGTCGGCGGTGACCTCCTTCAACTCCGAGTAGTCGGCCACCGAACCCGCCAGCTCCCGCGGGTCCTTCCCCGTGCACGCCGCCAGGATCTCCAGCAGGTTCGCCACGCCCGGCTGCTCCTCCGGCGCGTACCGCACCTCGCCCCGGTCGTCCGTCACCGCGCGCCGGATCTTCCGCCGCACCAGGTCGGGCGGGTCCAGCACGAACACCGTGCCCGCCGCGTCCTTCGCCGTCTTCGCCATCTTCCGCGTCGGGTCCGCCAGGTCGCGCACCCGCGCCGCGGTCGGCGGCACGACCGAGCGCGGCACCACGAACACCTCGCCGTACGTGCCGTTGAACCGCCGGGCCAGCACCCGGGCCAGCTCCACGTGCTGCCGCTGGTCGTCACCCACCGGCACCTCGTGCGCCCCCTGCAGCAGGATGTCGGCCGCCATCAGCACCGGGTACGTGAGCAGGCTCAACCGCACCGACGACCGGCCCGCCGACTTCTCCTTGAACTGGATCATCCGGGCCGCCTCGCCGTACGTGCAGGTGCACTCCAGCACCCACGTCAGCGCGCCCAGCTCCCGGACCAGGTCCGACTGCACGGCCACCGACCGCGGGTCCACCCCGGCGGCGATGAGCACCGCCAACTGCTCCCGGGTCAACGACCGCAGCCGTGACGGGTTGTGCGACGTCGTCATTGCGTGCAGGTCGCTGATGAAGTAGACGTCCTCCTCGGTGCCCTCGGCGGCCCACCGCCGCACCGCACCGAGGTAGTTGCCCAGCTGGACGGGGCCGGACGGGGTGATCGCGGACAGCCTGATCATGGTGATCCCTTCGGGGTGCGCCCGCCCGACCGGACCCCCGAGAGCACGAAGGCCGCCCCAGCGGGCGGCCTGCGTTCGTCTGACGCGCAGTTCTCAGGGCCGCCGGAAGGCGGACCACCAGAACGAGTGAAGCGTGCGCATAGCCGCGATCCTAGCGTGTTACCCCGGTGTGTCGCGGGACTACATTTCTTCTATGTACGTCGTGCTGCTGGAGTACACCGCCGAGCTGGACGAGGTCGACTACGCCCTCCCCGACCACGTGGAGTGGCTGAAGTCGCAGTACGAGGCTGGCCACTTCCTGGCCTCCGGCCGCCAGGTCCCGCGGGTGGGCGCGGTCATCATCGCCCGCCCGATGTCGCGCGGGAAGCTGGACGCCCTGCTGGCCACCGACCCGTTCGCGGTCCGCAAGCTGGCGAAGTACCAGGTGGTGGAGTTCCAGGCCACCCGGACCGCGCCGGAGCTGGCCCGCGTCAACGAAGCGGTGATGGGCTGACCCGGAGGTCCGACCACCCACCCGGCGCGAGCCGGGCGGCGACCCTCACGCGGCCTTCCCGGCCTTCTTGCGCTCCTTGCGCTCCTGCTTGGCGGCCTTCTTCGCGGCTTCTTTCCCAGCCTTCTTCCGGGCCTTGTCCCGGGCCTTGAGCAGCACGACCACCGGACAGCCCTTGCACCGGGGCGTCGAACGGCAGCACTTCTTCTTGACCTTCACCTTGCCCACGCGCGCTCCACTCCTCCGGGTGTCCTCACAGTAGGTGAGGCTGACCTCACCTGCCGTCCGTGTGTGGTAAGGGCGCGCGGCCCGGTAAGCTGTAGTCAGGCTGCGCGCGATCCATGTCCGGCGCCTGGCTTCCCTCGCACAGACAGCTCTAGGAGTTCCGCGTGCCCACGGCCACCGCGTCGATCAAGGAAACGCTGGTCCGCAACGACCTGCGCAACGTCGCGATCGTCGCGCACGTTGACCACGGCAAGACGACCCTCGTCGACGCCATGCTCCGCCAGTCCGGCGCCTTCTCCGAGCGAGCCGAGCTCGTCGACCGGGTCATGGACTCGGGCGAGCTGGAGCGCGAGAAGGGCATCACGATCCTCGCCAAGAACACCGCCGTGCGCCGTCACACGCCCGACGGCCCGGTCACCATCAACGTGGTCGACACCCCCGGGCACGCCGACTTCGGCGGCGAGGTCGAGCGCGGCCTGTCCATGGTCGACGGCGTGGTGCTGCTGGTCGACGCCTCCGAGGGCCCGCTGCCGCAGACCCGGTTCGTGCTGCGCAAGACGCTGGCCGCCGGCCTCCCGGTGATCCTCGTGGTCAACAAGGTCGACCGCCCCGACGCCCGGATCTCCGAGGTCGTCGAAGAGGCCCACGACCTGCTGCTCGACCTGGCGACCGAGGTCGGCGCCGACGACTCGGTGCTCGACCTGCCCGTCGTCTACGCCTCGGCGCGCGCCGGCCGGGCCTCGCTGAACCAGCCCGAGGACGGCGGCCTGCCCGACGAGGAGAACCTCGACGTCCTCTTCGAGGTCCTGTTCAAGCACATCCCCGCCCCGACCGGTGACGCGGACGCGCCGCTGCGCGCGCTGGTGACGAACCTCGACGCGTCGTCGTTCCTGGGCCGCATCGCGCTGTGCCGCATCGAGTCCGGCCGCATCCGCAAGGGCGAGACCGTGGCCTGGTGCCGCGAGGACGGCTCGATCCACAAGGTCCGCATCACCGAGCTGCTGATCACCGAGGCGCTCGACCGCGTGCCCGCCGAGCAGGCCCGGGCCGGTGACCTGGTCGCCATCGCGGGCATCCCGGAGATCACCATCGGCGACACCCTCGCCGACGTGGACAACCCCGAGCCGCTGCCGCGGATCACCGTGGACGAGCCCGCGATCTCGATGACGATCGGTGTCAACACCTCGCCGCTGGCCGGCCGCAACGGCGGCACCAAGCTCACCGCCCGCATGCTCAAGGCGCGGCTGGACTCGGAGCTGGTCGGCAACGTGTCGGTGCGCGTGCTGCCCACCGAGCGCCCCGACACGTGGGAGGTGCAGGGCCGCGGCGAGCTGGCGCTGGCCATCCTGGTCGAGCAGATGCGGCGCGAGGGCTTCGAGCTGACCGTCGGCAAGCCGCAGGTCGTCACCAAGACCGTCGACGGCAAGCTGCACGAGCCGTTCGAGCGGCTGACGATCGACGCGCCCGAGGAGCACCTGGGTGCCATCACCCAGCTGCTCGCCAACCGCAAGGGCCGGATGGAGAACATGTCCGGCCACGGCACCGGGCGGATCAAGCTGGACTACGTCGTGCCGTCGCGCGGCCTGATCGGCTTCCGCACCGAGTTCCTGACCGAGACGCGGGGCACCGGCATCGCCAACGCGGTGTCCGAGGGCTACGGCCCGTGGGCCGGCGAGATCCGGACCAGGCACAACGGCTCGCTGGTCGCCGACCGGTCCGGCCAGGTCACCGCGTACGCGATGATCCAGCTGGCCGACCGGGGCACGTTCTTCGTCGAGCCGGGCGCCGACGCGTACGAGGGCATGGTCGTCGGCGAGAACCCGCGGGCGGAGGACCTGGACGTCAACGTCTGCCGCGAGAAGAAGCTGACGAACATGCGCACCTCGACCGCCGACGTGATGGAGACCCTGGCCCGGCCGCGGAAGCTGTCGCTGGAGGAGGCGCTGGAGTTCTGCGCGCCGGACGAGTGCGTGGAGGTCGCGCCCGAGGTCGTGCGGGTGCGGAAGGTCACGCTGGACGCGAACCAGCGGGGTCGCGAGCGCAACCGGAACAAGCTGCGCGGCTGACCGCCATACCTTATATATAGGGTCCGCTGAACGGGCACCTCGGCCGCGAGCCGGGGTGCCCGTCCGCGTGAGGGGCCGTGGTCGGACACTTTCGGGTGAACCAGGCCGGAAAGTGTACGGAAACACTGTTACCGACCCTCGGTTGGAACATGAGGAAACCGGCCGACCCGCCCCGACCCCGCAGCCCGACCCCGCACCCGACCCCCGCTCCTACCCCCGGCCCTCGCCTCCCGCCTCGCGCCTCCCGACCGCCGGCCCTCGACTCCGGCTCCCGCCTCTCCCTCCGGCTTCCGCCTCGCGGTCCCGGACCCCGCATCCAGTCCGCCGCCCCGGAGACACCGCCCGCCCTCCGCCTAGCCAGCCCTCGCTGCTCGCCGCCTGGCAGGCCCTCGCCGCTCGCCGCCTGACGGGCCGGACCCGACACCGGTGGTCCTGCCGGACCCGGGTCGCTGCCGGACGCAGGTCGCACCCCGGACCCGGCCGCCGGGTGGAGTCGTGGGGTTGGGCGTCAACTGTCAGCGCCGTCTGGCACGCTCGTACCCATGGGGACGCGAACGGTACTTGCGGTGGTGGCCGGGTTTTTGCTGGCGGCCTGTTCGGCGACGCCCCCGCCGCCCCTCGTGCCCTCGACGCCCGGGATGACGGTGGTCCCCAAGGAGAAGCAGAACGAGCTCGTGGTCGGGGTGGACGACGTCAAGGGCGGCTACAACCCGCACACGCTGGCCAGCCAGAGCACGATCACGACGGCGCTGGCGTCGGTCCTCCTGCCGTCCACCTTCCGGACCGACGCGGACGGCAGCCCGCGGCTCGACCTGGACCTCGTGGTCAGCGCCGAGGTGACCAGCGCGGCCCCATACACGGTCACGTACACGTTGCGGCGCGATGCCAGCTGGTCGGACTCGGCCCCGATCGCGGCCGAGGACTTCGTCTACCTCTGGCAGCGCATGCGCGAGGAGCCGGGGGTGGTCGACCCCGCCGGGTACCGGCTCATCGACGACATCACCAGCCGCGAGGGCGGCAAGGTGGTCGAGGTGGTGTTCGCGAAGCCCTACCCGGGGTGGCGGAGCCTGTTCCGCGACCTCCTGCCGGCCCACCTGCTCAAGGACGCCCCCGGCGGGTGGGGGACGGCCCTGGCCGACAGCTTCCCCGCGACCGCCGGACCGTTCGCCGTCCGCACGCTCGACCAGCCGCGGGGCGAGATCATCCTCGAGCGCAACGACCGCTTCTGGGAGGACCCGCCCGCGCTCGACCGGCTGGTCCTGCGCCGCGCGAGCCAGCACGACACGATCGAGGCGCTCAAGAGCGGTGACGACCAGGTCGCCCTCATCCGCGCCGACGCCATCGCGACGAAGGACCTGGACGAGCTGGCCAGGGCCGCCTCGCTCACCACCGCCGTCGTCCCCCGACCGGAGGTCGTCCAGCTCCTCCTGCGCCCGGCCTCGCCGCGGATGCAGGACGTCCGGGTCCGCACCGCCGTGCTGAACCTCCTCGACCGCGACGACCTGATCGCCACCGGGTCCCGCAGCGGCCCGAGCGAGCGGCTCCGCGCGGACGCGCAGGTGGTCCCGCCGAGCAAGGCCGGCTACGCCCCGACCATGCCCCCCAAGAGCGGTGACCCGGCGCACTTGCTCACCGAAGCGGGCTACACCCGACCGGACGGTGGCCAGTGGGGGCGGGACGGCAAGCCGCTGGAGCTGACCATCGCCGCGCCCGCCGGGAACGAGCCGTACGTCACCGTCGCGAACCGCGTTCAGCGTCAACTGTCATTGTCCGGAATCGCGGCGCGCGTCCTGACAACGCAGCCCAATGAGTTGTTCGGCCAAGACCTGTCGGATACCGCCACGTCCAATGAGCCCGTCGACATTGCCGTCGTGCCGCAGGTCGACACCGGCGATTCCGCGGCCGTTCTGGCATCCACATTCGGGTGTCGCCCGTCACGACAGGACGGCGGTACACCCATTCCGGCGAATCTGTCGGGTTTCTGCGACCAGACGGTCCAGCCGGTGATCGACCAGGCGCTCAGCGGCCAGGTGTTGCTGGCCGACGCGCTCCGCACGATCGAGCCGGTGCTGTGGCAGCAGGCCGTCTCGCTGCCGTTGTTCCAGGTAGCGGACCTGATGGTGGTCCTGCCGGAAGCCGGGAACGTCACGGCGGGCGCGCCGTTCGAGGGCCCGCTGAGCACCGCCCGGACCTGGACCCGTCGAGAACGTTGACCGTTGACCGCGACGAAACACTGGCTTCAAGATGCGCTCGCGGTGCAGTATTGACAGTATTCCCGTGGTCCGGTTAACGAACGCTCCCGCCCGGTAACGACGGAGTTGCGTGCTGCGACCACCGTGTCACCCTTTGGTCACGATCGGCCGATGGGCAGTGACCGTGCCGCGCACGGCTTCTTATCGTGCTGCAACGGTGTGTCGGTTCGGGGCGCGTTTGGCACATCACGGTTATGGGTGGAAGTCGGCTCAAACGGTCGCTCCAACCCAGTGCTAGGAGGGCACGTGTCGATGAGGAGATCAAAGGCTGTCTCGGCGCTTGCGCTGTTGACCGGAGCCGCGCTCGTGCTGAGCGCGTGCGGCGGCGGCGGCTCGGGCAGCGGCGACCAGGGCGGGCCGCAGGACCTCGACCCCGGTGCGATCGGCGGTCAGGACGAGCTGTTGAAGCGTCCGAAGGTGGAGGACATCGGCGAGGTCGCGGTCGCCGTCGAAGAGGGCTTCAGCAACTACAACAACAACATCGGCGCGACGAACAACTTCGCGAGCACCATCGCGCTGTCGAACGTGCAGCCCTCGCCGTACATCACCGACCTGGTCGACGGCAAGGTCATCATCAAGATCGACGGCGACCTGATGGAGTCCATCAAGGTCACCTCGAGCGACCCGCAGGTCATCGAGTGGAAGGTCCAGAAGGCCGCCGTCTGGTCCGACGGCGACCCCATCGACTGCGACGACTTCTACCTCAAGTGGCTCGCCGCGACGAGCAAGGCCACCACCAAGGGTGAGGACGGCTCGGAAGCGTCGATCTTCGACTCGTCGCCCACGGGCTACGAGAACATCGAGAAGCTCGACTGCTCCGACGACGGCAAGACCATCACCACCACGTTCTTCAAGGACAAGCCGTTCGCGGACTACCGCGCGCTGTTCTCCCAGCCCGGCAGCGACAGCCTGCTCCCGGCGCACATCCTGGAGAAGAAGACCGGCGTCGCGGACATCACCAAGGTGACCCCCGCGCAGAACGACGACACGGTCAAGAAGGTCGCCGAGTTCTACACCACCGGCTGGCGGGGCTTCGACCCGTCGGTCGCGCTGTCCGGCGGTCCGTACACGATCACGTCGGCGGACCTCAAGGACCAGACGGTCCTGGAGCGCAACCCGAAGTGGTGGGGCAACCCCGGTGGCCCGTCCAAGGTCATCCTGAAGACGAACACGGACGCCCAGTCCGCGGCCCAGCAGCTGCAGAACAAGGAAGTCCAGGTCATCGCGCCGCAGGCCGACGCGGCCGTGGCGCAGCAGCTGCGCGGCGACAGCGCGTTCAACGTCTTCGCCGCCGGTGGCCAGACCTACGAGCACGTCGACTTCAACATGGCGCTGCCCCTGTTCAAGGAGAACAAGGACCTGCGCACGGCGATCGCCCAGTGCTTCGACCGCGACGCGCTGGTCGAGAAGCTGGTCGCGGACGTGGACCCCAACGCCAAGCCGCTGGGCAGCCTGACGTTCATGCCGAACGAGGTCGGCTACGAGGACCACTACAGCGACACCGGCAAGGGTGACGTCGCGGCGGCCAAGAAGACGCTCGAGGACGGCGGCTGGAAGCAGGGCGCCGACGGCATCTACACCAAGGGCGAGTTCCGCGCCTCCTTCAAGCTGGGCCACAAGATCGTCCAGCGCCGCGCGGACACCGTGCGCGTCCTGCAGGACAAGTGCAAGCAGGCCGGCATCGAGATCGTCGACGACCAGGCCGCCGACTTCAACGACAAGCGCCTCCCGGCGAGCGAGTTCGAGGCCGCGCTGTTCGCGTGGGTCGGCCAGCCGCTGAAGGCCGGTGCGTTCGGCAACTACGCCCAGAAGGACAAGGGCGGTTCGGCGAACTACAACAACTACGACTCCGCCGCGCTGACGGAGAAGTGGAAGGCTGCGAACGGCGAGCTCGACTACAAGAAGCGCATCACCATGATGAACGACGCGGACAAGATCATGCGGGACGACCTGCACAGCGTGCCGCTGTTCCAGCTGACCGACTTCGCCGCGTCGAGCGCGGACATCGGTCCGATCGCCTACATCGGTGTCGGTGGCGGCGTGACGTGGAACGTGTACGCCTGGCAGAAGAAGTAGGTAAAGCCGGGCTTTGATCCCGGATAGGTAGAGCACGACCCAACCGCCGGGGGGCCGGTGCCACAAGCACCGGCCCCCCGGAGGGTGTCCGCGTCCGGTAGGCTCCCACGCTTGCACGCGGGGGTGCCTAGGGAGACTAGAGACTCGTCATGTTCCGTTACATAATCCGGCGGTTGTTGATCTCGATTCCGCTGTTGATCGTCGCTTCATTCCTCTGCTTCGGACTCGTCAACGCCATGGGTGACCCCCTGGGCGAGTGGAAGCTCCAGAAGCCCCGGACACCGGCGGAGATCTCCGCCGCTTACGAGCGGACGGGCTACAACAAGCCGTTCATGGAGCGCTACGTCGCCTGGGCGGGTGATTTCGTCACCGGCGACTGGGGCGAGTCCGTTGTCCCCGGCAACGCGGGCAAGCCGGTCAAGGAAGAGCTGCTCAAGGCCTTCGGCGTGACGCTGCGGCTCATCCTCGGCGCGGAGCTGATCGCGCTGCTGCTCGGCATCGTGGTCGGCGTCGTCGGCGCGGTGAGACAGTACTCGATATTCGACTACACGGCGACCGGAATATCCTTCGCGATGTTCTCGATGCCGTTGTTCTGCGTCGCCCTCGTGCTCAAGGCGGGCGGCATCGAGCTGAACAACTGGCTGGAATCCGTCGGGGCCGACCGGTGGATCATCACGGCGGGCCCGCCGGGTGACGGCTTCGGCGGCAGCTTCGGCGAGCAGGTGTTCCAGTACAGCGGCGCGTACATCCTGCCGACGATTTCCCTCGTGGTCATCCAGTTCGCGCTCTACAGCCGGTTCCAGCGCGCTTCGATGCTGGAGACGCTGAACGCGGACTACGTGCGCACGGCCCAGGCCAAGGGCATCTCGCAGGCGCGGTCGATCTTCCGGCACGCGTTCCGCAACGCGCTCATCCCGATCATCACGGTGTCGTCGCTCAACATCGGTGCCGGGTTCGGTGGCGCGGTGATCACGGAAACGGTCTTCAGCTGGTCCGGCATGGGCAAGTTCATCGTCGAGGCGATCACGAAGATCGAGCCCTACCAGGTGCTCGGCTTCATGATGCTCACGGCCGTGTTCATCATCGTGTTCAACCTGATCGCGGACATCCTGTACGCCTTCCTGGACCCGAGGATTCGCCTTGACTGAGATCGGTTCCCCCGTGGCGCAGGCTCCCGCGCCCCAGCAGGGCGAGGCGAGCACGTTCGACACGACCACGGCGCGCAAGCAGTGGCAGGTCATCCTGCGCCGGTTCACCCGGCACCGCGCGGCCCTCGTCGGCCTGGTCCTGTTCGTGGTCCTGGTGCTGTTCGCCTTCTTCGGCGGGCTGTTCTGGAAGTACAGCTACACGGACCTCGGGTTCAAGCGGTACCTGCCGCCCAGCGGCGACCACCCGTTCGGCACGGACCGGCTCGGCGGCGACATGGTCGCCCTGATCATCCGCGGCACGCAGTTCTCGCTCCAGATCGCGATCGTGGTGGCGGTGCTGTCCACCGTCATCGGCGTGGTCCTGGGCGCGGTCGCCGGGTACATGAAGGGGTGGGTCGACACGCTGATCAGCCGCTTCATCGACCTGCTGCTGGTCATCCCCAGCCTGATCATCGCGGCCGTGCTCGTGCGCAACAGCTTCGTGGTGTCGGTGGCGGGCGGCGCGGGCGGCAGCAACTGGCTGATCGTGGCGCTCTACCTGGGCCTGATCGGCTGGCTGTCGATCGCCCGGGTGATCCGCGGCATGGTGCTGTCGCTGCGCGAGAAGGAGTTCGTCGAGGCGGCCCGCGCGCTGGGCGCCTCCACGTTCCGCATCGTGTTCCGGCACATCCTGCCCAACACCGTGGACGTGATCATCGTCAACGCCACGCTGGCGATCGCGCAGGCGGTGCTGCTGGAGGCCGCGCTGTCGTTCATCGGCCTGGGCGTGCAGAGCCCCGACACGTCGTTGGGCCTGATGATCAGCCTGAACAAGAACGAGCTGACGCTGCACCCGTGGCTGTTCTTCACCCCGTTCGTGTTCATCGTGCTGATCTCCCTCGCGGTGAACTTCATCGGCGACGGGCTCCGGGACGCCTTCGACCCGCGGCAGAAGAGGGTGAAGGCATGAGTGAGGTGGACGTGATGGGCGCGCCTGGGTCCTCGGCGTGGGAGAACGCCACCGCCGGCGGCGAGAAGCTGCTGCGGGTGGAGAACCTGTCGGTCGACTTCCCGACCGACGACGGCACCGTGCACGCCGTGCGGGACGTGTCGTTCACGCTCGGCCCCGGCGAGGTGCTCGGCATCGTCGGCGAGTCGGGCTCGGGCAAGTCGGTGTCGTCGATGGCGATCATGGGCCTGCTGCCCAAGACCGCGAAGGTCGGCGGGTCGATCAGGTTCAAGGACCGCGAGCTCGTCGGCCTGAACTACAAGCAGATGCAGCCGGTGCGCGGCAACGGCGTCTCGATGATCTTCCAGGACCCGATGACGTCGCTGAACCCGGTGTACACGGTGGGCTGGCAGCTCGCCGAGGCGCACCAGGCGCACCACGACGTGTCGAAGAAGGCCGCGTGGGCCAAGGCCGTGGAGGCCCTGGAGCTCGTGGGCATCCCGCAGCCGGACCGGCGGGCCTCGCAGTACCCGCACGAGTTCTCCGGCGGCATGCGGCAGCGCGCGATGATCGCCATGGCGATCATCAACGACCCGGACGTGATCATCGCGGACGAGCCGACCACGGCGCTGGACGTGACCGTGCAGGCGCAGATCCTGGACACGCTGCTGCGCATCCGGGACGAGACGAGCGCGGGCATCATGGTCATCACGCACGACCTCGGCGTGGTGGCGGGCATGGTGGACCGGGTGCAGGTGATGTACGGCGGCACGGTGGTCGAGCAGGGCACCGTGGACGAGGTGTTCGAGGCGCAGCGCATGCCCTACACCGTCGGCCTGCTGGGCTCCATCCCGAACCCGAACATGCTGGGCAAGCGGCTCACCCCGATCAAGGGCGCGCCGCCGTCCCTGATGAACCTCCCGCAGGGCTGCTCCTTCTCGCCCCGCTGCCCCCTGGCGATCGCCGAGTGCCGCGAGACCGAGCCGCTGCTGCTGGAGACCGACCGGCCGGGCCACTTCGCGCGGTGCCACCGCTCCGCGCACCTGGCCACGATCGAGAACCCGCAGCGGCTGTTCGCCCACGAGGAGATCGGCGTGGTCGAGAACCCCGCGTCGCTCGTCATGGCGAACCCGGAGATCCCGGTGAGCGAGGACCTCGGCGTGGTCGAAGCCCGGTTGCACGAAGAGGAGAAGCCGACCTCATGACCTCCACCGACATCAACCCCCAGGCCGGTGGCCTCGCCTCGGGCGGACGCCCCGGCGAGGCGCCGCTGCTGGAGGTCAAGGACCTGGTCAAGGAGTTCCCGGTGCGCGGCGGCGGCATCATCCCGCGCACGGTGGGCCAGGTGCAGGCGGTGTCCGGGGTGAGCTTCGACCTCTACCCCGGCGAGACGCTGGGCCTGGTGGGCGAGTCCGGCTGCGGCAAGTCCACCACCGGCCGGGCGATCCTCCAGCTGCACAAGCCCACGTCGGGCTCGGTGAAGTTCGAGGGCCGCGAGCTCACGAAGCTGCGCGGCAAGGGCCTGCGGGGCGTGCGCCGGGACATGCAGATCGTGTTCCAGGACCCGTACGCGTCGCTGAACCCGCGCTGGCAGATCAACGAGCTGATCTCCGAGCCGTTCAAGATCCACGGCATGCCCGAGGGCTCCGGCCGGGACGTGCAGGCCAGGGTCAACGAGCTCATGGAGCTGGTCGGCCTGAACCCGGAGCACCGCAACCGGTACGCGCACGAGTTCTCCGGCGGCCAGCGCCAGCGCATCGGCATCGCCCGCGCGCTCGCGCTCAACCCGAAGCTCGTGGTGCTGGACGAGCCGGTGTCCGCGCTGGACGTGTCGGTGCAGGCGGGCGTGGTGAACCTGCTGGAGGAGCTGCAGGAGCGCCTCGGCCTGGCGTACCTGTTCGTGGCGCACGACCTGTCCGTCGTGCGGCACATCTCCGACCGGGTCGCCGTGATGTACCTCGGCAAGATCATCGAGATCGGTGACCGCGAGGACATCTACGCCCGCCCGATGCACCCGTACACGCAGGCGCTGCTGTCCGCGGTGCCGGTGCCGAACCCGAAGGTGGAGCGCCGCCGCCAGCGGATCGTGCTCACCGGTGACGTGCCGTCGCCGGTGAACCCGCCGTCGGGCTGCCGGTTCCGCACCCGGTGCTGGAAGGCGCAGGACATCTGCGCCACCGAGGAGCCGAAGCTGGAGCGGCGCGGCGACGGCAGCGGCACGCTCTCGGCGTGCCACTTCGCCGAAGTGGTGCCCGCCCTCGTCGGCTGACGCCGTGCCCGCCCGCGAGGTCGACCCGGCCTCGCGGGCGAGCCGCCGGCTGCGCGGCACCGGTGATCGGACACCGATTACTCTCATCCGGTGACGCTCACCGCTCCACCACGGTTGCTGCTGGTACACGCACACCCCGACGACGAGAGCCTGTGGACGGGCGGCACCATCGCCCGCTACTCGGCGCTGGGCGTGCACGTCACCGTGGTCACCTGCACCCTCGGCGAGGAGGGCGAGATCATCCCGCCGGCGCTCCGGGAGCTGACCGCGGCCGCCGCCGACCAGCTCGGCGGGTACCGGGTCGCGGAACTGCGGTCCGCGTGCGCCGCGCTCGGCGTGACCGACCACCGGTTCCTCGGCGGCATCGGCCGCTGGCGCGACTCCGGCATGGCGGGCGTCGAGGCGAACGGGCACCCCCGGGCGTTCGTCAACGGCTCGTTCGACGAGCAGGCCGAGGCGCTGCGGGACATCATCACGTCGGTGAAGCCGCAGGTCGTGGTCACCTACGACGCGTTCGGCGGCTACGGCCACCCCGACCACATCCGGGCGCACCAGATCACGATGGCGGCGGCCGCGGACGTGGACCGGGTGTTCCACGCCGTGACCTCGCGGGCGGCGGCGGAGGCGGGCGCGGCGGCGCTGGCGGAGATCCCCGACCTGCCGTGGCGGCTGCCCGCCGAGGGCGAGCTGGTCGTCACCGACGACGCCGAGATCACCACCACGATCGACATCTCCGAGCACCTGGTCGCCAAGCTGCGGGCGCTGCGCGCGCACTCCACGCAGATCAGCGTGTGGCAGGACGGCGCGGGCCGGGCGTGCTACGCGCTGTCCAACGGCATCGCGCAGCCCGTCGTGCAGGCCGAGCACTACGTGCTGGCCAAGGGCCCGGCGCGGGGCGCGGAGACCGACCTGTTCGGGGGGCTGGATTGACCGATCGCCTGGCGCTGGCCGGGATCGCGGTCGCGGCGTTCGTGCTGGCGGTGCTGGAGCTGTTCTTCCTGCCGCTGCGGCTGGACGGCACGCTGCTGCCCCGCCTGGACGACCTGCCGTTCCCGATCACGGTGGTGGTCGCGATCGTGACCACCCCGCTGCTGGTGGTGGCCGCCTCCGGGCACGCCCACCGCACCCTGGCCGCCGTGTCGCCGCTGCTGGTGTGGGTCGGCACGCTGCTGCTGTTCGGGTTGTTCGGCCCGGGCGGCGACGTGGTACTCCTCAACGACTGGCGCACCCTGGTGCTGTTCGCCGGGGGCGCGTTGCCGGGCGCCATCGCGGTGGGCGCGCACATGGGGAGGACGGCCGGTGCCGGAGGCGATCACTGACCGGGACGTGGTGCGGGCGCTGCGCCCGTTCGTGCGGGCGACGGGCCCGCTGCTGGACGCGCTGCGCGACGCGAACCTGCTCGGCCTGCGGGACCGCGAGGTCGAGCGCGACGCCGACCGCGGGCTCGTGGACCGGCTGTGGGACCGGCTCGCCGCCGTGAAGGTGCCCGGCACGGCCGCGTGGGCCCGCATGGACGTGCGCCAACGCGACGAGTTCTGGCTCAACCGGGTCGGCAGGCTGGTGAACCTGGTGGCCGCGCTGCCCGGCGTCGGCGGCGTGCTGGCCGACCGGCTGCCCGTCCAGTCCGCGCTCGGCGCGGCGGGCCAGGGGCTGCTGCTGTCGGCCATGGCGGGAGAGCGCGGGTTCACCTCCACCGAGGACCGCGTGCGGCTGCTCGCGCACGTGCTGTTCCAGCGCGAGGTCGACGGGCTGCCGGTCGACCGGCGCGCCGAGGACGAGCAGACCGCGCGGCTGACCGAGGGGCTGGGGGAGCGGTCCACGTTCCGGGCGATCGGGTCGACGGTCTGGAAGCTCGCCAAGGTCCTGTGGAAGCTGGAGGACGAGCTGGACAAGCGCCCGCAGGGCCGGCTCCACCACCAGGCGCTGGGCATGCTGCCCGTCGTCGGCGTGATCGGCGACTACTTCGGCGAGCGCTCGGCGTTGAAGCGGGTCCGCAAGGACGCCTACGCGTGGTTCGCCACCCAGTAGCGGTAGCGGTGGTGCTCGGCGCAGCCCAGCGACTCGTACAGCGCGATCGCGGGCCGGTTGTGCTCGGCCACCTGCAGCGCGCACGTCGTCGCGCCGTGCTCGACGCCCCAGGCGGCGAGGCCGCGCATCAGCTCCCGGGCCAGGCCGCGCCGGCGTGCCCGGGGGTGGACCGCGAGCCGCGCCACGTGCAGCAGGTCGCCGACGACGGCGCCGCGCACGGCGGCCACCGCCACCCCGTCGCGGAGGACCGCGCCGAAGCCGACCCGGTCGCCGGAGGTCAGCACGTGCCGCTGCGCGGGCGTCGGGTCCCGCTGCGCGGCCAGCTCCCACCACCCGGGAGGCGGGGCGTCCGCGACGACCACGCCCGCGGCCTTCGGGGAGGCGAACCCGGCCGGCCCGCCGGTCATCACCAGCGACTCCGCGCCGCCCGGGTGATCCACGTCGACCCGCCAACCGGCCGCCTCGACGCGCGCTTCGACGGGTGCGCCGACCACCACGTGAGCCGTCGGCGCCATGCCGTTGCGGCCCGCGAAGTCGACCACCCGGGCGAGCGCGTCCGGCACCGGAACGCCCGGATCGCCCGAGGTCAGGGCGCTGTTGGCGCGTCCGGTGAAGCCGCCCGCCGCCCGCAGCCGCCACTGGCCGAGGGGCTGGTCCACCAGCGCCGGCCACGCGTCGGCGCACCGCTGCTCCAACTCGGTGACGTCCCGCATGCCCGCATCGTGCCCCGCGCAGGTCGGCGGTGGTCTGTGAGGTGGAGCACGGTGCGGATAAGGCAAGCCTGAGCGTTGGACAATCGACTCCGCCGCGTACTCTCCGGCTTGCGCGGTGTGGACCAGAACTAGAGCAGGAGAGCGCAGTGACCTATGTGATCGCCCAGCCGTGCGTGGACGTGCTCGACAAGGCGTGCATCGAAGAGTGCCCCGTCGACTGCATCTACGAAGGCGACCGGATGCTCTACATCCACCCGGATGAGTGCGTCGACTGTGGTGCTTGCGAGCCGGTGTGCCCCGTCGAGGCCATCTACTACGAGGACGACGTGCCGGACGAGTGGAAGGAGTACACGAAGGCGAACGTGGACTTCTTCGCCGAGCTGGGGTCCCCCGGCGGCGCCTCGAAGGTCGGCAAGGTGAGCGCCGACCCGCCGTTCATCAAGGCCCTCCCCCCGCAGGCGTCGCACGAGTGACGTCGCGCAGGAACCTCCCGGACTTCCCCTGGGACTCCCTGGCCGACCACGCCGCCAAGGCGCGCGCGCACCCCGGTGGCGTGGTCGACCTGTCCATCGGCACGCCGGTGGACCCGGTCCCGGAGGTGATCCGGCACGCCCTCGGCACGGTCGCCGACCAGCCCGGGTACCCGACCACGCACGGCACGCCCGCGTTGCGCGAGGCGGTCGTCGGCGCGCTGGAGCGGCGGCACGGGGTGGTCGGGCTCGACCCGGCGGCCGTGCTGCCGACGATCGGGTCCAAGGAGCTGGTGGCGTGGCTGCCGACGTTGCTGGGCCTGGGGCCGGGTGACGTGGTGGCCATCCCCGCGCTGGCCTACCCGACGTACGAGGTGGGCGCGCGGCTGGCGGGTGCTTCGGTGGTGCGGCTGGCCGACGGCGAGCCGCCGCCGCCCGGGACGTCGCTGGTGTGGTTGAACTCGCCGTCCAACCCGACCGGTCGGGTGCTGTCGGCGGAGCAGCTGGCGCGGGCCGTGGCCGACGCGCGGGCGGTGGGGGCGGTCGTCGCGTCCGACGAGTGCTACCTGGCGCTGGCGTGGACGGCGTCGCCGGTGTCCGTGCTGGCGCGGGCGGTGTCCGGCGGGTCGTTGGACGGGGTGCTGGCGGTGCACTCGCTGTCGAAGTCGTCGAGCCTGGCCGGGTACCGGGCGGGGTTCGTGACGGGCGACCCGGCGCTGGTGGCGTCGTTGCTGGAGGTGCGCAAGCACGCCGGGATGATCGTGCCGCGGCCCGTGCAGGCGGCGATGGCGGCGGCGTTGACCGACGACGCGCACGTGGCCGAGCAGCGCGAGCGGTACCGGGCGCGGCGGGACGTGCTGCTGCCGGCGTTGACCGCTGCGGGGTTCACCGTCGACCACTCGGAGGCCGGGCTGTACCTGTGGTCGTCGCGGGGCGGCGAGGACGCGTGGGAGACCGTCGGCTGGCTGGCGGAGCGGGGCGTCCTGGCGGCCCCCGGCACGTTCTACGGCCCGACGGGCGACAAGCACGTCCGCATCGCCCTGACCGCCACCGACTCCGCCATCGCCACCGCCACCACCCGCCTGACCACCTGACCGCGCGAGAGTCCAACGCTCAACCCTCGTGAGTCGTACGTTCAGGCCTCGAGAGTCCTACGTTCAGGACGCGTGAGTCCTACGTTCGCGACCCCCGAGTTCGCCGTTCGACCGACCGGCCGGTTTGCCGAGTGTTGAACTCACGGGTCCTGGACGTAGGACTCTCGCGCGCTGGACGTAGGACTCACGCGACGTGGAGGTACGACTCACGCGACGTGGAGGTAGGACTCTCGCGGTCAGTCGTTGTGGTGGAGGGCGGCGTTCAGTTCGATACCCGTGCCCTGGCGGGGGCGGACCTTGACGGCGCCCGTGGTCGAGTCGCGCAGGAACAGCAGGTTCGACAGGCCCGACAGGCGGGCCGCCTTCACGACCGCGCCGTCCTCGCCGGTCACCTTGGTGCCCGCGGTGAGGTAGAGGCCGGCCTCCACGACGCAGTCGTCGCCCAACGAGATGCCGACGCCGCCGTTCGCGCCGATCAGGCACCGCTCGCCGATCGAGATCACCTGCTTGCCGCCGCCCGACAGCGTCCCCATGATCGACGCACCGCCGCCGACGTCCGAACCGTCACCGACGACGACACCGGCGGAGATGCGGCCCTCCACCATGGACGTGCCCAGCGTGCCCGCGTTGAAGTTCACGAACCCCTCGTGCATCACGGTCGTGCCGGGCGCCAGGTGCGCGCCCAGCCGCACGCGGTCCGCGTCCGCGATCCGCACCCCGCTCGGCACGACGTAGTCCACCATCCGGGGGAACTTGTCCACCCCGTACACGGTCACCGGCCCCCGCGCGCGCAACCGCAGCCGCGCCTGCTCGAACCCCTCCACCGCGCACGGCCCGAAGTTCGTCCACACCACGTTGTTCAGCAGCCCGAAGATCCCGTCGAGGTTCGCGCCGTGCGGCCGCACGAGCCGCGTCGACAGCAGGTGCAGCCGCAGCCACACGTCGTAGGTGGACGCGGGCGCGTCGGCCAGCGACCCGATCCCGACCCGGACGCCGACGACCTCGACGTCGCGCTCGGCGTCCACGCCGAGCTGCTTGGCGGCGGCCTCACCGAGCTCGGCCGAGACCTCCGCGGACGACAGCAGCGCCACGCCGGGGTCCGCGTCGCCGAGCGACGGCGACGGGAACCACGTGTCCAGCACGGCGCCGGTGGGGGTGACGGTGGCGAGTCCGACGCCGTACGCGCCGGTGGGGTTTGCGGTGCTCACGGGTGTCAACGGTAACGTGCGCCGGGTGGCCGACACCTTGCACCTCGCCGCCGATCCCGTCGAGCTGACCGCCGCGCTGGTCGACACGCCCAGCGTCTCCGGCGACGAGCAGCGCATCGCCGACCTGGTGGAGCGGTCGCTGCGGGAGCAGACCGACCTCGAGGTCACCCGGTCGGGCAACACCGTGCTGGCCCGCACGGCGCTGGGCCGCCCGTCGCGGGTGGTCCTGGCCGGGCACCTGGACACCGTGCCGATCAACGACAACCTGCCGTCCCGGCTGGAGGACGGCGTGCTGCACGGCTGCGGCACGGTCGACATGAAGGGCGGTGACGCGGTGATGCTGCACCTGGCCGCCACGGTCACCGACCCGCGCCACGACCTGACGTTCGTCTTCTACGACTGCGAGGAGGTCGACGCGGTCCGCAACGGCCTGGGCCGGGTCGAGCGGGAGCTGCCCGAGTGGCTGCGCGGCGACCTGGCGATCGTGTGCGAGCCGTCCGACGGCGTGATCGAGGCCGGTTGCCAGGGCACGATGCGGATCGAGGTCCGGACCGAGGGCGTGCGCGCCCACACCGCGCGCGGCTGGATGGGCGTGAACGCGATCCACGCGCTCGGCGAGGCCCTGCGCCGCCTGGAGACCTACGAGCCGCGCCGGGTCGAGATCGACGGCTGCCACTACCGCGAGGGCCTGCAGGCGGTGCGGATCGGCGGCGGCGTCGCGGGCAACGTCGTGCCGGACGAGGCCGTGCTGACCGTGAACCACCGCTTCGCGCCCGACCGCACGCCCGAGCAGGCCGAGCGGCACCTGCGGGAGCTGTTCGAGGGCTACGACGTCACGGTCACCGACTCCTCGCCCGCCGCCGCCCCCGGGCTGACCGCGCCGATCACCCAGGAGCTGGTCGCGGCCGCCGGCGGCACGCCCGTGGCGAAGCTCGGCTGGACCGACGTGGCCCGGTTCGCCGCCCTGGGCATGCCCGCGGTGAACTTCGGCCCCGGCGACCCGACGCTCGCGCACACGCGGCAGGAGAACGTCCCGGTGAACCAGATCCGTCGGTGCGCGGAAGTCCTGCGCCGGTTCGTCGGCCCGGACGCGGCACGCGGCTAGACTCCGGCCAATGACGGAAGGCGTGGACGAGCACCCCAAGGAGAAGCAGCGCGGACCGGTCGTCCTGCGCCGCGGGCGGCGTGACGAGCTGACCACCACCGACCAGCGGCTGCTGGACTCGCGCGGCCACAGCGACTGGGTGCACACCGACCCGTGGCGGGTGCTGCGCATCCAGGCGGAGTTCGTGGAGGGCTTCGGCGCGCTGGCCGAGGTGCCGAGCGCGGTGACCGTGTTCGGGTCGGCCCGCACCGGCCGCGACCACCCCGAGTACGAGATCGGCCGCAAGCTGGGCGGCGCGCTGGCCGAGGCCGGGTTCGCGGTGATCACCGGCGGCGGTCCGGGCGCGATGGAGGCGGTGAACCGGGGCTGCTCGGAGGCGGGCGGGTACTCGGTCGGGCTGGGCATCGAGCTGCCGTTCGAGCAGGGCCTGAACCCCTGGGTCGACCTGGGCGTGAACTTCCGCTACTTCTTCGTGCGCAAGACCATGTTCATCAAGTACTCGCAGGCGTTCATCTGCCTGCCGGGCGGGTTCGGCACGCTGGACGAGCTGTTCGAGGCGCTGACCCTGGTGCAGACCAAGAAGGTCACGAAGTTCCCGGTGGTGCTGTTCGGCAAGTCCTACTGGCAGGGCCTGTACGACTGGGTGCGCGACTCGGTGCTGGACAGCGGCAAGGTCAGCGCGAAGGACCTGGACCTGCTGCACCTGACCGACGACATCGACGACGCGGTGCGCGTGGTGCACGAGGCGCACAAGGCGTGGGCGGACGCGCATTGACCGCGGTCACGGTGTACTGCGGGTCGTTGCGGACGGTCCCGGACGGCTACCTGGAACTGGCGGCCGAGGTGGGCAGGCGCATCGCGGCCCGCGGCTGGTCGCTGACGTGGGGCGGCGGCCGCACGTCGATGATGGGCGCGGTGGCGCGGGCGGCCCGCGAGGGAGGCGCCCGCACCACCGGGGTGATCCCGCGCGGCCTGGTGGATCGCGAGGTGGCCGACTCCGACGCCGACGACCTGCTGGTGGTCGAGACGATGCGCGACCGCAAGGCGCTGATGGAGGCGCACGGCGACGCGTTCCTGGCGCTGCCCGGCGGCATCGGCACGTGCGAGGAGCTGTTCGAGGTCTGGACGTCGCGGGTGCTGGGCATGCACACCAAACCGGTGGTGCTGCTGGACGTCGACGGCCACTACCGGGGGTTGGTCGCGTGGCTGGAGGAGCTGCGGGAGCGCGGCTTCGTGTCCCGGTTCGCGCTCGACTCGCTGGTCGTGACCGACGACGTCGAAGCCGCGCTCGACGCGTGCGCTAGCTGACCGCCGCCTCGGCCAGGCCGCGGGCGGCCGCCAGCCTGGTGGCCTCCTCGGCGAACATGTCCACGTCCAGCGGCACGAACGGCGCGACCTTCACGTCCAGGCGCGGGCCCGTCGCCCTGGCCTGCCACGTGCCGAGGATCTCGCCGTCGACCAGCAGCGCGCCGCGCCGGCCGAGGATGCGCCACACCTGCTTCTGGTGCTCCTTGTCGGGCACGAGCAGGTCGCGGTCGCGGGCGTTGAGGTAGGGGTCCAGCGGCGGCAGCAGCCGCACCACCTCGGGTTCGGGCGGGTTCTCGAACGCCGCCATCCGGTCGGCCGGCAGCCACGCCCGCTTGGACACGGCCACCAGGTCGTCCGGCCAGGCGTCCTTGACCTCGCGCACCGGCGCGCCGAAGTAGTGCGCCACCTCGGAGGGCCCGGCTGGGCCGTGCAGCCGCAGGTAGTCGGCGACGAGCGCGTCGAAGCCCCGGGACGACTCCGGCACCTCCGGGCGACCCTCCAGCGGCACGAACGTGACGGCCTTGGCCCGCGGGTCGAACCGCAGGCCGGCCGGCAGCACGGCGAGCCGGAAGACGGGGTCCAGCACGTGCGTGGCCTCGCAGCCCCGGCACCAGGCGGTGACGTCCGGGCGGACCCGCGCGGTGAGCCGGGACGACGCCTCGCCCTTGGTCATCGGCCCGGTCACCACCTCGCGCAGCGCCGTCGCGACCTCGCGCAGCGCGGCCAGCCCGTCCGCGAGCGGCGGCCGGCCCATCCGGGCCACCGCGTCCGCGTCGCTCAACGGCCACAGCCGGGCCGCCAGCGCGGGCACCTCGTCGGCGCGGTGCCGGTGCGGCGCTCCCCGCACGCTCCACGTGAGCGTGAACGGGTCCAGGTCGGGCACCCGGTCCAGGCGCGCGGCCAGCGCGGGCACCGCCGACCGCTCCGAGTCCTGCAGCCCGAGGTCGAACACCCGCAGGTCGGCCGCCTCGGTGGTGGTGCGGTCGAACTGGTGCGCGGCGACCCGGTAGGCGATCACCCGTTCCCGGTCAGCCAAGGTCGACGTCCAGGACGATCAGCTCGTGCTCCAGCCGGGCGGTGCCGGAGATGCCGGCCAGCTCGCCGGTGCCCGAGCCGGGGACGACGTGGCCCCAGAACCGCTCCCCGGCCGGGGACATGATCGCGCCGTGCTGCAGCACGAACGTCCCCGACCGGCCCTCCAGCGTGCCGACGAACCGCTCGGTGCCCACGTAGCCCGCCGAGCCGTCCGACGGTTGGCACATCGTCAGCTCGGCCGTGCTGGTGCCCTCCAGGGCACCGCGGTAGGCCTTGTCCACGACCGCCCGACCCAGTTGCGGCTCCGCCTCGTCGTAGACGGTCTGGTCCCATCGGGTGATCTTGAACGTCGACTTGGATTCCATGCCCGTGATCCTCGCAGGGATGCCTGACAACCGCTGTCAGGCAAGCGGCACGTCCAGCCGCGAGTCCGCGCCGAACGCGACGGTCGAGCCGAGCGCGCTCGACCCCTGGTACCGGGCGTCGACTGTGTCCACGACGAGCACGAGCCGGTTGCCCGCGGCCACGTCCCACACCACCGGTTCCAGGTCGAGGTCGACCACCCGGCTGCCCGCGCCGGTCAGCGTCACGGGCTTGTGCGTGACCAGCGCGCCGAGCCCGAGGGCGTTCACCTCGTACAGGTAGGCGTAGAGCGTGGTGCGCGCGGCGCTGGTGGTCACGCCGAGGTGGGCGCGCGGCGTGCCGCTGACGGAGGTGGCGGTCCACTGCACGGGCCCGCGCCACACCGCCGCCGCGCCCCGGTCGATCAACGGCGTCGACACGCCGACCGGGAGCTTGAGGAAGCCCTGCAACGCACCGGACACCAGGACCGTGCCGCTCTCGGCGATCGTGGGCCACCCGGCGCCGATGCGGTCCGCGCCCAGCGGCACGGTCTGCGTCCGGCCGGTGGCCGCGGCCCACGTGGGGTAGCCGCGCCAGGCGCCGCCGTTGTTCGGCTTGACCTGCACGGGCGCCTCGCGGTCGATGCCGTTGGCCACGCCCTTGAGGTGGTGGTCGAACCACCGGCCGACGGAGTCCCAGATCTCGTTCGGCAGGCCGGCCGCGCCGAACAGCTCGGCGGTGGCGTGGTCGCCGGGCGACAGCATCAGCCGCTTGGGCCCGCTCAACGCGCCGAAGAAATCCGTGACCTGGCTCGGCGCGAACAGCCCGTCGTTCCACGCGTTGCCGATCAGCACCGCGGCCTTGATGGACGACACGTGCGTGGCGGGGGAGCGCGGCGGCGAGATCGGCAGCACGTCGGCGAACCGGCCCTCCCGGTAGGCGGTCTCCGCGTCGCGCAGCACCGGGCCGGGTCGCCCGGTGAGCTTCCCGGCGGCCAGCAGCAGCTCGACCGCCTGCGCGCCGACCGTCTCGTTCGGGTAGAGGGAGCGCGCGAGGTCGGTCCACGTGCTGAGCGAGGCCACCGCCTTGATCCGCGGGTCGCGGGCGGCGGCCAGCAGCGACTGGCCGGCGCCGTAGGAGATGCCGCCGACGCCGATCCGCGCCGGGTCGCCGGCGGCGTGCGCCAGGCCCCAGTCGATCACGCGGCTGACGTCGGCCACGGTGTCCGGCCCGGCCACGTCGATCTCGCCGCCGGAGTCGTGGAACCCGCGGGAGGTGTAGCTGATCACCGAGTAGCCGGACTCGTAGGCGAACCTGGCCGCCGCGCCGACGTACTCGATGTTGTTCACGCCCCAGCTCGACGGCAGCACGACCAGCGGGAACGGTCCGCTGCCGCGTCCGGTGGGCGTGACGACGAAGGCGCGCAGCGGGGTGCCGCCCTCGCCGGGGATGGTCTGGTAGGCCACCGCGAAGCCGGGCGCGGCCTGGGCGGGTGGCGCGAGCACGAGCGCCACGAGGGCGGCGAGCAGCAGGGGGAGTGATCGGCGCACGAGGTCCTCCTTGACCGTGACCGGGATCACGCAGGGTGTCGCCCGTGAGTCAACACGAACCCTACTCACCGGTAGCAGATGTCTGTGACGCAACTCACCGGCGGGTGGGGCGTGGCACCATGCGGTCATGCGGTTCGGGTCACGTGAGGTCGCCGGGGATCGCGCGCTGGTGATGGCGATCGTCAACCGGACGCGCGACTCGTTCTACGACCGCGGGGCGACGTTCGCCGACGACGCCGCCATGGCCGCGGTCGACCGGGCGGTCGCCGAGGGCGCGGACATCGTGGACGTCGGCGGCGTCCGCGCCGGCGCCAAGGGCGAGGTGGTGGACGCCGCCGAGGAGGCGCGGCGGGTCGTGCCGTTCGTCGCGGCCGTCCGCGAGCGGCACCCGGACCTGGTGATCAGCGTCGACACGTGGCGGCACGAGGTCGGCCGCGCGGTGTGCGAGGCGGGCGCGGACCTGCTCAACGACACGTGGGCGGGCGCGGACCCGGCGCTGGCCGAGGTGGCGGCGGAGTTCGGCGTCGGCATCGTCTGCTCCCACACCGGCGGCCTGCCGCCGCGCACCGACCCGCACCGCGTCCGGTACGCCGACGTGGTGGCGGCCGTGGTCGAGGAGCTGGTCGGGCGCGCCGAGCGGGTGGTGGCGCTGGGCGTGCCCGCGGCGGGCGTGCTGATCGACCCGACCCACGACTTCGGCAAGAACACCTGGCACGGCCTGGAGCTGCTGCGGCGGCTGGACGAGCTGGTCGCCACCGGTTGGCCGGTGCTGATGGCGCTGTCCAACAAGGACTTCGTCGGCGAGACCCTCGGCGTGGGGCTGGAGGACCGGGTGGACGGCACGCTCGCCGCGACGTCCGTGGCCGCGTGGGCGGGCGCGCGGGTGTTCCGGGCGCACCAGGTGCGGCAGACCCGCCGGGTGGTCGAGATGGTGGCGAGCATCGCGGGCACGCGCCCGCCCGCCCGCGTGCTCCGGGCGCTGGCCTGATGGCCGACTGGTTCGCCGCGAACACGTGGCAGAGTCCGCGGTGGACGGTCCCGGAGCTCGTGGAGCGCAAGGAGGGGCGCACGGTCAGCGTCGTGCTGCCCGCGCTGGACGAGGAGGCCACGGTCGGCGCCGTGGTCGGCGTCGTGCGCCCGCTGCTGGGCACCCTCGTGGACGAGCTGGTGGTCGTGGACTCCGGGTCGACCGACGACACGGCGGCCCGCGCGGCGGCGGCCGGCGCGCGGGTCGTGCACCGCGCCGACGTGCTGCCGCACCTCCCGCCGCGACCCGGCAAGGGCGAGGTGCTGTGGCGCTCGCTGGCGGCCACCACCGGCGACCTCGTGGTGTTCCTCGACTCCGACCTGATCGACCCGGACCCGGAGTTCGTGCCCGCCCTGCTCGGGCCGCTGCTGACCCGGGACGTGCACCTGGTGAAGGGCTTCTACCGGCGTCCGCTGCGGCTGGAGAGCACGGGTGGCGGCCGGGTCACCGAGCTGGCGGCCCGGCCGCTGCTCAACGCGCTGCGGCCGGAGCTGGCCGGCGTCGTGCAGCCGCTGGGCGGCGAGTACGCGGGCACGCGCGAGTTCCTGGAGTCGGTGCCGTTCGCGCCCGGCTACGGCGTGGAGATCGGCCTGCTCCTCGACGCCCACGCCCGGTACGGGCTGGCCGGGATCGCCCAGGTCAACCTGGGCGTGCGCAAGCACCGCAACCGCGACCTGCGCCAGCTCGGGCCCATGGCGGCTCAGATCGCGGTCACCGCGCTGCGCCGCTGCGGCGTGCCGGTGGCGTCGTCGACGCTGACTCAGTTCGTGCCGTTCGACGGGGAGTGGCTGCCGTCGCCGGTGGACGTGCCCGCCGAGGACCGGCCCGCCATGCGCTCGGTGCTCCAGCGGTCGCGGTAGTGGCCGGGGGTCGCGACCAGCTCGGCGTGGGTGCCCTCCTGGGTGACGCGGCCGTCCTCGAAGACCACGATCCGGTCGAAGTCGACCAGCGGCGCGAGCCGGTGCGTGACGAGCACGACGCCGCCGCGGGCGTGGTCCAGCACGCGGCGCAGCACCGCGTCGCCGTGCTCCACGGGCAGGCCCTCGACCGGTTCGTCCAGCAGCAGCACGTCCGGGTCGGCCAGCAGGGCGCGGGCCAGGAGCAGGCGTTGGCGCCGGCCGCCCGACAGCGCGCCGCCGTTCTCGCCGACCACCGCGTCCCACGGCACGTCCAGGTCCACGAGCGCGGCCACGCGGTCCAGCTCCTCCGGTGAGGCATCCGGGCGGGCCAGGCGCACGTTGGCCGCCGCGGTGGTGTGGAAGACGTGCGCGTCGTCCAGGACGCCCCGGGCGACGCCGGGGTGCGCGGCGGCGAGGGCCCGCAGGAACGTGCTCTTGCCCGCCCCGCTCGCGCCCACGACCCCGACCCGGCCCGTCGGCAGCTCCACGTGCGGCGGCGCGGTCGCGGTGGCGCGCAGGGCCTCGCGGACCCGGCCGACCGAGCCGCGCACCTCGGCCCACCGACGCCCGGCCGACGTCAGCGGCACCGTCACCTCCAGCACGGCGATCGACCCGAGCACCACCGGGGCCGGCGCGCCCTGCCGCAGCAGGGCCAGCGCCACCCCGAACTGCACGACCACGGCCACCACCGCCACCGCCGCCTCGCCGGAGCCGCCGCGCCGTTCCCGGTCGGCCAGCGCGTCGACCACCCGGCCGGTCGCCGCCAGCTCGCGGTCCAGCGCGCCGAACGCGGCCAGCTCCCGCGCGCCCTCCAGCAGCACGACGGCCCGCTCCGCCAGGTCCGCCCGGTCCGGCGCCACCGCGGCGAGGTGCCGCCGGGCCGCGTGGTGGGCGACCGCCGGCAGGACGCACGCGGTGACCAGCACGCCGACGAGGAGGGGCCGGGCGAACCCCGTCGCCACCAGCGCGACCACGCCGACGACCCCGGCCACCGCCGCGGGCAGCGCGCACCGCAGCAGCGCGTCCCGCACACCGTCCACATCGGACACCAGCCGGACGAGCGCGTCCCCGTCGGGCAGCGGCCGGCGCAGTAGGGCCTCGTAGACCCGCCCGCGCACCTCCGCCAGGTGCCGCAGCACGGCCGAGTGCCCGGCCAGCCGCTCGGCGTACCGCAGGCCGCCGCGGGCCAGGGCCAGCGTCCGCACCGCCACGACCGCCACCGCCAACGCCGACAGCGGCGGCTGCTGCGCGGCCCGCACGACCAGCCACGCGGCCGTGGTCACCAGGCCGATGCCGGCCAGTTCGGCGGCCACCCCGGCGACCACCGCGAGCACCACGCGCCTCATCCGAGCGCCACCACCCGGTCCACCTCGCCGAGCACGGCCGGCCGGTGCGCCACGACCACCGCCGTCCGCCCCGACAGCAGCCGCCGGGTGGCCCGCAGCACCGCCTCCTCGGTGCCGCCGTCCAACCGGGACGTGGGCTCGTCCATCAGCAGCAGGCGGGCGTCGTCGCGCGCCAACGCCCGCGCCAGCCCCACCCGCTGCCGCTCGCCGGACGACAAGGGGTGCTCGGCGTCGACCAGGTGGCCGAGCCCCAGCTCCGCCGCGGCGGCCCGGACGTCGCCGGTCGACCCGAGCGCGATGTTGTCGGCGACCGTGCCGGGGAACAGCGTGGGCCGCTGGGGCACCCAGGCGAGCTGCCGGGCCCAGGACTCCCACTCGACCTCGCGCAGGTCCACCCCGCCCACCAGCACGCGTCCGGACGCGGGTGTGACGAACCCGAGCACCACGGCCAGCAACGTGCTCTTCCCGACCCCGCTGGGCCCGACCACGGCCACCCGCTCACCGGCCCGGACGTGCAGCGAGAGGTCGGGCACCACCACCCGCCCGGGGTACTCGACCGAGACCCGTTCGACGACGAGGTCGGCGGTCCGCAGGTCGGGGGCGCGCACCGGCCCGACGGCCACGGCACCCCGATGCGGCGCGGTCGCCGCCTCCCGCGCGGTCGCGGTTTCCAGCGCGCTCACGGCTTCGAGGACGGCCGGCCCTTCGGCGGAGGCGTGGAATTGGGAGCCCGCCGACCTCAGCGGCAGGTACGCCTCCGGTGCCAGCAGCAGCACCAGCAGCGCCACCTGGAGCGTCACGCCGCCGTGCAGCAGCCGCAGGCCCACCGGCACGGCCACCAGCGCCACCGACGTCGTCGCCACCAGCTCCAGCACCAGCGCCGACAGGAACGCCACCCGCAGCGTCCGCATGGTCGCCGCCGCGTGCGCCCCCGCCATCGCCCGCACGGTCCGCGCCTGCGCCGCCGCGCGCCCGAACACCTTCAGCGTGCCCAGGCCGCGCACCACGTCCAGGAAGTGCCCGCCGACCACGGCCAGCCCGGCCCACTGGGCCCGCGTCCGGTCGCGGGTGCGCAGGCCGACCAGCGCGGCGAACACCGGCACCAGCGGCAGGGTCAGCAGCACCACCAGGGCCGACGGCAGGTCCGCGAACGACAGCCGCGCCACCACCGCCACCGGCACCACCGCGGCGATGACGAGCTGCGGCAGGTAGCCGGCGAAGTACGGCTCCACCGCGTCCACGCCCTTCACGACCAGCGTCACCGCCGACCCCGCCGGTTGCCCCGACGCAGACGCCGCCCGCAGGACCCGCTTCCTCAACGCGGCCTTGAGCGAGGACGCGCAACGTTGCGTTTCCCTCTGCATCGTCCACACCACCACCGCACGGACCCCGATCACCGCCGCGAGCCACCACGCCGACCACCCGCCGGTCAGCACCGACGCCAGCACCTCGGCCTGGGCGAGCACGACCAGCGCCGTCAGCACCGCCAGCCCGGTCAGGACGACCACGTACCGCCGGTCAACGTGCCGCACGGGACATCCGCCAAGTCGCCCACTGGAACACCAGCACCAACGGCACCACCACGACGGCGGCCCACGTCAGCACCCGCAGCGTCGGCACGTCCGCCACCACCGCCGCCGTCACCACCGACCGCGCCCCGAACACCGCCACCACCGGCGACGCGCACACCGCAGCGCTGCACAGCGAAGCGGTGCGATACCACTGGAAGCGCAACGCTGCGAAAGCCACCGCGAACAACCCCAGCGCCACGACCGCCACCACCCCGAACCAGGGCGCGGGCACCGCTCCGGCGGTCACGACGGCGGCCACCGCGAAGGCCACCCCGGGCACCGGCAGCAGGCGGGCGAGCCGCACCGCCCGCGCCCGCACCGCACCGGTCAGCCGCCCGCTCAGGAACACCGCGCCGTGCCAGGCGAACACCGAGACCATCCCCGCGCCCCACAACCACACCGGCCCGCCGAGCACCCGCCCCAGCAGCACGCCCCACCCCGCGGCGACCACCAGCGCACCGCCCACCACCACGAAGTCCCACCCGGGCGAGCGCAACTGCACCGCCACCGTGAAGCACACGAGCCCCGCCAACAGCACCGCGAACACCGTGTGCTGCGACGACAGCAGCTCACCCTCCAGCCGGGGGAACGCCCCGAACAGCACGCCGACCGCCGCGACCAGCCACACCTCGTTCCCGAGGAAGAACGGCGTCACCGCCCGCAGCACCTCCCGCCGCCCCCGCTCGTCCCGCCCGACCACCCGCAGCAGTGCCCCGACCCCGTAGTCGACACCGGCCAGCGCGAAGTAACCGCAGGTCAGGAACGTCAGCAAGGCAACCCACACGCTCTGCACGACCCCACCCCCCTCACAGCGCCGGGACCAGCGGCGACACGGGCTCGTCGTCGGACGACACCGGTCCCCGCCGCGCCAGCCGCGCGAGCAGCACCCAGTCCGCGACCGCGAGCAGCGCGAACACGGCCGTGAACGCGACGAACGACACGAGCAGCTGCTCCCGGCCGACGTGCGAGACGGCGTCCCGGGTCGTCAGCACGCCCTGGATCAGCCACGGCTGCCGCCCGACCTCGCGGAACAGCCACCCGCCGATCGCCGCGACGAACGGCAGCGGGATGCCGGCCACCATCAGGTACAGCGGGAACCGCAGCCGCACCACCGCGTCGCGGGCCAGCAGCGGCACGGTCAGCCAGCTCACCAGCAGCAGCACGAGCCCGATCTGGACCATGAACCCGAGCCCGGCCCCGTCGAGCGGCCCCGCGGTGGCGAACTTCTCCGGCTGGTACCGCCGCACGATCGGGAACTGCCCGAACCCGAACGCGACCAGCGGCGGCGTGGCCAGCGCCGTCAGCACCACGCCGAGCCGCAGCGACCGGCGGAAGAAGTCCACCTCGGTCGTGCGCCGCAGGAAGTGCCAGGCGCTCACGCCGGTCAGGAACACCCCGCCCGCGGTCACCGACGCGGCGCAGACGTGCAGGAACGCCGTGCCGAACGTCGGGTTCGCCACCAGCGCGGAGAAGTCGACCAGCCGCAGCACGCCGTCGCGCTCCTCGTGCCCGACCGGGTGCTGGAGGAACCCGTTCGCCACCATGATCCAGAACGCGGAGGCGTACGCGGTCAGCGCGACCAGCCAGATCAGCGCCAGGTGCACCGCCCGGGGCAACCGGTCCCAGCCGAAGATCCACAGGCCGAGGAACGTCGACTCCAGGAAGAACGCCACCAGCGCCTCCAGCGCCAGGGGCGCGCCGAACACGTCGCCCGCGAAGGTCGACAGGCCCGACCAGTTCAGCCCGAACTGGAACTCCATGACGATGCCGGTCGCGATGCCGAGCGCGTAGTTGACCACGTAGAGCCGGCCCCAGAAGCGCGCCATCCGGGCGTGCACGGGGTCGGCGGACAGCGCGGCCCGGGTCTGCATGATCGCCACCGCCGTCACCAGCCCGAGCGTGAGCAGCACGAACAGGAAGTGGAACGACGTCGTGGTGGCGAACTGGAGCCGGGCCAGTCCGAGAGCATCCATGAGTAGGGAACTTATATGTAGCCAGCCAACGCAACATCGGGGATGTCCCCGATCCCGACCCTTGTCCGGACCAGTAGAGTGGCTACCCATGAAGTCCGACGCGCTGCGCGGGCATCTCGACGCGCTCCTGCTGGCCACGCTCGACGGCGGCCGGCTGCACGGCTACGCCATCATCGAGGCGTTGCAGCGGCGCAGCGGCGGCGCGCTCGACCTGCCCACCGGCACCGTCTACCCGGCCCTGCGCCGACTGGAGACCGCGGGCCTGGTGACCAGCGAGTGGAGCACCGTCGGCGGGCGGCAGCGCCGCACCTACCGGCTCACCAGGGCGGGCCAGCGCGCGCTCGCCGACGAACGCGTCGCGTGGCGCGAGTTCACCACCGCGATCGAGGGCGTCCTGGGAGGCGGGCCGTGGCCGGCGCAGGCCTGATCGACGACTACGTCGCCGCGCTGGACCGGCGGCTGCGCGGACCCGGGCCGGTCAAGGACGACCTGCTCGCCGAAGCCCGCGACAGCCTCCACGACGCCGCCGCCGCCCACCGCGACCGGGGCCTGGGCGAGGAGGACGCGCAACGCCGCGCGGTCGCCGAGTTCGGCCCGGTCACCGCCGTCGCCCGCGAGTACCAGGGCCTCCTCGGCCTCGCCCACGGCGCCCGCACGCTGCGGTCGATGCTGCTCGTCGTCCCGCTGGTGTCCGTGCTGTGGGAGCTCAACCGCCGGTTCTGGATCGGCGCGTGGGACGACTTCGCCGTGCCGCCGCCCGGCTGGTACCTCGCCGTCGCCCGCTTCACCGACGCCTCCGCGTGGGTCGTGGCCGGCGCGGCGGTGCTCGCACTGCTCGTCGGCCGACGCCTGGCCCGCACCTCGGTCAGCACCCCCGCGCTGGCCCGGCTCGCCGGCGCGGTCGCCGTCGGCGCGGTCGGCGTGTCCCTGCTGGGCCACGTCGCGATCCTCGCCGCCACCGCCTACGTCGACGCCGCGCGGCTGGTCGTCTCGCCCCCGGTGGCCGTCGCGACCGCGGCGTCGCTCGCCGTCGCGCTGCGCCTGGCCGTCCTCGCCCGCCGCTGTCTGGTGTTCTCGTCGGCCTGACCGGCGGGCATGTGCCACGATCGTCACGTGACCTCAGCGCTCATCTACATCGTCGTCATGGCGCTCGTCGCGGCCGTGGTCTTCCTCCTGGCCGCGCTGGTGTTCGGGCGGGGCGAGGAGCTGGCGCCGCTGCCGCCCGGCGCGTCGCCGACCCGCCTGCCCTCCGACGACGTGACCCCGGACGACGTGCGCGACCTGAAGTTCCAGCAGGTCCTGCGCGGTTACAAGATGACCGAGGTGGACTGGGCGCTGGACCGCCTGGCCGACGAGGTCGACCGGCTGCGCACCCGCGTCGTGGAACTGGAGGCCGAGCTGGGCGTCGAGCACCGGCCGCCCGTCGCGGTCAGGACCACCACCGGCCCCGGCGCGCGCACGGTCACCGAAGCCGCGCCCGAAGCCACGGCGCCCGAACCTGCTGCGTCCCAACCTGCTGGGCCCGAACCCGCTGGGCCCCAACCTGCTGGGCCCGAACCCGCTGGGCCCGAACCCATCGCGCCGGAGGCCGCACCCACCCGGGAGCCCGAGCGTGACCCGGCTTGAGCTGCGCGTCCACGTCGACGCGCCCGCCCGCACCACCTGGGCCGCCCTGACCGACTGGACCAGGCAGGGCGAGTGGATGCTCGCCACCACCGTCCGCGTGACCAGCGGCGACGGCGCCGGCGAGGGCAGCGGGCTCACCGCGTTCACCGGCATCGGCCCGCTCGGGTTCACCGACACCATGCGCATCACCGCCTGGGAACCGCCGGTGCGCTGCGCCGTCGAGCACACCGGCCGGCTCGTGCGCGGCACCGGCGAGTTCGTCGTCGTCCCCCGCGGCGACGCGCGCAGCGAACTCGTCTGGTCCGAGGACATCGCGCTGCCGCTGAACCTGGCCTTCGCGCCGGGCGTCAAGTGGTCGCTGCGCCGATTCGCCACCTTCGCCCGGGAGTACCGCGCATGACCGACCCCGTCCGCTGCCCGTGGGGCGACAGCACCCCCGACTACGCCGCCTACCACGACACCGAGTGGGGCGTCGAGGTGCGCGGCGAGGCCGCCATGTTCGAGCGGATGGCGCTGGAGTCGTTCCAGTCCGGCCTGTCCTGGATCACCATCCTGCGCAAGCGGGAGAACTTCCGCGCCGCGTTCGCGGGGTTCAAGCCCGAGGCCGTCGCCGCGTTCGGACCCGACGACGTCACCCGCCTGATGGCCGACGCGGGCATCGTCCGCAACCTCGCCAAGATCAACGCCACGATCAACAACGCCCGCGCCGTCGCCGAGCTGGACGTGCCGCTGGACGACCTGCTCTGGTCGTTCGCGCCCGAGCACCACGAACGCCCCGCCACCAGCGCCGACGTGCCGGCCGTCACCCCGGGGTCCAAGGCCATGGCCAAGGAGCTCAAGCGCCGCGGCTTCGTCTTCCTCGGCCCCACCACCTGCTACGCGCTGATGCAGGCCACGGGCATGGTCGACGACCACGTCGCGGCCTGCTTCCGCGCCACTAGCGACCGGTGAACGTCGGCTTCCGCTTCGCCACGAACGCGGCCACCGCCTCCCGGTGGTCGGCCGTCGCACCCGCCTCCGCCTGCGTGCGGGCCTCCACCTCCAGCGCCGCCGCCAGCTCACCGGAGAACGCCAACGCCTCCTTGATCTTGGCGTAGGCCGTGGTCGGCCCGGCGGCCAGCTGCCGGGCCAGCGCCAGCGCCGTCGACAGCACCTCGCCGTCCGGCACGACCTGCCCCACCATGCCGATCCGCAGCGCCTCCTCCGCGCCCACCGGCTGCGCCAGCAGCATCATCTCCATCGCCCGGCCGTGCCCGATCAGCCGCGGCAACGTCCACGACGCGCCCGAGTCCGCCGTCAACCCCACGTTGGCGAACGCCATCAGGAACTTCGCCCCCTCGCCCGCCACCCGCAGGTCGCACGCGTACGCCAGCGACGCCCCCGCGCCCGCCGCCATGCCGTTCACCGCGGCGATCACCGGCTTCGGCATGCCCACGATCGCCTTGACCAGCGGGTTGTAGTGGTCCTCCACCGTGCGCAGCGGCGACGGGTCGCCCGCCTCCAGCAGCGCCACGTGCTCCTTCAGGTCCTGACCCGCGCAGAACGCCCGCCCCGCGCCGGTCACGACCACCGCCCGCACCGCGTCGTCCGCCGCGGCCTCGACCAGGGCCCCCAGGAACCGCTCCTTCAGCGCCACCGTGAACGAGTTGAACGACTCGGGCCGGTTGAGCGTGAAGGTGCGAACGCCGTCAGCGTCGTCGATGAGGAGTTCGGACACGGGTTGACCTCCGGTTAGTGGTGAGCGAGGCAGTCGTCGACGAACTTGGCCACCGCGGGCGCGAGCCGGTTGGTGTGCCGGTCGAAGAACGCGGCCGCCCCCGCACCCGGCCAGTCGGCGGGCAGCAGCTCGCGCGGCAGGCCGGGGTCGCGGAACAGGAACTTGCGCCAGGCGTGCAGGAACCGCTGGGACGCGGCGAACGCCGACGGCGGCGACGTACCGTCCACAGCGGACATCACGGGATCCCACTCGGCCACGAACCGCGCGTAGTCCCGCCCCAGCGTGGCCAGGTCCCAGGCCCGGGCCGCCAGCTCCGCCGGGTCGCCCTCGTGCTCGCCGCGGAACGTGCTGCCCCGCACGTCCTCGGCGGTCAGCACGTCCGCCAGCTCCGGCGACGGGCGCGGCGCGACCCACGTCACAGGGCCCAGCGCCCCGTAGCCGAGCAGTTGCAGCGAGGAGGCGAGCCGGTCCCGCGCCTCCCGCGCCGGCAGCTCCTCCAGCACCACCACGTGCCACCGACCGTCCCACGTGGACGGCCGGGTCCGGTAGATGCGGGCCGCGGCCTCGTCCAGCCGCCTTTCCGCGCGAGGTGTCATCGCGTAGCCCGGGCCGTCCGGCAGGCGCACCGGCTCCAACCAGCCCTGCCGCACCGTGCGCGAGACGGCCGTCCGCACGGCCGGCGCGGCGAAGTCCAGCGGCTCCAGCAACCGGACGAGCGCGGCGATCGTCGCCGCGCCACCCCGTTCGCGGAGGTGGCCGCCGTAGACGTCGAAGAGCGCGGAACGGGCTCGCACGAGGGTCGAGTCTGTCAGGGCGGCCCCGCGACACGCCACAACAGCGTCGTCGGTCACGACCAGGTGACGGTCGCGGGTCGGCCGCCGAAGTCGTTGCGGCACGGCGATCCTGGCCCTGATCTGCGGCTGCGCGAAGATCGGCAACCGGTCGCCGGCCGGTCGGAAAGATCGGTTCGGTTTCGCTGCCGAGTCCGCATAGGGGAGAATGGGCGGAGTATCCGGCCCTGGTCGGACGGGGAAGATGTTGACGGAGGGAGCACGCGATGGCGGCCATGAAGCCCCGGACCGGCGACGGTCCCCTTGAGGTCACCAAGGAGGGGCGTGGCATCGTGATGCGCGTTCCACTCGAAGGTGGTGGGCGCCTCGTCGTCGAGATGTCGGCGGATGAGGCGAACGCCCTGGGCGACGCCCTCAAGGCGGCCGCCGGCTGACCCGCCGGACCGAGCAAGCGTCGACGCCCCGGTTTCCACAGTGGAACCGGGGCATCGCTACGTCGCGTGCCGCCCGGCGCTGACACCGCCGTGCCGGGGCGCTCACCTGCGGCTTCACCCACCCCACCGCCCGACGGCACCCACCGCGTCGGCTCCCCAGGAGGTCCCCGTGCGAGCACCGCTGCCCACCCCGCTGGTCACCGTCGAGGTGGCCGACACCCTCCGGCGAGGTGTGCCCGCGGTGCTCGTCGCGTTCCCCGGCGACCCGGTGCGGCTCGGGCCCGGCGGCGAGGACGTCACCGATCCGGGTGAGGTCGGCGGCGCGGCCGGTGCGACGGTCCGGCAGGGGCGGACGTGGGTCGTCGGCGTCGGCGAGGGCGCTCCCGGCGACTGGCGCAGGGCGGGCGCGTCCCTGGTGCGGGCGCTGCACGCGGACGCCGAGAGGTCGGGTGAGGCGACGTTCGACGTGCGGCTGCCGGGGGACGTGACCGCCGAGGCGGTGGCCGCGTTCACGCTCGGCGCGGCCGTCGGCGGGTACCGGTTCAAGGTGACCGGCGAGGACCCGCCGGCCCGGGTGAAGTCGTTGCGCCTGGTCACGGGCGGTGCGCAGACTGGCGCGGAGGCCGGGGCGGGTGACGCCGGTGCAGGCGTCCCCCTGGCGGACGCGGTGCGGAAGGCGAACGCGCTGGCCGCGGCGACGTCGCTCGGCCGCGACCTGGCGAACACGCCGTCAAATGTGAAGGACCCGTCGTGGTTGGCCTCGGCGGCGGTGAAGGCGGCGCGCGGCGTGCCCGGGCTGCGCGTCGACGTGCGGGACGAGAAGTGGCTGGCCGAGCAGGGGTTCGGCGGGGTGCTGGCGGTGGGCGGCGGTTCGTCGAGGCCGCCGCGGTTCGTCGAGCTGACGTGGTCGGGTGCCGAGGGCGGGCCGCACGTGGTGCTGGTCGGCAAGGGGATCACGTTCGACACCGGCGGGATCTCGATCAAGCCGGCCGACGGGATGCACCTGATGCGCACGGACATGTCCGGTGGTGCGGCGGTCATCGCGGCGCTCGTGGCGATCGCGCGGCAGGGCCTGCCCGTCCGGGTGACGGGGTTGGTGCCGGCGGCGGAGAACCACGTGTCCGGGTCGGCGTACCGGCCGGGTGACGTGATCACGCACTACGGGGGCACGACGACGGAGGTCACGAACACGGACGCGGAGGGTCGGCTCGTGCTGGCCGACGCGCTGGCGTACGCGGTCCGGAACCTGCGGCCGGACGTGCTGGTCGACGTGGCCACCCTGACGGGTGCCATGAAGGTCACGCTCGGTGTTCGCACGGGCGGCCTGTTCGCGACCGACGACGACCTGGCCGCGCGGGTGGCGGAGGCCGGGGCGCGGGTCGGTGAGGCGTGGTGGCGGATGCCGTTGCCGGAGGACCTGGCGGAGGACGTGCGCAGCGACTTGGCGGACGTCCGGCAGTGCCCGCCGGGGCCGGGCGGGATCACCGCGGCGCTGTTCCTGAAGGAGTTCACGGGCGGTGTGCCGTGGGCGCACCTGGACATCGCCGGTCCGGCCCGCGCCGACAAGGTGTACGACGAGGTGGTCGTCGGGGCCACCGGCTTCGCCGCCCGCACCCTCACCGAACTGGCCGAGACCTACGCCGCCGCCTCGAACACGATCGAGTGAACCTAGCGCCAAACTGTACGGAAACACTGTTACCACTCCTCGGTTGAATCGAGGAACCGCAACCGCCGCCAACCACCCCTCGACCCCCACCACCCTCGACCTCGCCACCCGCCCCCGACCCCGGCACCCCGCCCCCGACCCCGCCACCCGCTCCCATCGCCCGCGAGCCCAGGCCGCACCCCTCGCTCCTACCCGCCCGTGGACGCCTGGCTGACCGGGGCTGACGGGCCCGGTGAGTGAGTGGTTGGCGTTGGCCGGCCCGGCAGGGGTCCTGGGACCGAGGGCCGCGGGTGCATGCGCCCCGGGACGTCCGGCGATGCACGCCGGGGTCGAGGGGGAAGGGTGCCGGCCGGACTGGCGGGTGGTGGGCGCAGGCCGGCCGGCGGGTCGCAGGCGGCGGGCGTAAGCCGGACCGGTGGGCGGGCCGGTGGGCAGCCGGGTGGTGCGGGGCTGAGCGGTGAGTGGCAGGCGCAGGTCGGCCGGCGAGTCGCAGGCGGCGGTCGCGGGCCGGGGTGGGGGCGGGAAGCCGAAGTGATGTGGTGGGCTCAGAAGTCGAGCGGTAGGTCCACGCCCGGGCCGCCGGCCACCGGGATCGCGGGCCCCTGGGGCACGGTCACCGTTCCGGCCCTCACGGCCAACGTGGCCGTCCGCGTGTCCTCCGGCACCTCGAACACCACCGCCACCGGGAACGTGTCGCCGCCGTAGCGCGCGCCCACCTGCCGCGCCGCCTGGCCGCCCGGCAGCGTCAGCACGACCAGCGGCGCGGTCTGCGCGGCCGTCACCAGGTTCGGCAGCCCGTGCCCCACCAGCCGCAGCTCCACCAGCGCCATCCCGTCGCCGGCGGTGGCCAGCTCGTACTGGGCGCTGGACGACACGGGCCGCTGCCGACCCACCCGGGCCCGCACGACCTCCACCGACCCGGCCGAACCGCCCACCGTCACGGGGACCGGCACCGAGGTCGCCTCCGGCCCCGGACCGCGCCGCAACGACTTCGGCGCGTCCCCGACGACCTGCCCGGACGGCACCTCGACGCGTTGTTGCAGCGACTTGGTCCCCACCGTGTCGAGCACCAGCGACTCCGGCCCGCCCGCGATCGGGACCGTGTAGACGACCAGCGCCGAGCCGTCGGCGGGCAGCCTCTCGGCGGGCAGCCGGTGCCGCCTGCCCGGCACGTCCAGCGACAGCTCCGGCGGCTGCGGCAGCCAGCCGCGCCACGGCGTCTGCCCGAACGCCGAGTCCACCTCGGCGTGCCGCGTCACCCGCACCCGCAGCACCCGCAGCGCCACCCCGTGCTCCGCCCGCAGGTCACCCTCCGGGGTGGCCACCACCGACGGCGACGAGTGCCCCGTCACGCGCACCTCGAGCTGGTCGTCGCGCACCATCGCGGACGCCGGGTCGAGCGCCCGGCCGTCGTCGGGCAGCACGGCCAGGAAGTCGGGCCCGGCCTGGCCGACGCCCTGGTCGGCGTCGGTCTCCCGCCCGTCGGTGCGGACGAGCCTGCCCACCGGCGTGCTGCGCGCGCCCTGCGCGGGCACCTGCGGCGGCTCCACCTCCAGCCGGACCCCGGACGCGCTGCGGTCCACCCGTTTGAGCGGCACCGGCACCCAGTCGGTCGTGGCGGCCGTGCCGGGCACCTGCACGGGACCGCACCACAGCCGGGTGTCCACCTCGAACGCCTCACCGGTGCGGGCGAACCAGCAGCTCACCGCGTCCCGCCCGGTCCGGGCCACGTAGCCGAACGACAGTGTGTAGCTCAGCTCCGCCTCGGCCCGCGCCTGCAGGCCGGACGCGTCCAGCACCGCCTCTCCCTCGATCGTGAACCTGACCTGCTCCGCGCTGAACGCGGGCGTGGCGCACCCTCCGGCCACCAGCGCGAGCAGGAGCACGAGCCACCGCATACCGGCCCCCAGTAGTCGCCCCTACTGACTAAAGGCGGTCGGGTGCCCCGGCCGTTGCATCACGTTTCTGTGACGCACATCACTTCGCGTTGTTCAGTGCCGCCTCGTACACCGCCACGGTCTGCTCGGCCACCGTCGCCCACGAGAACTCCTCGACCGCCCGCGCCCGCCCGGCCTCGCCGAACGCCGCCGCCCGCGCCGGGTCGCCCAGCACCTCGTTCACCGCGTCGGCCAACGCCGTCCGGTACGCCTCGACGTCCTTCTCGTCGTAGTGCACCAGCAGCCCGGTCCGCCCGTGGTCCACGACCTCCGGGATGCCGCCCACGTCGGAGGCCACGACGGCGGTGCCGCACGCCATCGCCTCCAGGTTCACGATGCCCAGCGGCTCGTACACCGAGGGGCACACGAACACCGTCGAACGGCTCAGGATCTGCCGCACCTCGGCCGGCTGGAGCATCTGCTGGATCCAGAACACGCCGGGCCGCGACGCCGCCAGCCCGGCCACCGCGAGGCGGGTCTCCTCCGCGATCTCCGGGGTGTCCGGCGCGCCCGCGCACAGCACGACCTGCGCGTCCGCCGAGATCCGGTGCGCGGCGGCGACCAGGTGCCCGACGCCCTTCTGCCGGGTGATGCGCCCGACGAACGCCACGATCGGCCGGTCCGGGTCGATCCCGTGCCGGACCAGCGCGTCGGTCTCGGACACCGGGTGGTAGGCGGTGGTGTCGATGCCGTTGCGCACGACGTGCACCCGCGCCGGGTCCAGCGCCGGGTAGCAGTCCAGCACGTCGGTCCGCATGCCCTCGCTGACGGCGATCACCGCGTCCGCCGCCTCGTAGGCCGTCCGCTCCACCCACGACGACACCCGGTAGCCGCCGCCGAGCTGCTCGGCCTTCCACGGCCGGCGCGGCTCCAGCGAGTGCGCGGTCACCACGTGCGGGATCCCGTGCAGCAGTTTCGCCAGGTGACCGGCCATGTTGGCGTACCAGGTGTGGGAGTGCGCGAGCTGCGCGTCGCCGAGCGCGGCGGCCATCTCCAGGTCCACCGACAGCGTGGCCAGCGCGGCGTTGGCCCGCTCCAGGCCGTGGGCCGGGTTGTGCGCCCTGGCGTCCGCGCGCGGCCCGCCGAAGGCGTGCACGTCCACGTCGACCAGTTCGCGCAGCCTCGGCACCAGGAAACCGACGTGCACCCCAGCTCCGCCGTAGACCTCCGGCGGGTACTCCCGTGTCAGCAGTCCAATTCGCACGGGGCTCACCGTAAGCCGGCGCCGGGGTCGGCCGGGTGAACGGGCGGAGTCGCCGCCCCTTCGCCGTTGGTGGGCCGGTGCTCACCCGGTTAGGGTCGTTGTCGTGAAAGGGCAACCGCACGTTCTAGGAATTGTCCTCGCCGGTGGCGAAGGCAAACGGTTGTGGCCGTTGACCGCCGACCGGGCAAAGCCGGCGGTGCCCTTCGGCGGTAACTACCGGCTCGTCGACTTCGTCCTGTCCAACCTCGTGAACGCGGGTTTCGTCAAGCTCTGCGTGCTCACCCAGTACAAATCCCATTCCCTGGACCGGCACATCTCGACCACCTGGCGGCTGTCGAATGTGCTCGGGCAGTACGTCACGCCGGTGCCGGCGCAGCAGCGGCTGGGTCCCCGCTGGTACACCGGCAGCGCCGACGCCATCTTCCAGTCGCTGAACCTCGTCAACGACGAGAAGCCCGAGCACGTGATCATCTTCGGCGCGGACCACGTCTACCGGATGGACCCCGGGCAGATGGTGGAGCAGCACGTGGCGACGGGCGCGGGCGTCACGGTCGCGGGCATCCGGGTGCCGCGGGCGGAGGCCAAGGCGTTCGGCTGCATCGACTCCGACGCGTCCGGCCTGATCACCCGGTTCCTGGAGAAGCCGGCGGACCCGCCGCACGTGCCCGACGACCCGGAGGTCACCTTCGCGTCGATGGGCAACTACGTGTTCACCACGGAGGCGCTGATCGAGGCGTTGCGCGCCGACGCGGCCAACCCCGACTCCGACCACGACATGGGCGGCGACATCATCCCGATGCTCGTCGACCAGGGGCAGGCGCACGTCTACGACTTCGCCGACAACAAGGTGCCGGGCGAGAGCGACCGCGACCGCGGCTACTGGCGGGACGTGGGGACCATCGACGCCTACTACGAGGCGCACATGGACCTGGTGTCCGTGCACCCCGTGTTCAACCTCTACAACCAGGCGTGGCCGATCCGCACCGCGACCCCGCCCCTGCCGCCGGCGAAGTTCATCGCGGGCGGCAGCGCCGAGGACTCCATGGTGGGGCCCGGGTCGATCATCTCCGGCACCGTCCACGGGTCCGTGATCAGCTCGGACGTGGTCGTGGAGGTCGGGTCGGTGGTGCAGGGGAGCGTGCTGCTGCCGGGCGTGCGCATCGGGCGCGGCGCGGTCGTGCGGCGGGCGATCCTGGACAAGAACGTCGTGGTGCCCGACGGCGCGCTGATCGGCGTCGACCCGGCGACGGACCGGCAGCGCTACACCGTGTCGACGGGCGGGGTGACCGTGCTGGGGAAGGGCGTCACGGCGTTCTGACGGGCGGCCGGCGGTCCCCGTCCGACGTGGTCGGGGACCCCGCGGCGCGGTGCGGTCAGCCGGTCTTGGCCGCGACCAGCAGCCCGTCGCCCAGCGGCAGGATCACCGGCACCAGGCGCCCGTCCTCGCGCACCGCCCGCGCCACCTCCCGCATCGCCACCGTGTCCGGGTCGCGGTGCGCCGGGTCGACCACCCGGCCGTGCCACAGCACGTTGTCGAACGCGATCACGCCGCCCGGCCGCAGCAGCCGCACGCCCTCGGCCAGGTACTCCGGGTACTCCGACTTCGCCGCGTCCACGAACACCAGGTCGTACGCGCCGTCGGTCAGCCTGGGCAGCACCTCCAGCGCCCGGCCCCTGATCAGCCGGGTGCGCGACACCGCGACCCCCGCCTCGGCGAACGCCACCCGCGCCGCCCGCTGGTGCTCCGGCGCCACGTCGATCGAGGTCAGCACCCCCGCCGCGGGCATGCCGCCGAGCAGGTACAGCGCCCCGACCCCGGCGCCGGTGCCGATCTCCACCACGGCCCTGGCCTGCAGCGCGGCGGCGAGGAACCGCAGCGCCGCCCCGCCGCCGGACCCGATCGGCACGCACCCCAGCTCGGCGCCCCGGGCCCTGGCCGCCGCGATCACGGCGTCCTCGGGCAGGTAGCCCTCCACGTACTCGCGCGTCGGCGAATCCACAGCACGAAGGCTAACGCCGCCGCCTGCCGGCGGGGGCGGTCCCGGGTGACGACCCGGATTCTCAGCGTGCTCTCAGCCGACTCTCACGATGGTTATAAGCGAGGACGTCAGGCTGGTCCCACGCATGACGAGCAGGAACGACGGGAACACGACGGGGGACCGCAGCGTTGACCCGTGCAGCAGGGCAGCCAGCCCACTGGAGGTGCTTAACCGCCCGATGCCAAAGCAGCCGAACCCCGCACTGACGGCGCCCGCGCCCACGGCGCCCATCGAGGCCGCGGAGTGGGTCCCGCCCACGTGGGACGAAGTCGTGCGGGAGCACGCCGACCGGGTGTACCGGTTGGCCTACCGACTCACCGGCAACCAGCACGACGCCGAGGACCTCACCCAGGAGACGTTCATCCGGGTGTTCCGGTCGCTGGCGTCGTACAAGCCCGGCACCTTCGAGGGCTGGCTGCACCGCATCACCACGAACCTCTTCCTCGACATGGCCCGCCGCCGTTCGCGCGTGCGCATGGAGGCCCTGCCCGAGGAGAGCGACCGCATCCCCGGCGACGACCCCACGCCCGAGGAGGTCTACGCCGACACGCACCTCGACCCGGAGCTGCAGGCCGCGCTGGACGAGCTGCCGCCGGAGTTCCGCGCCGCCGTGGTGCTGTGCGACGTGGAAGGTCTCTCCTACGAGGAGATCGGCGCCACCCTCGGCGTCAAACTCGGTACCGTGAGGAGCAGGATCCACCGGGGCCGCCAGGCCCTGAGGGTCGCACTGGAACGCCGCCGAAGTCTGCTTCGGGAGGACTCTGCATGACCGACCTGCGAGGTTGGCAACTGCCCGAGCAGCACCTGCTGCCCGACGCGGTCGTCGCCTTCGTCGACGGGGAGCTGTCCGCCTCGGCGCACAGCAGGGCCGCCGCGCACCTGGCGCGCTGCCCGTTCTGCGCCGCCGAGGCGTACTCGCAGCAGCAGGCGAGGTCGGCCGTGCGCGCCGCCGACGCGCCGTGCGCGCCCGCGAGCCTGCTGGCCAGGCTGGGGGCCATCCCGCAGGAGGTCGAGCTGCCGCGTGCCCCGGACGGCCTCGCCGTCACCGAGGACGGCCAGCTCGTCACGGTCCAGCGGCCCGACCGGGTCGCGTTCGGCGACGGTCCCGTGCTGGGGTCCGGCCGCCCTTTCGGCACCGGCGGCGGTAGCCGCTTCACCGCGAGCCTGTTCGGCGGCAAACGCGCGCGCCAGGGCGCCGGTGTCGTCGTCTCCGGCCTCATGCTCGGCGCGCTCGCCCTGGTCGCCCCGGGAGCCGAGGACCCCGCGCCCGCGCCCGCCCAGGGCAACCCCCCGCAGCTCTCGCCCGTCGTCGCGCCCACGTCGGTCGCCGACCGGGAGCCGGTCGGCGTGCTGCGCCCGGTCGCGAACAGCGGCCCGCTGGGTCGCTGAGGGGCGTCGGGAAGCCCTTTCGGGAAGAGCACCTGGGAGGACCGCCGGAAGCCCGCTGACGGCAACTTCACCGGTCACCGGGCACGATGGCCCCGCGACAACCATGGCGTGACGACGTGCGGGGAGCGATGAGCGAGCCAGAACAGGGCAACGGGACCCCCAGGTCGGGCGTTGACGACGGGGCGCACCGCAGGCTCGCGCCCCGCCCGTTGAACCGCCCGCCCGTGGACCCCGGGCAGCAGGCCGTGTTCGGCAGGCCGCACGGCGTGTCCGGCGCGTTCTCCGCCGACCGCCCCGGCCTCAACGGCCACTCGCCCGTCCAGCTCGCCCCGCCGCCGCCGGAGGCGCTGTCCACGGCGTTCGGCCGGCCGCGCGGCGACGACTCCACCCTCCTGCAACGCCCGCCCGTCGACCTGGCCGGCGAGCCCGAGGTCGAGCCAGTCTTCTGGGAGGGCAGGCCCGCCGGCGACGCGTGGCGCGACCCGGGCGCGTCGGCCGTCATCGGCCCGCCGGCCGTCACCGAGCAGCCCGAGGGCCCCAAGCCGGAACCGGCGCCCGGACCGCAGCTCAGCGTGCCCGAGCTGCTGTTCGGCCGGCGCGTCAAGCCCGCCGGCCTGGCGCTGCTGCTGGCGGCCGCGCTGCTGGTCGGCGCGGTCGGCGGCATCGTCGGCTGGCTGCTGGGCCGGGCCGACAACCCGCTCACCGACGGCGGCGTCACGCTCGCCGAGGTCAAGCCCGGCAAGGAGCGCCCGGTCGGGTCGGTCGCCGACATCGCCAAGCGGGTCACGCCCAGCGTCGTGTCCATCGAGTTCAAGGGCGCGAACGTGGCGGGTGTCGGCTCCGGCGTGGTGATCGACGGCAAGGGCTACGTGCTGACCAACGACCACGTGGTCGCCCCGGCGGTGCAGGACACGTCGGCGAAGCTGACCGTGGTGTTCACCGACGGCAAGCGGGCCGTGGCGCAGGTCGTGGGCCGCGACTCCAAGACCGACCTCGCGGTGGTGAAGGTCGAGGTGGACAACCCGACCGTGCTCCAGTTCGGCGACTCCGACGAGCTGGCCGTCGGCGACACCGTGCTGGCCATCGGCTCGCCGCTGTCGCTGTCGAACACCGTGACCGAGGGCATCGTCAGCGCCCTGCACCGGCCGGTGACCGCGGCGGGCGAGAACGGCGGCCCCCAGGTCACCTACGACGCGATCCAGACCGACGCGGCCATCAACCCCGGCAACTCCGGCGGCGCGCTGGTCGACTCCTCCGGTGCGCTGGTCGGCATCAACTCGTCGATCCGCACCGAGACCGGCGGCTCGGTCGGCCTCGGGTTCGCCATCAACGGCAACTACGCGCGCAAGGTGTCGCAGGCGCTGATCCGCGACGGCCAGGTCAAGCACGCGGACATGAACGTCAACGTGCGGTCGGCGTCGGCCGAGACCGCCGAGGGCGCCCAGGTGCAGAACGTCCCCGAGGGCGGCGCGGCGGCCGCGGCGGGCATCGTGGAGGGCGACGTGATCACCCGCGTCGGCGACCGGGTGGTGCGCAACGCCGCCGAGCTGACGGTCGCGGTACGGGACCGTGAAATCGGCGAGACGGTGCCGGTCGTGCTGGCCAGGCAGGGTCGGGAGCTGACCGTGCAGGTGACTTTGCGGTCCGACTGACGGCTACGCTGGCGGTCAGGGCTTGGGGCGCGGAAGGTGGGGCACGAGGGTGTTCGACAGCATCGGGTGGCTTGAGATCCTCGTCATCGTCGTGGCGGGCCTGTTCATCCTCGGGCCGGAGCGGCTGCCGGAGGCCGCCGCGTGGGTCGGCAAGAGCATCCGCCGCGTCCGCGAGTACGCCAACGGCGCGCGGGAGCAGCTCAAGCAGGAGATGGGGCCGGAGTTCGAGCAGCTCCGCAAGCCCTTGGAGGACCTGCGGGAGCTGCGCAACTTCGACCCGAAGCGCGCGATCACCAAGCACCTGTGGGACGACGACCCGGTGGACAAGCCGAACGGCCACCCGGCCGTCCCGCCGGTCCGCGACACCACCCGGGAGCGCCCGCTGGAACGCGGCGAGCGCCCGCCGTTCGACCCGGACGCCACCTGACCGCCACCGCCGCGGGCGGCACGGAACAAGGGCTGCACGGAACGAGGGCTCCCGATCGGGGAGCCCCCGCGCGGGGTGCGGTCAGCGGCCGGCCGGTGAGACGTTGAGCAGGCGGCCCGCCAGCCCGCGCGACCGCGTCGACAGCTTGCCCGCCACGGTCGTCAGCACCTGGCCGGCGGCCGACCCGGGGTGCGCCAGCACGATCGGGGTGCCCGCGTCGCCCTGCTCGCGCAGCCGCGGGTCGAGCGGCACCTGGCCCAGCAGCGGCACGTCCGCGCCCACCGCCTGGCTCAGCGAGTCCGCCACGGCCTGCCCGCCGCCCGTGCCGAACACGTCCATCCGCGTCCCGTCCGGCAGCTCCAGCCACGACATGTTCTCGATCACGCCCGCGATCCGCTGGCGCGTCTGCAGGGCGATCGACCCGGCCCGCTCCGCCACCTCGGCCGCGGCCTGCTGCGGCGTCGTCACGACCAGGATCTCGGCGTTGGGCACGAGCTGCGCCACCGAGATCGCGATGTCGCCGGTGCCCGGCGGCAGGTCCAGCAGCAGCACGTCCAGGTCGCCCCAGAACACGTCGGCCAGGAACTGTTGCAACGCCCGGTGCAGCATCGGGCCGCGCCACACGACCGGGGTGTTGCCGGGCGTGAACATGCCGATGGAGATCAGCTTCACGCCGTGCGACTGCGGTGGCATGATCATCTTCTCGACCTGGGTGGGCCGCCCCTCCGTGCCCAGCATCCGCGGGATGGAGTGGCCGTAGATGTCGGCGTCGACAACCCCGACGGACAGCCCGCGCGCGGCCATCGCCACGGCCAGGTTCACCGTCACCGAGGACTTGCCGACGCCGCCCTTGCCCGACGCGACGCAGTACACCCGGGTCAGCGAACCGGGCTGCGCGAACGGGATCACCGGCTCCTCGACGCCGCCGCGCAGCGACTTGCGCAGCTCGGTGCGCTGGGTGTCGCTCATCACGTCCAGCTCGACGCGGACGCCGGCCACGCCGTCGAGCGCCGACACCGCGGAGGTCACGTCGGCGGTGATCTTGTCGCGCAGCGGGCAGCCGGACACGGTGAGGTAGACCGCGACGTCCACGACCCCGTCGTCGCCGACCACGACGCCCTTGACCATGCCGAGGTCGGTGATCGGTCGCCGGATCTCCGGGTCCTGCACACCGGCCAACGCCTTCTGCACGTCGTCAACGGTTGGAAGAGTCACGGGAAACGCCTTCGGGAGAGGTGGTGGGACCGCCATGCTACGGCCGTGCCGCGCACCTCCAAGCTACCGGTTGGTCACCTCCGATCCGGGGGCAGCGCGCACCCGGCCGCGTGCTTTCCGTAACATCGGTACCCGTGCCGGAAACCGGATCTGCCCGGTTGCCCACCCGTACCGAGCTGGGGGTGTGGCGATCCTTCCTCCGGGCGCACGCGAGGCTCACCCGGGTCCTGGAAGCCGAACTGCTCGCCGGGCAACGCCTGTCGCTCGCGGCCTACGACGTCCTGGTCCAGCTCGCCGAGGCGCCGCAGCACCGGCTCCGGATGACGGAGCTGGCCGACGCCGTGCTGCTGTCCCGCTCGGGCGTGACCAGGCTCGTCGACCGCCTGGAACGCGCGGGCCTGGTGCTGCGGGAACGCGCCGACGGCGACGGCCGCGGCGTGGTGGCGGTGCTCACCGCGCAGGGCCTGAACCGGCTGCGGGTCGCCTCGAGCACCCACCACGCCGGCGTGGCCAGGCACTTCGCCGAGTCGTTCGACCACGCGGAGCTGGAGGCGTTCGGCCGCACGTGCGACCGGTTGGCCTCCGACGAGCCCTGACCGCGCCCGCGGTGACGGCTCACGGTGACGGAACGTCGTCCTTGACGGTCCGCTTGCGCTCCCGGAACACCCGCTCCAGCTCGCTGCGCAGGTAGTCGCGGGTCACCACCTCGCCCACCGCCAGCCGCAGCGCGGCCAGCTCCCGGGCCAGGTACTCGGTGTCGGCCTTGGTCTGCGCGGCCCGCGCCCGGTCCTCCTCCAGCGACACCCGGTCCCGGTCGTCCTGCCGGTTCTGCGCCAGCAGGATCAGCGGCGCGGCGTACGCGGCCTGCGTCGAGAACGCCAGGTTCAGCAGGATGAACGGGTAGGGGTCCCAGCGCAGCGACACCGCGACCAGGTTCGTGGTGATCCAGACGATCACGATCAGCGTCTGCCAGAACAGGAACTTGCCGGTGCCCAGGAACCGGGCGAGCCGCTCGGAGAACCGGCCGAACGCCTCCGGGTCGAGCGCCAGCCGGAACCGGCCCTCGGTGCGCGGCTGGTCGAGCCGGCGACGCGGCAGCTCAGGCATGGGTCAGCCCCGTTTCGCGCCAGTTGTCGGGCAGCAGGTGGTCCAGCACGTCGTCCACGGTGACCGCGCCGAGCAGGTGGTCGCTCTCGTCCACCACCGGCCCGCACACCAGGTTGTAGGCGGCGAAGTAGCGCGTCACGTCGCCGAGCGACGCCGACGGCGACAGCGTCGCCAGGTCGGTGTCCAGCACGCCCGCGACCAGGTCCGACGGCGGTTCGCGCAGCAGCCGCTGGATGTGCACGCAGCCCAGGTAGCGGCCGGTCGGCGTGGCCGTGGGCGGCCGGCACACGAACACCATGCTGGCCAGGGCGGGCGTCAGGTCCGGGTTGCGCACGTGCGCCAGCGCCTCGGCCACCGTCGCGTCCGGCGCGAGCACCACCGGCTCGGGCGTCATCAGGCCGCCGGCGGTGTCGAAGCTGTACTTCAGCAGCCGCTTCACCGGCGCGGACTCCTCCGGCTCCATCAGCCCCAGCAGCCGCTCCTGCTCGCCCTCGGGCAGCTCCGCCAGCAGGTCCGCCGCGTCGTCGGGGTTCATGGCCTCCAGGATGTCCGCCGCGCGCTCCTCGTCCAGGTGCGCCAGCAGGTCCTTCTGGTCCTCCTCGGCCATCTCCTCGATCACGTCGGCGAGCCGCTCGTCGTCCAGCGCCTCGGCCACCTCGTAGCGGCGCTTGAACGGCAGGCTGTGCAGGGCCAGCGCCACGTCCGCCGCCCGCATCGTCTCGAAGACCGCCACCAGGTGCTGCGCGCCCTGCGGCTGGCCCGCCAGCTCCGTCACCGACAGCCCGGACAGCTCGTCCCAGCGCAGCACCTGCACCGGGCCGCGGCGGGCCAGCCGCCCGGTGCGCTCCCGCACCGCCACCCGGGTCATCCGCCAGTCGCGGGTCCGGGTGGGCTCCATCGCGGCGTCGACCAGCACGGCCGTCGCGCCCGAGCCCAGCCGCACCCGCGCGTCGAGCAGCTCGCCGACCACCAGCACCTCGTTGGGGCGCTGGTGGAACTGGCGCAGGTTGACCGTCCCGGTGGCGAGCGTCACGGCGTTCGGCTCGATCGAGGTGACCCGCAGCATCGGCACGAAGATGCGCCGCCGGGTCGCCAGCTCCAGCACCAGGCCCAGCACCCGCGGCGGCTGGCGGTCCACGCGCAGGCCGATGACCAGGTCGCGGACCTTGCCGATCGACTCGCCGTCCGGCCCGAACACGGGCAGACCGGCGAGCTGGGCGGCGAAGACCCGGTTTGCGGCGACCACGTGATCAGGTTAGTCCGCGCGGGCCCGCGCCGCTGCGTTCCACTGTGGACTACCGCGGCGGATTGTCCCGGCGGACTACCGCGGCGGGAGGGCGCGGGCGATCGCCTCGACGGCGGCGGCCATCCGGTCCAACCCCTGGTCCAGGCACCACAGCCAGGTGTCGACGGCCCGGCAGAACGCCCAGCCGCGGGCCAGCCCGACGTCCAGCTCGCCGAGGTCGCACAGCGCCGCGAACCGGTCGCGCACGCCCCGGTCGCCCGCCGGCTCGCCGAACCTGTTCCACAGCAACGGGATCACGGCGAACTCGGGGTCGCCCGCCAGCGGCTTGGGGTCGATCATCAGCCACGGCTCGCGGTCGCCGCGCAGCACGTTGTGGTAGTGCAGGTCCTGGTTGACCAACGTGCCGCCGGCGCCGCGGGCCAGCTCGCGGCCCAGGTCGCGGGCCCGTTCGACGAGCGCGGCGGGCAGCGGGCCGCCCAGCGCGTCGTTCTCGGCGACCAGGTCGGGGAACTCGTGGCGGCGGAACTCCGGGCCGGCGGGGACGCGCAGCCCGCGCAGCAACCCGCCCGCGACGGCCAGCGCCTCCTCGATCGGCGCGCCGTCCAGCGACCTGGTGTGGTCGAGCCGTTCCAGCAGCAGCGCACCCCCGGCGTCGTCGTGGTCCAGCAGCCGCACCACGCCGCGGCCGTCCCACGCGCGCAGCGCCGCCGGCTCCTGGCGCGTCTCGTCGTCCAGCCAGGTCAGCTTCAGCGCGGCCGGGTGGCCGTCGGCCCGCCGCACCGGCAGCACCACGGCGACGTTGCCGGTGAGCGGGTCGCCGTCGGGGGCGAGGTGCCAGCGGGCGCAGAATTCCGCGGCCAGCGCGGGCAGCGCGGCCCGCCACTCGCGCGCCCGCTCGCCGAGGATCGCGCCGAAGCCGTCCGGCACGGTGATCACGCGGGCGCCAGGCGGTAGACGTCGGCCCACCGCGGCCTGCCGTTGAGCCGGACGGCCCGCAGCGCCGCGTCGGTCTCCGCGTCCGGTTCGGCGCGGTGGGCGGTGGCCCGCGCGTCGACGAGGTGGGAGTGGGTGGTGGGGGAGCGGACGGTCACCGTGCAGGGGACGCCGTCGGCCAGGCCGGGTACCTGCTGCTCCGTGCCGCCGACGGCCACCAGCAGCGCGCCGTCGCGCCACAGCGCCCACACCAGCCGCGGCTCGTGGCCGTCGGGTCGGATCCACACCGCCGCGGCCTTGCGCAGCGCGTTGTCCAGCACCTGCTCGATCTCCACCGGTTCAGCCTGCCACGGACCTGTGAGCCGGGACTCACGAAATAGCGGGCGGCACACGCGCGTGCCACCCTTCGCACGACGAGAGTTACCGGCCGGTACGAGGAGGTACCCACAGTGGTCGACCAGCAGCGTCCCCGTCGTTCCTGCCTGGCCGTGCCCGGGTCGAGCCAGAAGATGATCGACAAGGCCCGCACGCTGCCCGCGGACCAGGTGTTCCTCGACCTGGAGGACGCGTGCGCGCCGCTGGCCAAGCCGGACGCGCGCAAGACCATCGTGGCCTCGCTCAACGAGGGCGGCTGGGGCGCCAGGGCCCGGGTCGTCCGGGTCAACGACTGGACCACCGAGTGGACCTACCGCGACGTCACCGAGGTCGTGGAGGGCGCCGGCGCGAACCTCGACTGCATCATGCTGCCCAAGGTGCAGACCGCCGAGCAGGTGCACGCCCTGGACCTGCTGCTCACCCAGATCGAGAAGACCATGGGCTACGAGGTCGGGCGCATCGGCATCGAGGCGCAGATCGAGAACGCCCTGGGCCTGATCAACGTCAACGCGATCGCCACCGCCTCGCCGCGGGTGGAGACGATCATCTTCGGCCCGGCCGACTTCATGGCGTCGATCAACATGAAGTCCCTCGTGGTCGGCGAGCAGCCGCCCGGCTACGACGTGGGCGACGCCTACCACTACATCCTGATGCAGATCCTCATGGCCGCCCGCGCCCACGACAAGCAGGCCATCGACGGCCCGTACCTGCAGATCCGCGACGTCGAGGGCTTCAAGCGCGTGGCCGGTCGCTCCGCCGCGCTCGGGTTCGACGGCAAGTGGGTGCTGCACCCGGGCCAGATCGACGCGGCGAACGAGGTGTTCAGCCCCAAGCAGGAGGACTACGACCACGCCGAGAACATCCTCGACGCGTACGACTACTTCACCTCGGAGAAGGGCGGCAAGCGCGGCGCGGTGATGCTCGGCGACGAGATGATCGACGAGGCCTCGCGCAAGATGGCCCTGGTGATCTCGTCCAAGGGCCGCGCCGCCGGCATGTCCCGCACGAACGTGTGGTCGCCGCCGGAAGACTGACTTCTTGGGGCTCCCGGTCGGCACGTGGTCGTAGAGTGATCGCGTGACCGACCGGGAGCTGACGTCCATCGAGATCGAGGGCTACACCTCGATCCGTTCGGCTTCGGTGCCACTCGGCCGGCTGAATGTGCTGATCGGCGCGAACGGCGCCGGCAAGAGCAACTTCATCCGCGTGTTCGAACTGCTCGGGCGGTTGATCGAGTCCGACCTCCGGCTCTTCGTCGGGAAGAACGGTGGTGCTTCGGCGCTGCTGAACACCGAGCCGGAAGTGGAACGGATCGGCGTCCGCCTCAACGGCGCTCGGCACGGCTACGAGGCCGTGCTGGTGCCGGGTAGTAACGACGATCTCATCTTCGAGCGCGAGGTTCTGCACGAGAACGTCACCGGTAGGCGTGACCGGTGGGACATCGCGGCGGGTCACCGGGAGACGTGGCTGCACAAATCCGAAGGGACGTTCTTCGCGGACTGGGCTGCGTACGTCATCGATCTGCTCCGGGGCTGCCGCGTCTACCACTTCCACGACACGAGCCGGAACGCTCCCGTCAAGAGACTGGGCCCCACCTCGGACAACCTGATGCTGCGGAGCGACGCGGGCAACCTCGCGGCCGTGCTCTCGGTCCTGTCGGAGAGCAGCGACAAGACCTACAGAGCGGCCTACCGTCGAATCTTGGGCGTGGTTCGGCAGGTCGCGCCATTCCTTCGGGACTTCGTGCTCCGACCCGAGGGCGATGATCGGCTCCGCCTCAGATGGCGACAGGTCGACTCGGACATCGTGTTCTCCGCCAATCAGATGTCCGACGGTACCCTTCGCTTCATCTGCTTGGCGACATTGCTGCTGCACCCCGCCTTGCCCTCACTGGTCGTGCTGGATGAACCGGAACTCGGTCTGCACCCCTACGCCGTGGTGCAGTTGGCCGGTCTGCTGAGGCAAGCGTCGGCACGTAGTCAGGTACTCGTCGCCACACAATCGGTCACCCTGATGAACCAGTTCGACCTCGACGACCTGATCGTGGTCGAGCGCGTGGACGGCGCGTCGACGTTCACCCGGCCGGATCGGGAGCGGCTCGGTGCGTGGATCGAGGAGTACTCGCTGGGCGAGCTGTGGGAGAAGAACCTGATCGGGGGCAGGCCGGGCGGGCAGACGTGACCGGTGCCTTCCGGCGGGTCCACCTGCTGGTCGAGGGGCAGACCGAGGAGGTCGTGGCCGATTCCGTCATACGTCCGCACCTCGAAGGGCTCGGGTGGGTCACCAGCGTGTCGCTGGTCAAGACCAAGCGGCCAGCGGCCGGTCCGTCGCACAAGGGCGGCATCACCGGCTGGGCGCAGGTCCAGCGCGACGTCCGGCTCCTGCTGAACGACACGAGCCTCGACGTGCTCACCACGGTGTTCGACTACTACGCGTTCCCGGCGGACTGCCCGGGCATGGCCGACCGGCCGTTCGGCGACGTCTACGAGCGCGTCGAGCACGTGGAGCACCGCTTGGCGGAAGCGGTCGGCGACCCGCGGTTCCGACCCAACCTCGTGATCCACGAGTTGGAGGCCTGGGTCTTCGCCGCCGCCGAGGAACTGGGGCAGCTCCTGGGCGGCGAACTGGCCGCCCGGCTCCGCGACGACGTGCACCGCGCGGGCGGTCCCGAGCTGATCAACGACGGACCCGCCACCGCGCCCTCGAAACGGCTGCTCGCCTACCACCCCGGCTACGTCAAGACGATCGACGGTCCGCTGGCGGTCCAAGACCTCGGCCTCGCGCGCCTGCGCGCCGCGTGCCCCCACCTCGACCGCTGGCTCGGTGCCTTCGAGGGGTGACCGGCCGCACGCACCGGTGACCCGGCCGCGCGTCCGGGTCAGCGCGTCGGCACGGGCAAGGTGCCGCCGTGCCGGAACAGCGCCATCACCAGGATCACCCAGAGTACGATCCCGGCGACCCACAGCACGGTGAGCACCGCGCCGACGACCAGCCCGGCCGTGGCCATGCCCCAGCCCTCCTCGCCGGTGCGCCGGATCTGCTTGCGGGCCACGATGCCGAGCACGATCCCCGCGGGCGAGAAGAGGAACGCGGTGATCAGCGCCGCGATCGCCATCCCGTTCGTCGGCCGCGGTCCCGGGTGGTGGCCCGGTTGCCAGTAGGGCGGTGGCTGCGACATCTCGTCCCCCTGCTCGGTCGTCCGGGCGGCCAGGCTATCGGCTGTTTCGGTTCAGCGGGTGGCGATGAGCACTTCCGCGGCGCGAACGCGCGTTAACCGGTCCATACTCGCCGGTAACCCGAGAGCTACGAAGGGAAACGCGATGGCGCGCCTGGCCCGGACCGCTGGACTCACCGACGTCCAGGAGGAGATCCTGTCGACGGTCCGCACCTTCGTGGACAAGGAGATCATCCCGCACGCCCAGGCGCTGGAGCACGGCGACACCTACCCCGCCGACATCGTCGAGGGCATGAAGGAGATGGGCCTGTTCGGGCTCACCATCCCCGAGGAGTTCGGCGGGCTCGGCGAGTCCCTGCTGACCTACGCCCTGGTGGTCGAGCAGATCGCCCGCGGCTGGATGTCCGTGTCCGGTGTGATCAACACCCACTTCATCGTGGCGCACATGCTCAAGCAGCACGGCACGCCCGAGCAGCGGGCCCGCTACCTGCCCCGCATGGCCACCGGCGAGGTGCGCGGCTCGTTCTCCATGTCCGAGCCGGAACTGGGCTCCGACGTGGCCGCGATCCGGACCCGGGCCGTGCGCGAGGGCGACGACTTCGTCGTCAGCGGCCAGAAGATGTGGCTGACCAACGGCGGCACGTCCAACCTCACCGCCGTGCTGGTGAGGACCGACGAGGGCGCGGACAAGCCGCACCGCAACCTCACCACGCTCCTGGTCGAGAAGCCCGAGGGCTACGGCGAGGTCGCGCCCGGCCTCACCATCCCCGGCAAGATCGACAAGATGGGCTACAAGGGCGTCGACACCACCGAGATGGTCTTCGACGGCTTCCGCGTCCCCGCCGACCGGGTGCTGGGCGGCGCGACCGGCAACGGGTTCCGGCAGATGATGGACGGCGTCGAGGTCGGCCGGGTCAACGTGGCGGCGCGGGCGTGCGGCATCGCGCTGCGGTCGTTCGAGCTCGCGATCGAGTACGCGCAGCAGCGCCGGACGTTCGGCAAGCCGATCGCCGAGCACCAGGCCATCGCGTTCAAGCTCGCCGAGATGGCGACCAAGGTCGAGGCCGCCCACCTGATGATGGTCAACGCGGCGCGGCTGAAGGACTCCGGCGCGCGCAACGACGTCGAGGCCGGCATGGCCAAGCTCATCGCCTCGGAGTACTGCGCCGAGGTGACGCAGGAGGCGTTCCGCATCCACGGCGGCTACGGCTACTCCAAGGAGTACGAGATCGAGCGCCTCATGCGCGAGGCACCGTTCCTGCTCATCGGCGAGGGGACGAGCGAGATCCAGAAGACCATCATCAGCCGCGGCCTGCTGCGCGACTACCGGTCCCGCGGCTGACGTCCCGGCGGGGCCGGGCCGGCGGCGGGTTCGGATGTGGACGGTCGGGTGGCGGACGCCCGACCGGGGCAGCAGGTCACGGTCGGGTCAGTTTCGCGGCCATCCGTTTCGCGCCGATCGCCCGGTGTTGGCAGGATGGGGTGATCAGCACCGCGAAGAGGTGGTCACCGTGACGAGTTCCTTCTCCGGCCAGAACCGACCCGGGGTGCCTCCCCGGCTGCCCACCCCGCCCACCGGCTGGCCCATCGGCTCGTACAGCACCTACGAGGAGGCCCAGCGGGCGGTCGACTTCCTGGCCGACGACGACTTCCCGGTCCAGGAGGTCACGATCGTGGGCGTCGACCTCATGCTCGTCGAACGGGTCACCGGCCGGCTCACCTGGGGGCGCGTGCTGGGCACGGGCGCGGCGTCGGGCGCCTGGTTCGGCCTGTTCGTCGGCGTCCTGCTCAGCCTGTTCAACACCAGCCCCGGCACGAGCCTCGGGCCCATCGTCGCCGGCCTGGTCGTCGGCGTCGGGTTCGGCCTCATCTTCGCCGCCGTCGGCTACGGCTCGGCGCGCGGCAAGCGGGACTTCCAGAGCGCGAGCCAACTGGTCGCCGGCCGTTACGACGTCCTCTGCCAGCCGCGTTCCGCCGAACGGGGCCGCGACCTGCTCGCGAAACTCGCCATGCGGCCCTCCGACGCGGGCAAAACCGGCACGGACTGAGGTTTGCACCACCACCTGATCGGGTAACGCCGTTCCGGGCTTCGCGTGGTTGCGGCACCTGATCACCGGGCCTACGTTCGTTCCACCGGTCGGCCCAGCCGGCCGGTGGGCACGACGAGGTGCCGGGCGTCGCGGTCTGGCTCCTCCGCTGTCGGGAAGGAGGCAGGACCGATGAGGCGCAAGGGTCATCGGTTGGCCGTCGCAGGGGGCGCCGCGCTGATCGCGTCGTCCGCGCTGGCGGGCTGTGGTTCGGGTGACGGCGGGGTCACCATCAACGTCTACAAGTACCCGCAGGAGAACTTCCAGAAGATCGTCGACGACTGCAACGAGCGCGCCGACGGCTACCGGATCGTCTACCACAAGCTGCCGCGCGAGGCCGACGGCCAGCGCGAGCAGATGGTCCGCAGGCTCGCCGCCGAGGACCCCGGCATGGACGTGCTGGGCCTCGACGTCACCTGGACCGCCGAGCTGGCCAAGGCGGGCTGGATCCGGGAGTTCACCGGTCGCGCCAGGACCGAGGTCGAGAACGGCACCCTGGAGACGCCGCTGGAGACCGCCCGCTACGACGGCAAGCTGTACGGCGCGCCCGACAACACGAACGTCCAGCTCCTCTGGTACCGCGGCGACCTCGTGCCCACCCCGCCGAAGACGTGGGACGAGATGATCGACCAGGGCTCCAGCCTCAAGCAGCAGGGCAAGCCCGGCCTGGTGGAGGCGACCGGCAAGCAGTACGAGGGCCTGGTCGTGCTCTACAACACGCTGGTCCGCTCCGCCGGCGGCCGCATCCTCGACGAGGACGGCACCAAGGCCGTGGTGGACGACGGCGCGGTCAAGGCGCTGGAGGTGCTCAAGAAGTTCGCCACCTCCGACGTGGTCGACCCGTCGTTCTCCAACGCCGTCGAGGACGACGCCCGGCTGGCCATGGAGGGCGGCAAGGCCGCGTTCATGCTCAACTGGCCGTACGTCTACGCCGCCGCCCAGTCCGTGCCCGACCTGGCCAAGAACCTCAAGTGGGCGCCCTTCCCGTCGATCGACGGCGGCGACGCCAAGGTCACCGTCGGCGGCGTCAACTACGGCGTCAGCGCCTTCTCGCCGCACCCCGACCAGTCGTTCGACGCGGTGCTGTGCCTGCGCAACGCCGAGCACCAGAAGTTCGCGGCCATCAACGACGGCGTGCCGCCGACCATCGAGAGCGTCTACGAGGACCCGGAGATGGCCGAGCCGTACCCGATGAAGGACGCGATCCTGGACACGCTGAAGAACGCGAGCGTCCGCCCGCGCACCCCCGCCTACCAGAACGTCTCCACCGTCATCTCCACGATCCTGTCGCCGCCCGGGGACATCGACCCGGCGCGGACCGCCGACCGGCTGCGCACCGAACTCCAGGACGCGCTCGACTCGAAGGGGGTGCTGCCGTGAGCCACGCCGTCAACGCCGACACCGGCCGGGCGGGTGCCGACCCCGCGGCCGAACCCGCGCTCTCGCCCAAGGCGAAGGCCGCGCTCAGCGAGGGCCGCAAGGCCGAGCGGCGGCTGGGCCTGCTGCTGTGCGCGCCCGCGATCCTCATCATGGCCGCGGTCGCGGGCTGGCCGATCCTGTACTCGGTGTGGCTGTCGCTGCAGCGCTACGACCTGAAGTTCCCCGACCGCACCGAGTTCGTCGGCCTGGACAACTACGTCACGGTGCTGACCAACCCGTACTGGTGGAACGCCATGTGGGTGACGGTCCTGATCACGGTGGTGTCGGTGGTGGTCGAGCTGGTGCTCGGCATGGCGCTGGCGCTGATCATGCACCGCACCCTGGTCGGCCGCGGCATCGTGCGCACGTCCACGCTCATCCCGTACGGCATCGTCACGGTCGTCGCCGCGTTCTCCTGGCGCTACGCCTGGACGCCCGGCACCGGCTACCTGGCCGAGACGATCGCGGGCGGCGAACCCGTGCTGACCCAGAAGATCCCGGCGATCCTGGTCGTGATCCTGGCCGAGATCTGGAAGACCACGCCGTTCATGGCGCTGCTGCTGATGGCCGGCCTGGCCCTGGTGCCCGACGACCTGCTCAAGGCCGCCGCGATGGACGGCGCGACCGCGTGGCAGCGGTTCACCAAGGTGATGGTCCCGGTGATGAAGCCCGCGATCCTGGTCGCGCTGCTGTTCCGCACCCTCGACGCGTTCCGCATCTTCGACAACCTGTTCGTGCTCACGGCCGGGTCGCAGGGCACGTCCTCGGTGTCGATGCTGACCTACAACAACCTGATCAAGGGCCTGAACCTGGGCATCGGCTCCACCATGTCGGTGCTCATCTTCATCGCGGTGGCGATCATCGCGTTCGTGTTCGTGAAGCTGTTCGGCACCGCCGCGCCGGGCAGCGACAGCGGGGGGAGGCGCTGATGGCGGGCATCGGAGGGGCCGTGACGACCGGCCGCAAGGCGCGCTGGACCGTCCTCAACGTCCTGGTGGTGGCCTACGCGCTGGTCCCCGTGCTGTGGATCGTGTCGCTGTCGTTCAAGACCAAGGAGACGCTGGCCGACGGCAACTTCATCCCGCGCGCCTGGACGTTCGACAACTACAAGTCGATCTTCTCCACCACGGAGTTCGTCCGCGCGCTGGTGAACTCCATCGGCATCGCGCTGATCGCCACGGCGATCGCGGTCGTGTTCGGCACGATGGCCGCCTACGCGATCGCCCGGCTCGACTTCCCCGGCAAGCGGCTGCTGGTCGGGGTGTCGCTGCTCATCGCGATGTTCCCGCAGATCTCCCTGGTCTCGCCGCTGTTCGAGATCGAGCGGTCGCTCGGCCTGTTCGACACCTGGCCCGGGCTGATCCTGCCCTACATCACGTTCGCGCTGCCGCTGGCGATCTACACGCTGTCGGCGTTCTTCCGCGAGATCCCGTGGGAGCTGGAGAAGGCGGCGAAGATGGACGGCGCGACGCCCGGGCAGGCCTTCCGCCGGGTCATCGCGCCGCTGGCCGCGCCGGGCGTGTTCACCACCGCGATCCTCGTGTTCATCTTCTGCTGGAACGACTTCCTGTTCGCGATCTCGCTGACCTCCACCGAGCGGTCCCGCACGGTGCCGGTCGCGCTGTCGTTCTTCACCGGCAGCTCGCAGTTCGAGGACCCGACCGGGTCGATCGCCGCCGCCGCCGTGGTGATCACCGTCCCGATCATCCTCTTCGTGTTGTTCTTCCAGCGTCGGATCGTCGCCGGGTTGACCTCCGGCGCCGTCAAGGGGTGAAGCAATGGCCGAGATCGTTCTGGACAGCGTGACCAAGCAGTACCCCGACGGCGCGGTGGCCGTGCGGGACGTGGACCTCGAGATCGCCGACGGCGAGTTCATCATCCTGGTCGGCCCGTCCGGCTGCGGGAAGTCCACGACCCTCAACATGATCGCGGGCCTGGAGGACATCACCTCCGGCGAGCTGCGCATCGGCGGCGAGCGGGTCAACGAGCGCGCGCCCAAGGACCGCGACATCGCGATGGTGTTCCAGTCCTACGCGCTGTACCCGCACATGACGGTGAAGGAGAACATGGCCTTCCCGCTGCGACTGGCCAAAGTGGACGACGCCACGGTGGAGAAGAAGGTCCGCGACGCCGCCGAGATCCTCGACCTCACCCAGCACCTGGACCGCAAGCCGTCCAACCTGTCCGGCGGGCAGCGGCAGCGCGTGGCGATGGGCCGCGCGATCGTGCGCAGCCCCAAGGCGTTCCTGATGGACGAGCCGCTGTCCAACCTCGACGCCAAGCTGCGCGTGCAGATGCGCACCTCGGTGTCGCGGCTGCAGAAGCAGCTGGGCACCACCACCGTCTACGTCACGCACGACCAGACCGAGGCGATGACCCTCGGCGACCGGGTCGTGGTGATGCGCGGCGGCGCGGTGCAGCAGGTCGGCGCGCCGCAGCACCTCTACGACAACCCCGCCAACCTGTTCGTCGCCGGGTTCATCGGCTCCCCGTCGATGAACTTCGTGCCGGCCTCGCTGGAGGACGGCGTGCTGCGCTCGGCGCTCGGCGACGTGCCGCTCACCGACCGGGTGCGCGGCCTGCTGGAGGGCGTCGACGCGCCCCGCGAGGTGATCATGGGGTTGCGGCCCGAGCACTTCGAGGACGCGCGGCTCGTGGACGACGCCGTGCGCGCCAAGGGCGTCACGTTCACCGACCACGTCGACGTGCTGGAGTCGATGGGCTCCGACAAGTTCGCCTATTTCAGCCTGAAGGGTGAACAGGCGACGTCGGCGGAGCTGGCCGAGCTGGCCGCCGACGCGGGCTCGGCCGACGTGCCCGGCGGCGGCGTGTCGCTGGTCGCCCGGATCGCCGCGACGTCCACCGCCGTCGAGGGCGAGCAGGCCGACATCTGGTTCGACGCCGACAAGGTGCAGCTGTTCGACCCGCGCGACGGCCGGAACCTCACCTACAGCTGACGCGCCCGCCCCGCGGAGCCGCCCCCGGGACACCGGGGGCGGCTTTCACACTTTCCGGGCAGGGCGGACCGGGCGTTTCCACTGCTCACGGTGCGTTGCCGACCAGCCGCGTGCATCGGCAGGGACGAACTCCCTGGGCCATTCAGCGCAGCAAACCCGCATCTCGCCGCATTCGCCGCGCCGCGGCCGCCGCCGATCCCCAACGCTGGGTGAAAGGCGGAGACGACTCCGGCCGTAAAGGGCCCGGGGCAGGGGAGTCCGCCGAGCACAGAGAAGAGTGCGAGATGGGGATTCTTGACGGCAAAGCGGTCGTGATCACCGGGGCCGGACGTGGCCTGGGTGAGGCGTACGCGATGCAGGCCGCACAGGCCGGCGCGGCGGTCGTGGTCAACGACGTCGACGCTGACCAGGCCGAACACGTGGCCGAGCGGATCCGGGCGTACGGCGGGCGCGCGGTGGCGAGCGCGGCGACGGTGGCCGATCCCAGCGAGGCCGAGAAGATCGTGGGAATGTGCCAGGCGGAGTTCGGCCGCGTCGACGGCCTGGTGAACAACGCGGGGTTGAACTACGAGGCGCTGCCCTGGGAGGACGACCCGGAATCGATTCGGAAGATCGTGGAGGTCAACGTCCTGGGTGTCATATACACCGGAATGGCGGCGATGCGCCTGATGCGCGAGCAGGGCCACGGCTCGATCGTGAACATATCGTCGGGCGCGTTTCTCGGTCAGCGCAAACTCGGGGCCTACTCGGCCACCAAAGGCGCGGTGGCCTCGCTCAGCGCGTCGTGGGCGCTGGACCTGGAGGGGGACAACATCCGGGTCAACGCCGTGTGCCCGGTCGCGCACACCCGCATGGTGTGGAGGTCGGAGCGCGCGCTGAGGGCCATCCCGGCCGACCGCACGCCCGGCAAGGTCGCGCCGCTGGTGCTGTTCCTGCTCAGCGACGCGGCGCACGGGATCACGGGCCAGATCGTCCGGTGCAACGGCAGGCAGCTGCACCTGGTCGGGCACCCGTTCTTCAAGCAGCCGATCCTGGAGAGCGACACCTGGGACCCGGCGTCGGTGAAGCGGGCGTTCGACGGCGTGCTCCAGGCCCACCTGGAACCGTTCGGCCTGGAGAAGCGCATGCCGCCGCGCCTGCGCGAACTGGTCGAACCGGGCCGCACCGCCTGAGCCCGGCGGTGGGGTGGGGGAGCGCCGTCCGAGCCGGCGCTCCCCCGCCCCCGCGCGAGGTTCACCTGTTCGCCCGCGCCCCAACCCCCTTCCGGTCATCGGCCACCCCTTCGGGTGATCGCCCGACAGGTGGGTGGGGCTGCGACGATGCTGGTCATGGCCACGCGCGCTCCCCGGATCACGGACTGGCGGCTGGTCGTGCAGTCGCGGCTCGACCGGGTGCGCGCCGACCTCGCCTCGCTCGGTCCCCCCGACCCGCTCGACCCGGAGAGCGCGCGGTGGCGCGCCGTCGCCGCGCAGGAGGCCGCCGTCGTCGAGGACATGATCACGCGCACCGAGTCGCGGTGGCGGACGGTGGCGTCGTGGTGGTCCGGGTGGCACATCGAACGGGCCTGGAGGTCGTTGCACGAGGCCGAGATCGCCGTCGTCGCGGCGGGCCCGGGGTTCCTCGGGCGGCTGCCCGGGCTGAAGGCCCGCGTGGCCGAGAACCTGGACGAGGACGACCCCCGGCGGGTGGCGCTGGAGGAGTTGCGGCCCGGCGAGTTCCCCCTCGCGGTCGAGCGGGAGATCGTCGTGGACGCCCTGCGGGCCGCGTTCGACGCCTCCGACTTCGCCCACGCCGGGTCGCGGGCGCTGCGCAACAAGCTCATCGCCACCTCCGTGGTGCTGTTCGTCGTCAACACCGCGCTCGGCGTGGTCGGCCTGCTGAAGCCCGGCCTCATCCCGATGTGCGTGAGCGCGGAGAAGCTGCCGACGGTGTGCCCGTCGGGCAAGTCGGCCACCGGCGCGGACGTGTGGCTCACGCAGGTGTTCGGCGCGTTCGGCGCGGTGCTGTCGGCCGTCGTGCTGCTCCTGCGCCGCCGCCCCAGCCTCTCGCCGTACGTCATGGTCGGCTACCAGGCCCTCATCAAGGTGCTGCTCGGCGCGGCCCTCGCGGTGGTCGGCATCCTCGGCCTCGGCTCCGGCGTCACGACCGGCCTGATCGGCGTGGCGTCCCAGGCCGCCCTGCTGCTGTGGGCCGTCATCCTCGGCTACGGCCAGCAGGTCGCCACCCGCCTGCTCGACAGCTACACCGACCGGGTGATGGACCAGGCCCGCCCGCTGCCCCGGCTGGAGGGCCAGCGGTAGCTCACCGGCGCGAGCGCAGCGCCGCGATGACGTCGGCGTCCCACCGGTGCGTGCGGATCAGCCGGTACCGCTCCGCCGCCACCCACAGGTACGCCTCGGTCTCCGTGCGGTCGCCGACGAGGTCCGCCTGCCGCAGCATCCCCACCACCGGCTGGTACTCCTCGGCGTACCACCGCCGGGCGACCACCACCCGGTCGAGGAACGCCCCCTCGTCCTGCATCAGCCGGAACCCCCACGCCTCCACGTGCTCTCCCAGCTTCGCGTAGTCCCACGGGTCCGACAGCACGACCGCCGCCCGCGCCTCGCCGCCCAGCGGCACCCGCTCCAGGAACAACCGCCGGTAGTCCTTCACGATCAGGTCGCCCCGGTGCCGGATGCCGTGCGCCGCGATCCGCGTCACGACCTCCGTCACGTAGGCGTCGATCAGCTCCAGCCCCAGCGCGTGCGCCACCGACACCCGGTGGTGCCCGTCCTGCACGAAGTGGAGGTCGCCCACCCGGTACACCTCGATCGGCGGCACGGCCTCGCCCCGCCGCTGCGCCACCGCCAGCCGCTGCCACCGCTCCCGCACCCGCGCCGACGTCGGCCGGAACCGGCGGTCGAAGTCCCGGGTCCGGTCCACGCTGCCCACGATCGAGTCCAGCCGGATCGCGCGCAGCCCCAGCCGCCGCTCGCCGAGCACCCCCAGCGACTCCACCACCTCGTGGAACGGCAGCGTGATGTTCACGTCGTCGGGCTCGCGGCGCAGCCACGCGGCCAACCGCGACAGCACCTGGCGGCGGCGGGCGCGCAGGAAGTCGTTCTCCGCGTCGGCGCGCGGGAAGCCGGTGTCACGGGGCACGGCGCTCCTCCTCGTCAACCCGCCCGGGTCGGGATCTCCAGCACCCGGTAGCCCACCACGTTCACCACCCGGGTCGCGCCGAGCACGCGGTCCGGCCTGGCCTGACCGTGCGGGTGGATGTGGCCGTGCAGCAGCAACGGCGGGCGCAGCCGCCGCACGCCCTCGTGCAGGCACGCGAACCCGCGGTGCGGCGGGTCCGGTTCGTCGCCGCAGCCCAGCGGAGGGGAGTGGGTCAGCAGCACGTCCACCCCGCGCCCGTCGCGCAACCGCCGCCACCGGGCCGTCCGCACCACCCGCCGCAGCCGCCGCGCCTGCTGCCGCTCGGTCCACTGGTTCGGCCCGCCGCTGTACCGGATCGACCCGCCCAGCCCGGCGATCCGCAACCCCGCGACGTCCACCACCCGCGCGTCGGCGTTCACGCCGCCCGCCGGGCCGGGCCAGCGCGCCGGCAGGCCCGCCCTCGTCCACAGCCCGCGCACGTTGGCGTACCCCGTCAGGTCCACGTCGTGGTTGCCCGGCACGAACACGCACGGCCGGTCCAGCGCGCCCGACAGGTGCTCCAGGTAGTCGAACGGCAGGTCGCCGGCCGCCACGACCAGGTCGACGTCGTGGCGGCGCACCCGGTCGGTCCACCAGCCCTCGACCACCTCGTCGGCCACCGCGAGCACCCTCGGCACCCGTCGAGCCTAAGCGCTGCCGCCGACCGCCACAGGTTGTCGGTGAAAGGGTGAACAGCGCGTTCCTCCTACTGCCGCACAAGGGAAACCGGGTTAACGTCACAGGGTGCTCGCCGAGCTGTTCCTCGACGCGTCCCGTGCCTGCGAAGCCCACAGCCCGCTGACCCGCGCCCTGCTGGTCGCGGCGGCGGAGGACCTCGCCCGCGGCGGCGTGACCGCGCGGGTCATGGCGGGCGCCGAGTGCGACCGGCACGGCACCGTGCCGGGGCTGCGGTTCGCGGGCGCGCTGCACCGGCTCGTGCTGGAGGGCCGCGCGCCGGCGCTGGCGAGGCACTACCCGACGGTCGGCGGCGAACCGGACTTCGCCACCCTCTGGGACGACGCGCTGACCGTGCTGCACGAGCAGGCCGACGAGCTGCGCGCCCTGGTCACGTCCACGGTCGTGCAGACCAACGAGCCGGGCCGCAGCGCGCCCCTGTTCGGCGGCCTGCACACCGCCACCCACCTGGCCGCCGACGAGGCGGGCCGCCGGGCCAGGTTCCCGGTCCGGCTGCTGGAGGTCGGCGCGTCCGGCGGGCTGAACCTGCGCCCGCACCGCGTCGCCTACCGCGTCGACGGCGAGGTCTTCGGCGACCCGGGCAGCCCGTTCGCCCTCGACCCGGGCTGGACGGGACGGCCGCCGGTCGACCTGCGCCACGACCTGCGCCTGGTGCGGCGCGCCGGCTGCGACCTCGACCCGGTGGACGTGTCCACCGAGGACGGGCGGCTGCACCTGTCGTCGTTCGTGTGGGCCGACCAGGTCAACCGCTTCGCCCGCCTCCAGGCCGCGATCGACCTGGCCCGGCTCGACCCCGTGCCGGTGCGGCGGGCGACCGGCCCCGAGTGGCTGGCCGAGCAGCTCGCCCAACCGGAGCGGGACGTGCTGACGGTCGTCTGGCACTCGGTCGTGTGGCAGTACGCCTCACCGGCCGACCGCGCCATGGGCCGCGCGATCCTGGCCGACGCCGCCGCCCGCGCCACGCCGGTGGCACCGCTGGCGCTGCTGGTCTACGAGCCGCGGCGCACCCACGCCGCGGGCGCCTACGAGTTCCGGCTGCTGCTCAAGCTGTGGCCGGCCGGCATCTCGCTGCGCCTGGGCACGGGTGCGGGGCACGGCGTCCCGTTCACGTGGGACACCGCGCCCTGGGACTGAACCCCGGGGTCAGGAACCCGTCGCGATCAGCAGGGTCACCGTGGCGAGCCAGCCGATCAGGAACGTGAGCACCCAGAACCGCAGGTTGGTGAGCATCCTGGTCATAGCGGAACATCCCGTCGCAGGAAGGGGCAGGTGAGCGGACTCAGAGCCATTGGTTCCGGCGGAATATTCGGTACAGCGTCAGGCACACCACGAGGATCACCGCGATCACCATGGGGTACCCGTACTTCCAGTGGGTCTCCGGCATGACGTCGAAGTTCATGCCGTACACGCCGACCACCATCGTCGGCACGGAGATGATCGCCACCCACGCGGCGAGCTTGCGCATGTCCGAGTTCTGCTGGAGCGTGATCTTCGCCAGCACGGCGTTGACCAGCGTCGTCAGCAGCTCGTCGAAGTTGATCACGCGTTCGGACACCTCGGTGAGGTGGTCGTCCACGTCGCGGAAGTAGGAGCGCACCTGCTCGGGGATCAGCGGCGTGTAGCCCTCCGCCAGCCGCCGCAGCGGCACGGCCAGCGGCATCACCGCCCGGCGCAGCTCCAGCACCTCGCGCTTCATCAGGTAGATCTGGTCGGCGCTGACCCGGCTGCGCGGCTGGAAGACCAGCGCCTCCATCTGGTCGATGTCGTCCTCGATGTGGTCGGTCACGTCGAGGTAGTTGTCGACCACGTGGTCGGCGATCGAGTACAGCACCGCGGCGGGCCCCGAGCGCAGCCGCTCCGGCTCCTCCTCCAGCTCGCGGCGCACCGCCGCCAGCCCCGAGTGGTTGCCGTGCCGGACCGTCACCACGAAGTGGCGGCCCAGGAACACCATGATCTCGCCGCTCTCCACGATCTCGTTGGCGGTGTCCGGCGACGAGTTCTGGATGTACCGGACCGTCTTGAACACCATGAACAGCATGTTGTCGTAGCGCTCCAGCTTGGGCCGCTGGTGCGCGTGCACGGCGTCCTCGACGGCCAGCTCGTGCAGCCCGAACGTCTCGGCCACGCCCTGGATCTGCCGCTCGTCCGGCTCGTGCAGGCCGATCCAGACGAACCCGTCGCCGCGCCTGCGCACCTCCTCGACCGCGTCGACGTGCGACCAGCGGCCGGGCAGGCGCTTGCCGTCGACGTACACGCCGCAGTCCACGACGTAGGCCGACAGCGGCACGGGGATGGGCACGGGCGGGCGGTGGTCCTGCGAGCGGCCTCTCAGGCCGCCGAGCGAGGGCAAGCTGGGCACGAGGTCCTCCGGTGGGGGCGTCGACTCCGACGAACGACGACGGCACGTCCCCGACCGGTACCGCTGGGCCTAGCTGAGCGAAGCAGGCTCCCCGACGAGGACGCGCGAGGTACTCGCAGGATGGGGGTCGTTACTCATCGGTAGTCCTCACCTCCTCGGGTCGAGTGGCCGCGGCGGTGCAGTCGCTCACAGACCAGTTGCCGAGGGTACTCCCCCGGTGCTCACACTGTCGTCCCGGCCGGAGTGGTCCTCGATCACACCGGCCCCCACAGTTGCCGGCCAACGGAGGCGAACGGTGCAGTTCGGGCGTTACTACGAGGAGTTCGAGGTCGGCGCGGTCTACAAGCACTGGCCCGGGAAGACGGTCACCGAGTACGACGACCACCTGTTCTGCCTGCTGACCATGAACCACCACCCGCTGCACCTGGACGCGCACTACGCGGCGGAGACCACCGACTTCGGCAAGAACGTCGTCGTGGGCAACTACGTCTACTCGCTGCTGCTGGGCATGTCCGTGCCGGACGTCTCGGGCAAGGCCATCGCCAACCTGGAGGTGGAGTCGCTGCGGCACGTCAAGCCGACCTTCCACGGCGACACCATCTACGGTGAGACCGAGGTGCTCGACAAGACGCCGTCGAAGTCGAAGGACGACCGGGGTGTCGTGCACGTCGAGACGCGCGGGTACAAACAGGATGGAACGGTCGTCTGCGTGTTCCGCCGGAAGGTCATGGTGCCCAAGCGCTCCTACGGCGAGGCGCGCGGCGGCGAGCAGCCGGGAAGGCCCGAACCCAAGGAGTGACGTGACCTCGCTCGACCTCGTGCGGCGACGACTGGCCGGGTTCGCGCGCAGCGAGGCGCACGGCGTCTCGCCCCTGTACGAGCACCTGGCCGCGCACGCCGCCGACGACGCCGAGGTCGCCGGTCTGCTGACCGCCGCCCCGGAGCGGTTCGCCCACGCGACCCTGCTCCTGGCGGCGGCGCACCGGCTGGTGCAGGCCGAGCCGTTCCACGAGCTGTCGAACTACTACCCGTCGCTGGGCGGCACCTACGGCGCGGACGAGGGCACGTGGCGGCTGTTCCGCGACTTCGTGCTCCAGCGCGCGGACCGGATGCGGGAGCTGATCTCGACCCGGACCGTGCAGACCAACGAGGTGCGCCGGGCCGCCCTGCTCTACCCGGCGCTCGCCACGCTCAAGGGACCGGTCGGGCTGCTGGAGGTCGGCTGCTCGGCCGGCCTGCTGCTCGGCCTGGACCAGTACGGCTACCGCTACCAGACCCAGCAGGCCGGGCAGCTCGTCGGCGGGCCCGCCAAGGCCGCGCTGGGGCTGCACTGCGCGCTGGAGCCGGCGCCCGGCGCGGAGCTGCCGAAGATCCCGAAGGCGGTGAAGGTCGCCGCGAAGGTGGGGCTGGACCGGGCGCCCGCGGACCTGACCGACGAGGACACGTACGCGTGGCTGGAGGCGTGCGTGTGGGCCGACCAGCCGGAGCGGCTGCGGCTGTTCGGGGTGGCCGCGGCCGTGCAGCGCAAGTCGCCGCCGGAGTTCGTCGCCGGCGACGCCGTGGCGGACCTGGGCGAGGCCGCCGCGCGGGTGCCCGCCGACCTGCCCCTGGTGGTGCTGACCAGCAACGTCCTGCCGTACCTGGCGGGGGAGGAGTTCGTGGCGGCGCTGCGCGGCCTCGGCCGGCCGCTGTGGTGGCTCAGCCACGAGGGCTACGACGACGGCCTGGCGCACGTGCTGCCGGGGCGGGACGACCTGCGCCCCGGGCCGGACGAGCCGGCGTTCGGCGTGGTCGGGCTCGTCCGGGTCGAGGACGGCGAGGTCCGGTCGGCGCGGGCGGTGGCGAAAACCGCGCCGCACGGCCAAAGGGTGGTGTGGCTCCCCTGATCGGGGGATTTCGATCACCGGCGGGGGAGTTGGCCCCACGCCTCCAGGGTCTCGTGGAGCATCTCGGTGAGTGGAAGTGTGGCCAAGATCGCAGTGTCGACCCACCGGGCGTCGAGCGCGTCGTCACCCGCTCCGAGGACGCCGGATCGCACCTGGCAGGCGTAGTCGTGGATCTCGTACCAGCCGCGTGGCGCCGGACGGGTGACGCTCCCGACCCATGCCCCGACGGTCACGGAGAGTCCCGTTTCCTCGCGCAGTTCCCGCACGATTGCGGTCTCGTCGGACTCCCCGGGCTCGACTCGGCCACCCGGTAACGACCACAGTCCCTCACCTGGCGGATTGCGCCTGCGGACGAGCAGGAGTCGACCCTCCGAGTCGTGCACCACGCCCCCGACACAGCGGATCCGGGGCTCTCGTTCGGCCGTCACGATCACCAAGAGTAGTCACACCGGGTTGGCGGTGCAGCGCGCTGACCCAAGTGCGGTACAAATCTCCCGACGTGTCGCGGAGTGCGGTACAACGGTTTTCACTGGCGCCAAACGGGTGCGGTAGCGAACGGGGTTGATCACCGTGAATCTGAAGAAGATTCTCACCTTCGCCGGGGTCGGCTTGCTCCTGTTCTTCCTCATCGCGGAGCCGCAGCAGGCGGCTCAGCTGGTGCAGAACATCCTGGGCACGCTGCGGGACGCCGCTGAGGCGCTCATCACCTTCGTGAAACAATTGTTCTGAGTCGACCGGCTCCTCCCCCCACGGCGAGAGGTCGAAGCATGTTCGCACCACGGGACCCCGACGAGTACCTGCTCCCCACGGAGCGTCGGGTCATCCGGGTCCGCAGGCACTGGAGCAGTCTGCTCTGGGATCTCCTCGAGGCGGCGGCGCTGCTCGCCGGCGCGATGATGATCTCGTACCTGCTGCCCGACAACGCGGGCATCATCCAGAACATCCTCTGGTACGCCTCGCTGTTCGTGCTGCTCAGGCTGGCCTACTTCGTCATGGAGTGGTGGGTGGAGCGGATCGTCGTCACCGACAAGAGGTTCATGATCTCCTCGGGGGTCTTCGAGACCAAGGTCGCCATGATGCCGATCAGCAAGGTCACCGACCTGACCTACGAGCGCTCGGTGCTCGGGCGCATGTTCGGCTTCGGGACGCTCGTGGTCGAGTCGGCGGGTCAGATCCAGGCCCTCAACCGGATCGAGTACCTGCCCAACCCCGAGGAGGTCTACGACGCCATCTCGGAGTTGACCTTCGGCGACAAGAAGGCCCAGGCGGAGCGCTTCTCGATGATCAAGGCGCAGCGGGCGGCGCGCGGCAAGAAGATGGTGCCGTAGGTCAGACTGGGTGGGTGCGCATCGACCTGCACACCCACTCGACCGAGTCCGACGGCACCGACACGCCCGCGGAGTTGGTGGCGGCCGCGGCCGCCACCGGCCTGTCCGCGGTCGCGCTCACCGACCACGACACCGCGGCGGGCTGGACGGAGGCGGCCAACGCGCTGCCACCGGGCCTCAAGCTCGTGCGCGGCGCCGAGCTGTCCTGTGCCTCCGACGACGGCCGGGGCCGGGTCATCACCGTCCACCTGCTGGCCTACCTCTACGACCACACCTCGCCCGCGCTGGTCGAGGAGCAGCTCAGGCTGCGCCTGGAACGGCGGCAGCGGCTGCGCCGGATGGCCGAGCGGATGGTGGCCGACGGGTTCCCCATCGACCCGGACGAGCTGATGGCCGCCATGCCGGCCGACGCCCCCGCCGGGCGCCCCCACCTCGCGATGGCGCTGATCCGGGCGGGTGTGGTGGAGACGGTCGACGAGGCGTTCGCCCGCTACCTCACCGGCGGCCGGTACTACGTGCCGCGCACCGACACGCCCGTGGCGCGGGCGATCGAGATGATCGCCGAGGCGGGCGGGGTGACCGTGCTGGCGCACCCCTTCGCCGCCTCGCGCGGCCCGATCGTCACCGACCAGGTCGTCGCCGACCTCGCCGGGCTGGGCCTGGGCGGCGTCGAGGTGGACCACCCCGACCACGACCCCGCGACGCGGGCGCGGCTGCGCGGCCTGGCGGGGGAGCTGGGCCTGCTGACCACGGGGTCCAGCGACTACCACGGCACCAACAAGACGGTCCGCCTCGGCGCGGAGACGACGTCGCCCGAGGTGCTGGACGCCCTGGCGGACCGGGCGACCGGGTGCAAGGTGCTGGTCGGCTGAGGCGGCACCGCGAGGGCTGTCGGACCCCCTCGGTAGCGTGGTGGGGTGCAGGAGCAGCTCGGGTTCGACTTCGGCGCGATGCCGAAGAAGCTGGTGCGGGTGACGCCGGCCAAGCTCGCCACGTGGGCCGACTGCCCGCGCCGGTTCCGCATGGCCTACCTCGACCGGCCGTCGCCGCCCCGCGGCGGGGCGTGGGCGCACAACACGCTCGGCGCGGTCGTGCACAACGCGCTCAAGGCGCTGTTCGACCTGCCCGCCGAGCGCCGCACCCCCGAGCAGGCGGTGGCCCTGCTGCACCGGCAGTGGAAGAACGACGGGTTCCGCGACGCCGAGCAGGCCGCCGTGTACCGCGACCGGGCGGTCGGCTGGGTGCGCGACTACGTCGAGGGCCTCGACACGTCGATCGAACCGGTCGGCATCGAGCGCTGGGTGTCCACGCCCACGTCCCGGATCGTCGCCGAGGGCCGCGTCGACCGGATCGACCTGCGCGACGGCGAGCTGGTGATCGTCGACTACAAGACCGGCCGGCACGCGCTGACGGTGGACGACGCGCGCGGCTCGCAGGCCCTGGCGCTGTACGCGCTGGCCGCCCGCCGGACCCTGCGCAAGCCGTGCCGCCGGGTGGAGCTGCACCACCTGCCCACGGGCACGGTGTCGGTGTGGGAGCACACCGAGGAGAGCCTGGCGCGGCACGTGACCCGGGCCGAGGAGGCGGCGGACGACCTCCGGCTGGCCACCGACACCCTCGAAGCGGGCGGCGACCCGGAGGTGCTGTTCCCGCCGCGCACCGGCAGGCAGTGCACGTGGTGCGACTTCCGCAGGTCCTGCCCCGAGGGGCAGCGGGCCGCGCCGGCGCTCGACCCGTGGGCGCTGCTCGCGCCGTAGAGTTGGCCGCGTGACGATGGTGGACAGCGGACCCGAACCACGGCTGGCCAAGCTGTGGCGCGGCGTCAGCGGCGCGCTCGCCGTCGGCTTGGCGCTGCTGGCGTTGGCGATGATCGGCGTGCAGGTCTACGCCGGCGCGCACGACCTGCCCGGACCGGGAGCGGGTGCCGTGGCGGGCCACGTCGTGGCCGCCGCCGCGGCGGCGGGGGCCCAGGTGGTCGCCGACCGCCGGCGCGGCTGGGCGGTGGCGGTGTGCGGGCTCTTGGTGGTGCTGCTGGCGGCGGGCACCCTGTGGTTCTTCTGGTGGGCCTGACCTGACTGCGTGGCCCTGACCTGACCGCGGGGCGTCGATCGGGGCGCACCCGGCCGACGCCCCGCGGGACCCGTCAGACGCTGCCGATGATCCAGCGCTGGTCGTGCCGCTCGAAGTCGCAGTTGGCGAGCCGCAGCGGCGCGTAGGTGCCGTCGTGCGTGACGCAGAGCCCGGTGCCCTCCAGCTCGATCAGCCAGTACTCGTAGTCGCCGGACGGCGAGCCCTTCCACCGCTGCTCGGGCAGGTGCTCACACGCCCTGCCCGCCACCACGCCGTCGACCGCGGTCGCGCACCACCCGTACTCCCGGTCCAGGAACGTGCCGTCGTCCGAGATCGACCACTGCTGGTTGGCGCCGCCGTGGGAGGGGTGGGCGATGGTCGGGTAGATCGGGTCCCAGTCCCAGTTCGTCTGGTCCCACACGTCGTTCCGCACGGTGTAGCTCTGGATCCTGTACCAGGCCTGATCGGTGTCGGCCGGGTCGGCCTGGTCGGCGTAGGCGGTCGGCGCCACGAGCAGCGCCGAAGCCGCGATCGCCACGGCGGTGAGGATCCGTCGGAAAGCCATCGGTGTTCCTTCCTGTCGGGGTCGGACGCACCGAGTCAAAGGGCCCGGGACGAGCGCCGACGGGCGAGAAACACCATCAGGCTAGGCAACGACACGGCCCGGTGAACCTCTCGACGCACCTGTCACGCGCGGTCCGCCGCTGCCGTCACCGGAACCGGTGATCACCCGCCTGGCAGGAGTGAGACGACCGAAGGCTCAGGACAGCCACGCGCGCCAGGTCGGCAGCAGCGTGGCCAGCAGCGCGTCCGGGGCCTCGGTGTTCGGGCTGTGCATGACGCCCGACAGCACGGCGAAGTCGGCGTCCAACCGCTCGGCCATGTCCCGCTGGCTCGCCGCCGACCAGGCGTCGTCCAGGTCGCCGCACACCACCAGGCACGGGATGCCCGACTGCCGCATCACCCGCGCCAGCTTGGCCACCAGGTCCGGCTCGGTGCGCAGCGCCTCGCCCATGCCCAGCAGCCCGGCCGGCGACGACCGGACGAACCGCTCCCGGTAGAAGTCCTTCAGCTCCCGCGGCAGCGCCCGCCAGTTCGGGTTGAGCGCCTGCCGCGTCTCGTTGACCTCGTGCGACGCCTCGATGCCCTGCTCCCGCAGCACGACCTCGCCGTAGTCCAGGGCGGTGCGGCGCGCGCCCGGCGGCAGCTCCGACGGGCCGGACGCCATCAGCGTCAACCCCGACACCGGCGCACCCGCCAGCACCGCGCCCCGCGCGACCAGGCCGCCGAACGAGTGGCCGAGCAGCAGCACGCGCCTGCCCTCGGCGGCGAGCTTCGCCACGAGTTCGGCCACCACCTCGCCCAGCGCCGCGGGCCGGTAGTCCGACTCGGCCGGCGGGCCGGGCGACTCGTACTGGCCCGGCAGGTCGACCGCCACGACCTCGACGCCCGCGTCGGCGATCGGGTCGAGCAGCGGCGCGAAGTCCTCTTTGGACCCGGTGTAGCCGGGGACGAGCAGCGCGGTGGCGCCGAGGTCGTGACCGGCGGCGGGCACGTGCAGGGCCGCGATCGGGCCGTGCCTGCCGGGCAGGTCCACGCGTTGCGCCCGGTTCGGGCTGAACTGCGAGTGCACGTCTGGCAGTCTGCCCCACCGGCCGCGCGGGCGCGTGGCGCGTTACCGCAGTGCGACGAGCGTGTCCCCGCGCTGCTCCAGCACGACCGGCCCCTCGGTGGCCATCTCGACCGGGCCGGTGTGGCCCCCGCGGTCGACCGGGATCTCGGCGGCCTGCTCGCCGGTGACCTGGTCGAGCACCTTCAGCCCGCCCTCGACCGGCACCAGCAGCCGGCCGGCGAGCGTGGTGCCCGGGCCGAGGGTGTCGTTCGCCGTCCACAGGGGGTTCAGGTCGACGGGGGACAGGGCGACGGTCTTGGAGCCGGTGAACCAGTAGGTGTTCGCGGTGCTGGTGAACGTCGACGCCACCCGCCCGGGCGGGTCACCCGCCAGCTCGTCGGCCGAGACGTCCACCGGGTAGCTGCCGACCGCGGAGCCGGTCTCGGAGTCGAACACCACGATCCGGCCAGGGACGGCCAGCGCGACCCGGTTCGCGGTCACCGCGATCACCCGGGCCCCGGTCTCGCCCGTCACCGTGGTGGTGATGACCTGCGGCTCGTCGGACTTCTCCGGGTTCGGCTTGAGGATCGTGAGGCGGTCGGACGGGTCGAGCGAGGGGCAGCGCTCGATCAGCGCGATCTTGCCGCCGGTGACCGCGAACGAGTGGTAGGTGCAGCCGGTGCGCGGCTGCTTGTTCGGGTTCACGATGGCGCGCAGGGCGCCGTACTCCAGCGAGCGGACCAGGTCGTCGCGCCGGTAGACCTCGACGTACGTGCCGCCGGTGACCAGGACGTGCGAGCCCTCGTTCAGCAGGCGGGTGCCGAGTTCGGCGTCGCCGTTGCGCTGCGGGCCGCGCTTGCCGGAGGCGGTGTCGAGGGTCGTGACCTCGGAGCAGTTTGTGTCCTTGTGGTACACGGCGAAGACGCGGCCCCAGGCGGTGGAGACCGAGCACAGGGGCAGGTCGCGGGCGTAGCGCCAGCGGACGTCGCCGGTGAGCGCGTCGCGCCCGACCACCTCCCCGCCGTCCCCGGTGACCACCACGGAGTCGACGTTCACCGGCACGGGTGACGCCCCGTTGGGTGCCCGCCAGACCTCGGCCAGCGTCGGGGGCATGGCGGTGACGGGCTGCAACGGGGTGATCTCGGACGGCCCCGTCTGGCTGACGGTGTTGCGGACGTCGCTGGTGAGCCACAGCACGAGGCTCGCCACCACGACCGCCGCCACGACCACCGCCAGGCCGACGAAGTCGCCCTTCGTGCGCCACGACCGGGGCGGCGCCTGCTCGGCGTCGTCGTCCTGCGGCTCGACCCGCGGTTCGCCGGACTCGGCCAGGACGTCTTCCTCGTCCAGCACGACCTGCCCGTTCGACTCCGCCTGCTCCGGCTGGCCCACTGCCCGGCTCCCGATGTCGGTGATCTCTCGCGTTCGCTCTGGCGACATGCTGCCACCACGGGGAAGAGGTCGGTGTGAGGCGGCGGCACCGACCCGGGCCCGGCGGGAATCCCGCATCCGCCGGCGCGACCGACCCGCACCGGCCGCGGCTCGGCAGCCTATCCCGCCACGCCTCGATCGCGCGCCCACTCCCGCGCAACGACCCGCCCACCGCACACCTGCGGCCGGCACTCGCACGGGGGGCGGGGACAGGTTCGCGCTGGTGCCCGCACGGGCTGGGCGCGGGTTCGCGCTGGTGGCTGGGGGTGGGTGGCGTGGGTTCGCGCTGCTGGTCCTGGTGCATCGGCCGCGGTCCGACCGCCTGCCGGGCCCGAGCGTCGGGCTTCTTCGGGCTGCCTGGCCCGCCTGGCCTGCCGGGACTCGCCGCCGGCCGGAACCCATGCACCGGCCTGAGCCGCTCGCCGACCTGGCCTCGCCTGGCCGGGTCCCGCCTGCCCAGGACTCATCCGCGGATCAGGACCTGTCCGCTGACCGGGAACTTCCCGCCGGGCCCTACCGCTGACCGGACCTCCCGCTGACCGGACCTCCCGCTGACCGGACCTCCCGCTGACCGGACCTCCCGCTGACCGGATCTCCCGCTGACCGAGAGACCGTCCCGCTGGGCGGCTTCCTGCTGGGCACGGCCTTCCCGCTGGGCACGGCCTTCCCCTGGGCGGCCTTCCCACTGGGCACGGTCTGCGTGCTGGGCGGGCGCGCCCCGCTGGGCGGGGCGATCGCGCCGGGTGCGTCCCGGTTCGGCCGTCGCGTCCGGTGCGTTTCGCCCGTCGGCTCACTTGGCGGGGTGGCCGCCTGGCGGGGTGGCCGGTCGGCCGGTGGACCGGCTGGCCGGTGGACGGCCGGCCGATGGCGTTCGGGCGTGGGACCCGTCGTCGTGGCAGGCGGGGGTGGTTCGGGCGCTCCTCGTTTCAACCGAGGTGCGGTAACAGCGTTTCCGTACGTTTTCGGGCCATGATCACCCGATCGTGTTCGGTCGGGCAGCGCTCGTGGCCGCGCTGCCCGCCGCGATTCTCCCCTACTCCGCCGGAGTCGGCTCGCCGGACGCCGCGGACTCGCCGCCGCCCGTGCGGCGACGCCGGCGACGGCGCGGGCGGTCGCCCTCCGCGCCCGCGGCCGGTTCGGCCGCCGGAGCGCCCGCGGTCACCTCGGCCGACGACTCGGCCGCCTCGCCCGCCGCCACACCGGCGCGGCTCCGCCGGCGACGACGGGGACGGGTGCCGCCCTCCTCGCCCGAGCCCGAACCGGTGCCGGAACCGCCGGCCGCGCCCGAGCCCGAACCGGTCGCGCCGCCGGGGGCGCCACCGGGCTCGCCGGCGCCCTGGCCACCGTCACCCGACCGACCGCCGCGGCGGCGCTTGCGGGTCTTCTTCTCGTCCTTCAGGTTCTCCTCGGGCTCCGCGTCCAGCCCCGCGCGGGTCCGCAGCCCCAGCGGCAGGCGGCCCGTCGAGCCCGCCGGGATGTCCAGGTCGTCGAACAGGTGGTCGGACGTCGAGTACGTCTCCACCGGCTCCGGCTGGCCCAGGTCCAGCGCGTCGCTGATCATCTTCCAGCGCGGGGTCTCGTCCCAGTCGACCAGCGTGACCGCGACACCCGTCCGCCCCGCCCGACCGGTGCGGCCGATGCGGTGGACGTAGGTCTTCTCGTCCTCCGGGCACTGGTAGTTGATCACGTGCGTGACGCCCTCGACGTCGATGCCCCGGGCGGCCACGTCGGTCGCCACCAGCACGTCGATCTTGCCCGAGCGGAACGCCCGCAGCGCCTGCTCGCGCGCGCCCTGCCCCAGGTCCCCGTGCACGGCGGCGGCGGCGAAGCCGCGTTCCACCAGCTCGTCGGCGACCTTCTGGGCGGTGCGCTTGGTCCGGGTGAACACCATCGACAGGCCCCGGTCGCGGGCCTGGAGGGCGCGGGCCAGCAATTCTGACTTGTCCAGCGCGTGCGCGCGGTAGACGAACTGCTCGGTGCGCTCGTGGATCGCGCCCGCGTCGTTCTCCTCGGCGCGCACGTGCGTGGGCTGGTTGAGGAACGTGCGGGCCAGCGTGATGATCGGCCCCGGCATGGTCGCCGAGAACAGCATGGTCTGCCGCTCGTCGGGCACCATGCGCAGGATGCGCTCGATGTCGGGCAGGAACCCGAGGTCGAGCATCTCGTCGGCCTCGTCCAGCACCAGGCCGCGCACCTTGCCCAGCACGAGGTGGCGCTGCTCGGCGAGGTCCAGCAGCCGGCCGGGCGTGCCGACGACCACGTCGACGCCCTTGCGCAGCGCCGCGATCTGCGGCTCGTAGGGCCGGCCGCCGTAGATGGCCAGCACGCGGACGCCGAGGTGCTTGGACGCGTCGGTCAGGTCGTGGGTGACCTGCAGGCACAGCTCGCGCGTCGGCACGACGACCAGCGCCTGCGGCGTGCCGTCGCCCGGCACGGTGATCCGCTGGAGCAGCGGGATGCCGAAGCCGAGCGTCTTGCCGGTGCCCGTGCGGGCCTGCCCGATGACGTCCGCGCCGGCCAGCGCCAGCGGCAGGGTCAGCTCCTGGATGGCGAACGTGCGGTGGATGCCGGCCTCGGCCAGCGCCCGCACGATCTCCTCGCGCACGCCCAGCTCGCCGAACGTGGGCGAGTCGTTCTTCACCGGCGCGTCGGCCACCAGCGGGTGCGAGGTGTCCTCGGCGGGCAGCCCCGCCTCGCTGTGCTCCAGCCGCACGGGGTCGACCTGGGTCTCTTCGTTCGTCGCGGTCAGGGTGATCGCCTCTCTCGTACCAGCGCGCCACGGCCTGTACGGGCCGCTCGACCGCGTCACCGCCACTCGGGCCACCGGAAGGGGCCGGGCGGGTCGCGGGAGGGCCAGCGAGGTGTGTGCGCGCACCCTCTCCTGACGGCACGGTGCCGCCGCAGTGTCCACCGTCGGCACCGCTGCGAGCCCCCACTGGGCCGCGCCGCGCCGGGCGTCATCTGCCGAGTCTACCCGGCGGCTACGCCGATCGGGCCGGATCACGAGGTCGAGTGCGGTTTCGCGTGCCCGGGGTGTTGCCGACGACACCCGACTAGGCTTCGGGCCATGAGCGACCCGGGAGTGGACGAAGCGGTGGGTCAGGCGGTTGCGGTGGGTGACGGTGACCAGGTGGCGGAGGGTGTCGTCGACCTCCTCGGCGCGCTGGCCTACGGCGAGCTGTCGGCGTTCGACCGGCTCGCCGAGGACGCCCGCACCGCGCCCACGCTGGCCGGGCGCGCCGCGCTGTCGCGGATGGCGGCGGCCGAGATCGGCCACTACGGGCTGCTGGAGCGGTACCTGGCCGAGCGCGGCCACTCGCTGGAGGAGGCCATGCGGCCGTTCGCCGCGGGCTTCGACGCGTTCCACGCCTCGACCGCGCCGCGCACGTGGCTGGAGTCGCTGGTGAAGGCCTACGTCGGGGACGCGCTGGCGGCCGACTTCTACCGCGAGGTCGCCGAGTGGCTGGACGAGCCGACCAAGCGCCTGGTGCTCGCGGTGCTGGCCGACACGGGCCACTCGGCGTTCGCCGAGCGCGAAGTCCGGGCGGCGTGCGACGACGACCCGAAGTTGCGAGACCGGCTCACGTTGTGGGGTCGCCGGCTGCTCGGCGAGGCGTTGACGCAGGCCCAGTACGTGGTGGCGGAGCGGGACGGGCTCGCGGAGCTGATCGTGCGCGGCTCGGGCGACCTGGCGGGCATCGCGGCGCTGTTCCGGCGGCTCCAGCAGAGCCACACGCGCCGCATGACGGCGCTCGGGCTCGGCTAGGGTTGGTGTTCGAACGCCATCAACGCCGCACGGAGGTCAGCGTGGAGGTCAGGGTCGGGATCGCGGACAGCCCGCGGGAGCTCGTGGTGTCCAGCGGGCTCACCCCCGAGGAGGTCGAGTCTCAGGTCGCGGACGCGCTGAAGGCCGGCACCGGGCAGCTCGTGCTGGTCGACCAGAAGGGCGCCCGCTACGTGGTGCCGGCGGCGCGCATCGCGTACGTGGAGATCGGGCCCAGCGACTCGCGCCGGGTCGGGTTCGTCTCCGGCGACTGAGCGGCGCACGACGAGCTTGAAAGCGGAGGGGCACCCGGTCGGGTGCCCCTCCTCTCGTTCGCGCGCCGTCCCGGTCAGCCGACCGCGAACGGGGGCGTCGAGGTGCCCGCCACGCGGTAGCGCCGCCACGGGTCGGGGTCGGTCAGCGAGCCGGTCGCCGAGCCGTCGGGCGTGCGCAGCAGCGCGGACCGCGCGCCGCCCTCCACCAGCTCGGTGACCTCGTCGTTCGCGGCGATCCGGCCGTACCAGTGGTAGCGGCCGTCGATGGGCTGGAAGTAGCCGCGCAGCTCCACGCTCACCGGCACCTCCCGCTCGCCGGCGAACACCAGCACCGCGTCGCCGGTGTAGCCCTCCTCGTCGTGCCCGTGCTCCTCGCTCATCGCGCCTCCTCGACGTCCACGACCCGCAACCGGGGTCCTTCGTGCCCGTGGTCCCCGGCGGCCGGGTCGGCGGCGGCCGGGTCGGCGGTCAGCGGCGCGTCCGGGTCGAGTTCCACGCCCGCGGAGCGGAGCAGGCCGTCGATGGCGTGCCAGATGATCGTGGCCAGGTAGTCGCCCAGGCTCGCCCGCGTCATGGACTGCCGGTCGAGCCACCAGTCGCCCGCGTTCTGCACCATGCCGACCAGCGCGTGCGCCCACGGCTCCGCGCCGCCGGAGTCCATCCCGAACGCCCGCAGGTGATCGCCGAGCAGCCGGGCCAGGGCCGCCGCGATCAGCTGCTTGTCCTCGTTCACGACGTCCTGCTCGACCGGCCGGTCGGTGAACGACTTGCGCACCACGAACCGGTACAGGTTCGGGTGCTCCTCGATCACCGACAGGTAGGCGTCCACGATGCCCTTGATGCGGCCGCGGATCGGGCCGTCGTGCTCGATCGCCGGGCCCATCCGGTCCATCAGCATCTCGGTGCCGCGCCGGCCGACGGCCAGGTACAGGTCGGACTTGTCGGCGAAGTGCCGGTAGAGGACCGGCTTGCTCACGCCCGCCTCGGCGGCGATCTCGTCCATGCCCACGTCCGGGCCGTGCTCGGCGACCGCGCGGATGGTCGCCTCGACGAACTCGGCGCGCCGCGCCTCGCGGTGACCCTTCCACCGCTCCCGGCGCGCGTCCGGTCCGCCCTTGACAGTTCGAGCCATGTGAAGCACGCTACCAGAAGTAACTGTTACCTCAAGTCGCAGATAACTCCCCGGGGAGGACCGACGATGACCAGGACCTTGAAGGTCGCTGATCGCGAGAAGACCGCCGAGCGGCTGCTCAACTCCTCGGCCGACAAGTTCTACGACCCCGAGGTCGACATCGACTGGTCCGCGCCCCTGGTCGACGGCCTGCGGTACACGCCGGAGCACCGCTGCTCGCTGTACGGCACCGAGCTGTGGGAGCGGATGAGCCCCGAGCAGCGCGTCGACCTGTCCCGGCACGAGGTGGCCAGCGTCGCCAGCGTCGGGCTGTGGTTCGAGATCCTGCTGATGCAGATGCTGCTCAAGGAGGTCTACCGCTCCGACCCGACGACCAAGCACGCGCAGTACGCGCTGACCGAGGTCGCCGACGAGTGCCGGCACTCCACCATGTTCGCCCGGATGGTCGAGCGCATCGGCTGCCCGCCGTACGGCCCGCGCCAGTACACCCACCAGCTGGGCAAGCTGCTGCCGGTGATCGGCTACGGGCCCGCGCTGTACGGGTCGATCCTGGTCGCCGAGGAGATCCTCGACCGGTTGCAGCGCGAGACGATGGCCGACGAGACCGTGCAGCCGCTGGTGCGCATGGTCAACCGCATCCACGTGCTCGAAGAGGCCCGGCACGTGCGGTTCGCGCGCGAGGAGGTCGTGCGCGGGATGGAGCGGCTGACCCGCAAGGAGCTGCCCTACCAGCGCTGGCTGATCGCGACCACGTCCATGTTCATCACCCGGTCGCTGATCAACCCCGAGGTGTACGCCGCCGTCGGCCTGGACAAGGAGCAGGCGCACAAGGCCGCGCTGGGCAACCCGCACTGGCGGGAGAGCATCCGCTGGTCCGGCGAGCGGATCATGAAGTTCCTGGACGAGGTCGGGCTGGTCGGCGCGCCGGGCATGCGGGCGTGGCGCCGGTCGTTCCTGCTCGGATGACCGCCGGGACGGGCGCGCCGCGGGTCGACGGCCGGTTCGTGACCTCCGACGGCACCGCGCTGCACGTCGTCGACACCGGACCGCGGGACGCCGGGGTGACCACCGTGCTGCTGCACGGCTGGACGCTGGACCACACGTCGTGGGACCTCGTCGCGGCGCGCCTGCCGGGGCGCGTGCTGCGGTACGACCACCGGGGTCACGGCGGCTCCGGGCCCGGCCCCGCCGGGACGGCCACCATCGCGCGGTGCGCGGACGACCTGGCCGAGCTGCTCGCGGACCGCGTGCCGACCGGGCGGGTCGTGCTGGCCGGGCACTCCATGGGCGGCATGACGATCATGGCGTTGGCCGAGCAGCACCCCTCGCTGCTCGACCGCGTCGCCGGTGTCGTCCTGGTCGCCACGTCGTCGGGCGACCTCGCCGGGTCGACGCTGGGCCTGCCGGGCGTGCTCGGGCGGGCGTTCCTGGCGGGGGAGAAGGCCGTGAACCGGCGGATCGCCCGGCTGCGGCGGGCGGAGCTGCTCAAGCGCACCGGGGTCGCCCGGCCGGGGCTGCGGTGGCTGCTGTTCGGCAGGCGGCCGTCGTGGCGGCACGTGGCGGTGACGGCCGCGATGGTGGGCCGCTGCCACCCGGTCGCCATGGTCGCGTTCCGCGACTCGCTGGACGAGCACGACCGGCGCGAGGCGCTGGCCGCGCTGGCGGGCGTCCCCGCCGTGGTGCTGGCCGGCTCGCGGGACCGGCTGACGCCGCCGCGCCACGCCCGCGTGCTGGCCGACGGGCTGCCGCACGCCGAGCTGGTCATCCACCCGGGCGCGGGTCACATGCTGCCCCTGGAGCGGGCGGACGCGGTCGCGGCGCGCATCACCGCGCTGCTGTGACCGACCGGTGAGGGCCGCCGTCGGGGGGCGGCCCTCACCGACCCGCCCGCCAGGCCGCCGAACCGCGCACCCGGCGAGGCCGCGACTCCCCGGCGGCCTCGCCCGCCGTCCGCGGAGCAGCGGCCGTTCACCTCAGTGCTGGAGCGGGAAGCCGCCGCCGATGCCCCGCCAGGCCAGGTTCGAGATCAGGGCGACCGCGTCCTCCTTGGCGAGCTTCCGGTCGTCCGCCAGCCACGAACGGGCCGTGACCTGCGACAGCCCCACCAGGCCCACGGCCAGCAGCCGGGCCCGGTGCTCGTCCAGGCCCGCGTCGGCGGTGATGGTGTCGGTGATGGCCTCGACGCTGTCGGTGGTCGCCCGCTCGACCGCGCGCGCCACCGCGGGCTCGCCGCGCAGGTCCGATTCGAACACCATCCGGAACGCCTGGCCCTCGCCGTCCACGAAGTCGTAGAACGCGGCCACCGCGGCCTTCACCCGCTGCTTGTTGTCCGTCGTGGACGCCAGCGCGCCGCGCACGCGGTTCACCAGCTCGTCCACGTGGGACTCCAGCAGCGCCAGGTACAGCTCGAGCTTGCCGGGGAAGTGCTGGTACAGGACCGGCTTGCTGACCCCGGCGCGCTCGGCGATCTCGTCCATCGCGGCGGCGTGGTAGCCGTTGTTCACGAACACGTCCTGCGCCGCGGCCAACAGCTGGGCACGTCGAGCGGTCCGCGGGAGCCGTACACCCCGCCCCGCCGCGCCGCCGTGGTGCCCGACCGCAGTCTGGGCCGTCTCCGTCATGGTGCCTCCAGCCGACCAATCACTTCGCGGAACCGAAAGGGGGTTGCCCTTTCGGCTCGACGGCAACCTTACTCGCTGGTAGCAGCGATCCGGGAAAGCTTCTCGTTTCGTAGGACGCCGGGGCAGGCATCCTGAGGAGGTGACCGAGACGCTGGAGGCCCGCAGATCCGCCATCACCCACGTGCCCCTGTCCGCCGCGCCACTCCCTCCGCTGGATTCAACGACCGAGCCGTGGCCTGGTGACTACGTCGAGGTCGGCGGGCACCGCGTGCACGTCCGCCGCACCCCCGGGCCGACCGACGCCAAGGCCGTCTACGTGCACGGCCTCGGCGGCTCCTCGACCAACTGGACCGACCTCGCCGCGCAGCTGCGCGAGCGCGTCGAGGGCCACGCGCTGGACCTGCCCGGCTTCGGCCGCTCCGAGCCCGTCGACGGCTACGACTTCCGGATGGCCACCCACGCCCGGGTCGTCACCGAGTACGTCGAGTCGCTGGGCGCGGGCCCGGTGCACCTGTTCGGGAACTCCATGGGCGGTGCGATCACGCTGATGGTCGCCTCCTCCCGACCCGACCTGGTCCGCACGCTGACGCTGGTCTCGCCGGCCGTGCCGGACCTGCGGCTGAGCCTGCGCCGCGTGTCGGACCGGCGGCTGCCGCTGGCGTTCCTGCCGGTCGTGGGCGCGCGGGTGCGGGAGCAGCTGGCCGCGGTCACGCCGCGCGAGCGCGCCCACCAGATGCTGCGGCTGTGCTTCGCCGACCCGGACTCGGTGCCCGCCGACCGGATCGAGCAGAGCGAGCGCGAGTACGGCGAGCGGTCGGCGCAGGCGTGGGCGGTCAACGCGCTCAGCGCCAGCACGATCGACCTGATCCGCACCTGGCTCGTGCCGCGGTCGAAGTCGATGTGGCTGCTGCCGCCCCGGATCGCCGCGCCCACCCTGGTGGTCTGGGGCACGGAGGACCGGCTGGTCAGCGTCCGCAAGGCGCCGCGGGTGGCCCGGTTGATCCCGCGCGGCCGGCTGCTGGTGCTGCCCCGGACCGGTCACGTGGCCCAGATGGAGCGGCCGGTGTCGGTGGCGCGGGCCGTGGTCGGCATGTGGGAGGCGGTCGAGCGGGAGCAGTGGTGACGCGGAGCGGTGGTGACGCGGGAGCGGTGGTGACGTGGTCACCGGTTCACCCGATCGGTGACGCTCGTCCAGGTCACCTGGAATCCGCCGTCCGGGTGCGGTTGTGGCACCCTGGTCGCCGTGAACCGGACGTCGCAGGGCGCGCCTGACACGCCGCCGTCCGCCGATGACCGGCCGTCGCTCTCCGAGGACCGCTACCGCCGCGGCACGCGCCGCACCGGCGCGGAGCCGCTGGCCGCGTCCTGGGAACCGGCCGGCCGCGACCGCCCCCGGCGGCGTCGGGGGGTCAAGGGCCTCATCGCCGGCTACGGCTGGCGCATCTACGCCATCCCCGTGCTGCTCGTGCTCACCGCGCTGGTCGTGCTGGACACCGCCGCGCCGTCCACGCCGGTGGACGGCGGGTCCGCCACCGACCCCGGTTCCGGCACGTCCGCGTCCGGGACGTCGTCCGGCCCGCCGGAGGCCACCGAGAAGCCGCCGGTCGACATCGACCTGAAGAACTTCCCCACCGCGCAGCTGCCGGACGGGCCGAAGTTCTCCGAGCAGGGCGCGGGCACGTGGGCCGTCGTGCCGGGCGGCACCCAGCAGGCGGGCGCCGGCGGCAAGCTCTACCGCTACGCCGTCGCCATCGAGGACGGCGTCGAGCCCTCCGACTACAACGGCGACCGCGAGGCGTTCGCCCGCACGGTCGACGGCATCCTCGCCGACCCGCGCAGCTGGATCGGCACCGGCCAGGTGGCCATGCAGCGCGTCGAGGGCGGACCGGTCGACTTCACCGTGAGCTTGACCACCACCGGCACCACTCACGCCATGTGCGGCTACCAGATCCAGTTCGAGTCGTCGTGCTGGCACGAGCTGTCCAAGCGGGTCATCATCAACACGGCCCGGTGGGTGCGCGGCGGCAAGGTCTACGGCAGCGACCTCGCCGCGTACCGGACCTACGCCGTCAACCACGAGGTCGGCCACGTGCTGAAGAACCCGCACGAGGGCTGCAAGGAGAACGGCAAGGCCGCGCCCGTGATGATGCAGCAGTCGTTCGGGGTGGCCAACGACTACGTCGCCCAGCTCAACTCCGTCGACGCCTCGAACCGGTACGCGGTGGAGGCCAACGGGCTGGTCTGCACGCCCAACCCCTTCCCGGTCGCGCCCCAGTGAACCCCCGTCCCGCGCCTTGGGACGACTTCCCATGCGGGAAGACGGAGGGGCACGCTGGTGTTGTCCGTCGGTAGAGGACATGTTTCGTCGAGGAGGACTCAGATGGCGCTTCCGCCGCTCGTGGAGCCCGCAGCGGAGCTGACCAAGGAAGAAGTAGCGCGCTACAGCCGCCACCTGATCATCCCGGACGTCGGGGTCGACGGGCAGAAGCGGCTGAAGAACGCGAAGGTCCTGGTCGTCGGAGCCGGTGGCCTGGGCAGCCCGGCCCTGCTCTACCTCGCGGCGGCGGGCGTCGGCACGCTGGGCGTGATCGACTTCGACGTCGTCGACGAGTCGAACCTCCAGCGGCAGGTCATCCACGGCCAGTCCGACGTCGGCCGGCCGAAGGCGGAGTCGGCGCGCGACTCGGTCGCCGAGATCAACCCGTTCGTCAAGGTGGTGCTGCACCAGACCCACCTGAACTCGGAGAACGCGCTCGACATCTTCCGCGACTACGACCTGATCCTGGACGGCACGGACAACTTCGCCACCCGGTACCTGGTCAACGACGCGGCCGTGCTGCTGGGCAAGCCGTACGTGTGGGGCTCGATCTTCCGGTTCGAGGGCCAGGTCAGCGTGTTCTGGGAGGACGCGCCCAACGGCCAGGGCCTCAACTACCGCGACCTCTACCCGGAGCCGCCGCCGCCCGGCATGGTGCCGTCGTGCGCCGAGGGCGGTGTGCTGGGCGTGCTGTGCGCGTCGATCGGCTCGATCATGGTGACCGAGGCGATCAAGCTGCTGACCGGCATCGGCGACCCGCTGCTCGGCCGGCTGATGGTGTACGACGCCCTGGAGATGTCGTACCGCACCATCAAGATCCGCAAGGACCCGGACAGCCCGAAGATCACCGAGCTGATCGACTACGAGGCGTTCTGCGGCGTGGTGTCCGACGACGCCCAGCAGGCCGCGGCGGGCAACACGATCACGCCGCTGGAGCTGAAGCAGAAGCAGGACGGCGGCGAGGACTTCCTGCTGGTCGACGTCCGGGAGCCGCACGAGTACGAGATCGTGCGCATCCCCGGCTCCGTGCTGATCCCCAAGGACCGCATCCTGTCCGGTGAGGCGTTCGCCGAGCTGCCGCAGGACAAGCAGGTCGTGCTGCACTGCAAGTCGGGCGCGCGGTCGGCCGAGGCGCTCGCGGTGCTGCACCAGGCCGGGTTCAAGGACGCCGTGCACGTCGGCGGCGGGGTGCTGGCCTGGGCGCGCGAGGTCGACCCGTCGCTGCCCACGTACTGAGGCAGGTCGTCGCTCCGCGGCAGGGGTCCCCGTCCGGGGACCCCTGTTCGCGTTCGGGGGCGGAACCGCCGTGCCGCGGCCGTTCGCCGCGGTGTGGTGTGCGTCACGCACGGCGAAGCCGCACTTTTGCGGTTAGGCCGAATGCGTGGACACCACCTGTTCGAAGCCCTCACGTCCACCACCCGCGGGCCCGGTGCAGGTAGCGTGCCCGCCGTGACCACTCCGGAGCCGCCGCCGTCGCACGTGCGCGCGGCGTTCGGCGCGCGCGACGCCGAGCCGGAGTTGATCGACGGCGGTCCGGTGTGGCGGTGCGGCGAGGCGGCCATCCGCCCCGCGGGCAAGCCGGCCGAGGCGACGTGGGTGGCCAGGACGCTCGACGCGCTGGACGTGGAGAACCTGCGGGTGGCCCGGCCGCTGCGCTCCACCGACGGGCGGTACGTGGTCGGTGGGTGGGCGGCCACCAAGTACCTGTCCGGGCGGGCCGAGCCGCGCCACGACGAGGTGGTCGACGTGGCGGTCAAGCTGCACCGGGCGACGGCCGAGCTGCCCCGGCCCCGGTTCCTGGACGCGCGGACCGACCTGTTCGCCGTCGCGGACCGCTGCGCGTGGGACGAGGAGGCGGCCGACCTCGACCCCGAGCTGGGCGGCCGGCTGTTCGAGCTCCTCGCGGCGCACCGCAAGCCCGTGGCGCTGCGGCCGCAGGTGGTGCACGGCGACCTGTTCGGCACCGTGCTGTTCGCCGGTGACGCGGCCCCGGCGATCATCGACTTCGTCGCCTACTGGCGCCCCGCCCCGTACGGCGCGGCCGTCGTGGTGGTCGACGCGCTGTCCTGGGGCGGCGCGGACCAGGGCCTGGCGCGGCGGTGGGCGCACCTGGACGAGTGGCCGCAGGTGCTCCTGCGGGCGGTGCTGTTCCGGCTCGCGGTGCACGCCCTGCACCCCCGGTCGAGCAGGCAGTCGCTGGTCGGGTTGGAGCGGACGGCCGCGCTGGTCCTCGACCTGGTGTGACCTCACCCCCCGCGCGGTGCCGCTGAGCAGTCAAGTTCGCGTGGACGAAACAATCCGCGTTCCGGCGTTAACAGCCGGTTCCTACCGTCGGGGCCGTGACCGCCTCCGCGAGCGTCGACACGCACTGCCCCTACTGCGCGCTGCAGTGCGCCATGTCGATCGAGAACGGCAAGGTGTCGCCGCGCGAGTTCCCCACCAACCGCGGCGGCCTGTGCCAGAAGGGGTGGACGTCGGCCGAGCTGCTGACCTCCCCCGCGCGGCTGACCACGCCGCTGCTGCGCCGCGGCGGTGAGCTGACGCCCGCGTCCTGGGACGAGGCGCTGGACTTCGTCGCGGCCCGGCTCGCGGACCTGCGGGCGGCGCACGGGCCGGACTCGGTCGGCGTCTTCGGCGGCGGCGGGCTGACCAACGAGAAGTCCTACCTGCTCGGCAAGTTCGCCCGGGTCGCGCTGGGCACCTCGCAGATCGACTACAACGGCCGGTTCTGCATGTCGAGCGCGGCGGCGGCGGGCACGAGGGCGTTCGGGCTGGACCGGGGCATGCCGTTCCCGGTGACCGACCTCGACCACGCGGACGCGATCCTGCTGGTCGGCGGCAACCCGGCCGAGACCATGCCGCCGTTCGTGCAGCACCTGAAGAACGCCGAGCTGATCGTCGTGGACCCCCGCCGCACGCCCACCGCGGAGCTGGCGACGCTGCACCTGCGGCCCGCGCCGGGCACCGACCTGGCGCTGGCCCTGGGCCTGCTGCACACCGCCGTGGCGGACGGGTACCTGGAAGAGGAGTACCTCGACGCGCGCACCACCGGGTTCGACGAGGCGTGGCGCGTCGCGGCGACGTGGTGGCCGGAACGGGTGGAGCGGGTCACCGGGGTGCCGGTCGCCGACCAGCGGGCGGCCGTGCGCATCCTGGCCGAGGCGCGGCGCGCGTACGTCCTGACCGGCCGCGGCACCGAGCAGCACGCCAGCGGCGCGGACACCGTGTCGGCCTGGATCAACCTGGCGCTGGCGCTGGGCCTGCCCGGCGTGGAGGGCTCCGGGTACGGCTGCCTCACCGGCCAGGGCAACGGGCAGGGCGGGCGCGAGCACGGCCAGAAGGCCGACCAGCTCCCCGGCTACCGCAGGATCGACGACCCGGCGGCCCGCGAGCACGTGATGGGCGTCTGGGGCGTGGACGACCTGCCCGGGCCCGGCCGTTCCGCCTACGAGCTGCTGGACGCGCTGGGGCAGCCCGGCGGCCCGAAGGCGCTGCTGGTGTTCGGCAGCAACCTGATCGTGTCCGCGCCGCGCTCGCGGCACGTCGCCGACCGGTTGGGCGCGCTGGACCTGCTGGTGGTGGCCGACCTGGTGCTGTCGGAGACGGCGGCGGTCGCGGACGTGGTGCTGCCGGTGACGCAGTGGGCCGAGGAGAGCGGCACGATGACGAACCTGGAGGGCCGCGTGCTGCTGCGCCAGGTGGCCGTCGCGCCGCCGGAGGGCGTGCGCAGCGACCTGGACGTGCTCCAGGGCCTGGCCACCCGGCTGGGGCAGCCCGCCGAGAGGTTCCCGGTCGAGCCCGAGGTGGTGTTCGAGGAGCTGCGCCGGGCGTCCAAGGGCGGCGCGGCGGACTACTCGGGCGTGACCTACGAGCGGCTGCGCCGCGGCGAGGCCCTGCACTGGCCCGTGGTCGAGGAGAGCACGCCCCGCACGTTCCTCGACCGCTTCGCCCACCCCGACGGCCGGGCGCGGTTCGTCGCGGTGGAGCACCGGGGCCCGGCCGAGGTCCCCGACGAGGAGTACCCGTTGCAGGCCACCACCGGGCGGGTGCTGCAGCACTACCAGTCCGGCGCGCAGACCCGGCTCGTGCCCGAGCTGACCCGGGCCGAGCCCGAGGCGTACGTGGAGGTCCACCCGGACACCGCGGCGCGCGCCGGGCTGCGGCACGGCGGCATGGCGGCCGTGGTGTCGCGGCGCGGCCGGACCCTGGCGCGCGTGCGGTGCGTGCCCTCGCTGCGGGTCGACGTGGTGTTCCTGCCGTTCCACTACGCGGGCGACGGCCGGGCCAACCTGCTGACCAACCCGGTGCTGGACCCGACCAGCCGGATGCCCGAGTTCAAGGTGTGCGCGGTCCGATTGGAGCCGGTATGAGGAACGTTGTCATCGTGGGCTACGGCATGGCCGGCGCCCGGCTGGCCGACGAGGTCCGCCGCCGCGACCCGAAGGCCGAGCGGGTCGCGGTGACCGTGCTGGGCGACGAGGCGCACCACGCCTACAACCGGGTGCTGCTGTCCAGCGTGGTGGCCGGGTCGCTCTCGCCCGACGCGGTGCGGCTGCACGACGCCGACTGGGCCGCCGAGCACCACGTGGACCTGCGGCTGGGCGGCGCGGTCACCAAGGTCGACCGGACCCGCCGGGTCGTGCACGTGGACGACACCGAGGTGCCCTACGACGCGCTGGTGCTGGCCACCGGCTCCCGGTCGTGGGTGCCGCCGACGCCCGGCCTGCTGGACGGCAACGGCGACCTCGCGCCCGGCGTGGTCGCGTTCCGGTCGCTGGACGACTGCGCGCGGATCGTGGACAAGGCCGCGCCCGGCACGCCGGTCGCCGTGCTCGGCGGCGGGCTGCTCGGGCTGGAGGCCGCCCGCGGCCTGGCCGGGCGGGGCTGCCTGGTCACCGTCGTGCACCCGGTCGGGCACCTGATGGAGCGCCAGCTCGACCCGGGCGCGGGACGCGTGCTCGCGGCCACCCTGCGCGGCCTGGGCATCGAGTTCCGGCTCGGCACGCCGGCCGCGAAGTACACGGCCGGCGAGGGGCTGGAGCTGGACGACGGCACGCACGTTCCGGCGGACCTGGTCGTCGTCTCGGCGGGCGTGCGCCCGGAGATCGGGTTGGCGGAGCAGGCGGGCATCGAGGTCGACCGGGGCATCCTCGTGGACGACGCGCTGCGCACCAGCGACCCCAGGGTGCACGCCATCGGCGACTGCGCCCAGCACGTCGGCACGGTGTCCGGCCTGGTCCAGCCCGCGTGGGAGCAGGCGGCCGTGCTCGCCGACCGGCTCACCGGCGTCGCGCCCGCCGCCCGCTACCTCGGCACCACGGTGGTGACCCGGCTCAAGGCCCGCGACGTCGACCTGGCCGCGCTGGGCGACGTGCACGTGGGCGTGGACTCGGCCGACGACGAGGTGCTGTGCTTCCAGGACCCGGCGCGCGGCCGGTACGCCAAGCTCGTGCTGCGCGACGACAAGGTCGCCGGCGCGATCGTGCTGGGGGCGCCGGACGCGGCGGCGGCCATCACCCACCTGTACGACCGCGGCCTGCCCGCGCCCACCGACCGGCTCGCGCTGCTGCTGGGCCGCGCGCTGCCCGCCGAGAACGAGGCCAGCCCCGCCGACCTGCCCGCCTCCGCCGTGGTGTGCCGGTGCAACACCGTCAGCAAGGGGCAGCTCGTCGGCGCCTGGCGGGCGGGCGCGACGACGCTGTCCGCGATCGCCGAGGTCACGCGCGCGAGCACGGGGTGCGGCGGCTGCAAGGACGCCGTGTGCGGGATCGTCGACTGGCTCGCGGCCTCACAGCCCCAGACCGCCTGATGTGCGGCGGAGTTGCCGCCGGCGACACCTGCCCGAACGCCGGGGTAACGGGGCGTTCCTACGGTTCCCCCAACGAAATCGGTGTGCGGGAGGGTCCAATGAGCACGGTGGTGGAGACCGCGGGCGTTGCGCCGCAGGCGAAGCGCGGCGGCCGGTGGATCGAGCACTGGGAGCCCGAAGACCCGGCGTTCTGGGAGGCGACCGGCAAGCGGGTGGCCCGCAAGAACCTGGTCTTCTCCATCCTGGCGGAAAACCTCGGCTTCACGGTGTGGAGCCTGATGAGCATCGTGGTGGTGAGCCTCGGGTCGGTCGGCTTCAGCTTCGGCGTCGGCCAGACGTTCTGGCTGCTGATCGTGCCGAACCTGGTCGGCGCGGTGCTGCGCATCCCCTACACGTTCGCCGTGCCCCGGTTCGGCGGGCGGGCGTGGACCACGATCAGCGCCGGGCTGCTGCTGATCCCGTGCGCGATGCTGGCGATCGGCGTGAGCGACCCGACCACGCCCTACTGGTTCTTCCTGCTCACCTCGGCCGCGATGGGCTTCGGCGGCGGCAACTTCTCGTCGTCCATGGCCAACATCTCGTTCTTCTACCCGGAGGGGAAGAAGGGCCTCGCGCTCGGCCTCAACGCGGCGGGCGGCAACCTGGGCGTGGCGATGGTGCAGCTCGTCGTGCCGATCGTGATCTCCGTCGGCACCGGCGTGCACCTGGCCTACGCGGCGCTGGTCTGGATGCCGTTCATCGTCCTGGCCTCGGCCTGCGCGTGGTTCCTCATGGACAGCCTCACCCAGGCCAAGCCGGACGGCTCGTCCTACCGCAAGGCGATGGCGAACAAACACACGTGGGTGATGTCGTTCCTCTACATCGGCACGTTCGGCTCGTTCATCGGCTTCTCGTTCGCGTTCCCGTCGCTGATCAAGCTCAGCTTCGTGGAGTACAAGAGCTTCGTCGGGCTCGCGTTCCTGGGCGCGCTCATCGGCTCGGTGAGCAGGCCGTTCGGCGGGTGGCTGGCCGACCGGTTCGGCGGCGCGCGGATGACCATGGCGGTGTTCCTCGGCCTGGCCGCGGGCACGGTCGGGCTGCTCGTCAGCCTGGAGGTCCGCAGCTTCGCGCTGTTCTTCGGCTCGTTCATCGCCCTGTTCGTGCTGGCCGGCGTGGGCAACGGCTCGACCTACCGGATGATCCCGGCGATCTTCGCGGCGCAGGCCGAGGACGTGCGGTCGGCCAAGCGGCAGGCCGCCGCCGTGGTGGGCATCGCGGGCGCGGTCGGCGCGTTCGGCGGCGTGCTGGTCAACCTCGTGTTCAAGTTCTCGCTCGAGGGCAGCAAGACGCTCGGGCCCGCGCTCACCGCGTTCCTGGTCTTCTACGGCCTGTGCATGGCCACCACCTGGTGGTTCTACCTGCGGCGTCGCGTGTTCACCCGCGTGCCCAGCCTCGCCTACGCCGGCGTGTGACCCACACAACGCCCTGACGTGCGGTGTGAGCCCGCTTTAACGCCTGCGCAACATTCGCGACCTTGGCACGACACGGTGCCCGGTGAGCATTGACCCGGGCAGGAGGAGGGATTGGTCCCATGACGCGAACGCTCGTAGTGGTCGGTCACGGCATGGTCGGGCACCGGCTCGTCGAAGCCCTCCGCGACAAGGACGCCACGGGCCGGTGGCGGGTCGTCGTGTTCGCCGAGGAGGCCCGCCCCGCCTACGACCGGGTGGCGCTGTCGTCCTACGTCGACACGTGGGACCCCGGGTCGCTCGCCCTCGCGCCGCACGACGGGGACGTGGAGCTGCACCTGGACGACAAGGTCGTGCACCTCGACCGCGCCGGCCGGGTCGTGCGCACCGCGAGCGGCCGCGTGCAGGCCTACGACGCGCTGGTCCTGGCCACCGGGTCGGTGCCGTTCGTGCCGCCGGTCCCCGGCCGCGACCTGCCCGGCTGCCACGTCTACCGCACCATCGACGACCTGGACGGCATCCGCCGCACGGTCGAGTCGGCGCGCGCCGCCGGCCGGCACGCGGGCATGGTCCTCGGCGGCGGCCTGCTGGGCCTGGAGGCGGCCAACGCGCTGCGCGGCATGGGCATCTCGCCGCACGTGGTCGAGCTGGGCCCCCGGCTGATGCCGCTGCAGGTGGACGAGGGCGGCGGCGCGCTGCTCAAGCGCCTGGTCGAGAAGCTGGACCTCACCGTGCACACGGGCACGTCCGCGACCTCCATCGAGCCCGACGGCGAGCGGCTGATCGCGAAGCTGTCCAACGGCGTCGAGCTGGACCTCGACGTGGTGGTGTTCTCCGCGGGCATCCGGCCCCGCGACGAGCTGGCCCGCGCGGCCGGCCTGGCCGTCGGCGACCGCGGCGGCGTCGTCGTGGACCGGGCGTGTCGCACCTCCGACGAGCACGTCTACGCCATCGGTGAGTGCGCCAACCTCGACGGGGTGGTGTACGGGCTCGTCGCGCCCGGCAACTCCATGGCCGAGGTGGTCGCCGACCGCCTGCTCGGCGGCGAGGCCGAGTTCCCCGGCGCCGACCTGTCCACCAAGCTCAAGCTCCTCGGCGTGGACGTGGCCTCGTTCGGTGACGCGCACGCCAGGCAGGAGGGCGCGCTGGAGGTCGTGGTCAACGACGCCGTGGCCGGCACCTACGCCAAGGTCGTGGTCTCCGACGACGCGAAGACCCTGCTCGGCGGCGTCCTGGTCGGCGACGCGGCCAAGTACACGGTGCTGCGGTCCCTGGTGGGACGGCCGGTGCCCGGCGACCCGGTGGCGCTGATCGGGCCCGAGGGCGGCGTGGAGCTGACCATGCCGCACGACGCGCAGGTCTGCTCCTGCCACGCGGTCACCAAGCAGCGGATCGTGGACGTGGTGAACTCCGGCGAGGCCGTCGACGTGCCGGGCATCAAGGCGTGCACGAAGGCGGGCACGGGCTGCGGCTCGTGCGTGCCGATGCTGAAGAAGCTGCTCGCCGAGTGCGGCGTCGAGCAGTCCCGCGCGCTGTGCGAGCACTTCGACCACTCCCGCGCGGACCTGTTCGAGATCGTCCGCTCCACCGGCATCACCACGTTCAGCGAGCTGATCGCCCGGTACGGCCGCGGCCTGGGCTGCGACCTGTGCAAGCCCGCCGTCGCCTCGATCCTCGCCTCGCTGGACCGCGGCCACGTGCTGGAGGGTGAGCAGGCCGGGCTGCAGGACACCAACGACCGCTTCCTGGCCAACCTGCAGCGCAACGGCACCTACTCGGTCGTGCCGCGCATCCCCGGCGGCGAGATCACGCCGGAGAAGCTCATCGTCATCGGCGAGGTCGCCCGCGACTTCGGCCTCTACACCAAGATCACCGGCGGGCAGCGGATCGACCTGTTCGGCGCGACCGTGGACCAGCTGCCGCGGATCTGGAAGCGCCTGGTCGACGCCGGGTTCGAGTCCGGGCACGCCTACGGCAAGGCGCTGCGCACGGTCAAGTCGTGCGTCGGCACCACGTGGTGCCGCTACGGCGTGCAGGACTCCGTGTCGCTGGCGATCGAGCTGGAGCTGCGCTACCGCGGCCTGCGGTCGCCGCACAAGCTGAAGTCCGCCGTGTCGGGGTGCGCGCGCGAGTGCGCCGAGGCGCGCGGCAAGGACTTCGGCGTCATCGCCACGGAGAACGGCTGGAACCTCTACGTCGGCGGCAACGGCGGCTTCACCCCGCGCCACGCCGACCTGCTGGCCTCGGACGTGGACACCGAGACCCTGATCAGGCTGATCGACCGGTTCCTGATGTTCTACATCCGCACCGCGGACCGGTTGCAGCGCACGTCGGCGTGGATCGAGTCGCTGGAGGGCGGCCTGGACCACCTGCGCGCGGTCGTCGTGGACGACAGCCTCGGCATCTGCGCCGACCTGGAGGCCGCCATGGCCGAGCACGTCGACAACTACGCCGACGAGTGGCGCGGGGTGCTGGAGGACCCGGAGAAGCTGGCCCGGTTCACCTCGTTCGTCAACGCGCCCGGCACGCCCGACCCGACGATCTCCTTCCGCGAGGAGCGCGGCCAGAAGGTGCCGGTTCTGTTGGGTGTCCCCGCCTTCGCCGAGGCGGGCGAGCAGGAGGTTCCCCGATGACACCGGTGTGCGAGTTGAGCGCGCTGCGCCCCGACCAGGGTGTCGCGGCGCTGCTGCCCGACGGTTCCCAGGTGGCGGTGTTCCTGACCTCGGCGGGCACCGTGCACGCGCTGGGCAACATCGACCCGTTCAGCGGCGCGGCGGTGCTGTCGCGCGGCATCGTCGGCGACCGCGGCGGCGTGCCCGTCGTGGTGTCGCCGGTCTACAAGCAGGCGTTCGAGCTGACCACCGGCAAGTGCCTGGACGACCCCTCGACCGGGGTGCCGGTGCACCCGGTGGTCGTGACCGACGGCGTCGTCCAGGTCGGGTCGCCGTGACCGCCGCCCCGCTGGCCGGGTACACGGTCGGGGTGACCGCCGCCCGGCGGGCCGACGAGCTCTCGGCGCTGCTGGAGCGCAAGGGCGCGACCGTGCTGCACGGTCCCGCGATCCGGATCGTGCCGCTGCCCGACGACGCGGAGCTGCTGGCCGCGACGCGGACCGTCGTGGAGGAGCCGGTGGACTTCGCCGTGGCGACCACCGGCATCGGCTTCCGCGGCTGGGTCGAGGCCGCCGAGGGCTGGGGGCTGGGCTCGCGGCTGCTGGCGCGGCTGTCCGGGGCGCGGGTGCTGGCCAGGGGGCCGAAGGCGCGGGGCGCGGTGCGCGCCGCCGGGCTGGTGGAGGCGTGGTCGCCGGAGGGGGAGAGCAACGCCGAGCTGCTCGACCACCTGCTGCGGTCCGGTGTGTCGGGCAAGCGGGTGGCCGTGCAGCTGCACGGCGACGTGCTGCCGGAGTTCACGGCGACGTTGCGCGCGGCCGGGGCCGAGGTCGTGGAGGTCCCGGTCTACCGGTGGACCGGCCCGGCCGACCCCGCGCCGCTGGAACGCCTGCTGGAGGCGGTGCTGGCGCGCCAGGTCGACGCGTTGACGTTCACCAGCGCGCCCGCCGCCGCGTCCGTGCTGCGGACCGCCGGGGCGATGGGGAAGCTGCCCGAGCTGGTCTCGCTGCTGCGCCGGGACGTGCTGGTGGTGGGCGTCGGCTCGATCACGGCCGGCCCGCTCGTCGCCGCCGGTGTCCCCGTGGTGCAGCCGGCGCGCGCCCGGATCGGCGCGCTGGCCCGTGAGCTGACCCTGGAGCTGCCCGCGCGGGCGACCCGGCTGAAGATCGCGGGCCGGGAGGTGGAGCTGCGCGGCCAGGCGGCGGTGGTGGACGGCGAGCTGCGGCCCGTGCCGCCCGCCCCGATGGCCGTGCTGCGCGTGCTGGCCGCCGCGCGGGGCCGGGTCGTGTCCCGGCGCGACCTGCTGGCGGCCCTGCCCAGCGGCGGCGAGGAGCACGCCGTGGAGACCGCGATCGGCCGCCTGCGCTCGGCGCTGGGCGAGCCGCGCATGGTCGCGACCGTCGTCAAGCGCGGCTACCGCCTCGCCATGGACCCCGCCGGAGTGGCCGTATGACCCTCGTCCTCGTCGCGCACGGCACCCGCGACCCCGCCGGCGCGGTGGTCGTGGAGGAGATCGCGTCGCTGGTGCGGGCCCGGCTGGGCGGCGTGCCGGTGCGCGTCGCCTACGCCGACGTGCGGCAGCCCGACGTCACGTCGGTGCTGCGGTCGGTGCCCGGCCCGGCCGTCGTCGTGCCCGCGTTCCTCGCCGCCGGCTACCACGTCCGGGTGGACATCCCGGCGCAGGTGGCGGCGTCCGGCCACCCCGACGCGGTCGTCACCGACCCGATCGGGCCCGCGCTGCTGCCCGCCGTGCTGGCCCGCCTGACCGAGGCCGGCTGGCGGCCGGGCGACTCGGTGGTGCTGGCGGCGGCGGGCTCGTCGGACCCGCGCGCCCTGGCCGACGTCCGCGCGGTCGCCACCGCCCTGTCCCGCCGGGTCGGCCCGGTGGCTGTCGGCTACGCCGCCACCGCCGAACCCCGCGTGGCCGACGTGGTCGCCGCCGCCCCCGGTCGCGTGGCCGTCGCCTCCTGGCTGCTGGCGCCGGGCCTGTTCCACCGGGCCGCGGCCGCCTCCGGCGCCGCCGTCGTGGCCGCCCCGATCGGCGCCCACCTGCGCGTCGTCGAAGCGGTCCTCCTGCGCTACTACGAGGCCCGCTGCTTCCAGGACGTCGCCTGACCCGTGAGTCGTCCCTCCAGGCCCCGAGAGTCCTACGTTCGCGGCCCGAGAGTCCTACGTCCAGGCACCCCGAGTTCAACGCTCAGGCACCCCGGAATAGTTGAAGCTTCAACGAGGTTGACGTCGGCGAACCGCCGCACCGCGGTGCGGGCGGGGACTTCCGAGTGAGGAGCTGCCATGACCGACGTCCGGGAACTGCTGCGCAAGGGCCGCATGTTCCGCGCCTCCGGCGACCCCGGCGGCGCGGCCCGCTACCTCGCCGAGGCGGCGGAGCACGCGCCGAACGACCGGACCGTGCTCACCGAGCTGGCGCTGGCCCACTTCCAGTCGGCGGCGCTGGGCCGGGCCGAGCGCGTCCTGACCGGGCTGGTCGACCTCGACCCGTCCGACGGCTACACCCGCCTGCTGCTCGGCCGCACGCTGAGCCGGCAGAGCAGGCACGCCGAGGCGCTGCCGCACCTGCGCCTGGCCGCCGCGATCACCCGCGACCCCGAGGTCGCCCGGGAGGTCACCCGGGTCGAGGAGCGGGTCACCACAGCGCGGGAGGCTCCTCCTTCTCCTTGACCGCGTCCTCCCAGCGGTACGTGCGCAGGTCGACCTTGCCGTCCTTGGCGACCACGCCCTCCTCGCGCAGGCGCTGCAACTGCTCGTCGGCGATGTGGGGCGCGCACGTGCCGTTGGCGCGCAGCACCCGGTGCCACGGCAGGTCGAGCCCGTCCTGGTTGAGCACCTGCCCGACCAGGCGGGGCGACGGCGCGCGGGCGATGTCGGCGACGTCACCGTAGGTCGCGACCCGGCCGCGCGGGATGCGGCGCACGACCTCGCGGACCATCTCGTGCAACTGTTCGTCCACGCGCACAGCTTTCCACGCGCGACCGCCCCGACCGCCCCCCACCCGGTCCCCGTCGATCATGATTCCGGATCGGGCGCTGTCGGGGCGGCGTGGTTCCATCTTCGCCGTGGCAGGGAACAGGGCGCCGTTGCTGGTGCGCCGGGAGCGGCAGCAGGAGCCCCGTCGGGACTGGGACGCGCCCGCGCGCGCGGTGTTCGACCACGCCGGCGGCCCGCTGCGGGTGCTCGGCGGCCCCGGCACGGGCAAGACGACGCTGCTGGCCGAGGTCGCGGCCCACCGGGTCCTGCACGGCGGCGCGCACCCGGAGAACGTGCTGGTCCTCGCGCCCAACCGGCGGGCGGCCGAGGCGATGCGCGCCCACATCACCCGCCTGCTCACCGGCGCCCGCGCCGAGGGGACCGTGCTGCCGACCACGCAGGAGCCGCTGGTCCGCACGGTGCACTCGTACGCGTTCGCGGTGCTGCGCGCGCAGGCCGTGCTCCGGGGCGAGCCCGCGCCCCGCCTGCTGTCCGGGCCCGAGCACGACGCCGTGGTGCGGGAACTGCTCGCCGGCGACGTGGACATGGGCGCGCCGAAGTGGCCGGAACGGCTGCGGCCCGCCCTGGCGCTGCCCGGGTTCGCGCACGAGCTGCGCGACCTGATGCTGCGCGCCACCGAACGCGGCCTCGCCCCCGAGGACCTGACCGACCTGGGCCGCAGGCACCAGCGCGAGGAGTGGGTGGCGGCCGGCCTGTTCGCCACCCAGTACGAGCAGGTGAACCTGCTGGCCAGCAGCGGGCAGGGGCACGCGCCGTCGTTCGACGCGGCGGAGCTGGTCGACAGCGCGCTGCTGGCCTTCGAGACCGAGCCCGACGTGCTGGACGGCGAGCGGCGCCGGGTGCGGCACCTGCTGGTGGACGACGCGCAGCACCTCGACCCGCTCCAGTACGCGTTCCTGCGCGAGCTGGGCGTGGCGGCGCACGAGTTCATCCTGGCGGGCGACCCGGACCAGGCCGTGTTCTCGTTCCGCGGCGCGGACCCGGCGCTGCTGGCCGACGCGGACGCGCCGGAGGTCGTGCTCACGGTCGGGCACCGGATGGCGCCGGAGGTCCGGGCCGCCGTCGGCCGGCTCGCGGCGCGCCTGCCGGGCGCGTCGCCCACCCGCGAGGTGTCCCCGGTCGACGGCGCGGGCCAGGTGCAGGTCCGGCTGTTCGCCTCGGCCGCGCAGGAGGCGAGCTGGGTGGCCGACCAGCTGCGCCGGGCGCACCTGATCGACGAGGTGCCGTGGTCGCGGATGGCGGTGGTGGCGCGGTCGGCGACGCGGTCGCTGCCGGTGCTGCAACGGGCGCTGCTCGCGGCCGGCGTCCCGGTCGCGGTGCCGCGCGACGAGCTGCCGCTGGCCCGCCAGCCCGCCGTGCTGCCGTTCCTGGCGCTGCTGCGGTGCGCGGCGGTGCCCGGCAGCCTGGACGAGGACACCGCGGCGCTGCTGCTGTCGTCACCGCTGGGCGGCGCGGACCCGCTCGCGCTGCGGCGGTTGCGCCGCGGCCTGCGCCGGCTCGAACTGGCCGCGGGCCGCGACCGGCCCAGCGGCGAGCTGCTGGTCGAGGTGATCGAGTCCGCCGACCGGCTGGCCGCGCTGGAGGACGCCGAGGCGCAGCCCGCGCGGCGGGTCGGCGGGCTGCTGCGCAAGGCGCGCAAGGGCATCGCGGACGGGCTGACCGTCGAGCAGGTGCTGTGGGAGCTGTGGCAGGCCACCGGGCTGGAGGCGCGCTGGGTGGCCCAGTCCGCGCGGCACGGCACGGTGGGCATGCAGGCCGACCGGGACCTGGACGCGATCGTGGCGTTGTTCGAGGCGGCGGCGAAGTACGTCGACCGGCTGCCCGGCTCCGGCGCGGAGGGCTTCGCGGACTACCTGGCCGCGCAGGAGATCGTGGGCGACACGCTGGCCGCGTCCGCGCCGGTCGGCGAGGCGGTGTCGGTGCTCACCGCGCACGCCGCCGCCGGTCGCGAGTGGACCGTCGTGGCGGTGCCGGGCGTGCAGGAGGGCAGTTGGCCGGACCTGCGGCTGCGCGGCTCGCTGCTGGGCGTGGAGCGCATGGTCGACGTGGTCGCGGGCGTGTCGGCGGAGACGGTCTCCGCGGTCGCGCCGATCCTGGCCGAGGAACGGCGGCTGCTGCTCGTCGCGGCCAGCCGGGCGCGGCGGACGTTGCTGGTCAGCGCCGTGCGCGGGGAGGACGAGCAGCCGTCGCGGTTCCTCGACGAGATCGAGGAGCTGTCCACCGGCGAGCCCGAGCGGCCGACGTTCACGCCCGAGCGGGGGTTGGTGCTGGCCGAGCTGGTCGGCGAGCTGCGCCGGGTCGTGTGCTCCGACGACGAGCCGGCGGACCGGCGCGAGCGCGCGGCCGCGCAGCTCGCCCGCTTGGCGGCGGAGGGCGTGCCCGGCGCGCACCCGGACTCCTGGTACGGCCTGGCGGACGTCACCACGGACAACCCGCTGTGGACCGAGGAGCACACGGTCAGCGTGTCGCCGTCCACGGTGGAGACGCTGGCGACGTGTCCGCTGCGGTGGGTCGTCGAACGGCACGGCGGCCAGGACCCGGCGGAGCTGGCCTCGGTCACCGGCACGCTCGTGCACGCGCTGGCGCAGGCCGCCGCGACGGGTGCGGACGAGAAGGAGCTGCGGGTCAGGCTGGACGAGGCGTGGGCCGCCGTCGACGCGGGCGCGCCCTGGTTCTCCCGGCGCGAGCGCATCCGGGTGGAACGCATGCTCGACACGTTCCTGACCTGGCTGGCCTCCAGCCGGTCGCAGCTCACCCAGGTCGCCGTCGAGGAGGAAATCTCCGTCGAGGTGCCCCGGCGCGACGGCGGGCCGGGGCTGCGGGTGCGCGGCCGCGTCGACCGGCTGGAGACCGACCGCGACGGCCGGCCCGTCGTGGTGGACGTCAAGACCGGCAAGAGCCCGGTGAGCAAGGACAAGGCGCAGGAGCACCCGCAGCTCGCCGTCTACCAGCTCGCGTCGGCGCTGGGCGGCTTCACGCACCTGGGCCTGGGCACCGAGCCGGGCGGCGCGCGGCTGCTCTACGTGGCCAAGGAGGACCGCAGGACCGGCGCGGTGGAGCGGGAGCAGGCGCCGCTGGACGAGCAGGGCGTGCGGGTGTGGCTGGAGGCGGTGCAGCTGGCCGCCGGGTCGAGCGTCGGGCCGTCCTACCCGGCGAACCGGAACGCGGACTGCGATCGCTGCCCGGCCCGCACCACGTGCCCGGTGCACTCCTCCGGCCGGCAGGTCAGCCAGTAGCCGACCAGCGGATACGCCGCCGCCCTGCGGGTCGCCGAAGGCATCCGGACCCGACCACGGAGAATGCGGGGCGTGGTCGTGCCGAGCGGGGTCCAACGGGTGGCGGATGAGCCGGTGGCGCTCGCGAGCCCGTTCGAGGTCGCCGAGGCCCTCGGCCTGCCCCGGCCGACGCCCGAGCAGGCCGCCGTCGTCGCCGCGCCCACCGCGCCCGCCCTGGTCGTGGCGGGCGCCGGCGCGGGCAAGACCGAGACCATGGCCGCCCGCGTGGTCTACCTGGTCGCGAACGGCTTCGTCAGCCCCGACCGCGTCCTCGGCCTGACGTTCACCCGCAAGGCCGCGCGGCAGCTCTCCGACCGGGTGCGGCTGCGGCTGCGGCGGCTCGCCGGCTCCTCCCTGCTGGACCGGCTCGACCCGAGCGGCGAGCGGCGGGCGGCCGTGCTGACCACCGAACCGGTGATCCTCACCTACCACGCGTACGCGGGCAGGCTCGTGGGCGAGCACGGCCTGCGGCTGCCCGTCGAGCCGGGCGTGCGGCTGCTCACCGAGACCGCCGCGTGGCAGCTCGCGCACCGCGTGGTGTCGACGTGGGCGGAGGACATCGACACCGACAAGGTGCCCGCGACCGTCACCGGCTACCTGCTGGCGCTGGCCGGCGAGCTGGGAGAGCACCTGGTCGACCCGTCCGCGCTGCGCGAGCACGCCGAGTGGCTGTGCGGGGTGGTCGAGAACGCGCCCCGGACGGCCCGGCAGCGCGACGGGCTGCCGGAGTCGTTGAAGGCCGTGGTGAACGCCCAGCGGCTGCGCGTGGCCCTGCTGCCGCTGCTGGAGGCGTACCAGGCGCGCAAGCGGCGCGAGGCGGCGATGGACTTCGCCGACCAGATGTCCCTGGCCGCCCGGCTCGCGTCCGAGCACCCGGAGGTCGTGCGCGGCGAGCGGGAGCGGTACGGGGCCGTGCTGCTGGACGAGTACCAGGACACCGGGCACGCGCAGCGCGTGCTGCTGCGGTCGCTGTTCGGGCGGGGCGAGCCGATGCCCGTCACGTCGGTGGGCGACCCGGCGCAGGCGATCTACGGCTGGCGCGGCGCGTCGGCCGCGAACCTGCCGCGCTTCGTCCACGACTTCCCGCCCGCCCGCAAGTACGGCCTGCTCACGAGCTTCCGCAACCCGCCCGAGGTGCTGGCGCTGGCCAACGCCGTGTCCGCGCCGCTGCGCGCCCTGGGCCTGGACGTCGAGGAGCTGCGCGCGCGGGACGGCGCGGGCCCCGGTGACGTGCGGGTGGCGCTGTTCGGCGACGTGCGCCAGGAGCTGGACTGGGTCGCCGACACGGTCGCCGCGCAGTGGGAGCAGCACCTCGACACCAGCGACGAGCCGCCGACCGCCGCGGTGCTGGTGCGCCGCCGCTCGGACATGGCGAACATCGCGGCGGCGCTGCGCGACCGCGGCCTGCCGGTGGAGGTCGTGGGCCTGGGCGGGCTGCTGGACGAGCCGGAGGTGCGGGACCTGGTCAGCGCCCTGCGCGTGCTGGTCGACCCGCTGGCGGGCACGGCCGCGGCCCGGCTGCTGACGGGCTCGCGGTGGCGCGTCGCCGCCTACGACCTGGCGGCGCTGTGGGCGCGGGCCCGCGACCTCGCGGGCGCGCCGACCCGGCAGGCGGTGGCCGACGACCCGCTGGCCGTGATCGCGGACGCCCTGCCCGGCGAGCACGCCGAGCAGGCCGGGCTCGCCGACGCGCTGGACGACCCGGGCGACCCGACCCCGTACTCCGCCGAGGGCTACCGGCGCATCCGGCGGCTGGGCGCGGAGCTGGCGGCGCTGCGCCGCCGGCTGGACCAGCCGCTGCCCGAGCTGGTCGCCGACGTCGAGCGCACGTTGCTGCTGGACATCGAGGCGATGGCCCGGCCCGGCGGGGTGGGCCGGGCGCACCTGGACGCGTTCGCCGACGTGGTGAACGACTTCGCCGCCGCCAGCCCGTCGGCCACGCTGCCCGCCCTGCTCGACTACCTCTACACCGCCGAGCAGGCCGAGGACGGGCTGGAACCGGGCGAGGTGGAGGTCGCCGAGAACCGGGTGCAGGTGCTGACCATGCACTCGGCGAAGGGCCTGGAGTGGCACATCGTCGCCGTGCCGCACGTGGTGAAGGACGTGTTCCCGGGCCGCAAGAAGTCGTCCAGCTGGTTGCGCGCCGTTGCCGAGCTGCCCGCCCACCTGCGCGGTGACGCCGAGGACCTGCCGACGCTGCGCGTCGCGCCCGACGCCAACCGCAAGGAGGTGGAGGAGGCGCTGGTCCGGCACGAGGAGGACTTCGACGAGCGGCGGCTGGTGGAGGAGCGGCGGCTGCTGTACGTGGCGCTGACGCGGTCCGAGCACAGCCTGCTGGTGTCGGGGCACTGGTGGGGCGAGACGGGCGACAAGCCGAAGGGGCCGTCCGCGTTCCTCACCGAGATCCGCGAGGCCGTGCTGGCGGCCGAGCACCCGCCCGCCGACCTCGCCCACTGGGCACCTCGACCGCCCGAGGACGAGCCGAACCCCCTCGCCGCCCAGACGAAGACGGCCCAGTGGCCGACCGACCCGCTGGGCAGGCGCCGCGCCGCCGTGGTCGAGGGCGCCGAACTGGTCCTGGCCGCCCTGGCCGCCCGTGAGTCGAACGCCCAGGCCCCGGGTGTCGAACCTCCGGGACCCCCGAGTTCGACGCTCGCGCCCGAGGGCGCGGAGGGGACCGACGTCCCGGAACCTGTCGAGGACCCGGAGCCTGCCGAGGGCCCGGAGCCTGCCGAGGACCCGGAGTCGGCCGACGACCCGGAGGGGTGGGCGCGCGACGTCGACGTGCTCCTCGCCGAACGCGCCGCCGCGGCCGACCGCCGGGAGCGCGTCGTGCTGCCCGACCACCTCTCCGTCAGCCAACTGGTGGAACTCGCCGCCGACCCCGACCAGCTCGCCCGCCGGCTGCGCCGCCCCCTGCCGTTCCCGCCCAACCCCTTGGCCCGCCGCGGCACGGCGTTCCACACCTGGCTGGAACAGCGGTTCGGCGCGAGCCGCCTGTTCGACCTCGACGAGCTGCCCGGCGCGGCCGACGAGGGGGCGGCCCCGGACAGCGACCTGACCCGCCTCCAGGAGGCGTTCCTGGCCAGCGCGTGGGCCGACCGCGTGCCGCACGACGTCGAGGTGCCGTTCGAGGCGGAGATCGACGGCATGTCGGTGCGCGGCCGGATGGACGCGGTGTTCGCCGACGACGACGGCGGCTGGACCGTGGTCGACTGGAAGACCGGCGCGGTGCCCGACGAGGACCGCCTGCCGGCGCTGTCCGTGCAGCTCGCGGCCTACCGGCTGGCGTGGGCGTCACTGACCGGGACGCCCGTGGAGCGGGTGCGCGCCGCGTTCCACTACGTCCGCCAGGACCACACGCTGCGCCCCGCCGACCTGCTGGACGCCGACGGCCTGCGCGCGCTGCTGCGCTCGATCCCGGACTAGCTGTTCACCCGGGCGTCCGCGGGAACTTCCCGCAGCACCCGGTCGTAGAGCACCTCCAGCAGCCACCGCCCGAACAGCGACGGCCCGAACTCCGTCGACCGGTCCTCCGGCGGCACCAGCAGCTCGGCCGCGCCCGCCGCGTCGACCGAGACGACGCCGATGCCGTAGTAGTCCAGCTCGATCAGCGGCCACGCCTGCTCGTCGCCCTGCGGCGCGGGCAGCACCACCGAGCACGGCGCGAGCGTCATCAGGGTGCCGCACGACTGCAACGCCCGGTCGACCGTGGACTCACCCACCAGCACGCCCACCAGCTCCACCGCGGGCAGGGGCAGCCGGTCGTGCGCGGCGGGCTCGAACCACGAGCGGAACCACGACGGGTCGGCCTGCGGCGGCCAGCCGTTCGCGCTGCGCCACTCGTGCACGTCGGCACGGACCCGCACGACGGCCGACACCTGGTGGCCGAGCACGGCGACGTCGGGCACGACGATGCCGCGCCAACCCAACGCCGTCGCGGCAGGGTGGAGGAGCGGTTGCACTCGGGCATCCTAGGACTGGTTGCGGTTTCAATGACAGACCCTCGGGCGCGCTGGGTGTCGGACCCGGTGCCCAGAGTGATCAGGGAGTTGAGCGGCCCACGCGCAAGGCCCACAGGACCAGCGGCACCTGCAGCGGCAGCCGCCCGTAGGCGATGGCCCTCGCCCTGGGCGACTTCGTGCGGTAGTCGTACGCCATCTTGACGTTCGCCGGGAACACCGCCGCGAAGAACGCGGCCGCCAGCTTCCCGCCCACGCCCCGCGTCCGCGGCACGGCGACCGCCGCCGCCAGCGCCACTTCCACCGCGCCGGAGACGTAGGTCCAGGTCCGGGGCCTGCCCGGCAGCGCGCGCGGCACGATCGAGTCGTACGGCTTCGGCTTGGCGAAGTGCGTGACCCCGGCCGCGCCGAGCAGCCCGGCCAGCGCCAGCGCCGACCGGGAACGGGAACGAGTCGGTTCCATGGGACCACCCTGTCACGTCGTCCGCCGAAGGGCGCTCGCAGGGTTGCCCGAGGTTATCCTGCCGCACCGTGACCGGTGATCCAGAAGAACCCGAGCATCCCGAGCGGGCGGCCGTGGCCGCGTTCGCCGAGGACTTCCTGATCGGCCTGCGCGAGTGGCTCGCCATCCCGTCGATCGGGGCCGACCCGGCGCACCACGACGACGTGGCCGCGTCCGCGCACTGGCTCGCCGGGGCGCTGCGCCGCGACGGGTGGCCCGACGTGCGGGTCTGGGACGAGGGACCGGCGCTGCCCGCCGTGTACGCCTGCCTGCCCGCCGCCGATCCCGACGCGCCGACCGTGCTGGTCTACGGCCACCACGACGTGCAGCCGGTCGACCCGGTGCAGCAGTGGCAGCACCCGCCGTTCGAGCCGACGCTGGTCGGCGAGGAGCTGTTCGCGCGAGGTGCCAGCGACGACAAGGGCCAGGTCGCGATGCACCTGCTCGGGGTGCGGGCGCACCTCGCGGCGACCGGCGCGGCGCGGCCCGCCGTGACGCTGAAGCTGTTCGTGGAGGGCGAGGAGGAGTCCGGTTCGCCGCACCTCGCCCGGCTGCTGGAGGAGCACCGCGACGACCTCGCGTGCGACCTCGTGGTGTTCACCGACACGCCGCTGTACGGGCGCGACGCGCCGACCGTGTGCACCGGGCAGCGCGGGGTGTACGGGGCGGAGGTCGTGTTCACCGGCGGCACGTCCGACGTGCACTCCGGGCGGGCCGGTGGCAGCGTGCCGAACCCGGCGACGGCCATCGCGCGGCTCGTCGCGGCCCTGCACGACGATACCGGGCGCGTTCGGCTGCCCGGCTTCTACGACGACGTGGTCGAGCCCGCCGACGCGGAGCGGGCCGACTACGCCGCGTTGCCGTTCGACGAGGCGGTGTGGCTGGCGAACGCGGGTGGTGCCCGGGGGGTGGCCGGCGAACCCGGCTGGTCGACGCTCGAACGGACGTGGGTGCGGCCGACGGCCGAGGTCAACGGCATCCACGGCGGGTACACCGGGCCGGGGCTGAAGACGATCGTGCCCGCCCGGGCGGCGGTGAAGCTGTCGTTCCGGCTCGTGCCCGACCAGCGGCCCGAACGGGTGGCGGAGGCGCTGCGGTCGTTCGTCGCCCGGCACACCCCGGCCGGGCTGCACGCCGAGGTGATCACGCGCGGTGACGGCGTGCCGCCCTACGCGGTGGACGTCTCGCACCCGGCCGTGGGAGCCGTGCGCGACGCGGTGGAGGCCGCGTTCGACCAGCCCGTGCGGTTCAGCCGGACGGGCGGCTCCGGGCCGGCCGCGGTGCTGCACGAGGCGCTCGGCGTGCCGGTCGTGTACCTCGGCGCGACGTTGCCGGATGATCGCATCCACGCGCCGAACGAGCGCGTCGTCGTCCCCCTGCTGCTGCGCGGGGCCGAGGCCGCCGCCCGGCTGTGGCGGCTACTGCCGGAGAGGTTGTCATGATCCGCCGCACCAGCCCCGGCGAACCGCTGGCCACCCGGCCCGGTCACTCGCTCGTCGGCGTGATCCGGATGCCGGACACGGTCCAGAGCCCCGTCCGGGCGATCCTGAAACGCGTGATCGGCGCGCTCGCCGCGCTCATGGCGGCGGTGCTGATCGTCTACCTCGACCGCGACGGCTACCGGGACGTCAACGAGGACGGCCTGTCGTTCCTCGACGCGGTGTACTACGCCACCGTGTCGCTGTCGACCACCGGATACGGTGACATCACCCCCGCCAGTTCGTCGGCGCGGCTGGTCAACGTCCTCGTGATCACCCCCCTGCGGGTGCTGTTCCTGATCGTCCTGGTCGGTACGACCCTCGAAGTGCTCACCGAGCGCTCGCGGCAGGCGCTGCGCATCCAGAAGTGGAGGACCAAGGTGCGGGACCACGTGGTCGTCATCGGGTACGGCACCAAGGGCCGGTCCGCGGTCAGCGCCCTGCTCGGTGACGGAGCCGAGCCGGGTTCGATCGTCGTGGTCGACACGGCGCAGTCGGCGCTGGACGCCGCGTCCGCGATCGGCCTGGTCACCGTGCACGGGTCCGGCACCAGCAACGACGTGCTGCGGGTGGCGGGCGTGCCGCGGGCCCGGGCGGTGGTCGTGGCGGCGAACCGCGACGACACGGCCGTCCTGGTCACCCTCACCGCCCGGGAGCTGGCACCGAAGGCCCAGGTCGTCGCGTCGGTGCGGGAGCGGGAGAACGAGCACCTGCTCCGCCAGTCCGGCGCGGACTCGGTCGTGGTGTCCAGCGAGACGGCGGGCCGACTGCTGGGCATGGCCACCGCCACCCCGTCCGTGGTGGACATGGTGGAGGACCTCCTGACGCCGGACGCGGGCCTGTCCATCGCCGAACGCGACGTCGAGCCGTCGGAGATCGGCGGCTCCCCGCGCCACCTGCCCGACATCGTGCTGGGCGTGGTGCGGGACGGCACCCTCTACCGGGTGGACGCCCCGGAAGCCGACGCCGTCGAAGCCGGCGACCGCCTCCTCTACGTCAAGAAGGTCACCCCGCCGAAGGAGGTCTGACCTCAGTCGGCCAGCGGAAGCCGAACCTCGAACACCGCCCCGCGCCTGCGTGTCGGCCCCACCACCGGACCACCCCGGGCCGGCCGGTCACCACCACCCGGCTGCCCGGTGCCCACCCTCTCGACGTCTGCTTTCCCAACGCTCGCCGCCGCGGCCAAGCCCGCAACCACCGCGCGCCCGGCGACCGCGCCGGTAGCGGGCGTGCCCACGTCGGCCGTGCCCACGTCGGCCGCGCCCGTGACCGACGTGCCCGTGTCGGCACCCGGCGGCCTCGACGTACTCGTCCCGGCCGCACCCGTCGCCGTCGAGCCCTTGTCTGCCAGGCTCGAACCCGGAGCGCCGGTGCCGGCTCCCCTCGCCCCCGAGGTGCCCGTGTCGCCCGCACCCGTGGCCGTCCTGTCCTTGCCGGCCGCGCTCGGCTCCGGAGCGCCGGTGCCGAGCGCGGCGGCGGCCGACGCACCGGCGGTGGCCGCGCTCGTCGCGCCCGTCTCTGTTGCGCCCGTCTCTGCGGTGGTCGTCCCTGCGATGGCCGCACCTGCCGACGCCGTGTCAGGCGACGCCGTGTCGGGCGACGAGCGGTCGGGACCGAGGCACGACAGTTCGCCCCCGTGGGCGCGCACCACGCCTCGGGCGATCGACAGCCCCAGGCCGGAACCGCCGGACCGCTGGTCCCGCGCCTCGTCCAACCGCACCAGCCGGTCGAAGATGCGTTCCCTCTCCTCCGGCGGCACGCCCGGTCCGTTGTCGGACACGGCCAGCTTCGCGAAGCTGCCCGCCCTCGACACGCGCAGCCGGACCCGCCCCGACGGACCGGTGGCCTGACGGGCGTTGTCGGCCAGGTTCGCCAGCACCTGGGCCAGCCGTTGCGGATCGCCCGACACGAACGTCGACTCGCCCTCGGCGGCGATGTCGAAGTCCGGCGCGAGCAACTTCGTGCGCCCCACCTCGGCCTCGGCCAGCGCGAGCAGGTCGACCCGTTCCCGGTGCAGTTCGAGACCCGCGTCGATGCGCGCCAACGCCAACAGGTCGTCCACCAGCCGCCCCGCCCGGCGCGACTCGCGCACCAGGAGCAGGTTCAACCGCTCCCGCTCCTCGGCGCTCGACGTCTGCATCAGGGCTTCCGCGACCGCCTGCACGCCGGCCACCGGCGTCCGCAGCTCGTGCGCCGCGTCGGCCACGAACCGCTTCGTCCTCTCCTCCGATCCCTCGAGCGAATCGAGCATGTCGTCGAACGCGGCCGCCGTCCGACCGAGTTCGTTGTCCGTCCGCGACGGGTTGAGGCGCGAGCCCCGCCGGCCGCGCGCGATCGAACGGGCCAGCGTCGTCATCGCGTCCAGCGGTGCCAACGCCCGGCGGACGACCAGCACCATCGCCCCCGCCGTCACCGCCAGCGCGCCGAACCCGACGAGCATCAGCAGCCGCCGCAGCCTCGCCTGCGCCACGGTGATCGCCGACGACTCGGCGTACACCGTGATCGTCGACCCGTCGCCCAACTGCCGGGTTACCTCGTTCGCCACCTCCTCGTCCGGATCGTTGCCGAACACCGTCCCGTCCGGCATGACCAGCCGGACCTCCACACCCCGGCCCTGCAGCCGGTCCACCAGGTCCGCCCCGCGCACCCGCTGCCTGACCAACTGCTGGGCCACCCGCGCCTTCTCCACCAGCGCGGTGTCCACGTCCCGCTTGGACTCCGCCGCGAACAGCGCGTCCACCAACAGCACGACCCCGACCAGCACGACACCGAGCACGCCGATCGCCGACAGCGCGACCCGCCGGCGCAGCGAGACGGTCCGCAGGCTCACGCGTCGTCCGCCCTCAGCACGTAGCCGAGCCCGCGCACCGTGTGGAGCAGCCGGGGGCCGTGCTCCTCCAACTTCCGGCGCAGGGCGCTGACGTGCACCTCCACCAGGTTCGGGTCGTAGTCCTCGTACCCCCACACCGCGGTCAGGATCTGCGTCTTGCCCACCACCCGCCCGCGCTGCGCGGCCAGGTACCGCAGCAGGCGCAGCTCGGTGGCGGTCAACTCGACCGGCACGTCACCCCGCAGCACCACCGCCGAGTCGGCGTCCACCACCAGGTCGCCGATCTGCACGGTCGACGGCGTCCGACCGAGCCGCCGCAACACCGCGCTCACCCGGGCGACCAGCTCGGCCAGCACGAACGGCTTCACCACGTAGTCGTCCGCACCCCGGTCGAGCCCGCGCAACCGGTCGGACACCCCGTCCCGAGCGGTCAGCATCACCACCCCGGCACCACAGGTCCGTCGGATGACCTCCAGCAGCGTGAAGCCGTCCCGACCGGGCAGCATCACGTCGAGCACCACCAGATCCGGCCGGAACCGGGCCAGGTCGCCCTCCAGTTCACGACCGTCCGGCCGGACCTGCACCTGGTAGCCCGCGTCCCGCAGGGCCGAACTCACCGCGGCACCGATCGCCTCCGCGTCCTCGATCACCAGCACCCTGGCATCAGTCGACACCTCCATATTCTGCGTCGCGTGGCTCATGGCGGCCGTGAAGCCCCGACAAGCCGGAATTCATGACGGTCACCCGCGGAAAGGCAGTGGGCGGGGGTGAAGGGCTCGGCCGGCCCGCTCCGGACCGACGCCACGGGCTTCGGCGATGTCGGGCCGGGCCAGGCCGGGTCGGTCGGGCGGTGTTCGACCGCGCGTCGAGGCGCGCTACCCGTCACCGCCCTGACCGCGGGCCGTTCGAGGAGCGGTGGTGGGCCGTGCCGGTGCGGCGACCGGTCGGACCCGTCCGGAAGTCGGCAGGGCGACTCCCGGCGGCACCGCGTGCGTAGTTGGCTGGTGGACGCGAGCGTTGACGGTCGCCGCGCTTCCGGTCAGGGGATCGACCGGGACGACGACCCCCGGTGGTACGTGGCGGGCGGGACGTTGTGGGCTGACCTCACCCGACGTGGGCGCGGAAGGGAGAGGCCGGCCGTCCGTGGCTCCCGGAGGGCGCACCGCGTCGGAGGGCTTCGAGCGGTGTGCCGTTCAGGAGCGCCCGAGGACCGGGAGGACGCCGCTGCGGACAGCGGCTGCCGGCACCGGTCATCGGAAATCGATCGGTGGTCAAGGCGGACCGTGGTTGCGCCACGACGGCCATGCCGGAGGGCTCCACCCGGACCGCGGACGTCTCAGGCGCGACCGACGGGCCCAGGATCGGAGATCCCGACGGGGCGCTCGGTGTGGCATCCGGCGACGGGCTCGGGGGCGGAGGGGTTCCAGGAGTTTCGGGTTGTGGGGCATGGGGATAGTGTCGAACAGGAGTTCGAGGGTGGGCAAGATCACTATCGGGTGATGTTTCCGCCCAGGTCACGCGGCTCGACCCGCACGACACCTGCTTGCGGCGTCTGCGACCATCCACGCGTGGCGGTTCCGCGAAGCCCGGTCCGGTGGGCGCTGGTGCTGCTGGTCGTGGGGCTGGCGGGCGTCGCGGCAGCGGTCGCGTCGTGGTGGCCGCGCACGTCCGCCGAGGTCCAGCGGGTCGCCGCCACCGTGGTCGCACCGGCCTCCTGCGGCGACGCGAACGCCTACGACCGCGTCGAACTGACGATCGGTGACCGGACCCACACCGCCAAGCTCGACGGCTGCGGCCACCAGCGGGACGAGGTCGTCGACGTCGTCCTCCCGGCCGACACCAGCGGCGAGTTCACCGTCCAAGCCGCCGCCAGCACCCCGGTCGGCATGCCGTTCCCGGCCAGGCTGACGACGCTGCTGCTGTGCCTGAGCGGTCTCGCCGGCGGCCTCTACGCCCACCTGCTGACCAGGCGTTCTCAGCCGACGTCCGCCGCCGGCGCCGCGTAGGTGTTGCACGAGGACGTCACGCCGTCGGTGAACCCCAGCGTGGCCCACTCGGCCTGGTTGTCGGGGCTGCCGTGGGCGTTCTTCTCCGGCGGCTCCTCCACGGCGTACTGGAAGTCGTCCGCCGCCTCCTGCGCCAACCCGCTCCCGATCGACCCGGACGCGGCCACCAGGAACATCCCGGCGAAGCAGTTGGCCTGCAGCTCGATCCGCCGCGACATCTCCAGCCCCGCCGGCGTCTGCTCGCCCGCGTCGGCGATCTTGCCGTCCGCCGCGCGCAGCATCCCCGACAACGCCTGCACGTGGTGCCCGTACTCGTGCGCCAACGTCGCCAGGTGCGACCCGGCGCGCTCACCGCCGCCGTTGTCCCGCAGCCGCCGCGTGGGCATGTAGATGGTCCTGTTGCGACCGCAGTAGTACGCGACCGCCTCGCTCTCGGCGGGCGCGGAGCCGCACGGCCCCTCGGCCAGGTCCGGCGAGGTGTCCAGCGCCGGCGGGTCGAACGGCAGGTTCGCCTGCTCCAGAGCCGGCCGCCACGCCTGGTCCAGGCACGCCACACCGGCCTTGTAGTACGTCGACAGCTCCGTGTCCGACACCCCGAAACCCGGCAGCGCGCACGCCACCGCCGGCAGCCGCACGGGCGTGGTCAGGAACGGGTGGTCGGCCAACCGGTGCACGGCACGCGGGCGCGGTGCCTCCGTGCCGGTCGTCTCCGCCACCTGGACGCCGGGCGCGGCCACCGCGTGGCCGTCGACCCGCCGGGACGTCTCCAGCTGTGTCAGGCCACCGAGCCCCAGCACGCACAACACGATCAACGAGAACACGCCGATGAGGACGATCGGGTTGTTCCGGGGCTCCTCGGGCGTGTGCACGGTCCTCCAGTCCGGTCAGCTGACGTCCGCCGCGCTCGCCACCCAAGTGTTGCACGCGCTGGTCTCGTTGTTCTTGAAGCCGTGGTTGACCCAGGCGGCGTTCTTCTCGGGCGCGCCGTGGTCCCGGTTGGGGTAGATCGGGTAGTCGCCGCGGTTGCCCGCGTCGGTCAGGGCCACCGAGATCACGTCGGACGGCACCGCGCCGTGGGAGAGGGGCGCGAGCGTCATCCCGCCGAAGCAGGTCGCCTGCAGCTCCTTGCGCCGGTTCAGGTCGAGGCCCTCGGGGGTGTCCCAGCCGCCCTTGTCGTACTGCGCCTGGCTGGACGCGCGGAGGATGCCCGAGAGCCACTGGATGTGGTGGCCGTACTCGTGCGCGAGCTGCCCCAGGTACTTGCCCGGGTGGTTGGGGTTGGCCGAACCCTGCTCGTTGGCGTAGTGGTTCGGCGTCCAGAAGATCGTGCCGTCGCAGTACATGGCGGTGCGGTCCGGGCCCATGTTGCCGCACGTGTTGGTGATCTGGGACGTCACCATGACCAGTTCGACGGGCTGGTAGGGCAGGTTCGCGCGCTGGAACGACGGCTTCCACATCGCCTCGATGCACGGCAGCGCGGCCCGCAGGAACCGGTCCTGGCCGGCGGGCGAGTAGTCCATCGGCGGCAGCGGGCAGCCGTCGATGTCGAACGCGCCGAGGCCCGCGCCGTGGATGGGGTTGTCGCCGAGCGTGATGACGGCCTTCGGGCCGGCCTTGGGCGTGCTGGTCGACGCGGACGGCTTGCTGCTCTCCGCGGTGGTCGTCGTCGTGGTGGTCGTGGTGGTGGGTTCGGGCGTGTACGTGTAGTTCTGGTAGCCGGCGCTGGGGGAGTCGCCGGCCACCCTGCTGCCGCGGGTCGCGGCCAGGATGCCGATCGTCGCGACGCCGAGGACGAGGAAGCCGACGATCAGCACCGCGACGAGCGGGCCCTTGCTCTTCTTCCGGGGCAGCGGCGGGTACGGCATCGGTGCCGGGCCCCAGCCGGGCGGCGGTCCGGGCGGCGGCCCCCAGCTCACGGGCGGCGGCTGCGGCGGGGCCGTCGGCGGCGGCATCGCCGGTCCCCGGGAGGGCCACGGCCGCTGCTGTGGGCCGGTGGGCGGTAGGGGTTGCCGCTGGGGCCACTGCTGGGTCGGCTGGGGCTGTTGGGGGTGGAGCGAGGCGGGCATCGGCGGCGGTCCGACCGGTCGTGGGGGCGGCCAGCCACCCGGCGGCGGTGGTTGCGTCATCGCTGGTCGTCCCCCATATCGCGGATGCCCGAAACAGCACAAGAGCTTAGGCGAACTCCGCTATCCTCCGCGGCCGTGTTGAAAAACTGGGGAGTGGCGGCCCTGTGCGCGGTCGCGCTGTGCACGGGCGGCGGCACGGCGTCGGCGCAGCCGAGCGGCACGGCCGGACTGCCCGGGACGGTCGGCGCGGACGTGCGGCTCAAGCTGGAGCGCGACGGCAGGCTGACCGTGACCGAGGTCGTCACCGTCCCCGACGGGAGGACGGCCACCCGGGCGGTCGCGTTACGCGTGCCCGTCTCGTCCGACCGGGAGCGGGTGTTCCAGGTCTCGGACGTGGCTGTCGACGGCAACGGCACGGCTACAGCATCGGACGGCGAACTCACGATCGCACTCCAGCCGGGCACGTCGACCGTCAGGTACTCCGTGGTGGGGGCGGTCGCCAAGATCGGCGACACGCTGGAGCTGCGCTGGCAGCCCGCGAGCGGCTGGGACACCGCGCTCGACTCGGTGAAGGTCTCCGTGATCACGCCGGACGCCCCGAGGTCGGTGAACTGCCTGGCGGGCGAGCCGGGCACGTCGACGCCGTGCACCAGCGCCGACCTGGGCGACGGGCGGGGCGTGCGGGTGACCGAGATCGGCCTGGCCGCCGGCGAGCGGGTCGACCTCGCGGTCGGGTTGCAGGAGGGCGTGGCGCCCGCGAACGCGCGGGTGGAGGAGACGTCCGGGTTGGCGGCGGCGTTCGCGCTGACCCCGTTGACGGGCGCCGGCCTCGGTGGGCTGGTCGTGCTGCTGCTGGGCGGCGGGTTGTTGTTGTGGTACCTGCGCGGTCGGGACGCGCGGGCGTTGGCAGGCGAGGTCGGGCCGGTGAACGTGCTGGTCACCGATGGTGCGGGGCGGGTGGCGTTCGCCTCGCCGGACGGCGTGCTGCCCGGCCAGGTCGGCACCGTGGTGGACGAGCACGTGGACGTCGTGGACGTGACCGCGACGATCGTGGACCTCGCGGTGCGCAACTACGTGTGGATCGAGGAGGTCGACGGGCACGACTGGCGGTTCGTGCGGCGCAACCCGGCCGACCCGTCGCTGTCCGGGTACGAGCGCGCGGTGTACGAGGCGTTGCTGCCCGACGGGGTGGACGCGGTAACGTTGTCGCAGCTCAGGGCCGAGCGGGTCGACCTGTCGCGAGTGCGGGACGAGCTGTACGCCGACGTGGTGGCCCGGGACTGGTTCGCGCGGCGGCCGGACGCCGAGCGCAGCCTCTGGTGGTGGGTCGGCGCGGGGATCGGCGTGCTGGGCGCGGTGCTGACGGTGGTGCTGGCGCTGGTGGGCGGTGCCGCGTTGTTCGGGCTGGTCGTGGTGGTGGCCGGGGTGGCGTTGGCGGTGGGCGCGCGGACGATGCCCGCTCGGACCAGGCGCGGGAGCGTTTTGTTGGAGCACGTGCGCGGGTTGCGCGGGTACCTGCACACGGCCACGCCGCAGGACGTCCCGGAGGCGGATCGGGAGCTGGTGTTCTCGCGGTCGTTGCCCTACGCGGTGGTGCTGGGCGAGACGGAGCGGTGGCTGGCGGCGTTCGCGGGCACGCGGCCGGGGCTGTACTGGTTCGGGGAGGCCGAGCGGGGTGGTGACCTGGGGCGGTTCGCGCAGCGGTTCCCGGTGTTCCTGGGCGCGGTGGACGGCGTGCTGGCGCAGGCGGGGCACCTGAGGTCGCTGCGCGGCTGACGTTCACCCGAACGTGATCTTGTCACCTCTCGAACAGCCGTTCGACAATAGAGCCACCCCGAACACCGGACCCGACGGGCGGCGGACGAAGGTGGGCGGGGATCGAGGCCGGAACCCGACCCGGTGCCCACACGCGCCGGCTCCACCGGGAGGGGCGGCCTGCTGAGACAGACGGTGGTCCGGATCGGCGCGGGCGCGTGCCCGGTTCCGGATCGGCCGTCGAGCCGCCGGTCGGCCGGTCCCACCCCGGTCGGTTCGCGCTGGGCGTAGCGGCGCGCTTCGGTGGGCGGGCGACCATCGAGCCCGGCAGTGGTGCGAACCCGTAGGCTGCGTTCATGGCGCTACCCGAACTGCACAGGTTCACGCTTCCCAACGGTCTGCGGGTGGTGCTCGCACCCGACCGCAGCGCCCCGGTCGTAGGAGTGAGCGTGCACTACGACGTCGGCTTCCGCTCCGAGCCGGAGGGGCGGACGGGGTTCGCGCACCTCTTCGAGCACCTCATGTTCCAGGGCAGCGAGAGCCTGGAGAAGCTGGCCCACTTCCGGCACGTGCAGTCCTCGGGCGGCACGTTCAACGGGTCGACCCATCCCGATTACACCGACTACTACGAGGTGCTGCCGTCGGCGGCACTGGAGCGGGCGCTCTTCCTCGAGGCGGACCGCATGCGGGCGCCGAAGATCACTGAGGAGAACCTGCGCAATCAGATCGACGTGGTGAAGGAGGAGATCCGGCTCAACGTGCTCAACCGACCGTACGGGGGGTTCCCGTGGATCCTCCTGCCACCGGTCCTGTTCCAGACGTTCCCCAACGCGCACAACGGCTACGGCGACTTCACCGACCTGGAGAACGCCACCGTGGACGACTGCGCGGCGTTCTTCGACACCTACTACGCGCCCGGCAACGCGGTGCTGACGGTGGCGGGCGACTTCGAGCCCGAGGCGGCGAAGGCGCTCGTCGAGCAGCACTTCGGTGACGTGCCCGCCCGTCCGGTGCCGACCCGGCCGTCGTTCGCCGAGGCGGCGCCGAAGGGCGAGCTGCGGGCCGAGCACACCGACAAGCACGCGCCGATGCCCGCCATCGCCGTGGGCTACCGGATCCCGGACCCGGTGAACGAGATCGAGGGCTATCTCGCCTACCTGGTCCTGGCCGGTGTGCTCACCGACGGCGACGGGTCGCGGCTCCAGCAGCGGCTGGTGCACCGCGACGCGATCGTGGTCGACGTGGGCGCGGGGTGCGGGCTGTTCGGGCCGTTGGAGGCGCGCGACCCGGACACGTTCAGCGTCACCGCGATCCACCCGCCGGAGGTCACCTCCGCGCAGGTGCTCGCGGCGGTGGACGAGGAGCTGCTGCGGTTGGCCGAGGAAGGGCCGACGGAGCAGGAGCTGGCCAAGGTCACCGCCCGCTGGGTGTCGACCATGCACCGGGAGCACGACCGGCTCACCAGCCGGACGCTGGGCCTCGGGTCGGCCGAGCTGCTGTTCGGGCGGGCCGAGCTGCTGTACGAGCTGCCGGACAAGCTGGCCGGCATCACCACCGACGCGGTCGCCGCGGCCGCCAAGGCACTGCGGCCGGACTCGCGCGCCGTCCTGATCCTCAACCCCGCCGACGGAGGTACCGAGTGAGCGCCCCGACCAAGCACCGCAGCGCCGAGGAGATCGGCCGTACGGAGCTAGGGCCTCGCCCGTTCCCGGAGCTGGGCGAGCAGCGGGCGGCGGCCGACCTGGACACGGTCGACACGACGCTGGCCAACGGCCTGCGGGTGCTGGCCGTGCGCCGGTCGTCGGTTCCGCTGGTCGAGGTGCGGCTGCGCATCCCGTTCGGCGACCCGGCGTCGAGCAGCGTCGGCTCGGCGCACGCGGCGCGGGCCGAGGTGCTGGCGAACACGATCCTCACCGGCACCGCGACCCGCAGCCGGGTGGACGTGGACACCGAGCTGGCGCTCGTCGGCGGCGAGCTGGACGCGGTGGTCGACCCGGAGCGGCTGGCGCTGTCCGGCAACGCGCTGGTGTCCGGCTTCGGCACGGTGCTGGACGTGCTGCGCGACGTGCTGACCGGTACGACGTACCCGGCCGACGAGGTCGAGCGGGAGCGCGCGCGGCTGGTGGAGCGCATCCGGCTGGCGCGGTCGCAGCCGAACGTGATCGCGCGGGAGGCGTTGCAGCGCCACCTGTACGGCGACCACCCGTTCGCCAAGGAGATGCCCGAGGCGGAGGAGGTCGCGGCGGTCACGCGGGACGACGTCCTGGCGCTGCACGCGTCGGCCGTGCTGCCGCGCGGTTCGGTGGTCGTCGTGGTGGGCGACGTGGAGCCGGACGCGGCGGTGCGCGCGGTCGAGGAGGCGCTGGGCGGCTGGACCGGTGAGGGCACCGCGGTGGCGTTGTCGCCGCTGCCGCCCGTGCGGGGTGGCGACGTGCTGTTCGTGCACCGCCCCGGTGCCGTGCAGTCGCAGATCCGCCTCGCCGGGCGCGGGCTGGAGCGCACCGACGACCGGTACCCGGCGTTGCAGCTCGCGAACCTGGTGTTCGGCGGGTTCTTCTCCTCCCGGCTGGTGGAGAACATCCGCGAGGACAAGGGCTACACCTACGGCGCGCGGTCGCACCCGGAGTTCACGCCGGGTGGGGCGACGCTGCTGGTGGACGCCGACACGGCCAGCGAGGTGACGGCGGCGGCGCTGCTGGAGACCCGGTACGAGCTGGCCAAGCTGGGCTTGGTGCCGCCGACGGAGTCGGAGGTCGACACCGCGCGCCGGTACGCGATCGGGTCGCTGCTGACGGCGACGTCGTCGCAGGGCGGGCTGGCGTCGTTCCTGATGAACCTCGCCGGGCTGGGGCTGGGCGTGGAGTGGTTCACCGGGCACCCCGACCGGCTGGCGGCGGTGACCGTGGAACAGGTCGCGGAGGTGGCGTTGGAGTTCTTCGCGCCGACGGCGTTCACCGGCGTGCTGGTGGGCGACGCGGAGTTGCTGACCCCGCAGCTGCGGGCGTTGGGTGGTGTGACCCTGCCGTGAGCTTCGAGTTGGTGGAACTGCCCGCGCTGTCGCGGTCCACGGTCGATCGGCGCGAGTCGCTGCGCGGGGACGCGGAACGCCTCGCGGAGCTGTGGCCGAAGGCCCGGGTCATCACCGTGGACGCGCGTGGCCGAACGCTGGTGGCCGACCGGGGTTCGCGCCTGGTCGACCGTCCCGCCACGGAGTTCGGCGACGGCCCGCCGGACACGGCCGTGCTGCTCGGCGAGCAGGGCGGGGTGGCGTACTGGGCGGTTCCGCTGACCGAGGACGAGACGGACGTGGCCGCGCCGACCGGTCGGGCGTGGTTCCGGCCGGAGCTGACCGACGAGCCGCAGTGGCTCGACCTGCGGGCGGTCGGGGCGTTGCTGGACGACACGGGCGCGGGCCTGTTCACGTCGGCGGTCGCGTTGTTCCACTGGCACCGGTCGGCGAGGTTCTGCTCGGTGTGCGGCGGGCGGACCGAGTCGGTCAAGTCCGGGTGGGCGCGGGTGTGCGAGCAGTGCGGGCGCGAGGAGTACCCGCGCACGGACGCGGCCGTGATCTGCCTCGTGCACGACGGCGCGGACCAGGTGCTGCTCGCCCGCGGCGAGGGGTGGCCCGAGGGGCGGTACTCGGTGCTGGCCGGGTTCGTCGAGGCGGGCGAGTCCCTGGAGGCGTGCGTGGCCCGGGAGATCCTGGAGGAGGTGGGTGTCGTCGTCGGCGACATCCACTACCTCGGCAGCCAGCCGTGGCCGTTCCCGCGGTCGTTGATGGTGGCGTTCGAGGCGGTGGCCGACCCGGCCGAGCCGCTGGTGCTCGCGGACGGCGAGATCGCGCAGGCCAGGTGGGTGAGCCGGGCCGACGTGCTGCAGGCGCTCGCCGAGCCCGGCAGCGTGCCGGACCTGCTGCTCGCGCCGGGGGCGTCCATCGCCTACCGGATGATCCAGTCGTGGGCGGCGGCGGGCTGACCCCGGCGCGTCGCCGCGGATCACGCCGGTTGGAGCAGGGCGGGCCAGTTCAGCGCGCGCACGAAGTCCGCGTACCGGTGCCAGGTGACCTCCGGCAGCTCGGCGTGCAGCCGGGGCAGGTCGACGTCGGTGCCGACCTCGGTGAAGTAGCGGAACATCGCGGCCAGGTCGGCGGAGTGGCGCGCCACCACGTCCAACGGCGGGCGGTGGTGGCGGATCGGGCGGCCGGTGGCGGCCGTCAACGCCTCGGCCATGCCCGCCGGGGTCAGGGCCTCGCCGGCCAGGTCCAGCCGCCTGCCCGCGAACCGGTCGGGCTGCTCGAGGGCCAGGGCGGCGACGGCGGCGATGTCGCGCACGGCGACCAGGTGCAGTGGGCGGTCCGACGGCATGGGCAGGTGCAGCGTGCCCTGCCGCAGGCCGGTCAGCGTCCAGTCGCCGAACTTGTCGTCGATGAACGCGGCCGGGCCGAGGACCGTCCACCGCGGACCGGCGTTGACCAGGTGTTCCTCGATGCGCTGCTTGCTGTCGAAGTGCGGCACGCCGGTGCCGCGGTCGGCGTTGGACGCCGAGGTGAACACGATGTGCTCGACGTCCCGGGCGGCGTCGATCAACGCGGTGCCGTGCCGGGTCTCGGTGTCCGGGTCGCTGCCGAACGGCGTCGTGACGGCGAAGACCGCCCGGACGTCGCGCAGGGCCGCGCGGAGGGACGCCGGGTCGTCGAAGTCGCCGGGCACGACGTCGGCTCCCCACCGGCGGAGTTCCCGAGCCGCGGCGCTGTGCGGGGTGCGGGTGAGGGCGCGGACGCGGTGGCCGCGGGCCAGGAGCGCGCGGGTCACCGCTCCGCCTTGGGCGCCGGTCGCGCCGGTGACCAGAATAGGTTCCATGCGCAAAGGTTGACTATGGAAGTGTTTGCCCGTCAAGTGAGTTTGGTAGGCTTCGGCCGTGCACGAGCCGAGTGACGCCCTGCTCGCCTGGCTCTACGCCCAGCAGGGCGTGGACGCCGTGCGGGTCGCCATGGAGAAGCGGATCGAGGCCGCGGCCGGGTGCTCGCTGCTGGAGCACGAGGCGCTGTACCGGATCGACATGAACGGTCGGCTGCTGATGTCGGAACTGTCGGACCTGCTCGCGGTCAGCCCCAGCGGCGTCACCCGACTGGTGGAGCGGCTCGTCCGGCGCGGCTGGGTCGCCCGCGAGCAACCACCCGACAACCGCCGGGTCGTGTACGCCGTGCTGACCGACGAGGGGCGGCGGGTCGTGGACGCGACGAGCGCCCCCGCGTACCGCGAATCGGTCGCCGAGGAGTTCGCGGCCGCGCTCAGTGACCGCGACGTCGCCGATCTGAAGCGCATCGGGCGGAAACTGCTGGAGGCGCACGGCAAATGGGGCACCAAGCGGTTCGCAACCGACTAACGTCGGGACTTCGACGCGCCCGTGTGGCGGCCGTGGTCCTACTCGCCCGATGGGGGTCGCCGTGCACCGCAAGCTGACCGTGCGCGACCTGCGCGCCGGAAACCGGGCGCGGGTGCTGCGCGCGCTGTACTTCGACGAACCGCGCAGCCGGCAGGAGCTCGCCGGCCTCACCGGGCTCAGCCAGGCGTCGGTCAGCAACGTGGTCGCCGAACTCATCGCCGACGGCGTCGTGGTCGAGGCCGGGCAGGTCGACTCGGACGGCGGGCGGCCGCGCGTGCTGCTGCGCGTGAACCCGGCGCACGCGGCCGTGGTGGGCGTCGACGTCGGCGAGACGCACGTGCTGGTCGAGGTGTTCGACCTGACGCTGCGGCGGCTGGCCGAGGCGACCTTCCCGATGGAGCCCGACGCCCACTCGGTGGACGACGTGGCCCGGCGCGTCCTGGAAGGGCTCGACCGGTGCCTCGCGGCGAGCGGGGTGGACGACGTGCTCGGCGTCGGCATCGGCGTGCCCGGCCAGGTCGAGCACGGCCTGGTGTACGCGCAGACCGTCGGCTGGCACGGCGTCGAGCTGGAGCACCTGCTGCGGACCGGCACCGACCTGCCGCTGTTCCTGGACAACGGCGCGAACACGCTCGGGCAGGCCGAGGTGTGGTTCGGCGCCGGTCGCGGCACGGGTGACGCGGTGGTCGCGCTGATCGGGTCGGGCGTCGGCGCGAGCGTCATCACCGGCGGCGTGCTGTACCGGGGTTCGTCGGGCGGCGCGGGGGAGTGGGGGCACACGACGGTCGCGCTGGACGGCCGCCCGTGCCGGTGCGGCGCGCACGGGTGCCTGGAGGCGTACATCGGCGCGTCGGCCGTCGTGCGGCGGTACCGCGCGGTGAAGGCCGACGTGCCCGCCGAGCAGGAGGCGGCGCTGGCGGCGCTGGTCGAGGACGGGTCGCGCGCCGCCCGGGACGTCCTCGCCGAGACCGCCCGCTACGCCGGCCTCGGCATCGCGAACCTGATCAACCTGTTCAACCCGTCGCAGGTCATCGTGGGCGGCTGGGCCGGCCTGCTGCTGGGCGCGCGGATCCTCGACGACATCCGCGCCCAGGCCTCGCGCCACGCCCTGCACCGACCGTTCGAGCAGGCGTCGATCACCCTGTGCGAGCTGGGCCCGGAGTCGGTCGCCCTGGGTGCGGCGACGCTGCCGGTGGCCGAGTTCCTGGCCGCGGGCGGTGTGCGCCGCCGCGCGGCCAGCCGCGCCGTCTAGGGGTCGATCCGGTCCAGCGCCGCGCCGTCCCACGTGGTCTGCGTGCACGCCACGCCGCGCCCGTTCTTGGGCCGCAGCACGTCGTAGATGTGCATGCGGGGGATCTTGTCGGACACGCCCCAGCCGCTCGGCCAGGTGATCACCCAGTCCATGTCGAGGTCCACCAGCAGGCCCAGCATGCGCGCGATCGTCGGGTCGTCCAGCCGCTCGAACGCCTCGTCCAGCAGCACCAGCCGCAGCGGCGAGAACTCGCCGCTGACCGCGTCGTAGAACGACGCCGCCGCCGCGAACAGCGTCACGTACGAGATGAGCCGCGTCTCGCCCGACGACAGCTGGCGCAACCGGCGTTCGCGCGGGTTGCCGTCCGGGCCCGTGTCGGCGACCGTGACCGTGAACTGGTGCCACGTGCGGTAGTCCAAGGCGCGCGACAGGATCTCGGCGTAGTTGCCCGTGTGGGCGTCGCGTTCGGCTTCGATGCGTTCGGTGAACACGCGGCGCAGGGTGGCGTCCTGCTCGGGGTCGCGCTCCGCGTACGGCAGGCGGACCAGCGCCAACGCGTCGCGCGTCTCCTCCTCCAGCGCCGCCGACGGCTTCCACGCCAGCTTCACGTGCACGCCCTGGCTCGACCGCGCCTTGCCGAGCACCTCGTTCATCCGCTTGCACAGGTCCTCGGCGACGGCGATCTGCCCGCGCAGCCACTCGGCCAGGTCGCGGATCAGGTAGTCGGCGAAGATGTTCTGGTACCGCTCGTCGAGGAAACCGCGCTGCTCGGCCAGCTTCGCGGTGACCTGCCGCGCGGCGACGGCGACCGGGCGGGCGCCCTCCTCGCCGGTGACCGTGACCGTGAGCAGGCCGACGTGCTGCTCGGCGGCGATGTCGTGGCTGCCCGCCAGCGACGTCTGCAACGCCTGCAACTTGGTGATCACCGTGGCCTCGCCCGCGCCGCGCCGGTCGGACGCCGCGAGGGCCGCACGGACGGACGTGACGTCCTCAGGGACGTCGGGGAGCGCGGCGACGAGGATGCCCGGGGCCCGCACGGTGGCCTTGAAGTGCTCGGTGGCGCGGGTGAGGGCGTCGCGGGCGGTGGCGAGCTGTTCGGCGGACGTTTCCAGCTGCGCGGACAGCTTCGCTGCCTGCTCGCGCGCCGACGCGACCTGCTCGCGGACCCCCTTGAGCTCATCGCGCATCTCGCGCCGTGAACGCTCCAGAGTGGACAGCTGGTCCGCGATCTCCTTGGCCTCGCCGCCGATCGCGTCCGTCAGCTCCGCCAACGTCGACGCCTGCGACCCGTAGTCCACGCACCGCGCCTGCGCATCGGCCTCCGCCGCGACCCGGTCCTCCACCGCCGCGTGGTACCGGTGCGCCGCGTCGGTCAGGTCGGCGACCGTGCTGCGGCACTGACGGCGCAGCACGTCGCCCAACCGGTCGGCCGTGCGTTGGGCCTCGGCGGCCGCCTGCTGCGCCTGCCGGAGCCCGTCGGTGGTCGCCGGCAGGCCCGCGTCGCCGGCTTGCCGCACGACCTCCGCCGCGGCGGCTTCACCGCGGGCCTGGGCGGTGGCCAGCTCGTCGCGCAGCTCCTCGGCGCGGCGGGTGGCCCGGTCGGCGGATTCCTGCGCGGCCTGGAGGCGGCCGTGCCGGGCGACCAGCTCGCGGTCGGCGGGGAAGCGGTCGAGGTGGGCCTCCCACTGCCCGACCCGGGCGTGCGCGGCGGCGAGGTCGGCTTCGGCCGCGCCCAGGTCGGCGCGCAGGGTGGCCAGCTCGTCCTCGAGTTCCGCGATGCGACGGCGGCGGGCGGCTTCGCGGGCACCGGCCCCGATGAACTCCGCCGCGTCCTTGTGCCACGCGCCGGTCAGCACGCCCGCCCGCCAACGCCCGTCCGGCGACACCGCGAAGCCCGTGCCGGGGGCAGGGGGCGGGGTTGCGTCCGCGTCCGCGGGTGCAGGAGTGGGCGCGGGAGCGGCGGGGGCCGGGGGCAGGGGGTGCAGGCTGACCGAGGCGAGCAGGTCGGCGACCGCGGCGGCGGGGACCGGGGAGTTCGGCTCGACGGCCGGGATCAGGACCGTCGCCAGGGACGGGCCGTCCACCGGGGTGCCGGGCACGGCCAGCGGGGTGCTGGGCACGGCCGGCGGGGTTGGGCGGTCGGGGGTGGTTTCGGCGGGGCCGCTCGTTTTCAACCGAGGTGTGGTAACGGTGTTTCCGTACACTTCGGCGGATTCTTCACCCGGAAGTGTCGCGGTGACCCAGGCGTCCAGCAGGCCGGACGCCTCCAGGGCCGCCTCCAGACCCGCCCGCGACGCCTCGTCCACCGACGGGTGGAAGTCGACCAGGCGGTAGAACGGGGCACCCGTGGCGCTGTCCCGGTCCGCCGCCGTGAACCGGCCCCGCACCGGGGTCCGGCCCGTGCCCGACCGCAGGGCCGACAGTTCCGCGTCCAGGGCGTTGATCGCGGTGGCCAGGTCCTTCCGGCGCTGGGAGACCGCGTGCGCGTCGGCGCGGGCGGCCGTGACCGAGGGGCTCGCCCACTCGCGCGCCGCCGTGGTCAGAGCGCGCGCCGTGGTCGGGTCGGCCGAGTTCGGCAGGGGGAGCGGGTGCTCCGGGGGCGTCTCCGCCAAGGGACCGGAGGTGCGCCACGAGTCGACGTCGGCCAGCCACGCCTGGGCGACCTCCGCCAGCTCCCGCGCCTCCTGGTCGCGCAGCGCCGCCGCCTCGGTCGCCGCGTGCCGGGCATCCCGCGCCGTCTGCCGCAGCGCGTCCACCTCCCGCCGCGCCGCGTCCAGCTCCGCCGCCCGCGCGGCCAGCGCCAGGGCCAGGGCACCGCGCTGCCGGGCCGCCGAAGCGACCTCCTCCGCCCGCGCCGCCGCCTCCTCCAGCGCACCGGCCTCCACCGAGACCTCGGGCGGCACCCGGCGTTCGATCGGCAGCGGCTCGCTCTCCGGGTCCGGCTTGGCCCGCACCGACTCGGTGCGCACGACCGCGTCCGAAGTGGACACCCGGGGCAGCTCCGGCACGGTGTCCGCCGACAACCCGGCCACGCGCAGGTGGTGGCGCAACGGCTCCACCAGCTCCCGCGCCGACCCCAGGTCCTCCGCCAACCGCCGCAGCAGCCGCAGCACGCCGTCGACGGCGCCGTCCTCCTGCAACCGCTGCCTGTTCGCCGTGTCCAGCGCCGCCACCGCCGACGAGCGCTTCTCCGCCACCAGCTTCTCGCGGGTCCGCAGGTCCTGGAGGTCGCGGAACGCCGGCAGCTCCTTCAACGCGCCGATCGTCTCCTCGGCCCGCTGCTCGCCGGCCTCCAGCGACGCCAACGAGTGCTCCGCCGCCGCCCGCGCCGACAGCGCCTCCTCCAACGACGCCGACAGCCGGGCGGACGCGCGTTCCAGCCTGCGCACCCCGTCCTCGGCCGCGCCCACCTTCTCCGCCGCCGCCCGCAACCCGCCGAACGCGTAGTCGGAGTACGTCTTCAGGAACGTCCCCAGCGCCGCGTCGGCCGACGACAGCCGCGTGATGTTCTCCCGGATCGACTCCAGGTCGTCGAACGACGTCGCCAGCTGCTCGACCATCGCCTGGTCCAGCGGCGGCAGCGCGTCGGACAGGATCTGCTCCAGCTGCCCCTCCAGCACCTTCAACCCGACGTCCGGGTTGCGCAGCGTCCGCTGGAGGTGCAGCAGGTCGCCGTAGCGGGGCGCGGGCACGCCGTACACGGTCTCGGCGACGCGCGCCCGGAACGCCGCCTCCTCCAGCACGCAGTCCGCGCCGATCAGGTCGCGCAGCTGCGCCGGGCCGAGCGGCGTGCGGTCCGCGCCCACCAGCGCCAGGCCGTGCCCGACGCGGGACGGGGTGACGAACCGCCACGAGTCGGTGATGGCCTGCGAGGTCTTGGAGGCCTTCACCCCCAACCCGCAGGTCAGGAACTCGTCGTCACCACGGGTCAGCTCGACCCACGCGTAGCCGATCCGGTTGGGCCCGCCGTCGTAGTCGTCCAGCATGAGCCGCCGCAGCGACACCGTGTCGAAGCCCTTGGAGCCGACCTGCCGCAGGTCGCCGTCCAGGCACAGCGGCAGCAGCAGCTCCAGCGTGCGCGACTTGCCCGACCCGTTGGTGCCCTGGAAGATCGCGCGCCCACCGGAGAAGTCGAACGTCTGCTCGGTGTACTGCCAGATGTTGACGATGCCGCCCCTGTGCAGCCGCCACCTGTTCACGCGGTCTCCTCATCGAACAACGACCAGCTGGGCACGTCCGGCACGACCACCGGCTCCACGTCACGTTCCGGGTCGCCGTCGGGCGCGGGCAGCCACCGGTGCGCGGCGGCGTTGAGCAGCCACCCCTCCTCCGACGGGACCGCCAACCCCATGCGGCGCAACAGCTCCAGCACCTCGGCGACCAGCCGGTCCAGGTCCTCGGTGAACTGCTTGGACCACGCGGTCGGGTAGTCCTCCACCAGCCGCTCGCACACCGCCCGCAACGCCGGCACGGCCACGACGTGCCGGCCGTCGGCGGCGCGCGGCTCCGAGTCCAGCAGCTCCGGCAGGGCCAGCAGCGCGAGCCGCGCCACCGTGGACGTGCCGGGGAAGTACAGGTCGGTCAGGTAGTCCTCGGGGTCGGCGGCCAGCACGCCCTCGACGCGGCACTCGGTGCGCAGGCCGAAGCACGTCTCCAGCAGCGACGTCTCCTTGCGCTGGTTGCGCCGCAGCCACTCGGCCTGCTCCGGCGGCAGGTCGGCGTACAGCACGACCGGGTCCTCCACGAGCTTGCGCCGCACCGCGTGCTCCACCCCGCGCGGGCCGGGCCGGGCGGCCAGCTCCACCAGCCGCCCGGGGGAGGACGCCTCGCCCACCGGCCCGGTCAGCAGCTGCCCGAGCAGGTCGGTGTCGACGGTGATCAACGCCTCGGTGTGCACGTCCACCGTGCCCTCGGTCTCGTGCAGCACGCCCAGCGACACGAGGTGCCGCAGGGCCGCCGTCAGCGCCCGCCGGTCCGCCACGTCGTCCACGACGGTGAGCCCGGCCTCCACCGCCGCCGCGCGCACGTCCGCGACCAGCCGCGACAGCAATGCCTGCCGCCCGACGCCGGTCAGCACCGCCATGGTCAGCGCCACGTACGCGTACCCGCGCGGTGACATGCCCAGCACGCCGCGCGAGTCGTCCGCGCCCGGCCCGGACTTGTAGAGCCGGGCGAACCGCCGCTCCACCACCAGCCGGTAGCCCAGCAGGCGGGCGAACAGGTCCTGCAACGCGGCCCGGTGCCGGTAGACGAGCGACAGCAGCTCGCCGTCCGGCCCGTCCGCGCGCAGCAACGGCCGCCGCAGCAGGGTGCGCGCGCAGCGCACGACGTTCGCCGCGTCGATCTCGGAGAGGCCGTCGAACATCAGTCGAGCACCAGCGTCGAGTCGTGCAGCGTCAACGTGCCCGCCGCCGAGCGGATGCGGGTCGACCGACCGGCCGCGTGCTCCACCGTCACGCGCAGCCCGCGCACCGGGTCGGTCGCCGAACCCGGGTCCGCCGCCGTGTCGCGCTGCGCCATCGCCAGCGTCAGCAGCTCGCACAGCACGCCGAGCGCCTCGCCGGACAGGGTGGTCTCGGCCAGCCGGGGCGCGGCGACCGCCAGCTCCGCCACCGAGGCCGCGCGCCGCTCGTCGGCCTCCCGCGCCTCGGCCAGCAGCGACTGCTCGGTCATCGGGTCGTCCAGGATGCGCGACGTGCGGCCGCGCGCACCCCGGTCGCCGCGGCTGCGGACGCTGACCTGCACGTCCACCACCGGTCCGTCGCGCCACGGCGTGCGCTCGTTGTCGCGGTCGTGCTCCGGGGCGGGGGACACGTGCCGCGCCGAGTACAGCCCGAACGCCGCCGCGTACAGCTCGTGGGCCTGCTCGCGGGTGCCCGAGTCGAACCACGCGGCGAGCTTGAGCAGCTCGGCCCGCCGGCTCGGGAGCAGCCCGCCGCCGGACGTGGCCCGCTTCACGCTGGCCAGCAGCGACCCGATCGCCCGGGCCGTGGCCTCGCGCAGCGCCGTGACCTGGCTCGGCCGGCCCGGTCGGTCCACGAACCAGTCGGTCAGCTCCTGCCAGTCCGCGGCCGACCGGCCCCGCGACCGCTCCACCCGCTCGCCCAGGTCGGCCCGGCCCAGCAGGCGCAGCAGCTCCGCGCGCGCCGAGTTGACGCGGGCCAGGGCGTCGGCGATGGCCGGGGTGTGCCGCAGCACGTCCTCCACGACCATCTGGATGTACTCGACCAGCAGGTTGCGGAACCCGGAGATCTCCTCCGGCGCGAGGTGGTGCCGCGTCACGACCTGACCGAGGTAGGCGTAGAAGTCGCGCACGGTCGCGGCCAGCTCGGCGTGCTGCAGGAACAGCGTGGTGACCTGCTCGGCCAGCACCTCGCGCGCCCGGGGCGCGCCGCTGACCAGCGCCTCCGACAGCGACCGGCCCAGCCGGTCCAGGCCGCGTTCCACGGCGGGCAGCAGCTCCCGCGACACCTCCCGCGCGCCCTCCGGCACGCGCAGCAGCTCGTCCACGTCCCGCTGCACCCGCACGGCGAGCTTGCCGACCTGGTAGCGCACGCTGCCGTGCTGGAACTCGGCGATGCTGGTAGCCACGACCTCGCGCCTGCCCTGCACCAGGTTGCCCCACTCGACGAGCTGCCGGAGCCGGTTGATCACGTTCTCGATGCGCGACTCGCCCGGCTCGACCCGGCCCTCCCGCTCCGCGCCCGCCAGCGCGCCGGCGACCTCGCCCGCGGACAGGTCGGCCAGCAGCGTCGACGTGAACAACCGCATGATCGCCAGGTACGTGCGCTGGTGGTCGCGGGCGTCCAGGTACGCGTAGAGCTTGAGGCGGCCGGCTGGTTCCACGGTGCGCCACCCTAGTGCGGCGGTCCGACGGGTGCGGGCTACCGTGCCCGTGTGAGTCTGGGGCGCGCGGTGGGGTTGGTGCTGGGCGTGGCCGCTGACGCGGTGCTCGGCGATCCCCGGAAGTACCACCCGGTGGCGGGGTTCGGACGTGCCGCGGCGGCACTGGAGCGCGAGTCGTACCGCGACCACCGGGCGGCCGGCGCGGTCCACACGGCGGCGCTCGTCGGCGGCACGGTGCTCGCCGGTCTCGCGGTGGAGCGGCTGGGCAGGCGCGGCCAGGTGGTCGAGGCCCTCACCACGGCCGCCGCGACCTGGGTGGTGCTCGGCGGGTCGTCGCTGGCCGACGAGGGCACGGCGATGGGCCGCGAGCTGGACGGCGGCGACCTCGACGCGGCGCGCAACCGCTTGCCCAACCTGTGCGGGCGCGACCCGAGCAGGCTCGACACGACGGGGCTGGCCAAGGCGACCGTCGAGTCCGTGGCGGAGAACACGTCCGACGCCGTGGTCGCGCCGCTGTTCTGGGGCGCGGTCGCGGGCGTGCCGGGGCTGCTGGGCTACCGCGCGGTCAACACCCTCGACGCCATGATCGGCCACCGCGACGACCGCTACCGCCGGTTCGGCTGGGCCGCGGCACGGCTGGACGACGTGGCGAACCTGGTGCCGTCGCGGCTGGCGGCGCTGCTCACGGCGGCGGGCGCGCCGGTCGTCGGCGGGTCGGCGGGCGAGGCGTGGCGCACCTGGCGGCGGGACGCGAAGGCGCACCCGAGCCCCAACGCCGGTCAGGTCGAGGCGGCGTTCGCGGGCGCGCTGGAGGTCCGGCTGGGCGGTCGCACGGTGTACGCGCACGGCGCGGAGGACCGGCCGGTGCTCGGGCACGGCCGCAACCCCGACGCCGGTCACGTCACCCGGGCGGTGGAGCTCTCGCGCGTGGTCGGCGCCTCGGCGGCGGCCGTCACGGCGGTCATCGCGCTGGCGCGGCCTCGTCTTCGGCGAGCTGTTCGGCGACGGACTTCCGCCTGACCCGCGCCTTGCCGGCGTCGTCGCGCAGCGCGCCGCCGGGGCGGATCTCGCGGACGGTGAAGTACAGCCAGCCGCCCAGCGCCATCGCGCCGAACGCGATCCACTGCAACGCGTAGGAGAAGAACGGGCCCGCGTCGAGCTTGGGCAGCGGCAGCGCCTCCTCGACGCCCGGCTGGCCCTCGGTGAGCTGGAAGTAGCCCGGTCGGACGTCGAGCCCGGCGGCCCGGCCGACCACGGCCGAGTTCACCGAGTACACCTGCCGGTGCCGGTCCTCCTGGAACGCGTCCCGCGTGTCCGACTCGTCGCGGCGGGCCAGCGCGACCACCGTCACCTCGCCGGTCGGCACGGGGGCGAGGTCGGGCACCCTGACCCCGCTGACCGGCCGCACGTACCCCCGGTCGACCAGCACGACCGGCCCGCCGGTCAGCTGGAACGGCGTCAGGACCTCGAACGCGGCCTCGCCCTGCACGGTCCGCAGCCGGGCCACCGCCTGCCCGTCGGGCAGGTAGTGGCCGGTGAGCGTGGCGCGTCGCCACTCGACCTCGGCGTTGGGGCGGTCGAGCAGCTCGGCGACGGGCACGGGGTCGGTGCGCAGCGAGGAGGTGACCGCGTTGTTCTGCGCCTCGCGCTCGGCGTCGCGGTGGAACTGCCACGGCGCCAGCAGCGTGAAGCACGCGCCCGCGAACACCCAGACGGCCAGCGTCAACGCCAGCCAGCCGGGCTGCAACAGGAACCGGAACCGCACGTGACCACGGTAAGCCCTGCGCCGTTGTGACCCGCACCCGGTCGAAGCGGGCGGCGTTCCCGGGGTCCGAACGCCCCGGTCCCGCGGGCTCACCCCGGCAGCGAGCGGGCCGCGGCCAACGCCTGCCGGGCGTAACCGCGGCCGAACAGCACGGCGTGCACCAGCAGCGGGAACAGCTGGTGCAGCGGCACCCGGTCGCGCCACCCGGCGCCCAGCGGCGCGGCCTCGTCGTAGGCGGCGAGCACCCGGTCGAGGTGGGGGCAGCCGAACAGGGCGAGCATGGCCAGGTCGCTCTCCCGGTGGCCGCCGTGCGCCGCCGGGTCGATCAGCCACGCGCGGCCGTCGGCGGCCCAGTGCACGTTGCCGCTCCACAGGTCGCCGTGCAGCCGGGCGGGCGGCTCGTCGGGCGCTTCGACGCGGACGGCTTCCACGACGCGGGCCTCGGCGGGGGTCAGCGCGCCCGCGTCGACGGCCAGCCGGGCGTAGCGGGCGATCCGGTGCTCGGCGAACCACCGCGCCCAGTCGCCGGAGGCGGTGTTGCGCATCGGGGCGAGGCCGATCGCCGCGTCCACCGGTCCGCCGGGCGGTGGCGCGCCGAACGCGGGCGCGCCCGTCGCGTGCAGCGCGGCGAGCCGGCGGCCGAACTCCTCGGCGGCCCGGGGCGACGGCTGCCCCGACGCGATCCGGTCCAGCGCCAACCAGGGGCCGCGGTGGCCGCGCAACCGCGGCACGGGCGGTCCGGCCGGCTCGGCCAGCCACTCCAGCGAGGCCGCTTCCGCCGCGGCCGCGTTCGACCTCTCGTGCCGCTTGACGACGACCGGGTCGCCGTCGGCGAGGTCGACCTCCCACACCGCGCCGCCGAGCCGCCGCACGCCGACGACGCGCCCGCCGGTCAGCTCCCGTGCCGCTTCCCCCGGGGTCACAGGCGTTCGCGCACCCACGCCAGCAGGCCGGGCACGGACGCCTCCACCATGTCGACCACGCGGTCGAAGCCCTCCTTGTCGCCGTAGTACGGGTCGGGCACGTCCACGCCGTCGGCGTCCGGGTCGAACGAGCGCAGCAGCCGCACCCGCCCCGGGTCGCCGACCATCCGCCGCAGCGCCCGCGCGTGCCCGGAGTCCAGCGCCACCAGCAGGTCCGCGTCCAGGTGGTTCTCGCCCACCTGCGCGGCGACGTGCTCGGTCGGGTAGCCGTTGTCCGCCAACGACCGCTCGGCCCGCGGGTCGGCCGGATCGCCCACGTGCCAGCCGCCGGTGCCCGCGCTGGTCACCTCCACGAGGTCACCCAGCCCGGCCCGGCGCAGGTGCTCCCGGAATATGATCGCGGCCACGGGGGAACGGCAGATGTTGCCGGTGCAGATGAACGAGACGGTCAGCGTCACGGCAGCGCAGTCTGCCAGGTCGGCGGGCCCGGGCGCGGTGGCCGCGACCCTCGAATCGACCGGCTCGCGTTGGGAGTCCAGGCATGTCCGGGGTCGTGGTCGGTGTCGTCGTGCTGCTCGTCGCCCTGGTGGCGGGCGCGGTGGCGGTGGTCGTGGTGCGCCGCCGCTCGTGGCCCGAGACACCCGCGTTCGCCCGGCCGCGGCCCGTGACCTCGCCCGGCGGGCTCGCCCCGGACCCGAACGCCGGATTCTTCGTCCACCGCCGTTTCGGGTTCCGGAAAAGCCATTTCTTCGTCGGCACGGGGTGCCCTCCGGTGCTGGTCGCGGATTTCTCGTCACTCGACGTGTTGCGTCGGGAACAGCCTGTGCGCATTGCCCGGTACGGCATTCGGGTGTGGTGGTGGTTCGAGGACGATTTCTACCGCGAAGCAGCCGGCCTGGGGGCCGACGACGTGCGAACATGGGTGCGTGAGCGGGAACGGAAGCGGTTGGCCCGACAGGACCGGGCGCGGCTGCTCTCAGCGGCCGAGGAGAGTCTCCGAAAGCGCGATAACGAGTAACGCGCGGACCCGTGATTCCGACGCCAATGGTGTGGTGAATGCGTCGGGGAGGAACGGGAATGACGCGCACGGGTGGCGTGCGGGGGGTTCGCCGGACCCATTCGGGCTCCGCGTCGCGCCCGCCGACCCGGTGGCGCGCGGGGGCCGACCGGTGCCGACCGAGCCGGCGCGGTGCCGCGCGGCCCGGCACGAGTCGCCGTCGCCCGCGCACCTGCTGCTGGCGCTGGCCCTGCTGTGCTTCGCCGTGGCCGTGTCCCTGCTCTGACCGCGCCCCCGCGCCGGCCGCGTCGCTCCTCTGGTCGGACGCCGACCGTCTCAGCGGCCTCTCAGGTGCGTCGCGGCACGATCGCCCCGTGTCCACCGCGCCGTCACCCGAGCACCCGACCATGCCGACCATGCCGGCGCTCGCCCTCGCGCTGCCGAAGGTCGAGGAGGAGATCCGGGCGCTGGCGACGTCGTCGTCCCTGCCGATCGTGAACGCCCACGTCGGCCGCATCACCTCGGCGGGTGGCAAGCGGTTGCGCTCCGTGCTGGTCCTGGCCGGGTCGCTGGCCGTGTCCGGGCGGATCACCGACCGGGCCGTCACCGCCGCGGCCTGCGTCGAGCTGCTGCACGCCGGCTCGCTCGTGCACGACGACCTGATGGACGGCGCCGAGGAGCGGCGTGGCGTGCGGACGGTCAACGCGGACTGGGGCACGGGCCCGGCCGTGCTGGTCGGCGACTTCATGCTGGCCCGCGCGAGCCAGGCCGCGCTCGACCGGATCTCGCCGTTCGCCGCGAGCGCGCTGGCCGAGGCGGTGACCGATCTGGTCGAGGGCCAGGTGCTGGAGGTCGTCGACCTGTTCGACGCCCACCGCGACCCCGACAACGCGCTGCGCTCGATCGAGCTGAAGACCGGGGCGCTGTTCGAGGTGGGTTGCGTGCTGGCCGCGCACTGCGCCGACGCCGACGAGGCCACCACCGCCGCGCTGGCCCGGTACGGGGCGTTGTTCGGGCTGATGTTCCAGGTCCTGGACGACCTGCTCGACCTCGCCTCCACCTCGCAACGGCTGGGCAAGCCCGCCGGCAACGACCTCCGCCAGGGCGTCTACACCTACCCGCTGCTGCGGGCGTTGACCGACGACCAGCGCGACCTCCTCGCGCGCCGGGGCCGCGAGCTCACCGACGCGGAGCTGGCCGGCCTGCTGGACCGGCTGCGGCAGGGCAGCCTGGTCGCCGACACGCTCGCCCACTGCACGTCGCTGGCCGCCCGGGCGGTGCGGGCGCTGCCCGACCTGCCCGACTCCGAGGCGCTGGGCATCCTGCGGGAGCTGCCCGGCGCGTACCTGGACTGGGCCGCCTCGCAGGTCGGGTAGGCCGCCGCCGCTGATCGCCTAGACTCCCGGCGATGACCAGCCAGGATTCCGGCCGGGCGCTGCTGCGCCACCACGGGGACGTCGACGCCGCGCCAGGGCTCGCGGACTTCGCGGTGAACGTGCGGGTGCCCGCGCCCCCCGCGTGGCTGCGCGACCGGCTGGTCACCGCCCTGGACACCCTGGGCTCCTACCCGGCCGCCGCCGCCGACGCCCGCGCCCGCGCCGCCGTGGCCGCGAGGCACGGCCGCGCGCCCGACGAGGTGCTGGTCCTCAACGGTGCGGCCGAGGGCTTCGCGCTGCTGCCCGACCTGCGCCCGAGGCTGGCCGCGGTGGTGCACCCGTCGTTCACCGAGCCGGAGGTCGCGCTGCGGGACGCGGGCGTGCCCGTGCGGCGGGTCGTGCTGTCGCCCGAGGACGGCTACGCGCTGCGGCCCGACCTGGTGCCCGACGAGGCCGACCTGGTGGTGCTGGGCAACCCGACCAACCCGACGTCCGTGCTGCACCCGGCCGACGTCGTGGCCTCGCTGGGCAGGCCGGGCCGCGTGCTGGTGGTGGACGAGGCGTTCGCCGACGCCGTCCCCGGCGAGCCGGCGTCGCTGGCCGGTCGCGCCGACGTGCCGGGGCTGCTGGTGCTGCGCAGCCTCACCAAGACGTGGGGCCTCGCGGGGCTGCGGGCGGGGTACCTGCTCGGCGCGCCGGAGCTGCTGGCCCGGCTCGCGCTGACCCGGCCGCAGTGGCCGGTGGGCAGCCTGGTGCTGGAGGCCGTCGCGGCGTGCTGCGAGCCGGCGGCCGTGGCGGAGGCCGAGGCGCTGGCCCGGGAGGCGCGGGAGCACACCGCGCACGCCGTGCGGCAGCTCGGCGACCTCGTGGTCGTGCCGCCGGACGCGCCGTTCGTGCTGCTGCGCGTGCCGCGGGGGGAGCGGGTGCGGGAAGCGTTGCGGGACAAGGGCATCGCCGTGCGGCGGGGGGACACGTTCCCCGGCCTGACCCCCGATCACCTGCGGGTCGCGGTCCGCGCGCCCGGGGAGTTCGCCCTGCTGGTGGACGCGCTGCGAGTCGTGCTGGAGGAGCTGTGACCACGTTGGGTGACGTGTTGGCCGTGCTGGAGGCCGCCTACCCGCCCGCCACCGCCGAGTCGTGGGACGCCGTCGGCCTGGTCTGCGGCGACCGCGCCGAGCCGGTGTCGAGGGTCCTGTTCTGCGTCGACCCGGTCGAGTCCACAGTGGACGAGGCGCTGGAGGTGGGCGCGCAGCTGCTCGTGGCGCACCACCCGCTGATGCTGCGCGGCGTCACGGGCGTGCCCGCCGACGACCCGAAGGGCGCCCTGGTGCACCGGCTCATCCGCGCCGGCGTCGCCCTCCACACCGCGCACACCAACGCCGACGTGGCCGACCCCGGCGTCTCGGACGCCCTGGCCGCCGCCCTCGGCCTGCGCGTCACCGGCCCGCTCGTCCCGACCGCGGCTGGCGCCGCCACCGGCAGCGGCCGCGTCGGCGAGCTGGACCGGCCCGAACCGCTGCGCGACTTCGCCCGGCGCGTCGCCGAGGCCCTGCCGGAGACGGCGTGGGGCGTGCGCGCGGCGGGCGACCCGGACCGGCCCGTCCGCCGGGTGGCCGTGTGCGGCGGCGCCGGTGACGGCTACCTGGCCGCCGCGACACGCGCGGGCGTGGACGCCTACGTCACCGCCGACCTGCGCCACCACCCGGCGGGCGAGCACCTGGCCGCGGGCGGTCCCGCGCTGGTCGACGTGGCGCACTGGGCCAGTGAGTGGCCGTGGTGCGCGCAGGCGGCGCACGTCGTGCGCACCGCGCTCGGCGGTACCGTCGAAGTCCTCGTCTCGACCCGCCGGACCGACCCGTGGACCGTCGGCGTGACGAGCCGGACAGGAGCATCCCGATGAGAGGTTCACTGTGAAAGCCGATCCCGCCGTGCAGCGCAGGCTGCTCGACCTCGCCCGGGTCGACGCGGAGCTGTCGCGCGTCACCCACCGGCGCCGCACGCTGCCCGAGGTCGCGGAGATCGCGGAGGCGGAGAAGCAGCTGCGGGTCAAGCAGGACGCCCTGACCACGGTCGAGACGTCCCTGGGCGACCTCGACCGCGAGGTCGGGCGGCAGGAGACCGAGATCGAGCAGGTCCGCGCCCGCGAGGACCGCGACCGCAAGCTGCTGCAGGGCGGCTCGGTCGGCGCGAAGCAGCTCACCGACCTGGAGCACGAGCTGGCCACGCTCGGCCGCCGCCGCGGCGCGCTGGAGGACGACCTGCTGGAGCTGATGGAGCGCCGCGAGGCCGTGGAGGCCGACGTCCAGCACGCCCGGGTCGAGCTGGACAAGGCGCAGGAGGCGCTGGCGGACGCGGCGCGCCGCCGGGACGCCGCGCTGGCCGACCTGGAGTCGACCGAGGCCAAGCGGGACGCCGAGCGGGCGTCCCTGACCGGCCAGTTCCCCGAGCCGCTGCTCGCCCTCTACGACCGGGTGCGGGCGCACAAGGGCATCGGCGCGGCGCTGCTGCAGTCGCGGCGGTGCGGCGCGTGCCGCATCGAGCTGGACCGCAGCGCGTTCGCGCACGTCAAGGAGTCCGCCGCGGACGAGGTCCTGCAGTGCGAGGAGTGCGGCGCGATCATGGTGCGCACCGGGGAATCGGGGCTGTGAAGGTCGTCGTCGAGGCCGACGGCGGCTCGCGCGGCAACCCCGGGCCCGCCGGCTACGGCGCTGTCGTGCTGGACCCCTCGGGCGAGGTGCTGGCCGAGCGGTCCGAGGGCATCGGCGTGGCGACCAACAACGTGGCCGAGTACCGGGGGCTCGTCGCCGGGCTGCGGGCGGCGGCCGGGCTGGGCGCCTCGCACGTGGTGGTGCGGATGGACTCCAAGCTCGTGGTCGAGCAGATGTCCGGCCGGTGGAAGGTGAAGCACCCGGCCATGCAGCCGCTGGCGGCCGAGGCGCGCGAGGTGGCGCGGGCGTTCGACCGGGTGACCTACGAGTGGGTGCCGCGCGAGCGCAACCAGCGGGCGGACCGGCTGGCCAACCGGGCGATGGACGAGCAGGCGGGCGGCACCCGGCCGGGGCGGTCGGAGCCGGGGCGGTCGGAGCAGGGGCGGTCGGAGTCGGGGCGGCCCGAACCCGTGCTCGCGGCCGGCGCCGTCACCTCACCGGTGTCGTGGACCGGCGCGGTGGGTGAGCCGACCCGGCTGTACCTGCTGCGGCACGGGCAGACGGAGCTGTCGGTGGCCCGCCGCTACTCCGGGCGCGGCAACCCGCCGCTGACCGACGTCGGGCGCGGGCAGGCCGAGGCGGCGGCCCGCCGACTGGCCAAGGTCGAAGGGCTGACCGCCGTCGTGTCGTCGCCGCTGGGCCGGGCGTGGGAGACGGCGCGGGCCGTCGCGTCCGCCACCGGCGCGGAGCTGACGTCCGACGACGGCCTGATCGAGACCGACTTCGGCGGCTGGGAGGGGCTCACCTTCGCCGAGGCCGCCGAACGCGACCCCGACGTGCACCGGCGGTGGCTGGGCGACCCGTCCGTGCCCGCGCCCGGCGGCGAGAGCTTCGACCAGGTGCACCGCCGGGTGCGGCGGGCGCGCGACGCCGTGCTGTCCCGCTTCGGCGGCGCGAACGTCGTCGTGGTCAGCCACGTCACGCCGATCAAGTGCCTGCTGCGGATGGCGCTGGACGTCGGGCCGTCGCTGCTGTTCCGGCTGCACCTCGACCTCGCGTCGCTGTCGGTGGTCGAGTTCTACCCCGACGGCCTGGCCTCCGTGCGGCTGGTCAACGACACCTCGCACCTCGGTTAGCCGGCGGGGGTTGTCCGGCGGGGGGTTATCCGGCGGGGCGCAGCCTGGCCCGGTCGCGCCGGAACCGGGCGTCCTCGACGGCCAGCGCGAACCGGTCCACCGCGCCGCGAATCGCCTCGGCGGCTTTCGGCGCGATGGTCCCGCCCTCGATGTCGGGGTCGAGCACGAATTCGCCGCGCAGCACCGTGTCCGCGCCTTTGCCCGCCAGCAGCGGGTTCAACGCGTAGTCCATCGCCACCAGGAAACCCTGGCTGCCGCCCGTCGCCAGCGGCAGGATCACCCGGCCGCGCAACGCCTTCTTCGGCAACAGGTCGACCAGTGCCTTCACCAGCCCGCTGTAGGCCGCGCGGTAGACCGGGCTGGCCACCACGATGCCGTCCGCGCGCAGCACCGCGGCCACCGCGTCACCGATCTCCGGGTCGCGCAGGTCCTCGGTGAGCAGCGGCAACGTCGGCAGTTGCCGCACGTGCAGGGTGCGCACCCCGTACCCGGCCTCCCGCAGCAGCCCCTCGACGTGCGTGACGAGGACGCCGGTGCGGGACATCGGCGACGGGCCGCCGGAAATCATCAGAATAGAGGACATGGGTCGCTGACACCTTTCGGGAAAAGGCTCGGACTACGACATAAAAACTGTCAGCGACAACAGATCGCGGCGGCGGTCCGGCCGAAGTCGACGTGCCGGCGGCGGGTCAGTCCCCCGATTCCTGGCATGGTTTCGAGTAGAGCAGCAAGTCCACATCACGACAAGGTTTCGCCGCCCTGGTTCCACCTCCTGGGAACCCGCCGGTATCCTGGTGCCGCGGATGAGTCGGCAGGGCGGCCGCGTCGACGGGTTCGAAAGGACCCGTCGCCGAGGAAAGTCCGGACTCCACAGGGCAGGGTGGTTGTCAACGGCAACCAGGGGCGACCCTCGGGACAGTGCCACAGAGAACAGACCGCCCCGGCGCGAGCCGGGGTAAGGGTGAAACGGTGGTGTAAGAGACCACCAGCGTCCCCGGTGACGGGGACGGCTAGGTAAACCCCACCCGGAGCAAGGCCAAGAGGGTGCCCCCGGGCACCTGCGCAGGCGTTCGAGGGCGGCCCGCCCGATGCCTGCGGGTAGGCCGCAGGAGCCTGTCGGCGACGGCAGGCCGAGATGGATGGCCGCCGAACGGGACCGCCGCGAGGCGCCCGGGAACAGAATCCGGCTTACATGCCGACTCATCCGCACCAGCCCGGTCGCACCAGCCCGGTCGTGCTCGCCCCGACCGCGTTCGCCCCGGCCGCGCTCGCCCCGGCCGTACTCGCCCCGGCCGCGCTCGCCCCGCACCCGCCCCGTCCACGGGCCTCCGGGCACACGGGTCCGCCTGTAGGTCCACCGCGCGCCACCGGCGTTACACCAGTGGCTCCGTTCGAGTGGTCCTCGGTATCAACCCCGCCCCCGCCGCTTCCTCCCCGCAGACCGCGGGCCCTGCCCCGCGGTACCACGAGGAGGGAAACCCATGTCCACCACCAGCGGGCGGGCCGCCACCTGGCTCGCCCTGACCGGTCTGCTGGGCGCGACGGCGATCACCGGCGCCGGCGCGACCGCCACCGCCGCGCCGGCCGAACTGCCGGTCTACGGGGTCAGGTCCACCGGGCACACCCCGGACCAGGCCGCCGCCCTGCAACGCGCGTTCGGCCTCAAGGACGTCCGGCTCGCCGACGACGGCACGGTGTCCTTCGCCGACGAGTCGACCTACCTGCGCGTGCCCGGCCTGGAACAGGGCGCGGGCAAGCCCGACGAGGACGGTGCCGAGACCACCCTGACGGCGCTCGACCTCGACGGCCTCAAGCGCCTGCGCGCCATCCCCGTCGAGGACGCCACCAAGCGCGCCCTGGAGATCCTGCGCGGCGTCGGCCTCCTGCCCGCCAACGCCTCCCCGACCGCCCGGCAGACGACGTTCGAGGTCGTCGACGCCACCCTGCGGGCGGTCGTCACGGCACCGCTGGACACCGCGGTGTCGTTCGCGTTCACCCTCGACGGCGTGCCGCTGGAGGGCCCGGGCGCGAAGCTGCGGGTCGCGTTCGACGGGCAGGGCGCGGTCTCCGGCCTCACCTACGCCACCCGCGAGCTGGCCCAGGTCGGCAGCGTGCCCGTGCTGACCCTGGACGAGGGCCGCGAGCGGTGCGCCAAGGTGTTCGGCACGAGCGTGCGACCCACCGGCGTGTCCTACGTGTACGAAGCGCCACCGCTGGCCGAGAAGGTCGACACGATCGAGCCCGGCCTGCGGTGCGACGGCGTGAACTCCGACGGTGCCGCGGTGCAGTCGGTCATCGTCGGCGCGGCCGTCGACGCGCGGCTGCCCCAGCCCGGTCCGGCCGACCCGCCGCGCGCGGAGGGCGCCGTCGGCCCGCAGTGGACCACCCGCGTCGACGTCGGCAGCGAGGGCACCGGCCCGTGCTCCGGCCTGCCGTGGACGGCGAACAACGTGGCGTCGTTCAACGACCGGTTCACGGCCGCGGGCGTGCCGGTGCAGTTCAGCCGGCTCGACCGGAACGCCTGGGAGCGTGACTTCAAGGACCCGGCGTTCGCCGGCGGCCAGGACCACCTCTACGCCGACGACGTCGACCTGACCTACTGGCAGGGCCACGGCACGCCGACCGGCTTCTCCTTCGCCGGGTGCAGCGGCAACACCGACACGTTCCTGTCCGACGACGAGGCCCGCTGGGGCAACCGGGACGTCGAGTGGATGAGCCTGTTCACCTGCTCGATCCTGCAGGCGTCGGCGGGCGGGCGGAGCTGGGCCGCGCGCTGGGGCAAGGCGTTCCGCGGGCTGCACCAGCTCAACAGCTTCGACACGATCTCCTACCACAGCGCCGTGCACGGCGGGAAGTTCGCGAACTACCTGGTGCGCACGCCGTTCCTGTGGTGGAACAAGCCGATGAAGGTCCGCGACGCGTGGGCGCAGGCGTCGATCGACACCCAGCCGGCGTCCGTGACGTGGGCGACCATGGGCCCGATCGGGGGCGGCGCGCTGGCCGACTTCAACGACTACTTCTGGAACAAGGGCGCCGTCGGCCCGGACACGCTGCCGACGGGCGGCTTCTGGCGGATCTCCGGTTCCAGCTGACTGGCCGCGCGCGACCCGAGGGGTCCCTTCCGCGCCTGGGGGTGGGAAGGGGCCCTTCCGCGCGCCGGGGGTCAGGCCCGGCGGGAGGGGCGGCCCGGCGGCATGCGGAACACCGGGCGGAACGCGACGCCGCCGTTGTAGCGGCGCTCCAGCTCGGCCACGTACGCCTCGACGGCCGGGTTCACGATGTCGGCCAGGCTCCGCACGCCCGCCTCGGCCTCGTACGCGGCCAGGTACGTCGCCGCCGCCCGGGCCCGCTCCAGCACGTCCTGGTCGAAGTTGACGGTCCGCTGCACCCGCCGCCCGGTTTGTCGGTCCTCACGGGTAATCTGATCACTGCCCGGGACGGTCATGGAGACGGTGATCTCGTTCACTCCAGCGGCTGGTTCGGGCAGGGCCTCGGGCGGCTGGGTCATCGGCGAGCCTCCTCGGCGTCGTCACTCCGGCATGCGGGCCGTTCGGGTGTCCTCCGCTCGGCCGGACGGGGGAGTCGTCGTGGCCGGCGGAAACAACGCCGGAGGTCTTGCACACTGTGCGTGACCAGGGGGTTCGCAGTCGGGTGAACTATCTCAGCAATCGGGAGAATCCGGCGACGTCGGTTCTCCACCGGCAACTCCACAACCATGATGTCCGTGGTCAGATTAGACGTAATCGAGTGCCAGGGGAACGGTTCTTGATCTACTCACCGCTAGCCGCCCGATACACCTCGTGACGAAGACGTGTTCTACTCGATAGCGCACCAACCGGACGGGCACCCCTCGGCCCGCCCGGCGAAGTCCTGCGTACTCAGGAGTACGAGATGACCGCCATGACCCTGGTAACACTCGCCCAGCAGCAGCCCGCACTGGGCACAGGCGGGGTGCGCCAGTGGATCCTCGACAACCTTGTCCCCCTGCTGCTGTTGACCGTCGCGCTGCTGCTGCTCTGGCTCGGCGGCGGCAAGGGCGACAACGCGGGGGTCATGCGCCGCCTGGGCGGCGTCATCATCGCGTTGGCGATCATCGGCCTGGCCGTCACCACGAACGCGGGCGCCAACATCGGCCAGTGGATCGCCGGCCTGTTCACCGGCGGGTGACCCTTGCGGGTACGCACTGACGACGAGGTCTACCGGGTCGACGCCGTCTGGCTCGGCCCGCCCAAAGCGACCTTCCCGTGGCGTGCGCGCTACGTCGCGTGGGGTGTCGGGATCGTGGTCTTCCTGCTGGTCACCGCTGTCCAGCGGCAGGTGGGCTTCGGTTTCGACTTCATCAACACCGGCTGGGGCTTCGTGATCACGATCGCCCTGACCAGGTTCATCTGCGCGCGGATCAGCCACGAGCGCCCGCTGTCGTCGGTCATGGCGATGTGGGTGCGCGAGCTGACCGCGCCGCGGGAGACCACCTCGGGCCGGGGTGGCGCGGCCAGCGCCGCGCGCATCCGGGTCAACCCGCAACGCCCGCGCAAACGTCCCAGGGGTGCGAAACGCGCGGGCGCCGCCACCCGATCCCAGCGCCGCAGGCAGCAAGACCGCCGTCAGAAGGAGGTGCGCGGTGTTCGGACGCCGGCGTGACCGTGACCGACGATCCGCTGCGCACGTGGCCCAGCACGCGGCCGCGGCGCGCGACGACCGCAAGGTCTACAGCAAGCGCGGCCGCCGCCTGCCCGGCGAGCAGGCCGTGCCGAGCTACACGCCGTCGATCGCGGCCCGCAGCATCGACGGCCACCTGCTGCGCACCGGCCAGGAGGTCTACGCCTGGTACCGGCTCGCGCCGCAGCGCTGGTCGTTCCGGTCGGACTCCCAGCGCCAGGACCTGATCGCGGCCATCGCGGGCCAGTACGCCGAGCTGCAGGGCCGCTGGATGCACCTGCGCGTGACGAACCGGCCCTACCCGATCCGGATGTGGGCCGAGGCGCACGTGCACAACGCCGTGCGCCGGCTGCCGGACACGCCGGGCACGCTGAGCTTCGACGACTACATGGTCGGCGAGCAGCAGCAGCTCATGGGCCGGTCGATGGCCGAGAAGGAGGTCTACCTCGGCGTCCAGGTGCAGACCCGCAACATGATGGACCGCGCGGTCGAGCGCGCCGCCCCCGTGCTGCGCAAGGTCTTCCCGGACGCGGTGGACGCCGAGCTGGTCGCGATCGAGTCCGAGATCGACCACCTCGACCAGGTGATCGGCTCCGCCGGCCTCGAAGGGCGTCCGGCCACGGCCGAGGAGATGTCCTGGCTGATGCACCGGTCCTGCTCGCTGGGCCTGCCCGCACCGCGCAACCTGCCCGCCGTCCCGGGCGCGCCCTGGGAGCCGGAGGACCTGGCGTCGTTCACCGACGCGGCGGACTTCCACCAGGAGCCGTACTCGCCGACGGTCACCGTGCGCGGCCGCACGGGGTCGAACGCGGGCATCAAGCGGCACGTCGCCGTGCTCACCGTCGGCCTGATGCACGGCCTGCAGATCCCCGAGCAGGACGACCCGTGGGTCCAGCGCTCGGACCGGCTGCCGGCGGCCGTGGAGTGGTCGGCGCGGATCTACGTCCGGCGGCCCGAGGAGGTCTCGGGCGAGTTGCAGCGGCAGATGAGCAAGGTGCGCTCGCAGGTGCGCCACTACACCGACGAGCACGAGCTGGACCCGCCGCAGTCACTGGCCCGCCAGGCGTCGCGGGTGCTGGAGATCGACGACGAGATGACGTCGGGCTTCACCGCCCTGGGCACGCGGGTGCGCAGCTGGTGGCGGCTCGCGGTGTCCGGCCCGACCGAGCGCGAGGCGCTGCGGCTGGCGCAGGGCCTGCTGGACCTCTACAAGCCGAAGGTGGCCATCGAGCACCCGGAGGCGCAGTACGCGATCGCGCGCGAGTTCATCCCGGGTGAGCCGCTGTCGTCGTCGGCCTACCTGCGGCGCGGCTCGGTGCTGTGGGCGGCGTCCGCGGTGCCGACGGCCACCGCCGAGGTGGGCGACCGGCGCGGCATCCTGCTGGGCGAGACCGTGACGGCGACCCGCCGGCCGGTGGCCTGGGACCCGTGGATGGCGCAGGAGCTGCGCGACTCCTCCGGCCTCACGGCGATGGTCGCGGGCCTCGGCGCGGGCAAGTCGTTCCTCGGCGGCGGCATCGTCTACAAGACGCTGCGGGCCGGGGCGCACTGGACGCTGCTGGACCCGTCCGGGCCGCTGGCGGCGCTGTGCGAGCTGCCCGAGCTGAAGCCGTACGCGCGGCCGATCAACCTGCTCAACGCGCAGGCGGGCATCCTCAACCCCTACCGGGTGGTGGCCGAACCGCACCTCGACCACTTCATGGACGAGGAGGACCCGGAGCGGACCTGGCGGCGGGAGCGGGCGCTGGCGGCGGCCACCCGGCGGCGGCTGGTGCTGGACGTGCTGTCCGGCCTGCTGCCCTACGAGGTGTCCCGGCTGCCGCAGACCCGGATCGTGCTGCTGCGCGCGGTCCGCACGGTCGGCGGCCGGCCCGACGCGCACCCCGGCATGGTGTTCGAGGCGCTGCGGCGCGACGCGAGCGAGCACCACGAGCACGCCGTCGTCGTCGCGGACTTCCTGGACGAGATGCGGGAGCGCATGTCGCTGCTCATCCCGGAGCAGGACGCGGACCCGTACAACGAGGCGCGGGACGACCGGTTGACCGTGCTGACGATGGCGGGCCTGAACCTGCCGAAGGACGGCGTCGGCCGCGAGCACTGGACGGACGCCGAGGCGCTGGGCGTGGAGATGCTGAACCTCGCCGCGTGGCTGACCCAGCGGTCGATCTACGAGCGGCCGAAGGACCTGCGCAAGGGCGTCTGGATCGACGAGGCGTTCTTCCTGTCGGAGGTCCCGACGGGCCGCGTGCTGATGAACCGCTTCGCCCGCGACTCGCGCAAGTGGAACGTCCGCGTGCTGCTGTCGTCGCAGATCCCGGCGGACTTCCTCAAGATCCAGGGCTTCGTGGCGCTGCTCGACTCGGTGTTCGTCGGCCGGTTGGACGACGACCAGGCGCAGGCGGACGCGTTGCGGCTGTTGAAGGTGCCGGTCGGGGCGGGCTACGAGCAGGTCGTGGCGTCGCTGGGCCGCCGCCCGGGAGGCGTCCGGACCAACGTCGAACGCGACCGCGCGCCCCGCCAGTTCATCTTCGCGGACGGCGCGGGCGGCGTGGAGCGCATCCGCATCGACTTCTCCGGGCCGCACCTGGAGCACCTGCGCAACGCCCTCGACACCACCCCGGACGCCCTGCGCGACGGCGGGGAGTCGACCGAGGTGGAGGTCTCCTCGCCGCCGCAGGACCCGTTCGCGCACCAGGAGGACTACCCGGACGACGACTACGACGACGAGCTGGCGGCCGACCTGGAGGTCGGCCTGACCGACGAGCTGGTCGACTCGGCGCACGGCGAGGGAGGAAACCGCCGACCGGGCCGGGAAGGTCGCGCATGACCGGGCCGGGGGAGGACTCGCGGACGGTGCTCGGCGCATCCCCCGCCGAGCGCCGGTCCGGCGCGTCGTCGCGCGTGCCCACCGGGTCGGGCGCGGGGTCGCGCGGTCACGTCGGAGCGGGCGCCGGCGAGGTGCGCCCATGAGCACGCTGGTGTTGGTGGCGCTGGTCGCCGTCGCGCTCCGCGCGCGACGGCGCTTCAGACGAGCGCAGGAAGACGCGCAGGCGCACGGCCACCCGGCGCGCGCCCGGTGGCGCGCCCTGGCCGTGGTCGTGGCGATCGTCGGCCTCCAGGTGGTCATCGGGGCCACGCCCGCCGGCGCCGCGCCCTGCGGTGAGGCGCCCAACCCGGAACGGCCGGGTTCCGGCATGGTCGGCGCGATCGACCCGCCCATCGGCAACGGCCTGCCCGACACGCCCTACCTCAACCACGGGTACGCGGGCATGGTCTGGCACACCTACCAGGAGAAGTGCCTGGTGCCGAACGCCACGCCCGTCCTGGACACGTGGATGGGCAACGAGCTGTTCAACATCGGCAAGAACATCGTCGGCGCGACGAACGCCCTGCACTACACGGTCGTGGGCCAGGGCCTGCTGCAACCGCTGGACGAGGCGGTCAAGACCGGCGTGCAGAAGGTCTACGACAACGTCTACCTGCGCTGGTTCGGCCTGGTCGCGCTGATCCTCGCGGTGCTGATGTTCCGCCAGATCTGGCAGGGCGACCTGGCCTCGATCAGCAAGCGCGGGTTGTGGGCGCTGGCCGCGATGTGGCTGGCGACCTCGACGCTGGCGCTGCCGCAGTTCTACAACGTCCTCGACAGCACGCTGGTCACCAAGACCTCGGAGATCCAGGCCGGGTTCATCGACGTGGACGCGAACGAGGACACGCTGGACAAGCTGCCCTCGCAGCTGCACAACACCGTGGTCTACCAGAGCTGGCTGCGCGGCGAGTTCGGCTCACCGGAAGCGCCGCAGGCGACGGAGTTCGGCCCGCGGCTGCTGGGCGCGCAGGCGTGGACGGTGCAGGAGCTGGCCGAGCACAAGGACGGCGACCAGGCCGCCCTGGACGCCAAGAAGGCCGAGTACAAGAACATCTACGCGCAGCTCGGCCCGACCAAGGGCTACTTCAGCGGCGAGGACGGCGGCCGCACCGGCGCCGGGTTCCTGTCGCTGCTGCAGGCCGTCGCGTTCTCGCTGTTCCAGCTGTTCGCCAAGGCCGCGGTGCTGCTGGCGCAGCTGCTGCTGCGGGTGCTGACGCTGGCCGGGCCGCTCATCGGCCTGGTCGCGCTGATCCACCACGACCTGCTGCGCAAGGTCGCCCGCGCGGCGGCGGTGACGGTGTTCAACGTGCTGGTGCTGGCCGTCCTGGCGGGCACGCACGCGCTGCTGCTCCAGGCGATCTTCAGCGCCACCGGCCTGACGCTGCTGACCAAGGCGCTGCTGGGATTGATGCTGACGCTGGTGTGCTTCATGGTCGGCAAGCCCCTGCGCCGGATGTGGCAGATGGTGGAGATGTCCGTCGGCTCGGCGGGCAGCGCGCTGCCCATGCGCGGCGGGATCCTGTCGCGGTTGCGGAAGAAGAAGGAAGGGCCCTCCCCGCAGGAGGAGTTCTGGGACACCGTGCGCGACACCGACCCGGACGGGCCCGAGGTGCCGCAGCGCGACCGGCGGCGGGTGCGGCCCGAGGCGGCCAACCCCGTGGCCGCGACGGCGCAGCGGTTGGACCGGGCCGGGAACAGCGTCGGCGAGCTGGGCACGGCGGTGCCGCGCAACGGCGCGGTCGCGCTGCCGGCCGGCGGCGGTGGCGGGCCGGCGGCGTTGCCGGTCGGCCGGTCGCGGGTGGTCGACGCGCCGCCCATCGCCGACCGGAACTACGACCGGGCGGACGACGCCGTGCTCGTCCCCTCACGGGTCAACGGGTCCGGCCGGGTGCTGGACGCGCCCACCACCGTGCCGGGGCCGCGGCGCGCCGAGACGGAGGTCGTGGCGGGGCGGCAGGTCCACGTGATCTACCGGCCGTCACGCGGGCTTGAGGTCAGGGACAGCTGATGCCGATCCGCACCAACCGCGGCCGCGCGGCCGTGTACCGACGCCTGTGGGGCTGGCCGCTGCGCTCGCCCCGGCACCTCGCGACCACGATCATCGGCGTGGTCGTCGTGGTGACCACGATCAGCGTGATCATCCCGAACGCGATCAAGCCCCGGCCGGGCGGTGGCACCGCGGCGGGCGCGACGTCCACCGCGACCAGCGACAGCGGCGGGGGCAACCAGATCGGCGTGCTGCCCAGCACCACGTCCACCCCGCTGCCGACGAAGGCCGCGAGCCCCACCCCGGCGCCCACGTCCGCGCCGGTCAACCCGAGCGCGCAGCTCGCCGCCGACGGGTGGGTGGACGCGTTCAGCTCCTTCGAGCCGGGCAAGAGCACCAAGGAGAAGTGGCTCGCGGGCCTCAAGCCGTTCACGTCCGACGAGCTGTACCCCCGATTGGCGTCGATCGACCCGGCGAACGTGCCCGTGGTGATCGACCAGGCGGTCAAGCCGATCAAGTCGTTCACCGACTCGGCGGAGTTCGAGGCCAAGTTGGCGGACGGCAAGCTCGTCGTGACCGTGGTGAAGCTCCCCGAGGGTTGGCGCGTGCACGAGTTCGACAAGGTGGGGTGACATGCTGAAGATCGGGCTGGTGGTGGCCGCGGTCGTGGCCGTGGTCGCGGTGGCCGTCACCAACGGCGTGTCCACCGTCCTCAACGAGAACACGCCGTCGAACGAGGCCGCCGGCATCCGCATGGCGAGCTGCAACGCCTCGATCGGGCCGTGGCAGGGCGGTGGCGAGAGCAAGGGCCGCGGCGACGCGGACCGCCTCACCGACGAGCAGCGCACGACCGTCGCCAACATCATCTCCATCGGCCGCAAGCGCGAGCTGCCGCCGCTGGCGTGGCAGGTCGCGATCCAGGCGGGCATGACGGAGTCCGGGCTGCGCAGCCTGGACTACGGCGACCGCGACTCGCTGGGCATCTTCCAGATGCGCCCGTCGATGGGCTGGGGCACGGCCCGGCAGGTCACCGACCCCGAGTACGCGATCAACAAGTTCTACGACGTGCTGCTCCAGCTGCCCGACTGGAAGGAGCAGCGGCCCGGCGACTCGGCCCAGGACGTGGAGCGGTCGGCGTTCCCCGACCGGTACCACAAGTGGGAGGCCATGGCCGCGTTCCTGATCGGGCAGGAGGGCGACGTCAGCGACCCGGCGGGCTGCGGCGAGGGCGTCGGCGACTACCTGCTCGCGTCCAACGCGGCGGCGACCGCCATCGAGTTCACCAAGCAGCAGCTCGGCGAGCCGTACCTGTGGGGCGGCAACGGCCCGGACGCCTGGGACTGCTCCGGCATCCTGGTCAAGGCGTTCGCGGCGGCCGGCGTGAAGATCCCCCGGGTGGCGAACGACCAGTACATGTCCGGTGGCGCGTACCTGCCGGTGCGGGAGGCCAAGGCCGGTGACCTGATCTTCTGGGCCACCAACCCGGCCAACCCCGTGACGGTGCACCACGTGGCGATGTACCTGGGCAACGACGAGTACATCCACGCGCCGCAGACCGGTGACGTGGTGAAGATCAGCAAGATCAACTGGGACTACCACGAGTTGATGCCGCTGGCCGTCCGGCCGGGCGTGTAGGGAGGCACGACGGTGTTCAACCACGACCCCATCCAGCGGCACGCCGGGCCGCCCGCGTCCAGCACCCCGACGCGCGACTACCTCAACACCCGGCCGCCGGGCACCGACCAGTCCTACGCGGTGCTGCCGCGGTCGCTGGTCGAGGCGATGCCGCTGCCGTGGCAGCAGCAGATGGCCCACCTGCTGGCCGACTTCCACCGCACCTACGCGCACCTGAACTGGCCGGTGTACCGGGTGGTGCCGTCCCGCATGGAACGGCTGGTCGACCTGGACGAGGACCAGCTCGCCGAGGTCGGCGCGATCGTGGAGATCGACTCGGACGGCGAGCTGGTCTACCGCGACCGCAGCGGCGCGGTGATCAGCGACCCGGAGCAGCGGACGGTGCTGGTGTCGGTGCTCGACCCGATCCCGGGCGAGTTCGCCAACGCCAACCAGAACACCCCGCCGCGCGGCTTCCCCCAGCCGCCGCCGGTGGTGCCGCAGCCGACGTTCCCGCAGTCGGGCCCGGTCGCGGTGCAGACGCCGCAGCCGCCCCAGTGGCGAACATGACACGCGCCGCGGCACGTGGAAGCCTGGGGCCATGGCTTCAGACCCGAACGCTTGGTACTACTGCCTGACCCACCAGACGGTGGAGCACGGTGTCGGCTGCCGGGGTGGGGACCGCATGGGTCCCTACCCCGACGAGGCGACGGCGCAGCGCGCGCTGGAACTGGCCCGGGAGCGCACGAAAGCCGAGGACAAGGCCGATAAGGAGTGGGGCAGGCGCTGAGGCCGGCTTAGGGTGCACCCCATGGTGATCCGCACCGGTCGAGCGGACCTGGACTTCGGCGGCATCCGCACCGAGTTCGGCCTGCCGGGGGAGTTCCCGCCCGCCGCGCTGGCCGAGGCGCAGGCAGCGGTGTCGCGCGATATCGGCTCGGCCGACCGCGAGGACGCGACGGCGCTGCCGCTCGTGACGATCGACCCGCCCGGCGCGAAGGACCTGGACCAGGCGTTGCTGGTGCAGCGCGTCGGGTCGGGGTTCCGGGTGCACTACGCGATCGCCGACCTCGGCGTGTTCGTCGTGCCCGGCGGCGCGCTGGACACCGAGGTGCGCAAGCGCGGGCAGACGCTCTACCTGCCCGACGGCAACGTGCCGCTGCACCCGCCGGTGCTGTCGGAGGGCGCGGCGAGCCTGCTGCCGGGCCAGGCGCGGCCCTCCGTGCTGTGGACGTTCGAGTGCGGCCCCGACGGCGAGCCGGTCGACGTGCGGGTGCGGCGCGCGGTGGTGCGCTCCACCGCGCAGTTCGACTACGAGACCGTGCAGGCGTCGTTCGACGCGGGCACCCCGCACCCGTCGGTCGAGGCGCTGCCCGACTTCGGCCGGCTGCGGCGGGAGCGGGCGGCCGAGCGCGGCGCGGTCGAGTTGCAGCTGCCGGAGCAGGAGATCGTGCCCAACGGCGACGGCGACTGGAAGCTCGTGGTCCGCCCGCGCGCCGACGTCGACGCCTGGAACGCGGAGATCTCCCTGCTCACCGGCATGTCCGCGGCGCGGGTCATGCTGGACGCGAAGGTCGGCGTGCTGCGCACGCTGCCGGACGCGGACGACGGCGCGGTGGACGCGTTGCGCCGGTCGGCGCAGGCGTTGGGCGTGCCGTGGCCGGACGGGGTGAGCCCGGCGCGGCTGCTCGCGGGCCTGGACCCGAGCCGGCCGGAGTCGTTGGCGTTGTTCGTGGACGCGACCCGGCTGCTGCGGGGCGCGGGCTACACGGCGTTCAACGGCGAGGTGCCCGCCGTCTCGACGCACGCGGGCCTCGGCGCGCCGTACACCCACGTGACCGCGCCGCTGCGCCGGCTGGTGGACCGCTTCGCCGCCGAGGTGTGCCTGGCCGTCACGGCGGGGCGGGAGGTGCCGGGGTGGCTGACCGAGGCGCTGCCGCTGTTGCCGGGCCTGATGGGCGGCTCGGACGCGCTGGCGGGCAAGGTGGACCGGGCGTGCCTGGACCAGGTCGAGGCGTGGGTGCTGGCCGACCGGGTGGGGCAGGAGTTCGAGGCGGTCGTGCTGCGGGCCGACGGGAACGGCGCGGACGTCTTCATCCCCCAACCGCCGGTGATGAGCCGCTGCACGGGGGAGGACCTGCCGGAGGGCGAGCGCATCGGGGTGCGGCTGGTGGAGGCCGACCCCGAGCGCCGCAAGGTCGTCTTCGAACGCCTGTGACGGCTACCGGTCCGGCCGTCCCGCTCTCACCGCCGCCGGGAACGCCTCCGCCGGCCGGCCGTTGACCGGCAGCACCTTCGAGTCGCGGACCTCGCGAACCGGGTCATCGCCGAGGGCGTGTCGCCCGGCGTCGAGCGCCCGCCGGCCCTCTTCGACCTGCCGGACGGCTCGTCGGTGGTCTTCTACCCCTACCCGCACGAGGCGTTCCTCACCGAGGCACCCGACGAGGTGGCGGCCGCCCGCGCGCTCTTCGCCCGGCACGCGAGCGCTCGCGCCCCCGGCCGCGTGACTCAGTCCAGCGCGATCGCGTGCTTGGCCCGCTCGACCGACTCCGCCGCCGGGGGACCGGCCGGGTTCTCCGTGGCCAAGGCCTGGTTCAGCTCGACGAACGGGCGCATCCTCCGCTCGTAGGCGTCGAACGCGGTGGCGTGGTCGGTGCCCGCGCGGCCCAGTTCGTCGGCCAGCACGTAAGCGCCGACGAGCGCCAGGCCGGTGCCCTGCCCGGACAGCGCCGACGCGCAGTACCCCGCGTCGCCGACCAGCGCCACCCGCCCGCTCGTCCAGCGGTCCATGTGGACCTGCGCCATCGAGTCGAAGTAGAAGTCCGGCGCGTCCGCCATGGCCGCCAGCAGGGACGGCACCTCCCAGCCCACGCCCGCCAGCCGGTCGGCGACCAGCCGCTTCTGCCCCTCGACGTCGCGGTGGTCGTAGGTCACCGGCTCGGACCCGAACCCCAGCGTGACCCGCAGCTCGGTGTTGTCCCGCACCGGGTAGACCGCGCCGCCCGCGCCCGAACCGGCGTCCTGGAACCACACCTGCCAGTTGTCCAGCCCCAGGAGGTTGGCGGTGGGGAAGATCGCGAGGTACCGGCCCAGGTGCCGGGTGAACCGCTCCTCCGGCCCGAACGCGAGCCGCCGCACGGCGGAGTGCGCACCGTCCGCCCCGACCACGAGGTCGAACGTCCGGAACCCGCCCCGCGCCAACTCGACCCGCACGCCGTGCTCCTCCTCGCGCAGGTCGGTGATCCAGTCGTCGTGCACGTGCTCGACCCGGCCCGCCGCGGCCTCGTGCAGCAGGGCCACCAGGTCCTCGCGCAGCAGCTCGACGTCCTCGCCGGCCAACAGCCCGCTGCTGAACGTCCGCTCCTCGGACCGGAACAGCTCGTTGCCCCGCCCGTCCAGCACGGACATCCCGCGCATCCGGGTGCGCGCGGCCCGCACCGCCTCGCCGATGCCCATCCGGTCCACCACGTCGAGCGCGACGCCCCGGACGTCCACCGCCTGGCCGCCCCGCCGCGGGCCGGGCGCGCGTTCCACCACCGTCACCGAGAAGCCGTTGCGCCGCAGCCAGTAGGCCACCGCCGAACCGGCGACACCGGCACCTGAGACCAGCGCGTTCCGCATCGTGTTCCCCTTCGACATACGCTGTACGTTTACGGTGGACACGATGCACGACAGCGCGGCAGAACGGCGGAACTGACCTAGTACAGTTCCGCTCTGTACCAGTACAGATCGGAGGCGCGGGATGGCCACGCCGAGGTACCCGGACATCGTCGCCGACCTCCGGCGGCGCATCGAGCGGGGCGAACTGCCGCCGGGCGCGAAGGTGCCCTCGACGCGCCGGATCGCCGCCGAGTGGGGTGTCGCGATGGCGACCGCGGCGAAGGCGCTCACGACCCTCGCGCAGGAGGGACTGGTCCGGGCCGAACCGCGGTCCGGCACGGTGGTCGCCGAACGCCGGCCGGCGCCGGCGGGACCCCGTGCTCCGCACCGGGTGCGCCCGGCCGAGCTGACCCGCGAGCGGGTCGTGCGGGCCGCGATCGCGATCGCCGACGCCGAAGGGCTCGGCGTGCTGTCCATGCGCGGTGTCGCGGCCCGGCTCGGGGTGGCACCGATGTCGCCCTACCGGCACGTGTCGGGCAAGGACGAGCTGGTCGTCCTCATGACCGACACGGCGTTCGGCGAGCGCGGCTACCCGGCACGGCCGCCGGACGGCTGGCGCGCGCGGTGGGAACTGGGCGCGCGCACGCTGTGGTCGCTGTACCGGCGGCACCCGTGGCTGGCCCACCTCAGCCCGATCACCCGGCCGCTGCCGCTGCCGAACCTCGCCGTGCACGCGGACTGGGCGCTGTCCGCGCTGGAGGACCTGGACCTGAGCGCCGCCGCCAGGTGCGACCTGCACGTGACGCTGTTCAGCTACGTGCACGGCGTCGCGGTCCACCTCGAACGCGAGCGGCAGGCCATGGGCGCGTCCGGGCTCTCGGAGGAGGAGTGGATGGACGGCCAGGCCCCGGCGATGGCGGCGATCGTCGACTCCGGCCGCTACCCGGCGTTCGCGCGGATGCTCGGCGCGCTGGCCGTGGAGGGCTACGACCTCGACCTGGACCACCTGTTCGAACTGGGGCTGCGGGCGATGCTCGACGGCCTGGAACTGCGGTTCGACCGCAGGGCGTGAGGGTGGTCGGGTGTGATGTGATGGCCCGGTGACTGGTATTCGTGAGCTGACCGTCGGGGTGCTGGGCGGCACCGGGGCGCAGGGCAGGGGCTTGGCGCTGCGGTGGGCCAAGGCCGGCTTGAAGGTCGTCATCGGGTCGCGCGACGCCGGGCGCGCCGAGGCCGCGGCCGAGGAGCTGCGCGCGCAGGCCGGTGTCGGGCACGTCAGCGGCGCGGACAACGAGAGCTGCGCGGCGCAGGCGGACGTGGTGCTGATCGCCGTGCCGTGGGACGGGCACGCGGACACCGTGGCGGCGCTGCGCGAGCCGCTGCGGGGCAAGGTCGTGATCGACTGCGTGAACCCGCTGGGCTTCGACAAGCAGGGCCCGTACGCGCTGCCCGTGCCGGAGGGCAGCGCCGCCCAGCAGGCCGCCGCGCTGCTGCCGGACTCCCGCGTGACGGCCGCGTTCCACCACGTCTCCGCGGTCAACCTGGCCGACCTGGGCATCGAGCGGGTGGACAACGACGTGCTCGTCCTCGGTGACGACCGCGAGGCCACCGACCTGGTCCGGGAGCTGGCCGAGACGATCCCGGGCTTCCGCGGCGTCTACGGCGGGCGGCTGCGCAACGCCCACCAGGTGGAGGCGTTCACCGCGAACATCATCGCGATCAACCGCCGCTACAAGGCGCACGCCGGCCTCAAGATCACCGACATCTGATGCTGCCGGTCGACGACCTCGGCGAGCCGGTGCCGCTGCCCGGCCCGCCGTCCCGCGTGGTCAGCCTGGTGCCGTCGCTCACCGAGGCCGTCGACCCGGCCGTGCTCGTCGGCGCGACGGACTACTGCACGCACCCGCCGGACCTGGACGTGACCCGCGTGGGCGGGTCGAAGTACCCGGACGTGGACCGGGTGCTGGCGCTGCGGCCCGACCTCGTGCTGGCCAACAGCGAGGAGAACCGCCCGCAGGACGTGGAGCGGCTGCGCGCCGACGGCATCCCGGTGTGGGTCACCGCCGCGCCCGCCACCGTGCCCGCCGCGCTCGGCTCGCTGCGCCGCCTGCTCGGCACGGCGTGGGACGCGGAACCGGACTGGCTGGTCGAGGCCGAACGGCTGTGGCGCGACGTGACGCCGCCGTGGGCGCGGGCCGTGGTCCCGGTGTGGCGCAAGCCGTGGGTGGTGCTGGGGCGTGACACGTTCGCGGGGGACGTCCTGCTGCGCCTCGGGGTCGTCAACGCCTTCGCCGACCACCCCGACCGCTACCCGCGCCCCGACCTCTCCGAGCTGCAGGACGCCGACCTGGTGGTGCTGCCCGACGAGCCGTACCTGTTCACCCCCGACGACGGCCCGCAGTTCTTCCCCGGCCTGCGCCCGGTGCACGTCTCGGGCCGCCACCTGACCTGGTACGGCCCGTCGCTGGTCCAGGCCCGCCCGGCCCTGGAGGCCGCGCTCCGGGTCACGCGCCCCTGAACCGGTCGGTGGCGGCCAGCAGGGCGCGCAGGATGCCCGGCTCGTCGTACGCGTGCCCGGCGTCCGGGACGACCACCAGCCGCGACCCCGGCCACGCCCGGTGCAGGTCCCAGGCCGTGGTGGCGGGCGTGGCCACGTCGTAGCGGCCCTGCACGATCACGCCCGGGATGCCCGCGAGGCGGTGCGCGTCGCGCAGCAGCTGCCCCTCCTCCAGCCACCCGCCGTGCCGGAAGTAGTGGTTCTCGATCCGGGCGAACGCCAGCGCGTACCGCGGCTGCGCGAACGCCTCCACCAGCTCCGGCCGGGGCCGCAGGGTGACCGTCGAGCCCTCCCAGACGCTCCACGCCACCGCGGCCCGCTCGCGCACGGCCGGGTCGGGGTCGTGCAGCAGCCGCGCGTAGGACCCGATCACGTCCTCGCCCTCCGGCACGAGCGCCGCCACCCGCTCCCACAGCTCCGGGAACAACATCCCCGCGCCGCCGCCGTAGTACCAGTCCAGTTCCTTGCGTCGCAGGGTGAAGACGCCCCGCAGCACCAGCTCGGTGACCCGCTCCGGGTGCGCCTGCGCGTAGGCCAGCGCCAGCGTCGAACCCCACGACCCGCCGAACACCTGCCACCGGTCCACGCCCAGGTGCTCGCGGACCCGCTCCAGGTCCGACACGAGGTGCCAGGTGGTGTTGGTCGACAGGTCCGCGCCGGGCTCGGACGCGTGCGGCACCGACCGCCCGCAGCCGCGCTGGTCCAGCAGCACGATCCGGTACGCGGCCGGGTCGAACAGCCTGCGGTGCGCGGGCGAGCACCCGCCGCCCGGCCCGCCGTGCAGGAACACCACGGGCTTGCCGTAGGGGTTCCCGCACACCTCCCAGTACACGCGGTTGCCGTCGCCCACGTCGAGCAGGCCCTGGTCGTACGGTTCGATCTCGGGGTACATGCGCCCACTGTGCCCGAGGACCGGTCGCGAGCCGATCACCGCCGGGTGCGGTGGGCGTGCCCGCGTCGCCCGGGCAGCACGGGCACGCCGTCGGTGACGAGCATGAACCGCTCCAACCCCGGGACGCACACGTTGAGCACGGCCAGGTGCGCGGTGACGTGCCGGTGCCATCCGAAGGCTCGGTACCCGGCCCGGTCCAGGCGGCTCAGCAGGGCGTCGAGGTGGGCGCGGGGCGTGGTGGGCGCGTCGGTGTCGGTGAACGCGACGGGCCGGATCCCGCCGGCGGCGGTGAGGTCGGCCAGGTGGCAGCGGTGCAGTGCCGGGTAGCCGGTGGTGCGCGGGAGGCGTCCGGCGCGCGGGTCGGCCCCGTGGGTGGCGATGCTGTGGATCTGGATCAGCTCGGTCAGGGCGCGTTCGGCGGCGTAGCGGGCCGACAGCGAAGCGCCGCACCCGCGCACCCGGGCGGGCAGTCCCGGCGGTGCGGGGGTGTGGGCCCAGTAGGCGGGCACGCCGAGGTCGGTGGTCATGTCGACCAGGTGCACGGGACGGCCGAGCAGGTCCGAGGCGCGCCGGTGCAGCGCGGCGAGGTCGCCGGGCAGCGTCGCGGGTCGGACGACGCGCAGCGGCGCGGGTCGGCGCGCCAGGAAGCGCTCGACCAGCAGCAGTGACATCGCGTCGCGCTCGACAACCTCGTTGACGGCGTGGACGGCGGCCTCGACGGCGGTGGTGCCCGCGGCCCAGCCGCTGTTGAGCGAGTAGCGGCGGGCGGACGCGTAGTCGTAGGTGTCGCCGAGCGCGGCCCGCGCGTCGGCGTGGTCGTCGGCGACGTGGTCGGGCGAGGACAGGAACACCGGCAGGGCGCGTTCGGTGTCGTCCAGCAGGTCCCGGTAGGGCAGGCACGCCAGCGGCCGGTCCGGTCCGGCGGCGAGCAGGGCGAGCGCGGCGTCGTCGGCCAGGCCGGCGGCGGCCTCGTGCGCCCGGACCGCCCGGACGTGGTGCGCCGGCAGTGTCCGGCTGAGGTGGTGCTCCAGCGCCTCGAACACCGCGCCGACCCGCGCCGCGCCCTCGGTGCCCTTGCCGGAGCCGTCACCTCCGAGGACCGGTCGGCCGTCGCGGCGCAGGACACACCGCCACGCGCCGGGGTCGTCGGCGGGCACGGGGGTCAGGTGGGCGGTCAACCCGAGTTCGGCGACCGCGGCGAGCCCGTGCGACCAGGCCCGGGCGAGGTCGACCGCCCGTTCACCGGACTGGGCGCGCTCGGCGCCGGTGCCGGACAGGACTTGCGACATGGCTGTTCCTCCGACGGCGACGGCGTGGAGATCGGGGCCGACGGGTGGGTGGAGGCGCCGGACCGGCCCTCCACCCGCCCCGGCGACTACCGCGGGACCTGCGGCGTCTCGTCCTCGATCTCGGCCAGCTCCCGCTGCTCGTCGTCGGTGAGGGACACCCGGTCGTCGTCGTCGCTGAACACGTCGGTGAAGCCCATGGCGGATCTCCGTTCGTGATGGCCGGGGAGCGCGGGCCGCTCCCGCCCCGCGCAGGGCTACCCCCGGGCCGTCCGAACCGACGAGGTCGCCCTCATCGGGCGACAACCACCCCACCGGGCGTCACCGGAACGAGAACGCCGCGCCGACCCCCGGGCGGGGGTCGGCGCGGCGCACGTGCGGGTGATCAGTGGAAGGTGTGCTCCGGGCCGGGGAACCGGTGGCCCTTGACCTCGGCCGCGAACTGCTCCGCCGCCGACTTCATCACGCCGGCCACGTCGGCGTACCGCTTGACGAACCGCGGCGCGCGACCCCGGCGCAGGCCCATCATGTCCTGCCAGACCAGCACCTGTGCGTCGGTGTCCGGTCCCGCGCCGATGCCCACGGTCGGGATGACCAGGTCGTGCGTGATCTGCTTGGCGACCTCGCTGGTCACCATCTCCAGCACCACGGCGAACGCGCCGGCGGCCTCGACGGCGCGGGCGTCCTCGACCACCGCGTCGAACGCGTCGTTGCGGCCCTGCACCCGGTAGCCGCCGAGCTGGTGCTCGCTCTGCGGGGTGAACCCGACGTGCGCCATGACGGGGATGCCGGCGCGCACGATGGCCTCGACGTGCGGTGCGAAGTGCTTCCCGCCTTCGAGCTTCACCGCGTGCGCGCGGCCCTCCTTCATGAACCGCACGGCCGTCGCGACGGCCTGCTCCACCGACACCTGGTAGGAGCCGAACGGCAGGTCGGCCACGACCAGCGCCCGCTTCACCGAGCGCGTCACGCCCCGCACCAGCGGGATCAGCTCGTCCACGGTCACCGGCAGCGAGGTGTCGTAGCCGTAGACGTTGTTGGACGCGGAGTCGCCGACCAGCAGCACCGGGATGCCGGCCTCGTCGAACAGCTCCGCGGTGTACATGTCGTAAGCGGTGAGCATGGGCCACGGCTCGCCGCGTTCCTTCATCTCCCGCAGGTGGTGGATGCGCACCTTCTTGCCGGTCGGGGCGTTGCCCGCCCCGCTGCCGTAAGGCGCCGCTACCTCTGCCGAGGTCATCGTCGACCGTCCTCCCTCGGGGCCTGCTCCGTCGCGGGTCCCCGGGCCTTGTTGCACGGTTACCCGACCAGCGTGACACCCCCGCAAGGGGAATTGCGCGGAGTGCGAGTAGCTTCACACGGGCCGCGGGTCACGTGCCGCGCAGCGCGTCCAGCACCGCCAGCGCCACCGCGTCGGGCCGGTCCACCGGCACCATGTGGCGGCTGCCCGGCACCAGCACGGTGCGCCCGGCGGGGGACAGCGCGGCCAGGGCGCGGTGCTCGGGGAACTCCCGCCGACCCGCCGTGAGCACGGTGAACGGCACCGGCGGCAGCGGCCGGAACGCCCGCAGCCGCTCCACCGCGGCGACCTGCGCCGGGTAGGACGCCAGCTCGTCCAGCACGGCCCGCGTCACCGACGCCCGCCCGTACACCGACCGCAGCGCCGCCCCCGACGCCGGGTCGCGCCGCGCCAGCGTCGACCCGCGCATCGCCCACCGGCGCAGCCGCGGGCCCTGAGCGGCCACGACCGGGTCCAACCCGAGCCGCAGCACCCACCGGGCCACCGCCGCCGCCAGGTCGAACGGCCGCCCGGCCCCCGGCACCTCCAGGTCCGGGTCCACCAGCACGACGCCGCGCACCCGCGCCGGCCGCAGCCTGGCCCACGCCTCCACGTGCAGCGCGGCCATCGAGTGCCCCACCAGCACCACCGGGGACGCGCCGGCCAGCACGGCGTCCAGCACGGCGACCTCGCGCGCCAGGCCGGCGGGCGCCAGGGCGGGCCCGGACAGCCCCGTGCCGGGCCGGTCGAACACCAGCACGTGCGCGTCGGGCAGCAGCGCGACCACCGCGTCCCAGTCGAACCACGCGCCGCCCAACCCCGAGCTGAGCACCACCGCGGGTCCGTCGACACGCCCGGACGAGCGGACGTGCACGCGACCGGCGAGTGAGGCGATCATGGTGGGCAAACCGAGTTCCCTGGGGGCGTGTCGTGGCGGTGGCCGGCTGGAAGTGGCGAACGGCGGGGGTCGTCGCGACCGTCGTCCAGGCGGCGGCCGCGGCGTCACTCCTGCTGTTCGTGGTCGACGAGGAGTCGAACCTCGCCGAGGGCATTCTGGCGACCTCCTCCCTGCTGGGCCTACCGGTCGAGGCGAACCTGTTCATCGCCCTGGTGCTGGTGGTGCTCGGCGCGGCCCTGCGCAGGCGCAAGCGGGCCGCCCTGTGGACGTTGCTGCTGTTCGAGGTGCTCAACGTCACCGGGGTCCTGCTGTTCCTCGTCCTGTTCTGGGTCGACCCGCACCCGTTCCGCGGCGGCGGCCACCCGGTGGACCGGGGCGAGGTGGCCGTCGAGCTGAGCGCCTTCATCATCGTCGGCGTCGCGCTCATCGCGCTGCTGCTGGCGATCCGCGACGCGTTCCCGGCCGAGCTGGCGCCGGGCGCGTGGCGGCAGGCGCTGGTGGTGTTCCTGGCGGGCATCGCGGCGTTGTGCCTGGCGGGGTGGGGGCTGACCGAGCTGTTCCCCGGCCACCTGCACGGCACGTGGCCGAAGCTGGTGTGGGCGGCGAACCAGATCACCGGCGAGGTGCTGCCGCAGCGGCGCGGCGGGCAGGGCCCGGACTGGCTGAGCGTGCTGCTCGGGTTCGGCGGCATGCTCGTGGCGATCGGCGCGCTGTACGTGTTCTTCCGCGGCGAGCGCTCCAGCCGGCTGCTGGACGACACCGACGAGCTGGCCGTGCGGCGGCTGCTGGCCGCGCACGGCGAGCCGGACTCGCTGGGCTACTTCGCCACCCGCCGCGACAAGAGCGTGGTGTTCGCCGCGAACGGCCGCGCCGCGCTCACCTACCGGGTGCTGGCCGGCACCACGCTGGCCAGCGGCGACCCGATCGGCGACGAGGAGGCGTGGCCGCAGGCGGTCCGGGCGTGGTTGGCCGAGGCACGGCGGTACGGCTGGCTGCCGGGGGTGCTGGGCGCGAGCGAACGCGGGGCGCGCGTCTACACGGCAGCGGGCCTGAAGGCGTTGGAGATCGGTGACGAGGCCGTGCTGGACGTGCGCGAGTTCACGCTGTCCGGCCCGGAGCGCAAGGCCGTGCGGCAGGCCGTGAGCCGGGTGGAGCGCGCCGGGTACACCGCCCGCGTGCGGCGGCACGCCGAGATCCCGGCCGACGAGCTGGCGTCGATCCTCGACCTGGCGCAGCGGTGGCGCGGTGCGGCCACCGAACGCGGGTTCTCCATGGCGCTGGGCAGGCTCGGCGACCCGACCGACGGCCGGTGCGTGATGGTCGAGGCCTACGACGCGCACGGCGAGCTGCGCGGCCTGCTGTCGTTCGTGCCGTGGGGCAGGCGCGGGCTGTCGCTGGACCTGATGCGCCGCGACCGGGCCGCCGAGAACGGGCTGAACGAGTTCATGGTGGCCGAGCTGGTGGCCGCCGCCGCGCGGCTGGGCGTGCAGCGGGTGTCGTTGAACTTCGCCATGTTCCGGGCGGTGTTCGAGGAGGGCGCGCGGATCGGCGCGGGACCGGTGCTGCGGACGTGGCGCGGCGTGCTGGGCCTGGCGTCGCGGTTCTTCCAGCTCGAGTCGCTGTACCGGTCCAACGCCAAGTACGGCCCCGAGTGGCTGCCCCGCTACCTGTGCTTCGCCCGCGCCCGCCACCTGGCGCGGGTGAGCGTGGCGGCCGGTGTCGCCGAGGGGTTCGTGCCGAGCCTGCGGTCGTTGTTCCGGCGCGGCGCGTCCCGCGCGCTGCGCTACGAGGCGGCCGACACGGACTTCGCCGCCGCCGTGGCCGAGATCGACGCGACCAGGGTCGAGCCGCGGCAGCCGCGCCGCCCGGAGCAGGTGCGGGTCCGCATCGCCAAGCTCGACCGGCTGCGCGCCGACGGCATCGACCCGTACCCCGTGAACTACCCGCGTGACCATTCGCTGGCGCAGGCGCGGGAACGGCTCGGCGAGACCGTCTCGGTGACCGGTCGGGTCGTGGCGCTGCGCGAGCTGGGCGGCCTGGTCTTCGCCCGGCTGCGCGACTTCACCGGCGAGCTGCAGCTCATGCTGGACGCCGCGCGCGTCGACCTGACCGCGTGGAAGGCGGGCGTCGACCTCGGCGACCACGTGGGCGCGCGCGGCGAGGTGGTCCGGTCGCGGCGGGGCGAGCTGTCCGTGCTGGCCGACGAGTGGACCGTGACCGCGAAGTGCCTGCACCCCATGCCGGACAAGCGCAAGGGGCTGGCCGACCCGGAGACCCGCGTGCGCCGGCGGTACCTGGACCTCGCGGTGAACCCGGACTCGGCGCGGATGCTGCGGCTGCGCAGCGACGTCGTGCGGGCGATCCGCGGGTTCCTGCACGACCGCGGCTACCTGGAGGTCGAGACGCCGATGCTCCAGACCGTGCACGGCGGCGCGAACGCCCGGCCGTTCGTCACCCACATCAACGCCTACGACATGCGCATGTACCTGCGCATCGCGCCCGAGCTGTACCTGAAGCGGCTGTGCGTGGCGGGCGTGGACCGGGTCTTCGAGCTGAACCGCAACTTCCGCAACGAGGGCGCGGACGCCACCCACAACCCCGAGTTCACCATGCTGGAGGCCTACCAGTCCTACGCCGACTACACCGCGATGCGGCACCTGGTGCGGGAGCTGGTGCAGCACGCCGCCGTGGCCGCGCACGGGCGTCCGATCGCGGTGCGCGACGGCGTGGAGGTCGACATCTCGGGCGAGTGGCCCGTCGTCACCGTCCACGCCGCCGTGTCCGCCGCCCTGTCCGCGACGGTCACGCCGGACACCCCGGTGGCGGAGCTGCGGGCGCTGCTGGCGCGGCACGGCGTCGAGGCGGACGACGACGCCGACCACGGCGCGCTGGTGCAGGAGGCGTACGAGGAGCTGGTCGAGCCCAGGACCGTCGAACCGACCTTCTACACCGACTTCCCCGCCTCGGTCTCGCCGCTGACCAGGCCGCACCGCGCCGACCCCCGCCTGGCCGAGCGCTGGGACCTGGTGGCGTTCGGGGCGGAGATCGGCACGGCCTACTCGGAGCTGACCGACCCGCTGGAGCAGCGCCGCAGGCTGGAGGCGCAGTCGGTGAAGGCGGCCAGCGGCGACGTCGAGGCGATGGAGCTGGACGAGGACTTCCTCGACGCCCTGGAGCACGGGATGCCGCCCACCGGCGGCCTCGGGGTGGGCGTGGACCGGGTGCTGATGATGCTCACCGGCACGTCGATCCGGCAGACCGTGCTGTTCCCGTTCGTCAGGCCCGTCTCGTGAGCAGGCCCGCCCGGGCCCGCAGGTCCGCCGCGGCGGCGTCCAGCGCGGCCGGGTCCGCGATCGTGGTGTTGCCCTCGTAGGTGACGCCGTCGGGCACGGCGTCGCTGCCCACCGGGTCGGCGTCGAAGAGGTTGCCGCGGTAGACCACGTGCTCCAGCGGCGGGCTGACGTGCAGCACGGCGGTGTTGTCGGCGCGGGCGACGAGGTTGCCCTCGACGGTGACCCACGCGGCCCCGTAGTCGGTGTAGAGGCCGAAGTTGTACGGCGTGCGGGTGTCCTCGACGACGTTGCCGCTGATCACCGCGCCGGTGTCGGTGGAATTCCCCTGCGGTCCGGACAGGTAGACGCCGCCGCCGTCGGCCAGCACGCCCATCGAGCGGGTCACCAGGTTGCCGGTGATGCGCGTGCCGCCGCGCGACGGCCCGGCGACGATGCCGTTGTGCGGCACGTCGTGGACGTGGTTGTGCGCGACGACGCAGTCCCGCGTGCCGTGGAACGTGATGCCGGCCGAGCCGGAGTGGTCCAGCCCCACGTGCCGCACGAGGTTGTCCTCCACCAACGCGCCCTCGGTGCCGGTGAGGGCGATGGCGGACGCGGCGAGCGCGTCGAAGTCGCAGCCGCGCACCACCAGGCCCGTCCCGCCGGTCGCGCCGAGCCCCGTTGCGCCGAGCCGGGTGAACCGGCAGCCCTCGAACCGCACCCCGTCCGCCCCCTCCAGCCGCACGGCCGCGGGGATCTGCTCCTGTTCCTCCGGAACGGTCAGCCACGCGCCCTCGGCCGGCACGACCCGGCCGATCCGGCCGCCGTCGTGGAAGCCGTTCGCGTGGTAGTGCAGGAAACCCCGGTCGGTGCCCGGCCGCAGCCACGTGGTGTCGGCGAACACCAGGCCCCGGAACGCCACGTCCCGCGCCCCGGTCACCCGCACCAGCACCTCCAGGGCGGGCACGACCACGTGCGGCTCCTCGTCGGGGAGGGGCAGGTAGTGCAGGACGTGCCGGCCCGGCCGCGAGCGGTCGAGCGCGAACGTGCCCTCGGTGAGGAACGCCGGGTCGTTCTCGACCCGGGTCGGGGCGGGTGGACCGGACACGACCTCGCCGGCCCACTCGTAGTTGTAGACCTCCAGGGCCCAGCCGAAGGCGGGCTGCGCCATGGTGATCACGCCGTCCGGCGTGGCGGACGCGACGGTGGTGCGCGCCTCGGTCCACGGGTAGACGCCCCGGTGCACGAACTCGACGCCGGCCGGCGACCGCCAGTCCAGCGGGTGGTCCGTGGCGTACCCGGTCGCGGTGCGGCGGACCGTGCCGGGCAGCCCGTCGATCCCCGCCCGCTCGACCCGCCGACCGCCCACCACGAGGTGGCGGGTGACCAGGTTGCCGACCTCGGCCACCCAGGCGCCGTCCGGTCCGCGCCGCCCCGTCACCTCGCGCCCGCCGCTGACGACCACCTCTTCCCGCGCGTCGGTGCCGTGGCCGAACGCCTGGTAGACGACCCGCGAGTCCTCCTCGGTCAGTTCGAGCGGCTCGGTGAGCACGTGCGTGCCCGCCCGGAGCTGCACGGTCACGTCGCCGCGCGCCTCCCGCGCCGCCGTCCTGGCGCGGTCCAGCGTGGCGAACGGTCGGTCGGCGGTGCCCGGTGCTGCGTCGTCCCCGGTCGGGGAGACGTGGAACTCGACCATGACCACATCCTTTGCTGTTTATGCCGTAAACAGACGGGATGTATACCATGGGCGCGGAGGTGCGCGATGGGGAAAGCCGGCGATCCGGACCGCTCGGTCGAGCTGCTGTGGGACGGGCGGCCGGGGCTGAGCCTGCCCGCGATCGTGGCCGCGGCGGTCGAGGTGGCCGACGCGGAGGGCCTGGCGGGGCTGTCCATGCGCAAGGTCGCCGAACGGCTCGGCTTCACCACCATGTCGCTGTACCGGCACGTGCCCGGCCGCGCGCACCTGGTCGACCTGATGCGGGACGCCGTGCTGGGCGACCCGCCCGCGCCGCGGCCGGACCAGGGGTGGCGCGCCCGGCTGGAGGCGTTCGCCCACGCCGCGTGGGAGCTGCGCAAACGACACCCGTGGCTGGCCGAGGAACGCGGTGCCCGGCACGTGCCCGGACCGAACGCGCTGGCCCACTTCGAGCACGCGCTGGCCATCCTCGCCGACACCGGCCTGCCGCCCGCCGAGGTGGTCGCGTCCGTCGGCCTGGTCGCCCGCTTCGTGGACGCCGAGGCGGCGGCGCTGGTCGAGGCCGCGCGGACGGAGCGGAGCACCGGGGTCGGCGACGAGGAGTGGTGGGGCGCCCGGGACTCGCTGTACGCCCGCTTCGACCGCTTCCCGACGGTGACCCGGCTGTGGGAGACCGGGGGCTTCGACCAGCCCGACCCGTTCGGCTTCGGCCTGGCCCGGCTGCTCGACGGCATCGAGATCCTCATCAACCGGCGTGATGTAAAGCGTGATGAAACTTGCCGGATGTGTGGCGGGCCGGTCGAGCAGCCCGCGTCCGGGCGACCCCGCGCCTATTGCTCCCGCGCCTGCCAGCAGCGCGCCTACCGCGGCCGCCGGTCGGGCTGAGCCGCCCACCGACGCCCGTCGGCGGGCGGCTCGGGCACTCACACCTGCAGGGTCGGCAGCACCATGATCTGCCGCAGGTTCACGTGCTTGGGCCGGCTGGCGGCGAACCCGACGACGTCACCGACGTCGGCCGGGTTCAGCGGCGGCACCTCCTCGCGCCACGCGGCCAGGTGCGCGTCCACCTCCGGGTTGTCCATGTGGTCGGCCAGCTCGCTGGTGACCAGGCCGGGCTCGACGTTCGTCACCCGCACGCCCAGCGGGCCCAGCTCCGTGCGCAGGTTCGCCGACAGGTGCGTGACGGCGGCCTTGGTCGCGGTGTAGACGGCGTAGTTCGGGAAGGTCAGGTGCGCGCCGATGGACGAGATGTTGACCAGGTCGGCGGTGCCGGACGCGCCCGCCGCCACCAGGTCGGCGGTGAACGCCTTCGTCACGTTCAGCAGGCCCTTGAGGTTGGTGTCGATCATCCGGTGCCACTCGTCGTCGCGGCCCTCGGTGAGGGGGTTGGCGAGCATCACGCCCGCGTTGTTCACCACCAGGTCGACCGGGCCGAAGGCGCCGTGGATCGCGTCCACCGCCGCGGTGAGGTCACCGGTCACGTCGGCGGACACGGCGAGCGCCTGCCCGCCCTCGGCGGCGATCTTGTCGGCCAGGTCGGCGAGCCGGTCGGCCCGGCGGGCCAGCAGCGCGACCTTCGCCCCCGACCGGGCGAGGACCAGGGCGATCTCGGTGCCGATGCCGCTCGCGGCACCGGTGACGACGGCAGTGCGGTTGTTCAGGTCGTAGGTCATGGCAAGAACACTGGACCCGGTGGAGGCGGGTACCGGAGGCTCCGGTCATCCTGGGGGACCGGCTTCCCCAGGTCTGCCAGTACCCAGGTTCCGGGGCCGGGGCGCGGCCATACTGGGTGGGTGAACCACGACCTCGGCGAATTCCTCCGCAGCCGGCGGGCCCGCGTCCGCCCGGACGACGTGGGCCTGCCCGGCGGCGGTCGGCGGCGCGTGCCCGGCCTGCGCCGCGAGGAGCTGGCGCTGCTGGCGGGCGTGAGCGTGGACTACTACATGCGCCTGGAGCAGGGCCGCACGCCGGCCGTGTCGGACTCGGTGCTCGACGCCGTCGCCCGGGTGCTGCGCCTGGACGAGACCGAGCGCGCCCACCTGCGCAACCTGGTCCGCCCCGCGCCGACCAGGCGGCCCGCGCCGCAACGCGTCCGACCGGGCCTGCGGCGGCTGCTGGACATGATGGCGGACGTGCCCGTGTTCGCCATGGGCCGCCGCGCGGACATCATCGCGTGGAACGCGCTGGCCGGTGCCCTCTACGGCTTCGACGACCTCCCGCCGGAGGACCGCAACTCGGCCAGGCACACGTTCCTGCGCCCGGAGTCCCGCACCTTCTACCGCGACTGGCCCTCGGTCGCCGCCGACATGGTGGCCTTCCTCAGGCTGGACGCCGGCCGCTACCCGGACGACGCCAGGCTCGCGGCGCTGGTGGGGGAGCTGTCGGTGAAGGACGAGACGTTCCGCAGGCTGTGGGCGCAGCACAAGGTGCTGGAGAAGACGCACGGCACGAAGCTCGTGCGCCACCCCGTGGTCGGCGACCTGGACCTCGACTACGAGACCCTGCGGCCGAGCGGCGACCCGGACGTGGTGCTGGCCGTCTACACGGCGCGGGTCGGCTCGCCGACCGAGGAACGCCTCAAGCTGCTGGCGAGCTGGGCCGCAGTGCCCGCAGGAACGCCTTCAGAGCAGCAGGCGTGAACTCCAGGACCGGCCCGTCGGCGTTCTTCGAGTCCCGGACCGCGTCCAACCCCTCCCGCACCTCGACGCAGCTACCACCGCTGTTGCCGCTGTAGCTGCTCTTCCGCCACGTCATGCCTCAACGCTATCAAGCAGTTCCGTGGTCGAAACCGCCAGAAGCTCCCGGAAAACGGCTTCGTAGTGGGAGATCCGCGTCTCCTCGTCGACGAACAGCCCATCCGTCAACGTCTCCACGTACACGGTCTTGCGCACCCCGCCCGGCGGGGTGAGGATCTCGAACGGGAAGTACAGCGCGCTGGTCAGGCCGACGCTGTCCGGGATGACCCGCAACGTCACGTGGGGCAGGCCGGCCAGCTTCCTCAAGTGCCGCAACTGCTCGAACCGGGTCTCCGGCGACCCGACCGGGGCCCGCAGCACGGACTGCCTGATCACCAGCACGTACTCCGGCGCGTTGGGCCCGGTCAGCCTCCTCTGCCGGGCCATCCGCGCCTGCACCAGGCTCTCCACCTCCTGGGGGCGCAGCGCGGGGTTGGTCTTGATCACCGCGCGGGCGTACGCCTCGGTCTGCGCCAACCCGTGCAGGAGGTCCGGCCGGTACGCCTCGATGCGCCGCGCGGTCTCCTCGGTGTTGAAGTACTTCCGGAGCCGGTCCGGGATGGCCGCGCCCCACGGGGTCTTGGGACGGCGCTTCCGGGCCTCCTCCCCGAGGTGGGTCAGGTCCGACCGCTCGTCGTCCGCCACCCCGAGGAGGTCCAGCAGGGCCGCCAGTTCCAGCGGTGCGATCGAGTGGTCGCCGCGCAGGATCTTGCCGACCTTCGACTCCGAGCACCCCAGCCTGGCCTGGACATCGGCCTTCGTCACACCGGTGCGGCGCATCAGTTCGCGGAGGCGGTGCGCGAGGCCGACGCGGTAGTCGACCGGGCTGCGGTCGCTGCTCGTCATGGGTCTCCTCAGCCGTTGATCGCCGACAGTCTGCCCGACCCCGCCCCCGGCCACGCCTGGTCACCCGATCAGGTCTCTAGTCAACTTGACTGGTCGGGTTTACCGTTCCGCTCATGACGAGTGAAGAGCGCGAGTGGGTGGCGGAGGAGGCTCCGCGCCTGTTCGCCGTGGTGGAGCGGACGCCGGACCTCCAGGTGGCGGCGTGGGGGTTGGCGTTCGAGGAGAGCGCGCAGGTCGTCTCCGAGGACGGCGGCCTGCGCATGAGCCTGCAGGGCCCCGAGAGCTGCCTGCACCTGTTCAAGGACTCGGAACTGCTCTGGATCTGACCCGCGATCGGCGGGCGGGCGGCTAGGAGCAGCGCTTGCCCTCCGCCGGCAGCTTCAGGTCCACCAGGTACGCGTGCCCGACCTCGTCCACGCACTCGTTGCCGTGGAAGTAGACGGTGTGCTGGTTGCCCTCGAACGTGAGCAGCCCGCCGCCCAGCTCCTTCGCCAGGTTCACCCCCGCCTCGTACGGCGTGGCCGGGTCGCCCGTCGTGGAGATCACCAGCACCGGCGGCAGGCCGGAGACCGGCTTGTGCTCCTGCACGCTCGGCGGCACGGGCCAGAAGGCGCACGAGTCCAGCGCCGCGCCCGGCGGCTGGCCGTCGTCCAGGAACGGCGCGGCCTGCTTGTACCGCCGGGCCACGTCGGTGAGCACGTTCCGGTCCGTCACCCGCGGTTCGTCCACGCACTTCACGGCGACGAACGCGTCGGTGATCGTGGAGTACCGGCCGGCCTGGTCGCGGTCGAAGTAGTTGTCCGCCAGCAGCATGAGCACGTCGCCGCGGTTGTTCTTCAGCTCGGTCAACCCGCTGTTCAGCGGTGCCCACAGCTCCTCGGTGTACATGGCCTGGATGGCGCCGGTGATCGCGTCGTTGTACGACAGCTTCCGGTCGCCCACCGCCACCGGCCGCTGCACGAGCGGCAGCGTCAGCTCCCGGAACGCCTGGTTGGCCTTCGCCGGGTCGTTGCCCAGCGCGCAGTCCTGCCGCTTCGCGCACCACGCGGCGAACGCGTCGAACGCCTTCTGGAACCCCGCGCCCTGCGCGATCAGCGACTCGACCTGGTTCTGCGTCGGGTCGACCGCGCCGTCGAGCACGAGCGCCCGCACGTTGCCGGGGAACGCCTGCGCGTAGGCCGCGCCGATGTGCGTGCCGTACGAGTAGCCCAGGTAGGTCAGCTTCTCGTCGCCGAGCGCGGACCGCATGACGTCGAGGTCGCGCACGACGTCCCTGGTGCCGACGTTCGCGAGCACGTCCACGCCGGTCATCGAGGCGCACTTGTCGGCGTAAGCCTTGTTCTCCGCCTCGGTCTGCGCGATCCCGGCCGGCGAGGTGTCGATGTCGTTGTCGAGCCGGTCGGCGTCGCGCTCGGCGTCGGTCAGGCACTTGACCTGCGGTTCGCTCGCCCCGATGCCGCGGGGGTCGAACCCGATCAGGTCGAACCGCTCACCCACCGGCGTCGACTTCACCTGCGAACCCATGCTCGCCGCCGCGGCCATGCCGGACGCGCCGGGACCACCCGGGTTGATGATCAGCGAGCCGATGCGGTCACCGGTCGCGCGCTGCCGCAGCAGCCCGACCTTGATGGTGCGACCGTCGGGCTCGGCGTAGTCGAGGGGCACCTCCAGGCGGGCGCACTCGATCGACTTCTTGTTCTTGAACTGCGACGTCGTCGTGCCGGTCGTGGCGTACGGCCCGCAGTCCTCCCAGCCGAGCTGCTGGCCGTAGAACCGCTCCAGCCCGGCGGGCACCGCGCCGGCCGGTCCTCTGCGCTCCAGCTCGGTCCCGGCGGTGGGGGAGCCGGGCAGCACGCTCGTGCACGAGGCGAGGAGCGGGAGGACGAGGAACAGCATCATCGGACGGCGCACGTCACCGATCGTAGGTGTGACTCGTCGGCCACAACGCCCGCCAAGGTCGCTCGGAGTGAGCGAGAATGCCTGCATGCCTCAGCTCCGACTCGCCCTCGCCCAGGTCAACGCCTGTGTCGGCGACCTGGCGGGAAACGCCGAACTCGTCGCCGAGTGGTCCCGCAAGGCCGTGGAGGCGGGCGCGCACCTCGCGGTCTTCCCCGAGATGGCGCTGACCGGGTACCCGGTCGAGGACCTGGCCCTGCGCGTGTCGTTCGCGGAGGCGTCCAAGGAGGCGCTGACCGCGCTCGCGTCCCGCCTGGCCGAGGAGGGGTGCGGCGAGCTGGTCGTGTTCGTCGGCTACCTCGACCGCGACGAGCGGGGCATGCGCAACGCCGCCGCCGTGCTGCACCGCGGCCGGGTCGTGGCGCGGCAGCACAAGCACCACCTGCCGAACTACGGCGTGTTCGACGAGCGCCGCTACTTCACGCCCGGCGACTCGCTGGACGTCGTGCGCGTGCACGGCCTGGAGATCGGCATGGTGATCTGCGAGGACCTGTGGCAGGACGGCGGCCCGATCGCCGCCCTCGGCGAGGCGGGCGTGGACCTGGTGGTCTCGCCGAACGCGTCGCCGTACGAGCGCAAGAAGGACGACGCGCGGCTGCCGCTGGTGGCGCGGCGCGCGGTCGAGGCGGGCGCGCCCCTGGCCTACGTGAACCTGATCGGCGGGCAGGACGAGCTGGTCTTCGACGGCGACACGATGGTGGTGGCCGCGGACGGCTCGCTGATCACCCGCGCGCCGCAGTTCGTGGAGCACCTGGTCGTGCTCGACGTCGACCTGCCCGGCGGCACGCCCCGCGTCGAAGGGCAGTTCGGCGGGTTCGCCGTGCACCGCCGGACGCTGGTCGACGAGCCCCTGCCCGCCTACGAGCCGCTGCCCGTGCCGCCGTCGGCGGAGCCGCTGTCCGACGAGGCCGAGGTGTGGCACGCGCTGGTCACCGGTCTGCGCGACTACGTGCACAAGAACGGCTTCCGCTCGGTCGTGCTCGGGCTGTCGGGCGGCATCGACTCGGCGGTCGTGGCGGCGCTGTCCGTGGACGCGCTGGGCGCGGACCACGTCTACGGCGTCTCGATGCCCTCGGTGTACTCGTCGGACCACTCGAAGTCCGACGCCCACGAGCTGGCGCAGCGCACGGGCTGCCACTACGAGGTGCAGCCGATCGCGGACATGGTCCGCGTGTTCGTGGACCAGCTCGGGCTGACCGGCCTCGCGGAGGAGAACGTGCAGGCCCGGTGCCGGGGCGTCACGTTGATGGGGCTGTCCAACCAGCACGGGCACCTGGTGCTGGCCACCGGCAACAAGACCGAGCTGGCCGTGGGTTACTCGACCATCTACGGCGACGCGGTCGGCGGGTTCGCGCCGATCAAGGACGTGCTCAAGACCCTGGTGTGGGACCTGGCGCGGTGGCGCAACGCCGAGGCGGAGAAGCTGGGCGAGCTGCCGCCGATCCCGGAGAACTCCATCACCAAGCCGCCGTCGGCCGAGCTGCGGCCGGGCCAGGTCGACACCGACTCGCTGCCGGACTACGAGCTGCTGGACTCGGTGCTGGACGACTACGTGGAGGGCGACAAGGGCTACCGCGACCTGATCGCGATGGGCTTCACCCACGAGCTGGTCGACAAGGTGCTGCGCATGGTGGACAAGGCCGAGTACAAGCGCCGCCAGTACCCGCCGGGCACGAAGATCACGTTCAAGGCGTTCGGCCGCGACCGCAGGCTGCCGATCACCAGCGGCTGGCGCGAGGGCTGACCCGTCGGGTCACGCGGTGGCCGCCGTCCCGGTGGGGCGGGCGGCCGCCGACGTGGCCCGCGGCTTGCGGCTCGCGGCGATCGCGCCCGCGATGGCCATCGCTCCGAGCACGATCAGCACGACGGCGAGCAGCCACGCCAGCGCGATCAGGCTCGCCACCGGCCAGACCAGCACCACGATCCCGCCGATCGCCGTGACCACGCCGGAGAACACCGCCCACCCGCTGCGGCCGAAGCCGTGGAACACCTCGGCGACCCCGCCGACCACCCAGGTCACCCCCAGCAGCAGCGCCAGCACGGCGATGGTCTGGAACGGCGCGCGCAGGCACAGGATGCCCGCGACCAGCGCCAGCAGCCCGGCCACCGCCAGCAGCCAGCGCTGCCGGCCCGGCTCGTCCCGGGTGAACGAGCTGACCAGCCAGAACACGCCGGTAATCAGCATCTCCAGGCCGAACAGCACGGCGGCGGTCAGCAACGTCAGCCCCGGCCACAGCAGCACGGCGAGACCGATCACCAGGGTGATCACCCCGAAGGTGATCCACAACGCTCGCGACTGGCCGGGCGGCGCGTCGGCGCGCGGCTCCTGACCAGCGGTGTTCGCTTCGGGATACGTCATGCGGCCATGGTCCGTCCACTGCGGACCACCCGCACCTCGCTTCACCCGCCCGAGCGATAGCCCCTCTTAGCGGTGACGCACCGCACACTCCATCTCCACCGTTGGAGTTTGCGCCCGAACGGGCGTACGTTGGGTCCAACCACAGCGTTGGAATTCTTCGCACCAGGGAGAGACCCCGTGCCGCCCTCGCCGAGCCCGAGCACAACCCCCGTCCGGACCACCAACCCACCGACCGGCCCGACGACCCGGGCACCCGTCCTGGTCGCGACCCTCGTGGCGGCGGTGATCCTCGCGGTGGGCCAGCTCTACCTGACCGTGCCGCTGCTGACCGGCGTGGCCGACCGCTACGGCGTCACCCTCTCCGCCGCGTCGTGGGTGGGCGGTGGCTTCGGCTTCGCGTTCGCCCTGGGCAACCTGGTCTTCGGCACCATCTCCGACCGCTACGACCGGCGGCGCGTGATGGCCTTCGGCCTGGCCGCGGGCGCCGTGGTCGGGGTGGTCGCGGGCGCGTCGACCGCCTTCGGCCCGCTGCTGGCGGCTCGCGTGGTCCAGGGCTTCCTGGCCGCCGCGATCCCGTCCGTGTCCCTCGCCTACGCCGCCGAAGCCCTGCCGCCCGCGCGCCGCGCGGTGGGCGTGACGGCGGTGTCCGGCTCGTTCCTGCTGGCAGGCCTGATCGGGCAGGCCTACGCCCTGGGCGTCGACCAGGCCGTCGGCTGGCGCTGGGTGTTCTGGCTGGTGGTCCCGGCGCTGCTCGCGGTGGCCCTGGCGGTGACCCGGCTGCCGGAGGTGCCCCGCCCGACCCCCACCACGCCGGCCACCACGTTCACCCGCTTCGGTGAGCTCCTCCGCCGCCCGCCGCTGCTGGTGGCCTACGCGGGTGCGATCACCCTGCTGCTGACGTTCGTCGGCATGTACACCGCCCTGACCACGACCGTCGGCCAGCGCTACGGCATCCACGACGCGGCGGACCTGCTCCTGCTGCGCCTGCCCGGCCTGCCCGGCATCGCGCTCGGCCTGTTCGCCGGCCCGCTGATCACCCGGTTCGGCCCCCACCGCGTCGCGCCCGCGGCCTTCCTGGTCGCCGCGGCCGGCCTGGCGCTGGAAGCGGCGTCCACCACGCTGCCCGTGCTGCTCGTGGGCAGCGCCGTCTTCGTGGCCGGCCTGGCCGTGACGATCCCGGCCCTGGTGGCGCTGGTCGGCCGCGCGGCCGGTGAGGCGAGGGGAGCGGCCCTGGCGGGGTACGGCTTCCTGGTCGGCCTGGGCGGCGGCATCAGCCCGGTCCTGGTGACGGCCCTGGCCCCGGCCGGCTTCGCGGCGGTCTGCCTGACCCTCGCCGCCCTGCTGCTCCTCGCCGCGGCGGTCCTGGTCCTGGGCCCCCGCCCGGCACCGCCGTCCGCGCCGAACCCGGCCGCCTGACGACCCGCGCCCGGCCTCGGACCGCGGTCTACCGCGGCTCGGCGCCGGGCGCGGCCATCCGCCGGGCCGCCTCCACCACCGCTGCCCGCCGCCGCGCGACGTCCTCCGGCCCCGTCACCATCCGCGCGATCTGGGGCACGGCCAACCACCACGACGACAGCGACATGACCAGGAACACCAGGTCCGCCGCCCCCGGCGACGACGCCAGCACGTCGTCCGCCTGCGCGGCCCGGAAGGCGTCGACCTTCCGCCGGTAGTGCGCGGTCCGCCCCTCCTCGTCGGCCACCGCGCCGTCGCCGTAGGCCAGCGCCTCCCACTGCAGCAACCGCACCAGGTGCGGGTTCGCCACGTGGTAGTCGAAGCACCGGCCCGCGTAGTCGCCGACGTCCCGCAGCGCCTCCAGCGGCACGGCCGCGGCGATCTTGGCCAGCTCGTCGGACAGCACGGCGTTGAACAACTGCTCCTTGTCGCCGAAGTAGTTGTACAGCCGCTCCTTGTTCACCCCGGCCCGCGCCGCGATCCGCTCCACCCGGGTGCCCGCCAGCCCGTGCTCGGCGAACTCGACGACCGCCGCCTCCTTCAGGCGCCGACGCGTCTCCTCGGTGTTCCAGGCCACGCCGCCATGGTAACCAACCGAACCGTTGCTCTTAGCGGGCGCGGGGGAGCAGCAGCGACACCACCGCGCCGACCGCGCACACGACTGCCGTGATCCGGAAGATCTCGTGGTACTCGGTCAGCAGCGCCGCCGTCAGCGCCTGCCGGTACGCCTCGGCCTTCTCGGCGAACTCCCCGGGCGTCAGCCCGAACGGCAGCGGCGTGTCCAGGTCGGCCGTCAGCTCCCGGAACCGGTGCAGCCCCCACGCCGACAGCCCGGCCACCCCGACCAGCATCCCGGTCATCCGCGCGACCACCACGGCCGCCGAGGCGACACCGTGCTGCGACGCCGGCACGACCCGCAGCACCGCCGCCGACACCGGCGCGATCACCAGCCCCAGCCCGAACCCGGCCACCGCCAGGTCCCGCCCCACCACGAACGACGACACCTCGGCCGGCCACCACGAGATCAGCACGTACGCGACCGCGGCCACCGCCAGCCCGGCGAACGACACCCACCGGTCGCCCCGGGCCGTCCGCGCCGCCAACCACCCGCCGACCAGCGCCCCGACCGGCAACGCCACCAGGAACCGCGCCAGCACCCCCGCCGCCGCGGCCGAGTCGCGCCCCAGCACGGTCCGCGCGAACAGCTCCACGTCCACCAACGTCACCATCAGCGCCGCCCCGGTCGCCAGCGACACGCCCAGCGCCGCCAGGAACGGGACCGCCGCCACGCCGGCCGGGTCCAGCAGCCGCACCGGCGACCGCCGCTCCCACCACGCGAACCCGGCGAACACCACCACCGACGCGCCCAGCGCGGGCCAGCCCCACGACGGCAGCACCGACCGCGCCGGGTCGGGGTTGTAGAGGCCCACCACCAGCAGCGACAGCGCCAGCGCGAGCAACCCGCCGCCGACGAGGTCGACCCGCCCGGACGAGCGGACCGACCGGGGCACGCTCAGCTGCACGACCCCCATCGCGATCGCGGCCAGCGGCAGGTTCACCCAGAAGACCCACCGCCAGCTCTGCGGCTCGACGGACTCGAAGAACGACCAGGCGTTGAACAGCGACGCCAACCCGACGCCGTACAGCGTGCCCAGCACGCTGCCCAGCTCCTGCGCCGCGCCCACCACGCCCAACGCCGACGCACGCCGTTCGGCCGTCCACAGGTCCGCGACCAGCGCCATCGTCACCGGCAGCAGCGCGCCGCCGGCCAACCCCTGCACCACCCGCCCGGCCACGAGCAGGGGCAGGTCGCCCGCGAGCGCCGTCACCGCCGAGCCGACCGCGAACCCGGCCAGGCACAGGTGCAGCACGAACCGCCGGCCGAACCGGTCCGACAGCCGGCCCAGCAGCGGCATCCCGGCCACGTACCCGAGCAGGTAACCGGTCACCACGGGCGTCGCGCGCTCCAGGTGGTTCACCGGGATGCCCAGGTCGCGCACCATGTCCACGAGCACGCCGACGACCACGTACGCGTCCAGCGCGCCGAGCAGCACCGCCGCCGCGCCCGCCCCGATCGCCAGCCGCCGCGCCCGCACCGCGGAACCGTCCACCGGACCGCCCACCGGGGGATTCGCCGCGGGGCTCACGCCGGCGGCGAGACGGTGACGGGCTTGTTGAAGTCCGACAGCGCGATCGTCACCTTCGCCCCGTTCGGCAGGGTGAACAGCGCCTCCCGCAACCGCTCGTCCCGCACCGAGAACCGCGAGGCCACGTCGGCGTCGATGCCCGGCACCAACCCGGCGACCACGTCACGCGGCACGGTCGCCTCGACCACCGCCACGCCGTCGTCGTTCGACACGGTCTTCGCGTCGCGCGCGTCGGCCAGCACGCGGGCCACGCCCTTGTCCGGGTCCAGGATCGCGGTCGGGTCGTACACCTGGCCCGCGAGCGCCGCCGGCAGCCTGGTGAACCCGCCGGTGGGCCCCTTGAAGTACAGGTCCTGCTCCACCAGCACGTACTCGACCTCGACGAGCTGGCCGAACTGCTCGACCTTCGCCCGGCCCGCCGACCCGCCCGCGGCGTTCAGGTCGCCCTCCGCGTCCTTCACGGTCACGCCCGGCAGCTCGCCGTCGACCTTGATCGTGAAGTGCGTGCTGGTCACCGCCTTCATGCCCGCGGCCGCCCTGGCCAGCACCTCCGGCCCGTCGGGCAGGGAGCCGGCGCCGCCGGAGGACGTGCAGCCCGCCGCGAGGGCGAGCACGAGCGACCCGATCAGGGCGCGACGAGGGAGCATGGGGTGCATCGTAGATCGACCCGGCCCCCGGCACGGCGCAACCGCGCGCCAAGCCGCTGAGCTGCGGATTCGCCCTCGCGTGGCAAACGGCCCAGCGCGTTGGGCCGAGGCGGCAACGCGGTGTTCACCGTCCTTACCTAGGCTTCGTGTCATGAACCGCCAGCAGGAGTTCGTGCTCCGCACCCTCGAGGAACGCGACATCCGGTTCGTCCGGCTCTGGTTCACCGACGTCCTGGGCTTCCTCAAGTCGGTGGCCATCGCGCCCGCGGAGCTCGAAGGCGCCTTCAGCGAGGGCATCGGCTTCGACGGTTCGGCCATCGAGGGCTTCGCCCGCGTGTACGAGTCGGACATGGTGGCCAAGCCCGACCCGTCGACGTTCCAGGTGCTGCCGTGGCAGACCCCGGACAAGAGCCACTACTCGGCGCGGATGTTCTGCGACATCGCCATGCCGGACGGCTCGCCCTCGTGGGCCGACCCGCGGCACGTGCTGCGCCGCGCCCTGGCCAAGGCCAGCGAAGCGGGCTTCACCTGCTACGTGCACCCCGAGATGGAGTTCTTCCTGCTCAAGGGCCTGCCCGACGACGGCACGGAGCCCATCCCGGCCGACAACGGCGGTTTCTTCGACCAGACCAGCCACGAGACCGCGACGCACTTCCGCCGCCACGCCATCGAGGCGCTGGAGGCCATGGGCATCTCGGTCGAGTTCAGCCACCACGAGGGCGCGCCCGGCCAGCAGGAGATCGACCTGCGCTACGCCGACGCCCTGACCATGGCCGACAACGTGATGACGTTCCGGTACGTGATCAAGGAGGTCGCGATCACCCAGGGGGTGCGCGCCTCGTTCATGCCCAAGCCGTTCACCGACCAGCCCGGCAGCGGCATGCACACGCACGTGAGCCTGTTCGAGGGCGACCGCAACGCGTTCTACGACGCCGAGGACCCCTACCAGCTGTCCGACACGGGCAAGATGTTCGTCGCCGGCCTGCTCAAGCACGCCCGCGAGATCTCCGGCGTGACCAACCAGTGGGTGAACTCCTACAAGCGCCTGATCGTGGGCGGCGAGGCACCGACGGCCGTGTGCTGGGGCCACGCGAACCGGTCCGCCCTGGTCCGCGTGCCGATGTACTCGCCGGGCAAGTCGTCGTCGCGCCGGGTCGAGATCCGCTCGCTCGACGCCGCCTGCAACCCGTACCTGGCGTACGCGGTGATCCTGGCGGCCGGGCTGAAGGGCATCGAGAAGGGCTACGAGCTGCCGCCACCCGCCGAGGACGACGTGTGGTCGCTGACCGACCGGGAGCGGCGCGCGGCCGGGTACGACAACCTGCCGCAGAACCTCGGCGAGGCGTTGACCGAGATGGAGAACTCGGAACTGCTGCCCGAGGCGCTGGGCGAGCACGTGTACGACTTCTTCCTGCGCAACAAGCGCACCGAGTGGGACGCGTACCGGCGCAGCGTGACGCCGTACGAGTTGCGCACCCTGCTGCCGGTCCTGTGAGGGAGACGCCCGTGCGGGTGGTGCACACCGGGCACTCGGAGAAGCTAGGTTTGCAGACCGTGACCGAGGTGCCCGCGCGTTCGGAATCCCGTCCCACGTTCATCGCCTGCACGGTGGCCACCGCCGCCGAGCTGCCCGCGGTGAAGGTGCTGTCCAGCTCGTTCCTGGCGCACCACCCGCAGGCCAGGTTCCTGGCGCTGGTGGTCGACGCCCTGCCCGAGAACTCCGGACCGGGCCTGGTCACCCCCGCCGACCTGGGGATGAGCCGGGAGGAGCTGGCCGAGCTGGCCACCGGCTGCACCGCCGAGCAGCTGTGCGGCGTGCTGCGGCCCGTGCTGCTGGAGCAGCTCCTCGGCCAGGGCGTGCCGGTGCTGTACCTCGACCCGTGGGTGCAGGTGCTGCACCCGTTGACCGACCTGGTCGAGTCCGCCGTCCGCCGCGGGCCGTTGGTGCTGCTGCCCCGGGCGCTGCGGCCGTTGCCGGACGACGGCCTGCGGCCCACGCCGACCGAGCTGCTGGAGACCGGCGTGTTCGACCCCGGTTTCCTGCTGGTCGCGCCGGGGGCGGAGCCGTTCCTGCGATCGCTGGGCGAGCAGCTGCGCCGCACGCCGGACGCGACCAAGGCCGTGCTCGACATGGCCCCGGCGCTGGTGAACCTGCACGTGCTGCGGGACGCGACGGTCGGCCTGTCGGTGTGGAACGCGGCGCAACGCGACCTGCACCGCCGTCCCGACGGCACGCTGACGACGCTCGGTGAACCGATCCGCAGCGTCCACTTCGCGGGCTTCGACCCCCACCGCCCGTGGCTGCTGTCCGCGGACTTCGCCGACCGGCCCCGCGTGCTGCTGTCGGAGCACCCGCAACTGGCGGAACTGTGCACGGCGTACCGGGCGGAACTGGTGCGCAAGGGGCACACGCCCCAGAAGGTCCGCTACGGCTTCGGTCAACTCCCGGACGGCACCCAGATCCCCGACGAACTGCGCGCGGACTACCGCGAAGCCGCCCGCGCCCACCGCGGCTCCGCCTTCAGCCCGGACGGCTGGCAACCCCCGACCACCGCCGCCACCCCCGAGCCAGGCACCTCCGAGCCGGCCACCGCCGAACCAGTCACCGCCGAACCAGTCACCGCCGAGCGGGCCATCCCGTCCCCGCCGACCCCGGAGTCCGCCGACCCGACTCCCGCCCGGGTCGCCGCCCAGGACCGACCCGAACCCGCCGAAGCACCCCGACCGGAGACCGAACAGCCGGCCGAACCACCTGCCGCGACCGCCGAACCAGCCGACCCCGGTGCCGTCGCCACGCCCTCGGACCCCACCGGCACCGATGCGCCCCCCGCCACCGAGGTGCCCCCGAGCCCGACCGAGCACACCGCCGACCCGGCTGTTCCCGCGTCCGTCGACCCGCAGCCCGCCGAGGTGTCCTCCCACCCCGCTCCTCCCGCGTCCGGCGCTCTCGAGCACGCCGCCGACCCGTCCTCGGCGACCGGTCACGCGCCCGTCGACCCGCCTGCCTCCCACCCGTCCGCCTCCCACCCGTCTGCCGTCGACCCGTCCGCCGTCGACCCGTCCGCCGCCGCGGCCGAGCCCGCGCCCGTCGCGCCCCAGCCCATCGCCGACCGGACCGCCGCCCCGGCCACCCCCTCGCCCTCCGGCAAGCTCCCCACCGCCGAGCGCACCACCCCACCCCCCGCCTTCGCCCCCGACGGCGGGGCGGGCTTCGTGGCCTGGGCCAGCGAACCCCTGCCCCACCTGCCCGGCAGCACGCGGTGGGCGGTGGCGGTGTGGCGGGCCGACCCCGCACTGCGCAGCCAGTTCCCCGACCCGTTCGGCGCGGACGGCCCCGCGTTCCGCGACTGGTGCGCCGGCGTCGGCGTGGCGGCGGGCCGGATGCCGGTCGACGCCGTGCCCCACCCCCGCGCCGGAGCGCCCGTCCTGCACGACCAGCTCGGCGTCTCCGTCCTCGGCACCGGCCCGGTCGCCGAACTCGTCCACGCCGCCGCCCGCGCCTCCGGCCTACCGACCTCGACCACCGCCGGCTACCCGGTCGTGATCCGCGTCGGCACGACCGAACGCGTCCCCGACAGCCGATTCGTGGTCGACTACCTCCTGGACGACGACCAGCCGACCGACGCGGCCGAGCTCTGGGTGCCCTCCGAGTCGACCCGCGCCGCCTTCGAACGCCAGGGCGGCCCGACCGTCCGCGTCCTCCCGCTCCCCGTCCCGGAAGCCGAGCCCCAAGCCCTCGAATCACCCGAACGCGTGATCTTCGGCGCACTCGCCGACCACGCCGTCGACCGGGCGGGCAACGTGCTGGGCGCGGTCACGGCGTTCCTCTCCGCCTTCCCCGACCGAGCCGACGTCGCGCTGCGCGTCGAGGTCACCCACGCCGACGCCCACCCCGAGGCCGCCGAACGCCTGCGCCTGGCCACCGCCTCCGACCCGCGCATCGAGCTGGTCGACACCCTGGGCCCGGTCCACTGCCTGGTCCACCTGCACCGCGGCGGCGCGGGCGACCGGATCGCGCACACCCTCGCCCGCCACGCCGCCAGGGCCACGCCGATCCTCACCTCCGACCACGGCGCGGTCGCCGAGCTGTTCGACCGGGCCGCGGTGATCTTCGTGCCGTGCCGCCAGGGCGTCGAACCCGACGTCCAGGCCGCCGCCAAGCTCATGCGCGCCCTCGCCGACGACCTGCCCACCGCCGCCGCGATCGGTGCCCGGGGCCGTGACCACGTCCGCGCCACCCGCGACGTCGCCAAGGTCGGCGAAACGCTGCGGGAACGCGTCGAGCACGCCTACCGCGGCTGGCGCGCCCGCCGGGCCAAGCCCGCGCCGACCGTCGACCCGCTCAAGCCGCTGCACGCGGCCAAGCACGCCCTCCTGCGCCAACCCGACGTCGGCACGGCCAGCCGCACGCCCATGGCACCCCAGCTGCGCAAGGTCGTCCTGCGCGTCCTGGACCACTACGACAACCACATGCGCGACGTGCTGGCGTCGCTGGTGGACGGGGTCGAGCGCACGGTCTCGGAGGTGGTCCGCCGCCAGGACGAGGTCTCCACCGGCATCGGTCTGGGCGAGCTGGAGGTGCTGCGCGCCGAGCTGGAGCAGCACGCCGAGCACCAGGGCCACCTCGCCGACCAGCTCGTCGGCGTGGACGACGGCGTCGTCCGGGTCCGCGCGGACATGGCGGGCCAGGGACGACGACTGCGCGAGATCGAGGACGCCGTCGTCGCCGAGGCCGGCAAGCGCGCCAAGCAGGACAACGCCCTCGCCCAGCGGATCGACAAGCTCGCCGTCGCGCTCGAACGCACCCTCGACCGGATCGACTCGCTCGAGGCCAGGGTCGTGGACGCGCTGCGCGAGCGCGACGCCAGGCTCGACGCCGGGGTGCGCGCCGCCAACCAGGCCCAGCAGACCGCCGACGCGTTGCGCCGGGTCGTCGTCCGCGAGCACGAACGGCACAGCGACGCCGTGCCGCGCAGCTCGCTCGTCCTCACCGACGTCGGCCTGCTGCGCCTGCCGTCGGACGACGCGTTCATGCTCCCGATGCTGTCCAGCAACGGGGTGTGGGAGACCGACCTGTCGGAGCTGATCGACTCGGTGGTCGAGCCGGACGGCATCTTCCTCGACGTCGGGGCGTACGTCGGGTACCAGACCGTGCGGATGCTCAGCCGCTTCGGCACCGGTGGTGCGGTGGTCGCCGTCGAGCCGTGCCCGTCCGCCCGGGCGCTGCTGCGGCACAACGTGGACGTCAACCTGCCCGAACGGGTGGCCCGGCAGCTCGTCCTGGTCGACGCCGCCGCGTGGGAGACCACCGGTGAGCTGGCCACCCAGCCGTCGTTGACCGGTGGGGTGTCGGTCGCGCCGCTGCCCGAGGGCGCTGGCGAGGACGTGCCCCGCGTGCGGGCGGCCCGGCTCGACAAGGAGCTGGAGGCCGTGCCGGCGTTGCAGGGCCGCAAGCTGTCCGTCGTCCGGGTGGACGCGCCCGGTCGTGGTCACCGTGCGTTGGCCGGTCTGGTGCGCTTGTTGCGCCGGGATCGCCCGCACGTGTTCCTCGAGTTCTCCGCTTCGGCGACGGAGGGTTTCGGCGACGATCCGGTCACGGTCCTGAAGGAGTTCCGGATCTGGGGCTACGACCTGGTGCCGCTGGCGACCCGGGAACCGGCCGCCCCCGAGCAGATCGTGGCCGCGATGGAGGGCATGCGGACCATCTCGCTGTGGCTGCGACCGCGTCCCGTGCCGCCCAAGGGACCGGGCACGCAGGTCGCCATGCCGCGCTTGCAGCCCGCTGACCAGCGGATTTGACACCGGCGGTGGTCATGAGTAACTTTTACCGAGTCGCCAGCAAGAACCCCGGAACGAGCGGTTGACACCGCGAAGCGGGCCGGGTAGAGTTCTGCGGCGTCAAACAACCAGGAACGAACAAGCAGCACAGCGTGCTGCCTCCGCCCTGGGGTCTAGAACAAAATGAATGCGAAGCGAGTTTATCGCGGAGCCGAGAAGCCGGAACCGGCCGATTTGACACCGCGAAAACGAACGAGCTAAGCTTTCACCACAAGCGAAACACAAAGCCCCGGAATGAACTGCGGTAAGACGCAGGTCAAGATGGTGAGCGCGTGTTCTTTGAGAACTCAACAGCGTGCCGAATAGCCAGTAAATTTATGAACCTCGTCAAGAGGTTTCCTTTGAGATTGTTACTGGA
>NZ_JBITXT010000014.1:0-225157 GCF_044544865.1 Actinosynnema sp. NPDC053489 | reverse complement strand
CAAGCCGCCTCCACCCTCCAAAACGGCGGCGTCATCCTCATGCACGACGGCTACCAGACCACCATCAACGCCATCCCCCAGATCGCCGCCAACCTCGCCTCCCGCAACCTCTGCGCCGGCATGATCAGCACCACCACCGGCCGCGCCGTCGCACCCACCGACACCCCACCCGGCACCACCACCACGACCACGACGTCCACCACGACGTCCCAGCCGGGCACCGGTTCGTGCACCGCGACCTACCGGACGACCCAGCAGTGGGGCGACCGCTTCAACGGCGAGGTGACCATCCGGGCCGGCGCGTCGGCGATCAGCAGCTGGACCGCCACCGTGACCGTGCGGTCGCCGCAGAAGGTCTCGTCCACCTGGAACGGCACGCCGAGCTGGGACTCCACCGGCAACGTGATGACGATGAAGCCCGCCGGCAACGGCAACCTGGCCGCGGGCGCCGCCACGACGTTCGGCTTCACCGTCATGGCGAACGGCCAGTGGGCCTCGCCGACGGTCACCTGCCGGACCCCGTGACGCGTGCCGGTGCGCCCCGCACAGCGAGGTGCGGGGCGCACCGGCACGCCCCTCCCCCGCCGATCGGCCGACCCGGCCGCTCCCTCGGTAAGCTGCCGGCGCACTCCCGGAAAAAAGTTCGGCGGGTGTGTCGATCCACGGCCCGGCCCGTTCGACCCAGGGGTGACGGGGTCCGAGAGAGGGCCCGGACGACTGCCAGGGAGAGCGGACCATGAAGTACATGCTGATCATGCGCGCCACCGACGAGGCGTTCGCGAGCATGGCGAACACCGACTTCGACCAGATGCTGGAGACCGTCGGCAGGTTCAACGACGAGCTGATCCGGGCGGGCGTGCTGGTCGCCGCGGAAGGGCTCGCCGATGCCGAGGAGGGCGTGGTGGTCGACCACTCCGCCGAGCCGCCCGTGATCACCGACGGCCCGTACGGCGAGACCAAGGAGCTGTTCAACGGCTTCTACATCCTCAACGTGGCCTCCAAGGAAGAGGCCGTCGAGTGGGCCAAGCGGCTCCCGATCACGGGTGCCGGCTTCAAGACCGAGGTCCGCCGGGTCCCCACGATCGACGAGTTCCCGCAGGACAACGAGTGGATCCGGAAGGAGCGCGCGTGGCGGGAAGCGAACGGCCAGCTCTGAGCGGGACGACGGCCGGCGACCCGACGGGTCGCGGCGCCGTCGCCGCCGTCTGGCGGATCGAGTCGGCGCGGATCGTCGGCGCGCTCGCGCGCTACACCGGCGATTTCGCGCTGGCCGAGGACCTCGCCCAGGAGGCGCTGGCCGAGGCGCTGGTGAACTGGCCGCGCGACGGGGTGCCCCGCAACCCGTCGGGGTGGCTGCTCACCGTCGGCAAGCGGCGCGCGATCGACGCGTTCCGCAGGCGCTCCGCGCTCGACGAGAAGTACGCCGTCCTCGCCCGCGACCTGGGCGAGGGCGGCGCCGTCACGGGCGGCGGGGCCGGCTCCGCGCGCCACGGCGACGATGTGCTGTGGGACCCGGACCAGATCGACGACGACGTGCTGGCGCTGATGTTCATCTCGTGCCACCCCGTGCTGTCGAAGGAGGCCCGGGTGGCGTTGACGCTGCGCGTGGTCGGCGGTCTGACCAGCGACGAGATCGCCAAGGCGTGCCTGGTGCCGACGGCGACCGCGCAGGCGCGGATCACGCGGGCGAAGAAGGCGCTCGGCGCGGCGGGGGTGCCGTTCGCGGTGCCGACGGCCGAGGAGCGGACCGCGCGGCTCGGCTCGGTGCTCAACGTCATCTACCTGATCTTCACGGAGGGGTCGACGGCCAGCTCGGGCGACGACCTGATCCGGTTCGACCTCGCGGGCGAGGCGCAGCGGCTGGCCCGGGTGCTGGCCAGGCTCGTGCCCGACCAGCCCGAGGCGCACGGGCTGCTCGCGCTGCTGGAGCTGACCGCGGCCCGCTTCCCCGCGCGCACCCGCCCGGACGGCGAACCCGTGCTGCTGGAGCACCAGGACCGCCGCCGCTGGGACCACGCGGCGATCCGCCGGGGACGCGCGGCGCTGGCGCGGGCCGAGCAGGCCGGCCGCGGGCTGGGCGCTTACGGCCTCCAGGCGGCCATCGCCGAGTGCCACGCCGTCGCGCCCTCGGTCGAGGAGACGAACTGGGAGCGGATCGTCCTGCTGTACGAGGCGCTCGGCCGGCTCGCGCCCTCGCCGGTGGTCGACCTGAACCGGGCGGTGGCGGTGTCCATGGCGCGCGGCCCGGCCGCCGCGCTGCCGATCGTGGACGGGCTCGCCGGTTCCGACCTGCTCGCCAACTCCCACCTGCTGCCCAGCGTGCGCGGCGAGCTGCTCGTCCGCCTCGGTCGGGCGGACCAGGCGCGGGTCGAGCTGGAGCGGGCCGTGCTGCTGTGCGGCAACGAGCGGGAACGGTCGGTGCTGGAGCGCAAGATCGCCGACCTCACGGCATCGCGCTGAGGATCATGCCGTTCCACCAGTAGCCGAGCTGGTCGAGCGCGTCCGGGTCGAGCGCGGTGGACGACCGCAGCACACCCGTGGTGGAGGTCCTGCTGTCGACCCACCAGACCTGGCCGACGCCGTCGGCGACGAAGCACGTCGTGTACTCGCCGGGCAGCGGTTGGCTCTCCGGCCGGTAGTAGAGGGCGTAGTGCGCGGGGCGGGTCAGGGGCCGGCAGCCGCCGGACTCGTCCTCGCGCGGGATGCCCCTGGCGTCGACCAGGGCCTTGAAGTGGGCGTCCTGCGCGGCCCGGTCGGCGAACAGGTGGAACACCGCCTGGTCCGGGGGCGGGAACCGGAAGTGCGCCGAGTTGGCCTTCGCGCAGGTGACCGTCGCGGCGACGCCGGCGGCGGACGGGGACGGCACGCAACCGGCGTTGCCGCGGTAGGCACCGGGCAGCCGGTCGAGCAGCGTGGTGACCTGTGGGTCCACCGCGGTCGTGGTGGTCAGGGGAACCTTCGTGAGGGTCGGCTTCCCGGCGGTGGTCGTCTTGGTGACGGTGGTGGGGGTGCCGTCGGCGAGCGGGCCACTCTGCCGCCAGTTCACGGCCCAGACCAGCACCACCGCCACGAGCCCCAAGGCCACCGCGCCGGCGACGACCGGGGCGCGGGCGGTCGACCGGGCTCGCCCCTCGGGCCGCGACCGAACCGGCGACGGGACGAGTGGTGGGGGCGCGGACGGGGACGGCACCGGCTGTGATGCGGCCGGCGACCCGTGATTCGGCGCTGCGGGATTCGGGGCCGCGGGATTCGGTGCTGCGGGGTGGACCGGTGCGAGGTGGACCGGTGCGGGACGGGGCGGTGTGGGTGGTCTGGGGGCGGGCGTCGGTGGTGGTGCGTCGACCGCCCGCGCGGCGGCCGCGGCCAGGGCGCCCGCGGTCGGGAAGCGGTGCGCGGGGTCCTTGGCCATGCCCTGCCGGATCACCTCGTCCAACGCGCGCGGCACGGCCGGGTTGGTGGCCGAGGCGGCGGGTGGCGGCTGTTGGAGGTGCGCCCAGAGCAGGGCGGCGGCGCTGTCGGTCTCGAACGGGCGGCGGCCGGTCACGCACGCGTGCAGCACGCAGGCCAGGGCGTAGACGTCGGAGCGGCCGTCCACCGGTCCGTCACCGATCCGCTCGGGCGCCAGGTAGTCGAGCGTGCCGATCACCGCGCCCGACGCGGTGAGGTCCGTGCCGGCCGGCACGACGCTCCGCGCGATGCCGAAGTCCACCAGGTACACGAAGTCGTCGGGCGTCACGAGGACGTTCGAGGGCTTGACGTCCCGGTGCACCAGCCCGTCGGCGTGCGCCGCGTCCAGCGCGCCCGCCACCTGGGCCACGACCCGCACCGCCCGCGCCGGGTCGAGCGGGCCGTCCGCGAGGACCTCGGCCAGGTCCCGGCCCTCGACCAGCCGCATGTCGAGGTAGAGCCGGCCGTCGATCTCGCCGAACGCGTGGATCGGGATGACGTGCGGCTCGCGCAGCCGGGCCGCGATCCGCGACTCGCGCCGGAACCGGGCGCGGAAGTCCTCGTCCTCGGCGTGCCCGGCGGAGAGCCGCTTCAACGCCACCACGCGGTCGTGCGCCGTGTCGTACGCGCGGTGCACCTCGCCCATGCCACCGCGGCCCACCAGCTCACCGACACGATAGGGCCCGAACGCCTCCGCCATGACTCCCCCGGCTCGACCACCACGCCACTGCCTGACCGACGCGGATCACCGGCGAAGGGTTCCACGGACGTCGACGCGGTCGCGGCGCGGGTGCCGGCCCTAGGGCTTGCCCTTGCCCGGCGCCTTGCCGGGACCCTTGTCGACGACCTTGCCCTTCTCCTTGCCCTCTTCCTTGCCGCGGGCGGGTGCGGGCTTCTCCGCCGGACCGGCCTGCCGCTGGTCGGCGACCACCACCGGCGGCGGCGTGGTGGTCGCCTCCGCGGTGGTCACCGGGACCTCCGCCGACGTCGTCGGGCTCTGCGAGGTCGTCACCGACGGCGCGGGCTCCACCGGCGCGGACGTCGCCGGCGACGACCCGGGCGTCACCGCCCACACGATGCCCAGCGCGCCGACGAGGCCCGCAGCGGAGGCGGCGAGCGCCTTGACCCGCCGGTGCGGCCGGCGCGCGGCGACCAGCGTCTGCTCCTCGGACCCGCGGGCGTCGAAGTCGTCGTCGAACTCCAGCACGTCGGCCGGCGGCTCACCGGTGCGCAGCACGTGGGCGCACTCCCGGGCGGTCGGGCGGCGGCGGGCCGTCAGCGACGTCGCCAGCGACAGCAGGCGCACCAGGTCGGCGGGCAGGTCGTCCGGCACGGTGGGCCGGCGGTGCAGGCGGGCCACCGCGGACTCCACGTCACCGCCCGGGTACTCGCGGCGGCCGGTCAGGCACTCCAGCAGCACCAGCCCGAACGAGTACACGTCGGCGGCCGGGCCGATCTCGCCGCCCCGGACCTGCTCCGGCGACAGGTAGGCCGCGGTGCCGACGAGCTGGTCGGTGCGGGTGAAGCGGGTGGTGTCGGCCAGGTGCGCCAGCCCGAAGTCGGCCAGGAACGGCGTGCCGTCGTCGTCCAGCAGGATGTTGGACGGCTTGACGTCCCGGTGCACCACGCCCCGGTCGTGCACGTAGGCCAGGGCGTCGGCCAGCCGTGCGCCCAGCACCCGCACCTCCTCCACCGGCAGCGGGCCCTCGGCGATCCGCTCGCGCAGCGTGCACCCCTCGATCAGCTGCAGCACCACGAACGACGTGCTGTCGCTGGTACCCGCGTCGTAGACGGCCACGAGCCCGGGGTGCGAGAGCCGGGCCAGCGTGCGGGCCTCGTTGTCGAACCGCCGGGCGGCGTCGGCGTCCGCCGTGGGGTGGAACACCTTCACCGCGACCGGGCGTCCCAGCAGGGTGTCCCACCCCCGGCGCACCTCGGCCATCCCACCGATGCCCAGCGTGCCGGCCAGCCGGTAGCGACCGGCCAGGAGTCCGCCACTCACAGGAAGCGACACCGCGAACACCCTTCGGGCGTGGGGACACAGGACATCCTCAAGTGCCCGATGGCCGCCCGCGGCAAACCCACGACCTTCGGGTTGCCCGCGCGAGGGCGGATTTCCCGTCCCCGCTGGACCGAATGGCCGTTCGGCCGTCCGAAAGGGCACCCGTTCGCCGGAAACGCCCGAACGTCGCGCTGAGTAACTTCCTGTGCACGGTCCCTGCCGTTGATCGACCCACGAGAGGTGGAAGATCATGAACCGTGCCGTGAGAAGACTGATCACCCTGGCGAGCGCCCTCACCCTGTCGCTGGTCACCCTGCCGGTGGCGCAGTCCACCGCCTCGCCCGGCGCGTACTGGACGCCGGAGCGGATGCGCGCCGCCGTCCCGCTCGACCTGCGCACCGCGCCGCCCTCCGCGCTGCGCCTCACCGTCCCCACCGGCGAGCCCACCACCGTCGCACCGCTGGCCTTCCCCAACGGCGGCAGCGCGTGGACCGGCGGCGGTTCCGTCGTGAGCACGGCGGGCCGGGTGTTCTTCACCTACCAGGGCCGCAACGCCTCGTGCAGCGGCAACGCCGTGACCAGCGCGAACAAGAGCACGGTCATCACGGCGGGGCACTGCGTGAAGCTCGACGGCGCCTACCACACCAACGTCGTGTTCGTGCCGGCCTACAACAACGGCAACGCGCCCTACGGCACGTGGGCCGCGCGGACCACGCTCGCCACCCCGCAGTGGCACGCGAGCGAGGACATCAACTACGACATCGGCGCGATCGTCGTCGGGCAGCTCAACGGCCAGTACCTCACCGACGTGGTGGGCGCGCAGGGCATCGGGTTCAACCTGCCGAAGGCCGACAACACCTACGCGTTCGGCTACCCGGCCGCCGCGCCGTACGACGGCACGAAGCTCGTCTACTGCAGCGGTCGCACGTTCAACGCGCTGATCAGCAACGGCATCGGGCTGACGTGCGACATGACCGGTGGCGCGAGCGGCGGCCCGTGGCTGCGCGGGTTCTCCGAGGCGACCGGCACCGGCACGCTCAACTCCGTGAACAGCTACAAGATCAACCTGTTCCCGAACTGGATGTTCGGCCCGTACTTCGGCGCGGACGCGCAGAACCTCTACAACCAGGCCCAGGCCGCCTGAGCGCGCGGTGGCGGGCCGGGCACCACCCGGCCCGCCACCGATCCCCACCTGATCGGGTGAGACACTGCGCACCCGTCGACGTCCAGGGGGGACGACCATGCTGTCGCAGGCCACGAACGTGCTCCACATGCACCAGAAGGTCACCTTGATGGTGAACCGGTACGAGGTCTTCGCCGACCACAACGGCGAGCCGGGCCCGCTCGTCGCGTTCGTCGAGCAGAAGCGGCTGGCGTTCAAGGAGCAGGTGACGATCTTCACCGACGCGGGCAAGGGCCACGTGCTCGCGGGCTTCCGGGCGCGCAAGGTGATCGACCTGGGCAGCGGCTACGACGTGACCGACGGCGCCGGGCGGCCGATCGGCCTGTTCCGCAAGGACTTCGGCCGGTCGCTGACCAACTCCACCTGGCACCTCGACCAGCCGGGCGCGCCGACCGCCACGGGCACCGAGCGCAACCAGGGCGTCGCGGTCCTGCGCCGCCTGTGGAACTTCCTGCCGTTCGTCAACGACCTGCCGTTCCCGTTCCGCTACCACTTCGACTTCACCCGCGACGGCCACCCGGTGTTCAGCGTGGACAAGAAGACGTGGGTCCGCGACCACTACCTGATCCGGATCAGCGACCCCCACGTCGACCGCCGCCTGGTGATCGCCCAGGCCGTCGCCTTGGACGCCCTCCAGTCGCGCTGACCGCCGCTCCGACCGGACCCGCTCAGGTGCGTCGCACGCCCGACGGCCACGTGACGAGAACGTCGCGGCCGAGTTCCCGGGCCCGCGCGACGGCGTCGGCGGTCCCGCCGGGACCACGGGCCGGTTGGCCGTCCCAGACCGCCACCAGCAGCTCGCAGTGCTCCACGACGAAGTGGCCCGCCGCCAGGTAGGCCGGCTCGTCCGACCGGTCGAAGTCCAGTTCGACGACCTCGTTCGCGACGGCGAGCAGTTGGCGGTACCCGGTCAGCCCGGCACCGCTGAAGGTGGTGTCGTAGTCGCGTGCCGGGATCACCGCGTGCAGCGTGCCGCCCGCCTCCAGCACGAGCCGCGCGAACAGCTGGTCGGCGCCCTCGGCGAGGCTCGTCATGCCGATGACCGGTCCCGACCGGCGGTCCAGGAGGTCGCGGATCTCGCGTTCGGCGTGCGCCCGCGCCGCCTCGGGCAGGATCCGGTGCCCGCTCACCCCGATGACCATCACAAGTACCCGCGGCTCGCCATCTGCCAATAGTGCCTGCCCAACGGGGTGAGCCGGCAGCTCAAGCCCAACATCGCGGCGTAGTACATGTGCTGGTGGCCGACCGGTTCCACGAGCTTGTTCGCCCGGCACACCTGCAACTGCCCGAAAACGGCCTCGTGCTCCGGGTGGGGAGGCAGGTCCGACCGCGACTTGTCGGGCTCGTAGGTGGGGTCGAGCGGCAGTTCGTGGTCCGGGGTCGGGAACCAGGTGGGCAGCCGCCGCAGCGTCTCCAGCGGCACGGACGGCTTGCAGCGGCGCAGGTCGTGCAGCCGGTCGACGTTGGTCTTCACCGTGGGGCGCTGGTCCCAGGGGCCGAAGCTCTCCGTCAGGTAGGCGTACAGGCCGGCCACGGTGACGTGCCCGAGGACGTCGGCCGCACCACCGTCGAGCGCGCCCTCCAGGTGGAAGGAGAACACGCCACGTCCGCCGTCCTCCGCGGACACCTGGTCGCCGCGGCTGGCGGTCAGGATCGACACGCCGGTGCGCAGCAGGGCCGACCTGCTGTCCAGCAGGGCCACCGACCCGGCGCCACCGGAGAAGCAGCAGTCCAGGATCACCACCACGTCCTTGACCGGCGACCCGGCGATGAGTTCGAGGACCTCGCCGAACCGCACGCCGAGCACGTCGCCCTGGCCGTCGGTGGTGGTCAGCACCACGTCGCCGTTGACCTCCACCCCGTGCCCGGCGAAGTAGAGCAGGGCGAAGTCCGCGCCGTCCGCGAGCAGCGCCCGCACGCCGTCGAGCACTTGCCGCCTGGTCACGGCGCGGGTCAGGAGCTTGCAGTGGAAGTTGAGCGTGCCATCCTCGTTGCGGGTGAACAGCGGGTGCAGCGCTTTCGCGTCGTTCTCGCACCCGTGGAGGTCCCGGTGGTGGTCGTAGTGGTCGATCCCTACCAACAACGCGCGCTTCATCGCCGCCCCTTCGGTGCGGTCGGCCACCGCGTTCCCGGTGGACGCTTCCTCCGCTCCGGCGGAGTCGCCCCGTGAGGCTACGCCGGTGTCCGGTGTCCTCGAACAAGCCGAGCGTTCCGCACTTCCGTTGTCGGGAGCCGAAAACCGCGACGGGTGGCGTAACGGCACCCGGTCGAACGGCGATTCACCGAGCACCGACCGGGGGTCCGGATTCGCCACCAAGGGGAGCTGAAGGTGTCCACGGACGATCGCGGCCCCGAACCGGTCCTCGTGCTCGCGGCGGAACCCGACCTCCCCGTGGCCGAGGTGATCGCCCGCGGGCTGGCCGACCTGGGCGTCCGGACCGCGCTCTCCACCGGACCCGACGCCGTGCCGACGCGGGTCGTCGTGCTGCTGTCCACGGCGGCGGCTCGCGATCCGTCGTGGCGGGCAAGGGTCGAGCGCGTCCTCGACTCCCGGCTGGTCCCCGTCCAGCTCGACGAGGTGGACCCGGCCTCGGTGCCCGAAGCCGTCTCGGCGCCGAACTGGGTGCGGTGGAGCGCGGCGGGCGCACTCCACGCCAAGGCGGCCGTCTTCGCGGCGCTGCACTCGGACATGACGCGGTACGCGCGCCACCGCGTGCTCAGCGCGCGGGCGAACGCCTGGCAGGCCCGCGGTCGGCCCGACCACCTGCTCATCGACTCCCCCGCAGCGGCGCGGCAGGCGGTTCAGCACGTGGTGGACGCCGAGCACGACGCGCTCGCCCGCCCCACCGACGTGGTCCGCGACTTCGTCACCGCGTCCTCGCACCTGACCGCGAAGTCGACGCGGAGCCGCACCCGCCGGTGGGCGGTCCGGCTGGCCGCGGTCGTGGGCGCGGTCGCCGTGGTGGTGGGCGTGGTGACCGTCATCCGCGCGGGCGTGAAGGTCAACAACCTCCAGTTCTCCGGCACGACCATGCCGTGGATGCTCGAAGAGCGGCCGGACCGGATCGCGATGCTGTCCGCCGCGCTGCTGCTGCAGGGCGACGGCCCGGTGGAACAGGTCGCCCACCAGACCGCGCTGGACGCGCTCGCCCAGCCGTGGTCGCACGGTCTCATCGGAGCCGCCCACCCCTCGGCGATCATCGGCGCGGCGCTCGACCGCGGTGGTGGTCGCACGGTGACGCTCGACAGCGCCGGCACGGTGACGTTGTGGGACAACGGGTCGCTGGCGGTGCTGTGGCGCGAAGCCGTCGACGGCAGCGCGGGCAGCGGCGCCCTCGGAGCGTCGGGCGACCTGGACCGCATCGCCGTGAGCGCCGGCACGACCCTGCACCGGATCACCGCGCGACCGTGGCACGACGACCCGGTGACGCTGCCCGCCGAGGCCTTCCAGGTGGTCGTGGGAGCCCGGGTCGTGGTGGCGCGCGTCGGCGAGGGTGAGCTGGTCACCGCGCCGTTCACGGGCGGCGGGGTGGGCGGCCGTCAGGTCTACGACCGGGTGCTCGACCTGCGGCGGTCCTCCGACGGCGAGGTCCGCGCGCTGGTCCGCACCGGGGACGAACTGCTGGTGGTCGACCCGGTGGCCGGCCGGGAGCTGACCCGGGCGACGTGGCCCGCCCCGCCCTTCGAGTACGGCGCGGTCGACCCCGACAGCGGCGCGGTGTTCGTCACCGGGGCCGACCGGCAACTGCACCACGCGCCGGACGGCGCGGCGTTCCGCCCGACCGGCCAGGCGGTCGCCGACGTGCTCGACCTGCTGGAAGCCCTGCCCGACGGCCGGGTGGCGTTCGGGAGCCGCGAGTTCGGCGTGCGGGTGTTCGACGTGCGGCCGGGCGTGCGGGTCGGCGAGCTGTGCCGCGGCGTGATGTCGGTCGAGGAAGTGGTCGTGGCGGCCGACGGCGACGTGGTGGGGTGCCTGGACTACCTCGTGGTCGACCTGTGGTCGACCCGGGCGCTGAGCCCTCTGACGCGTCCGCCGGACAACGTCGTCGGGGCCTCTTCGGCTCCGTCCGCGACCGACGGCGGTCTGTCGGCCACCGGTGACGGTGCGGGTGCGGTCACCATCACCGAGGACGGGCGCGAGTGGCGGCTCCAGCCCGTGAGCAGCGCGGTGACCGCCGTGTCCGTGCACGCCGCGTCGCGCTCGGTGCTGGTCTCCTCCGACACGGGCAGCGTGGTGCAGCTCGCCGTCACCGCCGCCGGGCCGGTGAGCCTGGGCCGGTGGGCCGTGCCCGACCGGTCCGGGGTGACCGGGGTCGGGTGGCGGCCGGACGGGCGCCAGCTCGTCGTGTCCACGCGCTCCGGCGCGGTGTGGACGCCGCCGGGCTGCCGCAGCTGCGAGCGGGCGGACGTCGTCGTGAACCAGGTCCGGGACCGCCTGCCGGGTTGCTACACCGAGAACCAGATCGAGTACCTGGACGACGTCAGCCGCGCCCGCCTGGACGTCCACGCCTGCGAGCGCTCACCGGACGAGTAGGGGCACGATGAAGGAAGCGTTCCTGTCGTACGCGCGCGTCGACGCCGAAGCGGTGGGCCGGCTGACCGCTCACCTGGACCGGCTCGGCATCTCGCACTGGGTGGACCAGCGCGACATCCCCGTGTCGGTGCCGTGGCTCGAAGAGGTCCGCGAGGCCATCCGCGGCGCCGAGCTGTTCGTGGTGTGCGAGTCCTTCGCCTGGTACGGGTCGGAAGCGTGCCGGATCGAGCTGATCACCGCCGAGGAGCTCGGCAAGCGGGTCGTCCACGTCGACGTGGAGGACCACTCGCCCGTCGCCTCGGCCGCCACGATCGCCGACGCCCGCTCGCGGCTGGACGACCTCGACCGCGCGCACACCCAGTTGCTCGTCCGCAGCGCCGCGTGGGACCGGGCCGACCGCAAGTCCGACGACCTGCCCGGCGGCGCGCTGCTGCGGGCCATGCGCCGGGTGCTCGCCGCGCAGACCCGGCCGCTGACGCCCGAAGCCCGCGACTTCCTCACCACGGCCACCCGCCGCCACCGGCGCCGGCTGGCCCTGCGGGCAGTCGGCCTGCCCGTGCTCGCGTTGGCCCTGGTCACCGCGTCGGTCTTCGCCGGGGCGCAGCGCAAGCAGGAAGAGAGGTTCGCCGAAGCCTCGGCGGCGTTCGCCGACATCGCGGCGGTGGACCGGGCCACCGAGGCCGATCCCTACGCCGGCCTGCGCGCCGCAGTGGACCTGGTCGGGTCCGGCAACCGGGGTTTCATGGCGCTGACGGTGCTGCAACGCGCGCTCGACGTCGTGGTCCCGGACGAGTCGACCGAGGTGCCGGGCGCGGAAGTCGTGGGCTTCCGCACAGGTCGCGTCGCCTCCGCGCCGGAGGTAGTCACCCGTGATGGCACCGTGTCCACCGGTGGTTCCGGTTGGGGTGTCGCCCTGTCCGCCGTGGCGACCGGTGACGACGGGCGGGTGGCCGTCGCGTCGACTGAGGGCGGGCCCGCCGCCGTGGTGGACGGTGCGCCGGTCCGGCCACCCTGCGCCGGTGCCGCCTACGCCGTGTCCGCCTCCGGCCGGACCGTCGTGACTCTCGACGGCGGTGAGGCGTGCGTGTGGGAGCCGGACAGCGGGCGCGTGCGGCGGTGGTCGACCGGGGTTGGGCCGGGCGGGGCGCCCGCGGTGACGGACCGGTTCGTCGTCGTGGGGTCACCGTCGGGTGAGCTGGCCGTGTTCACCGTCGAGGGCGACCGGGTGGCGGTCGAGCGAGGTCCGGCCGTCACGCGCGTCACCACGACCTCGGACGGCAGCCGGATGGCGGTCGCCCGGGAGGGCTCCGGCCTCGTGGAGGTCCGCGCCGTCGGGACCGCGGCCCTGCACCGGGTCGTGCCGGCGGCGGCGCCGGTGCGGGCGATCGGGTTCTCCCCCGACGGTCGCACCCTGGCGATCGGGTTCGGGGCGTCGGTCCAGTTGACCGACGTGGCGAGCGGCGAGGTCAAGACCCGGTTGCGCGGCGGCTTGGGCGAGGTCCGGGCGCTCGCCTGGTCGGCTGATGGCAAGCGGGTGTGGGCAGTGGCCGGCGCCCACCGGGTGACCGGCTGGACGTGGCAGCTCGGTCGCCGGGTCGTGGACGACCCGACGACCTGGTTCGTGGCGCTGTCACCACCCGACGGCGAGGGCAGGCTGATCGCCACCACCAGGACCGGTGCGCTGGTCTCGCTGGACGCCGCGCGCTCCACGGCCGGCACCCTCGCGCAGACGAGCGCGAACGAGGTCGTCACCTCTTCCGTCTCGGCCGACCACGACCTCGTCGCGCTGGCCGCGCGAGAGGTGATCACGTTCTTCGACCTGCACTCGCGAACGGAACGGGTGGCGCCCGTCGAGGGGTGCTCACCGACCTCCACCGCGTTCGGACCGGACGCGTCGCGGCTGTTGGTGGCGTGCTACGGCGGTGACCTGCGGTCCCTGGACGTCGGCACGGGCCGCGTCGTGGCGCGGCTCGGGTTGCCGTCCGGTGGCGCGAGCGCCGTGGCCGTCAGCCGGGCGGGCGAGGTCTACGTCGGCGACCTCGCCGGGAACCTCCACCAGACCGACCCCGGCCTGGGCGAGTCGCGCGAGATGAGGCCGCTGGGCGGCATCGCGCTGAGCGTCTGGCGGCAGATCTCGATCGCCGACGACGGCGACACCGTGCTGTTGACCGGTGACGGCACGGGACGCATCGGCCACGCGTTCGTGGGTCAGCGCGACGGCAACGGTGACTGGGGGTGGAACGCGGTCGACTTCCCCACCAGGCCGGGCCTGCAGTCCCGGGCGGCGGTGCTCACCCCGGACGGTGAACTGGCCGCTGTCGGGCTCTCCGACGGGACGGTCCACTTCTGGCTGACCCGCGACGGCGACCCGGGGCCGTCCCGCACGGAGGTCTCCGGCGGGGTGCGCGGCCTGGCGTTCTCGGGTTCCGAGGTCGTCGCGGTGACCAGGGAGGGCGTCGCGCACGTGCTGCCGGGGTGCTCGTCGTGCGGCGACATCACCGCCCTCGCGGAGCAGGCCGGGAAGCGCCTCGGCGCGGCCGAGGGGATGGGGCTCGTCCCGCGGTGAAGGCGGTCAGCGGGTGTCCCGCTCGACCGCCTCGGCGATGCTCTTGATCCTGGCCAGCCTCCGGTCCCAGTCGGCGGCCAGGGAGGCCATCCAGCGGGCCGTCGCGTCCAGCGCCGCGGGTCGCACGGAGTAGCGCACCTCGCGCCCCACGCGGTCGCCCGAGACCAGGCCCGCGGCGTCGAGGACGGCCAGGTGCTTGACCACCGCCTGCCGGGTGACGGGCAACCGGGCGGCCAGCCTGGTGGCGCTGGCCGCCCCGTGCGCCGCGAGCAGGTCGAGCAGTTGGCGGCGGGTCGGGTCGCTCAGCGCGGCCAGGACGCCGTCGACCTCGCCGGCGCGGTCAGGGCTTTCGTCTGCCACGCTGCCGCACCGCGTCCTCGCGCACCCCCCGGACCCCGCTCGGCCCGGTGAACACGCGCACGACGACGCGCGGGCGCGCCGGGTCGCTCTCGGTGCTCAAAGTGGACTCCACAAGGTGCTGTTCCGTTTTCCCGCCCCAGCCTATTGCGGCGCGCAGAGGTGTACAAACCAGGCACTACGGCACGAAGACCCGACCGGTCTGCGCGCCTTCGACCGACCGGACGTAAGCGCGCGCGGCCTTGGCGAGGTCGACCGGTTCCATGCCGGGGAAGAAGTCGCCGTAGTCGTCGAGGCTCTCGGTGAACACGGTCGGGCTGACCGCGTTGACCCGTTGGGGTGCGATTTCGATCGCCGCCGCCCGCACGAACGCCTCCACCGCGCCGTTCGCCAGGGACGCGGCGCTGCCGGTCGGCACGGGTTCGCGCGCCAGCACGCCCGTGATCAGCGTGAACGACCCCCGTTCGGCGATCCGGCCGACGCCCTGCCGGACCAGTTCCACCTGGCTGAGGACCTTCCCCCGGACGGCGTCGAGGTAGTCCCCCGCGGTCAGCTCGGTGATCGCCCGCCACGGCACGTCGCCGGCCGCGCAGGCGACCGCGTCCACCCGGCCGGCCCGGTCGTACAGCTCGGTGACCTGCGCCGGGTCGGTGATGTCGTACCGCAGGTCGCCGCTGGAGCGGCCGACGGTGAGGACGTCGTGGCCGCGGTCGGCCAGGGTGGTGTGGACGGCCGCGCCGAGCGTGCCGGCCGCCCCGATGAGCAGGATCTTCATGCCGATCACGGTAAAGCCGGTCGGTTTCGTCCGGGAACGCGGCACCGCGGTGGCCGTGCCGCCACGCGCAATCACACTCGGACGACAGGAGATTCCTTCGGGTTGTCGGCCGTGCGTTATTCGATCGCCGAAACAGGGCAGGTGCGGCAACATCGGGTGCGCCAAGGTGCCCCCGGAAGGAGTCGGATGGCCGCGCCAAGGTCCGGAAAACCCAACCACAACCGCAAGAAAGCGGTGCTGCTCGCCCTGCGCCTGTACCTGCGGGAGCTGGGGCGGCACCGCCACCTCGGCGTGGGCGGCCTCGTGCTGCCCGCGCTGGGCAACACCTGCCTGCTCTACCTGGCACCGCTGGCGGTCGGCGCGCTGGCGGGCCACCTCGCGGGCGGCGGCGACACCGGTCCGGCCACCGTGCTGCGGTACGTGCTCGTGTTCGCCGGCCTCATGCTCCTCGCGGAGCTGTTGTGGCGCATCGGGATCCACTGCCTCAACCGCACCGACGCGCGGGGGATCGAGCACCTCTCGACCTTGGGCATGGACGCGCTGCTGGCCAAGGACGCGGCGTTCTTCCACGACAACTTCGCGGGCTCGCTCACCAAGCGGGTGATCAGCTTCGCGTCGCGGTTCGAGCAGTTCGTGGACGCGCTGGCGTTCAGCGTCGTCGCCAACCTCATCCCGCTGGGCTTCGCCTGCGTCGTGCTGTGGACCTACGACCCGCTGCTGGTCGTGGTGCTGCTCGGGCTGATCGCCGTCACCGGCTTCGCGGTCGCTCCGCTCGTGCGCCGCCGCCAGCACCTGGTCGACGAGCGGGAGGCCGCCTACGCACGGGTCTCCGGCCACGTCGCCGACACCCTGGCGAACATGGAGACGGTGCGGGCCTTCGCCGCCGAGGACCGCGAGGGCGCGGAGCACCGCAGCCGGGCCGCCGAGAGCCGGGCGCTGGCGCTGCGGTCGTGGGACTACGGCAACCTGCGCATCGACACGGTCGTGGCGCCCCTGTCCGTGCTGACCAACGCGCTGGGCCTGGCGCTGGCGGTCGGCATCAGCGACGGGCTCGGGGTGGAGGCGATCGTGGTCACGTTCGCGTACTTCACCAACGCCACGCGCATCATGTTCGAGTTCAACCAGATCTACCGGCGGGTCGAGGGCGCGCTCACCGAGGCCGCGCAGTTCACCGAGCTGCTGCTGGACGAGCCAACCGTGCTCGACCCGGAGGACCCGCAACCGCTGCGGGTGCGCGACGCCCGGGTCCGGTTCGACGGCGTGGTGTTCGGGCACGGTGACGACAAGCCGCTGTTCACCGGCCTGGACCTGGACATCCCGGCGGGCACTCGGGTCGGGCTGGTCGGCCGCTCGGGCGGCGGCAAGACCACGCTGACGCGGTTGGTGCTGCGGCTGATGGACGTGGACGAGGGCCGCATCCTCATCGGCGACCAGGACATCGCCAACCTGCGCCAGGCGGACCTGCGCGGCCTGATCGCCTACGTGCCCCAGGAACCGGCCATGTTCCACCGGACGCTGCGGGAGAACATCGCCTTCGCGCGGCCGGGCGCGAGCGACGAGGACGTGCTGCGCGCCGCCCGGGCCGCGCACGTGACGGAGTTCGCGGAGTCGCTGCCCGACGGGTTCGACACGATGGTCGGCGAACGCGGGATCAAGCTCTCCGGCGGGCAGCGGCAGCGCGTCGCGCTGGCGCGGGCCATCCTGCGCGACGCGCCGGTGCTGCTGCTGGACGAGGCGACCAGCGCGTTGGACTCGGAGAGCGAGGTGCTGGTCCAGGAGGCGCTGTGGCGGTTGATGGAGGGCCGCACGGCGCTGGTGGTGGCGCACCGGTTGAGCACGGTGGTGCGGATGGACCGGCTGATCGTGCTCGACCGGGGCCGGGTCGTGGAGCAGGGCACGCACGCCGAGCTGCTCGACCTCGACGGCACGTACGCGCGCCTGTGGCGGCACCAGTCGGGCGGGTTCCTGGAGGAGGCGATGCCTGACGAGGTGGGCGCCGACGAGGTGGGCGCCGACGAGGTGGGCGCCGACGAGGTGGGCGCCGACGAGGTGGGCGCCGACGAGGGGGTCACCGGCGCGGTGGGCGCGGAACCGTCCCGGGCGTGACCACCGCGCCGGCCCGCCGGTCGGCGACGCGCTTGACCCTCCAGCCGCTGGAGCACCTACCGTCGCCGGGCATGACGATCACGGTCCTGGACACCCTCCCGGCGATGCGCGGGGTCCTCGCAGCGCCCCTCGCCGACCGGCCCGCCCTGCTGGAGGCCGTGCTGGAGCCCGCCGCGGGCATGTACCGGCACTTCCCCGGCGAGGTCGACCTGGTGGCGATGCACCGGATGGGGTCGGGCTTCCCGCTCGACCGCGACGAGGAGCGGTGCCTCGACGCGCTGGACGCGCTGCGCGACGCGGACGCGTGGAACCGGGTCGAACGGGCGCTGGAGGCCGCCCTGGCCGTGCAACTGGCCGCCACGCCCGACATCGCGGTGCCGGACCTCACCGTCCTGATCGTCCTGGGCGATCCCGGGGACGAGCACTTCATGGGCCCGAACCTGGGGCTGACGGCGAACGGCAGCGTGTTCGGCCACCTGTTCCTCAACCTCTGGCCCCACCCCGAGAACCTGGCGCGGCTGGAGGCGACGGCGGTCCACGAGCTGAACCACAACCTCCGCTACGGGCCCGGCGGTGTGGTGTGGGACCCCGCGACAGTCACCGTGGGCGAGCAGGTGGTGTCCGAAGGGCTCGCCGACGCGTTCGCCCGCCAGTTGTACGGCGACGAGGTGGGTTACACGCGGATCGGGGTGCCGCACCTGCACGACGACGCGGTGTTCGCCAAGGTCGTCTCCGGCCTCGGCGTCACCGGCATGCGCGACTTCACCGCGTGGGTGCACGGCGACGCGACCGCCGTCCGCCACGGCGTGACCCCGGTCGGGCTGCCCACCGGCGCGGGTTACGCCGTCGGCAACCGGCTGGTGGACGCCTACCTGGCCGCGACGGGGCGCACGGCGGCGCAGGCGCTGTTGGTGAGCGGCCGCGAGGTGCTCGACCTGGCCCTGGCCCTGGACCGGCTCGGCCGGGCCTAGCGGGTGGCCTGGAACTCCTCGAACAGCTCGGGGATGTAGGCCAGCAGCAGTTCGACCGTGCTGAACGCGCCGTTGACCGGGTCGAGCCGGGCGTAGGCGTAGGCCATCTCCGAGCCCTTGCGCGAGGGAGCCGACTCGCGCACGTCGGTCAGCCAGTCCACGAACGGCACCCGGCGCAGCACCAGCACCGGGTTGAGCAGGCCGCCGTAGAGCAGCAGCAGGTCCAGCACGGCGGGCCGGTTGCGCAGCGCCCACCGGTAGAACTCCGAGAACAGGAAGAACCGGCGTTCCACCGCGGTCGGCCGCAGGCCGTGCACCTGCTCGGCCACCGCCACGCCGTGCTCGGTCGAGGCCTGCTCCGCTTCGCTCCACGCCCGGTCGTGCGTGCCGCGGACGGCCAGCTCACCGCGGGCCAGCCGGGTCAGGTAGTCGGCCCAGCGCGCCGAACCCGGGTTGCCGAAGCCGTCGGCCGACCGCCCGAGGGCGATCGCGACACCGCGCTCGATCCCCTCCAGGATCGCCGCGTCGACGTGCGAGACCCACGTGCCCGGCGCACCCAGCCCGTGGTCGCGGAAGAACAGCAGCACGCCCTCGATGTTGCGCCACCGGTCCGACGCGCCCAATCCCGCGGCGGGCCCGCTCTGCACCAGGCGGAGGAACTCGAGCCGCTCGCCGATCGCCATCCGGTCGATCTCGGCGGCCGTGCAGTCCAGCGACACCGCGCACTCCCCCGCCGGCCTGGCCTCCGCCAGGGCGGGCACGGGCACCAGCAGCCCGGCCACCAGTGACAGCACGACAACCCACGCGGCTCGCTCCACCCGGCGAACTTAACGCGCCCGCCGGGTCACCAAGGGTGAAATCCACCCGTTCAGGTCCGGTGACACTTCGGGGTCGGGTCCCGACCCGGGGTCCGCCGCACCGGCCGGCACGGGTCCCGTCGCGCGGCGGGATGCGGCAGGATCGCGGCATGGTGAGCCACGCCGAGGACCTCCACCGCGCCGACCCGGGGCGCAACGCCGTGGTGGCCTGCGGGATCTACGTCGACGGGGTCCGGCTGCCGGGCGAGTGGTCGCCCGCCGACGCGGTCGCCGAGGTCCGCCGGCGTGGCGCGGGGTTCGTCTGGGTCGGCCTGTTCGAGCCCGACGAGGACCGCATCTTCGACGTGGCCGAGGCGTTCGGGCTGCACGAGCTGGCCGTGGAGGACGCGGTGCACGCCCACCAGCGCCCGAAGCTCGACCGCTACGAGGACAACCTGTTCCTGGTGCTCAAGACGCTGCGGTTCGTGGAGCACGAGTCGCCGACCACGGCCAACGAGATCGTGGAGTCCGGCGAGATCATGATCTTCCTGGGCCGCGACTACGTCGTCACGGTCCGCCACGGCCACCACCACGAGCTGGGCGACGTGCGGCGGCAGCTGGAGGCCGCGCCCCACCTGCTGGCCGCCGGACCCGCGATGGTGCTGCACGAGATCGCAGACCGCGTGGTCGACGGCTACCGCGAGGTGGTCGAGGCGTTCCAGGGCGACGTCGACCTGGTCGAGGCGGCGGTCTTCGCGCCGCGCAGCGAGCTGGGCGTCGAGCAGATGTACCTGGTCAAGCGGGAGATCATGGAGCTGCGGCGGGCCGTGATGCCGCTGGCCGCGCCGCTGCGCAGGCTCAGCGACGGCTCGTGCGGCGCGCTGGTGCCCGAGGTGGTGCACTCCTACTTCCGCAACGTCGAGGACCACCTCACCGCCGCCGCCGAACGGGTCGTCGCGTTCGACGAGCTGCTGACCACCCTGGCCGACGCGACGCTGGCCAAGGTGTCGTTGCAGCAGAACAACGACATGCGCAAGATGTCGGCGTGGGTGGCGATCATCGCCGTGCCGACGATGGTGGTCGGCGTCTACGGGATGAACTTCGACCACATGCCGGAGCTGCGCTGGAGGTTCGGTTATCCGCTGGTGCTCTCGGTGACCCTGGCCGTGTGCGTGGTGCTGTACCGGCTGTTCAAGCGCAACCGGTGGTTGTGACGCGCGACCCGGCGACCCGGCGCACGGCACGATGGACGGCATGACGCGGAGGTTCCCCGCCAAGGACCGGCCGGGGCGGGGCGCCTGGCTCGGGCCGGTGTCGCTGTGCCTGGCCCTGCTCAGCTGGCCGATCCCGGTCGGCGGCCCGGTGCTGGCGGCCGGCGCGGTGGCGTGCGGGGTGCGGTCGATGACCACGAAGACCGAGTACCGGCTGGACTGGACGGCGGTCACGGGCACGTGCCTGGCCGTCGCGCAGCTCCTGCTGTCGCTGATGCTGCTGGTCATGGCCTCCCGGGGGCACTAGTGCCGCAACGGCGCTCAGGTGGGTGGGCAGCCGCGTCGTTCGTAGTGGCCGAGGCGGGCCCGGTGTCGTCGGCGCCGGCACGACCAGGACCGGACGTGCTCGCGGTGGAGGCCGACCCAGCACGCCGATGAGGACGCCGACGGCCTCTCGTACGAGCGTGGGGTCGTGCGGGTGTGATCGGACCCGCCGGCTGTGTGAAGCTGCGGCGATGACAGCCGACATCACCGTTTCGCGGTGGCGTGACCAGGCGCTCGCGCCCCTCCTGCTCGCCTACCACCTGCGGACCGAGGCGGAGAAGGGCGTCGCGGTGTCCGCCGTCGGGGATCTGCCGCCCCGCTACCGCGCCGAGGTGCTCGACCCGCGGACCGCGTTCGCCGGCGACACCGCATGGGTGGCCGAAACCGGTGGGAACCCGCTGGGCTGCGTCGTGGGGTCCGCGTCGGCCGACGCCTCGCTGGAGGTCAGGCGGCTGTGGGTGGACCCGGCCTACCGGGGCAGAGGAGCGGCGAAGGCCCTGGTCGGCGCGGTGATCGAGCACGCCGCCGAGACGGGTGCGGTCGCCGTGCGGCTGTCGGTGTGGCACTGGCGGCGGGACGCCATCGGGCTCTACGAGCGCCTCGGCTTCACCCTCGCGGACTCCTGGGACGACCGACCCGGCCTGGTGTGCATGCGACGCGCAGTAGTCAGTGACGCGCGGTAGTTGATGACGGCTGAGTGCCGAGTACGACGCTGGGGCAGGGCAGCACCAGTACGGGCAGACGCCGCCCGCGTCGGGACGTCGGGGTCGGCCGGGTGGCCGGTGACGCGGTGCGCCGTCGGCAGGCGGGTTGGTCCGGCCGGACGGGGGTATCCCACCGCTCCCTGGCCGAACAGCCATCGGGAGGCCGCGATGGGCAGTCTGGTGGGTGCGCAGGCCCCGACGCTCGGGGTCGAGGAGGAGTTCCTGCTGGTCGACCCGCTGACCGGGGAACCGGTGCCCCGGGGCGGCGAGGTGGTCGAGGCGGCCCGGCGGCGGTTCGGGGTGGACCTCGACATCGAGCTGGCCCGCGCGCAGGTGGAGGTCCGCACGCCCGTGTGCCACGACCTCGCCGACGTGCGGCGGCAACTGCACGGGCTGCGCACGGTCGCCGCGGAGTCCGCCCACGCGCTCGGCTGCCGCCTGCTCGCCGTCGGGGTGCCGCCCGTGGGCGGTCCGGAGGGGGCGACCAGCGACAGCGGCCGCTACCGCCGGTTGACCGAGGACTACCGGCTGCTCGCCCTGGAGCAGTCCATCTGCGGCTGCCACGTGCACGTCGGCGTGCCCGACCAGGAGACGGCCGTGCAGGTGTGCAACCACCTGCGGCCGTGGCTGCCCGTGCTGGCCACGCTGACCGCCAACTCCGCCTTCGCGCACGGCCGGGACACCGGTTACGCGAGCTGGCGCTCGACGGTGTGGTCGCGGTGGCCGGGCGCCGGCCCGCCGCCGTACTTCGAGTCGTTCGCGCAGTACGAGTCCACCTGCGACGTGCTCCTGGCGGCCGGCGCCGCCGCGGACCGGCGGATGGTCTACTGGGACGTCCGGCCCTCCGCGCACCTGCCGACCGTCGAGGTGCGGATCGCCGACGTCGCGGCCACCGCGGACGAAGCGGTCCTGCTGGCCGCCCTGGTGCGCGGGCTGGTCGCCACCGCGCTGGCCGACCTGCGGCGGGGCCTGCGGGCCGCGCCCGTGCCCGCGGAGGTGCTGCGGGCGGCCACGTGGCGCGCGGCGCGGGACGGCATCGGCGGCATGTCGCTGGACGTGTCCTCCGGGCGGTTGGTGCCCGCGCGGCTGCTGCTCGACCGGCTGCTGCACCGCGTGGCGGACCACCTCGGCGAGCCCGACCTCGTGCGGCAGCTGCTGTCCACCCTGGACGGCGTCGGCTGCGGCGCGGACCGGCAGCGGCGCGCCTTCGCCCGCGCGGGGCGGATGTCCGACGTGCTGGAGCAGTTGGCGAGCGACACGCAGGCCGGTGCGGAGACGTGGACGGGCGAGCCGTTCGGGCGCACCGCGTGATCAGGCGTCGGGGCCCGCCGGGGCGAGGCGGAACAACGCGGTGCGACCGGCGAGCAGGAACGCGCGGGCCGCCTGCACGTCACCGGACGCGGCCTGGTCGCCGGCGTCGCGCAGGAAGCCCAGCGCCGCCGCGACGGGACCGTTCGGCATCCGGTCGACCACGTCGCGCAACCGGTCGCGCACCGGCGCGACGGCCGCCGCGTAGCCGGCGAGCACCCGGTCGATCTCCTGCCGGGCGTCCGCGCCGCGCGGGTCCAGGCGGAGCACCGCCTGCACCGCGCCGTCGACCGCGACCCGCAGCACGGCGACCGGGTCGTCCCCGACCGGAACTCGTTGCTCACTCACGGCAAGCAAGAATAGGTGACGATGCGTGACGCGGCATGTGCCCACCGCTTCGGGGGGACGGGAGGTGTGCGGCGCGGCGGGGGCGGGTACCCCCACGCGCCAGGGTCGTGCGAACAGGGGCGACCGAAGTATCTGGGGGAACGGCCATGACGCAGTCCGAGAACGCGCTAGCAGACCGGCTCACGGTCGACCTGACCACGCCGGTCCCGCCGTTGGCGCAGATCCGGCAATGGTTGACGACCGTTCTCGCGGACCTCGCCGAAGACGTGCTGCAGGACCTGCTGCTGGTGTGCACGGAACTGGTGTCCAACGCCTACGACCACGCCTGCGCCCCGCGGCGGCTGCGCGTGCACCGGTCGCACAACCGCCAGTCCCTGCGCGTCGAGGTGGACGACGGCAGCCCCGACCGCCTGCCCGTGGCCGGGAGCTCGCGCCTGGGCACGTTCCGCGGCCGCGGCCTCATCATGGTCGACAACCTGTCCCGCCGGTGGGGCACCCGGCTGTGCGCCGACGGCAAGACGGTGTGGGCCGAGGTGCCGCTGGCCTGACGGTCGCCGGATCAGTAGCCGTCGGCCTCGGTCAGCTCGTGCTCGAAGGCGTCCGCGGCGGCGACCAGCAGCATCAGCGGTCGTTCGAACTCCTCGCGCACGCTCAGGTCCTCCAGCGGCACGGTGTGCTTGAGCAGCGCGACGCCGTCCACCACGGCCGCGCCGCCCACGGGCGACGTGCCGGCGAGCTCGAGCAGCCGCGCCAGGTCGATCGCGTCGGCCCGGCCGACCGGCGAGGAGATCTCGACCCACGCCACGCCGTCGGACTCCGGCACGTGGTGCACCGAGACCTGCTGGGTGCGGTCGCCCGCCAGGTCGAGCCGGAAGCGCAGCCAGTCGGCGGTCTCCTCCAGCACCTCGTACCGCGTCCGCACGTAGTTGATCACGTCGATCCAGCTGGTCACCGTCGTTGCCCCTCGCCCTGTCCACGCCACGCCGCCCGGTCCCCCGCCACCGTATCCGAACTCGGGCCCGACACCGCGCAGGCCAGCCCGAACGGGCCGGTGAAGATCACGCCGCCGGTCCGGGCGACCAGGCGACGAGGCCGCGACCCGGGTGGGTCGCGGCCTCGTCCGCGGTGGCCCGGCGGCTACCGCTGGGTGATGTCGGAGGCCGAGTAGAAGCAGTTCTTGCCGTCCGCGCCCTCGCCGATCTTCTTCGGCTCCGACCCCTTCGGCACGCCCTGGTACTTCTCGCAGATCACCGTGCTGCCGTACACCGTGATCCGGGAGAACCGGGCCGTGTCACCCCAGTTCGTGTTGATGCCGGCCAGCACCTTCGTCGACCGCGCCGTCACCCCGTCCAGCACCACGTGCCGCTGGTAGGAGGTCGCGCAGTTGCCGCAGGCCCGGTACAGCTTGCCCGCGTTGTGCACCTGGAAGTTCCGGATCGTCAGCGTGCCCGCCCCGTTGTGCTGGAACACCTTGTCCGACGCCGACTTCGCCCCGCCGCCGTCCACCAGGTAGGTCGCCGACGAGCTGGAGGACTTGAAGGTCGCCGCGTCCTCGCCCACGTCGTTCCACCACACGTTGCGGATCGTGCACGACCCCTCGCAGTGGATGCCGTCGCCCGCCGGCGCGTCCAGGATCACGTTCTCGATGGTCCCGCCGTTGGCCACCACGAACATCGGGTCCTGGCTCTCGCCCTGACCACCGTCACCGATGCCGTAGTACCGCTTCATCCCGCCGTTGAAGTAGGTGCCCACGTTCCGCGTCGACGTCTGGTGGACGCTGCCCGTGTCGCTCGGCCAGGGACCGCTCCCGTCGCCGCTGCCCGGGTTGCCCGTGGTCGTGGTCGTGGTCGTCGTGGTGGTCCGGGTCGTCGTGGTCGTGGTCGAGGTGCCGGTCGACGTCGGCCCGCCGCTCGTCGGGGTGAACGCCCACTGCTTGGTGGCCACGCCGTCGCAGGAGTTCGTCTGCACGAGCGCACCGGCGGAGGTGGAGTTGTCCTGGGTGTTCATGCACTTGCCGCCGTTGGTGTTGACCACGCGGTGGTTGCCGCCGCTCTCGGTCAACGACCAGACCTGGCTCGCCGCGCCGCTGCACGACTGCTGCTCGATCACCTTGCCCGCCGAGGTCGACGCGTCCCGGACGCCCGCGCACAGCCCGGTGGCGACGGAGCTGATCCGGAACCCGCCGCCGACGGAGGCGAGGGTCCACTGCTCGCCGGCCGAGCCGTCGCAGGAGGACTGCCGGAGCTGGGTGCCGGCGGACGTGCCGGCCGCGTCGAGGCACTGCCCGCTACCCGCGTTCTTCACGGTGTAGGTGCCGGCGCCGACGGCCGCCTGGGCCGGCGTGGCGGCCGACCACAGGGTGAAGGAGGCGGCCAGCGCGGTGGCCGCCGCGACGGCGGCCACCGCGGCCCGCCACCTCCTCGGTGGCGCGAACCGCGTGGATCGACGGTGATCCGCTGTGCTCATCAGGACTCCACTTCTCACTCCAGGACACCGAGATCGGCGGCAGGAACTTTTCCGACAACGTGCGCGCGAAGGCGTTCACACTGGTGAAAGAATTCTGCGGCGACTCGGAAATCGCTTTCCTGCGGGATGTTAAGGGCCGCTCGCCCGACCGGTCAACGACGGTTTTCCCAGGACTCGGGCGCGCGGACGTCGAATTCGATCGAATACCGTGGTCAGGGGCAATGCAATCGATCAACGACGAGCTCGCGGCAATTGCGGCCGGTCATATTCGTGAACAGAATCGGCCCGCGCGGGTCACACTCGTGAACAATGGGGCGCGTTCGGCGGGCAATGCGGCCCGCGCGGGCTCACCACCCGCCGTCGCGCTCGGGCATCTCCGCGCCGCACCGGGGGCACACCTCGGGCGGCGGGCCGTCGGGCACCGCGCCGCACTCCGGGCACACCCGCGACAGCAGGCACGCCGGGTCCCCGACGGGCTCCGGAACGCGGTTGCCCTCGGCGTCCATCGTCACCCTCCCGGCGGACATCCACCCCAAAAGAGGAATAGAAGATACCGCTTTTGCTACCGTCCGGGCCATGCACCTCATCCGGTCGACGGACATCGCGCTGCGCGTGGTGATGCTCCTGGCCGGCGGCGGGCGGCTCACCGTCGGCCAGCTCGCCGACGCGCTCGACGTGCCGCGCCACCACATGGCCAAGCTCGTGCAGCGGCTCCAGCGGCACGGCTTCGTCGCCACCTCGCGCGGCCGGGCGGGCGGGGTCGGGGTGCCGGCCACGACGCTGGACGCGTCCGTCGGCGCGGTCGTGCGCGCGCTGGAGGGCGAGCGCGAGGCGGTGGACTGCGACGGGCCGCCGTGCCCGCTGCGCGGCGGCTGCCACCTGCGCGGCGCCCTGCGGACGGCGCAGCAGGCGTTCCTCGCGGTGCTGGACGGCGTGCGCGTGCGGGAGCTGGTGGCCGAACCCGCCGGGCGCGTGCTGCTCGACCTGGTGCCCCACCGCCCGGGAGGCGCCCCGTGACCGCGCCGCGGGACCTGACCGGCCGCGACGACGTGCTGGCGGTGGTGACCGAGTTCTACCGGCGGGCGTTCGCCGACGGCGTGCTCGGCCCGATCTTCCGGGACGTGGCGCGGCTCGACCTGGCGGCGCACCTGCCGGTGATCGCGGACTTCTGGGACACGGTGCTGTTCCGCGCCGGCACCTACCGCCGCAACCTGCTGCGGGTGCACGCCGACCTGCACGAGGAGTTCCCCCTCACGGCCGCGCACTTCGCCCGGTGGCTGGCGCTGTGGGCGCGGACCGTGGACGAGCTGTTCGCGGGCGAGAAGGCGGACCTGGCGAAGGCGCAGGCCGTCCGGATCGCCCGCTCCCTGGTCCGCAGGCTGCGCCACGAGGACGCCAGCGAGCTGAACACCATCGAGGTCCGGCCGTGATCCGGCTCGACCGCCTGGTCAACGTGCTCGGCGGGTACGGGGTGCGGTTGGCGTGCTGCCCCGTGCCGCGGTCGACGGAGCTGCGCAGCGTGGTGCTGCGCGAGTCCGACCAGGCGCGGGCGGTCGGCGGCGACGTGTTCCTCGCCGTCGGCGCCGGGTCGGTGGAGCGGGCCGTGCGGTGGGCCGCGGCGGCGAAGGCGGCCGTGGTGCTGCTGCACGGCGAAGACGAGCGGGAGGCCGCCGCGGTCGGCGAGGCCGAGGGCGTCGCCGTGATGCTGGTCGACCCGGCCGTGTCGTGGAGCCAGTTGGCGGGCGTGGTCTACGGGCTGGTGCTGGAGGGCCGGGAGACCGAGTCCGGTCGCGGCCCGACGGACCTGTTCGCGCTGGCCGACAGCCTGGCCGGCGCGGTGGGCGGGTCGGTCGCCATCGAGGACCGGCAGTCGCGGGTGCTCGCGTACTCCCGCTCGCAGCAGGGCGCGGACCCCGCCCGGCTGGAGACGATCCTGGGCCGCGAGGCGCCGCGACGGCTGCGCGAGCTGTTCGAGGAGCGCGGTGTGTTCGCCCACCTGGCGTCGAGCGACGAGCCGCTGTTCGTGCCCGAGGACCCCGACCACGGGCTGACCGGGCGCATGGTCGTGGCCGTGCGCGCGGGCCGCGAGCTGCTCGGCTCGGTGTGGGTGACCTGCGGCGTGCCCCTGACCGGCGTGCGGTGCACGGCGCTGGCCGACGGCGCGCGCACCGTGGCGCTGCACCTGCTGCGCTCGCGGGCCAGCGCCGACCTGGAGCGGCAGGTCGAGTCGGACCTGGTGATCCGGCTGCTGGAGGGCACGGCGGACGCCGCGACCGTGGTCAGCAGGCTCGGGCTGCCGCAGGGCCCGTCGCGCGTCATCGCGGTCCGCGCGCACATCGCCGCCGAGCGGCACGCCGCGCTGCTGCTCGCGTTCGACCGCGCCACCACCGGTTTCGGCTGGTCGCGCCCCGGCCGCAGCACGCTGTCCGGCACCGCGCTCTACACCGTGCTGCCGGGCGAGGACGTCGCCGCGGCCCGGGCCTGGGTCGCCGGGCTGCGGACCGCCCTGCCGCCCCAGGTGACGATCACCGCCGGGATCGGCGGCACCGCCGCCGCGGCCGACCTGCCCGCCAGCAGGCAGGAGGCCGACGAGTGCCTGGCGCTGCACGAGGCCCGCCCGCCGGGCGCCGTGCCGCCGGCCTACGACGAGTCGTGGGACGACATCCTGCTGCAACGGCTGCGTGCCGCCGCGCGGGCGGGTCGCACCCCGGCCCGCGGCCCGGTCGCCGAGCTGCGGCGGCACGACCGCGAGCACGCCACCCGGTACGTGCCGACCCTGCGGGCCTGGTTGGAGGCGCAGGGCGACCTCGCGCAGGCGGGCGACCGGCTCGGCGTGCACCCCAACACGATCCGCTACCGGCTGCGCAAGATGACCGAGGTGACCGCGCTGGACCTCGACGACCCCCGCAAGCGGCTCGCCATGGTGATCGACCTGGCCGCCACCGACTGACTGTCGGTTGCCGACAAGACCACCTACCGGAATTGTCGGTGACGGACAACGGTCGGGCGTGGTGCCCGGGTCATGCTGGCTCCCGTCAGCAGGTGGTCCGGGTGTGGAGGTGGTCATGGTCGACGTCGGGCGCAGCGACGGTGGACCGCGGTCGGCGGTCGTCGTCGGCGCGGGCATCGTGGGCCTGTCGACCGCGTGGTTCCTGCAGGAGCGCGGCGTCGAGGTGACCGTGCTCGACCGCACGGGCGTGGCCGCGGGCGCGTCCTGGGGCAACGCGGGCTGGCTCTCGCCCGGCCTCACGATCCCGCTCAACGAGCCGTCCGTGCTGCGCTACGGCCTGCGGTCGCTGCTGAACCCGAACGCGCCGCTGCACGTCTCGCTGTCGGTGGACCCCGGGCTGTGGTCGTTCCTGCTGCGGTTCGCGGCGAACTGCCGGTGGTCGTCGTGGACGCGGGCCGTGCGCGCCAACCGGTCGCTGAACGCCGAGTGCGTCGAGGCGTTCGACGTGCTGACCGCGAACGGCGTCGAGGCCCGCACGGTCGAGTCGCCGATCACCGCGGGCTTCGAGACCTCCGCGCAGGCCGGGGGCCTGCTGCGCGAGCTGCGCCGGATGGCCGACGCGGGTCAGCCGGTCGAGCACGCGCCGCTGGACGGCGACGGGCTGCGCGACCTCGTGCCGCTCGCCTCGCCCGCCCTGACCGCGGGTGTGCGCATCGACGGGCAGCGCCACCTCGACCCCGGCGCGTTCGTGCGCGCGCTCGGGCGGTCCGTCGAAGCCCGCGGCGGGACGATCCGCGTGCTGGAGGCAGTCGGCGTGGACTCGCACGCCACCGGTGTCACGGTGCGCGGGCGTGGCGGCGAGGGCGTGCCCGCGGACGTGGCGGTCGTCGCGACCGGCGCGTGGCTGTCCCGGCTGGCCGGCGAGTGGGGCGTGCGGGTGCCGGTCCGCGCGGGCCGCGGGTACTCGTTCACCGTGCCCGTGGACCGCCCGGTGCCGGGTCCGGTGTACCTGCCCGTCGCACGGGTCGCGTGCACGCCGTACCAGGGCGCGCTGCGGGTGGCGGGCACGATGGAGTTCCGCGACCCGGACGCGCCGGGGGTGCCGGCCCGGTTGGAGGCCGTCATCGCCTCGGCCCGCCCGCTGCTGGACGGGGTGCGCTGGGACGAGCGCCGCGACGTGTGGGTCGGCCCGCGCCCGGTCACGCCCGACGGGCGTCCGCTGATCGGCGAGGTGCGCGCCCGGGGCGTGTACGTCGCGGGCGGGCACGGCATGTGGGGCCTGGCGCACGGTCCCGTCACCGGCAGGCTCCTGGCCGAGCAGATCACCACGGGCAAGCAGCCGGACGCGTTGCGCCCGTTCGACCCGTTGCGCTGAGCGGTCCGCATGGACGGCGCCCGCGACCCGCTCACCGACGACGAGCGCGCCGAGCTGCTGTGGCTGCGCAAGGAGAACGCGTTCCTGCGCGTGCAGCTCGACGTGCTGACCGACATCGCCACCGGCTACGCGCGCGACGTGGACACGATCCTCCGGCTGCGCGCGCACGGCTGACCGCCACCGACCACCCACCCGTCCGAGGAGCCGGCGCCGCTGGACCACCCGGCACCGCGGACACCCGGCCGTCAGGGCGGCCCCACCTCCCCGGCCGCCCTGACGGCGCCCCCGCCACGACACCCGAAGGCCACCATGACCAAGACCCGGACCACCTGGCTCACCCCGCAGGCGCACGACCGGTTGCGCGCCGAGCTGGCCGACCTCGCCCGCGCCGCGGACTCCGACGAGGGCGTCGACCAGGACGACCGCGCCACGATCCGCCGGCGGCGGCAGGAGCGCGTGCGCGAGATCCAGGAGCTGCTCGCCAACGCCGTCGTGGGCGAGGACCCGCCCGACGACGGGATCGCCGAACCGGGCATGGTGCTCACCGTCCGCTACGACGACACCGGTGACGCGGAGACGTTCCTGCTCGGCGAACGCGCCGCGGAGCACGGCGACCTGGAGGTCTACTCCCCCGGCTCGCCGCTCGGCACGGCGCTGACGGGCGCCCGCCCGGGCGAGCAGCGCGCCTACCGCGTCCCCGACGGCAGCACGATCCGCGTCACGCTGCTGGAGTCCGTCCCCTATGGACGGCACCGCACGCTCGGCGGCACGACGGGAACCCGCTGACGCGGCCCGGACCGGTCACAGCAGGAGGTTCAGCAGCACGGTCAGCAGCACCGACGCCACGATCGACAGCAGCAGCATCGTCAGGCACCCGGCCCGACCGCCGAGGAACTCCACCCGCGTACCCCCGAAGCGCACGGCCGCCTACTCGGTGACGCAGGAGATCCAGTACCGGCCGCCCTCGTGGTGCACGCCGTGCGTCTCGGCGGCGAACCCGGGGAACCGCCGGTCGAACGCCTCCAGCACGCGCAGGTACCGCGGCAGCGGGCCGTCGGGCGAGCCGACGCGCTCGCCGGGCACCAGCACGGGGATGCCGGGCGGCGTGGTGGTCACCTGGGTGGCCACCACGCGGTCGGCCAGGTCGTCCAGGCCCACCAGTTCGGTCCGGCCCCGGATGAAGCGCTGGTACGCCTCGGCGGGCGTCATCACCGCCGTCGGCGGGGTCGGGCTGGTGAACGCCTCGTTGAGCAGTTGCACGACCTTGCTGTCGGCCAGGCCGTGGTGCATCTCCTCGCACAGTTGCGGCAGCGTGAGCCGCCCGTACCGCTCGGGGTGCGCCTCGACCAGGTCCGGCAGCACCTCCGAGAGCGGCGCGCCCTCGTCGTGCAGCTGCTTGAAGTCGGTGAGCGCGTCGAGCAGCGTGCCCCACTTGCCCTTGGTGATGCCCATGGAGAACAGCACCAGGAAGGTGTAGACGTCGGTCTTCTCCACCACGATCCGCCGGGTCTCCAGGTACGCGGTGACCACCCGCGCGGGCACGCCGAACGCCGAGACGTCGCCCAGCGCGTCCACGCCGGGGCAGGTGATCGTGACCTTGACCGGGTCGAGCAGGCAGTAGCCGGGTTCCAGGTCGCGGAAGCCGTGCCACGGCGCGTCGGGCTCCAACGTCCAGCAGCCCGGCTCGGTGCGCAGCAGGTCCAGGGGCGCCTCGTGGAACGGCATCCGGTCACCGGTGGCCGGGTCGGCGACCTCCGTCGGCTGCCAGACGCCGAAGAACCACGGCGGCCGGTCGCCCGCGGTGGCCAGCCGCCCGCCCAGCCGGATCATCGCCTGCCGGAACCGGACCGCCTCGGTGATGGCCTCGGTGGTCAGCCAGGCGCCGGCCGGGCCGTCCATCATGCCCGCCGCGACGTCGCAGGAGGCGATCATCGGGTACAGCGGCGACGTGGTGCCGTGCATCATGTACGTCTCGTTGAACCGCGACCGGTCGAACGGCTCCTTGGTCCCGGACTTCACGTGCACCATCGCCGCCTGGGACAGCGCGGCCAGCAGCTTGTGCGAGGAGTGGGTGGCGAACACGGTCGGTCGCCGGTCGTCGGGCAGCCCGTCGCCGTCGACCGCCATGCCGTAGCGGCGCGCGTAGAGCGGGTTGAACCGGCCGTAGGCGAACCACGCCTCGTCGAAGTGCAGGACCCTGGTCGACGCGCCGAGCAGCTCGTTCACCCGGACCGTGTCGTAGCAGAGCCCGTCATAGGTGGAGTTGGTGATGACGGCGTAGGCCGCGTCGGGGCTCGCCGCGCCCGCCGCGATCGGCGTGCGGGCGATCTGGTCGCGCACCGCGTCCGGGGTCAGCCGGGACGGCGGGATGGGGCCGGTGATGCCGTAGCCGTTGCGGGTGGGCACCAGGTAGACCGGGCGGGCGCCGGTGAGCGTGACGCCGTGGTTGATCGCCTTGTGGCAGTTGCGGTCCAGCAGGGTGATCTCGTCGTTGGCCACCGCGCTGTGGATGATCATCCGGTTGGACGTCGAGGTGCCGTGCAGCACGAAGTACGTCTCGTCGGCGCCGAAGACGCGGGCGGCGTTGCGCTCGGCCTCGCCGACCGGTCCGGTGTGCTCGAACAGCGAGCCGAGTTCGCCGACCGACACCGAGATGTCGGTGCGGAACAGCCGTTCGCCGAAGTAGTCGAAGAACGCCCGCCCGACCGGTGACTTGAGGAACGCGATGCCGCCCGCGTGCGCCGGGGTGTGCCAGGAGTACGGGTGCGTGTCGTCGAACCGGCGCAGTTCGCGGAAGAACGGCGGCAGGACGTGGTCGAGGTACTGGCGGGCGGCGAAGTCGATCCGGCCCGCGATGAAGTCCGGGGTGTCCTCCAGCAGCCAGATCCAGCCGTTGATGATCTCGGAGACCCACAGCGGCGTCTCGTCGCTGTAGTCGCCGGTGGTCAGCAGGAAGACGGGCAGCCGCGAGGAGAACCGGTCCAGCAGCATCCGCAGCACCCCGCCGGGCACGGCCGGGCCGGTGTCGGAGGTGCGGATCGCGCCGCCGGCCAGCTCCCAGCTCACGACGGCGCCGGCGAGGTTGGCCTCCGCGGTGATCACCGCGGCCGCGTCGGTGGTGGAGTGCACCACCACCACCTCGTGACCGCACTCCCCCAGGTGCGCGCAGACCTGCTCCACCTTGGCCGTCGGCACGGTGTTGTCCTGCGCCGCCCGCTCGGTGGCGATGAGGACCGTGGACCGGGTCATGGGCTCCGCTCCCTCCGCGCAGGGGTACCTGCCGAGCGTAGGAGCGGTGCGGGAGGCCGGCGCGCGCATCACCGGAACGTGGACCGGACCCACTCGTCCGTGGTGGAAGCGCTGCGCTCAGTCGAGCGGGTAGGCCATCTCGACGCCCGCCAACGTCACTCCATCAGGTAGCGGCACCTGGGTGCGAGTCACCTCGCGGAACCCGAACGACCGGTACAGCGGCACGCCCGGCAACGTCGCCATCAGCACCAGCGACCGGAACCCGGCGGCCCTGGCGTCCTCGGCGCACGCCGTGAGGATCTGCCGGCCCAGGCCGCGCCTCGTCCAGTCGCCCCGGACGAACATCGCCCGCACCCGCGCGGGTTCGGTGGCGGGGTCGAGCAGCCTGCCGTCGGTCGGCCGGGCGCCCGAGCCGGTGTAGAGCTTGTCCCGCCTGCTCCACCCGCCGCACGCCACGACCTCGCCGGCCACCTCGTGCACGTAGTAGGTGCCGTCGTCGACCAGCACCACGTCCGGCTCGGTGAGGTAGCGCGCCGCGCTCGCGGTCTCGCGCTCGTCGTGGAAGCGCGGGAACAGCTCCAGCACCGACCGGCGCATCAGCGCCCCGATCCCCGGCACGTCCGACCGCACCGCCTTGCGCCGCACGGGCGCCGCGTCCACCGCTCCCCCTCGGGTCACGGGGTGATCATCGCAGGTCCGCCGGCGCTACGGGCGCGGGTTGTGGCGGGTCCACCTCGGCCCGGAGCGCTCGGCGCGCGGGGTGGTGGCGGCCACGCAGCGCGGGCACAGGTGGAACGGCTGCTCGGCGGTCTCGGCGAAGTACCGCGCGTCCGCCCACGGCACGTGCCGGAAGCGGCCCAGCCGGCTGCGGCTCAACGCCTGGCCGCACAGGGTCTGGTTGGTGCCGGGCGTCCAGGCGTGCACGTCGCCCGACGGTTGTCGGACGCCGTCCTCATCCGTCCACTGGCTGGAGGCGGCGACACACGGCTGGGCGACCATGACGGCGGTGTACCCGTCGTCGGCGCACCCGACACCGCGCCCCGGCGGCGTTGGCCGCGCGAGGTGGGGTCAGCCGCGCGGTGCCGGCACGAGCCCGGCTGCCGCGTACGGCGCGAGGTCGAGGCGCAGGTCCCGGTGGCGCGACGAGCCGGGTCGCGGGCGGGGCACCCGCTCGCCGCGGAACAGGCCCCGCACCCACCGGGCCACGGCGCCGGGAGGGGGCAGGAGCTCCTGGCCGAAGTACGCCTGCACGATCACGTCCTCACCGCTGTGCGTCTCCACCGCGGCAGACCAGCCGTGCGCCTCGTCCCACAGCAGCGCCACGTCGCGGTCGGGGAACCCGGGCAGCCGGCCGTCCAGCGCGAGGTACGCCGTGGCGGGCCCGTCGGCCTGCACGTAGGAGCACTCGCCGGTCAGCCCCAGCTCCTCGGTGACCAGGCGCACGTACCCGCGCAGACCCCGCCCCACCGCGTCGTCGAAATCCAGTTCCATGGCGCTCCGCCGCCTTCTCCCGGTTCACCGGGATGTCGACGCGCCGACTGTTTGACGCAACCCCCTGGTACCCCGTCCGGGTGACGGGCGAACCCCGCGCCGGTTCTATTTCGATTCAGGTGACACGGCGTACCCGGGTCGAGCACAGTGAGGACGTGCAACGGGCCTTGGGCGTGCTCACGGCGGTGGCGTACGTGACGTTGCCGCTCGGGTCGAAGACCTTCGAGCAGTTGCTCGTGCCCACGCTGCTCGTCGGGCTGGTCTACGGCGCGTTGGCCATCTTCGGCTTCCCGTTCGCGCAACGACGCGGCCGGGCGTTCGCGGTGGCGTACGTCCTCGTGCAACTCCCGCTGGGGTTCGCGGTGTTCGCGTTGTCGGGCGCGGCGGTGGGGTCGGTGCTGCTGCTCGTGGTGCTGGTCGCGCAGGCGGTGTTGCTGCTCCCGCTGCCGGCCGCCGCGGCGGTGGCCGCCGTGATCCCGCTGGTCCACCTGGACATGGAGTGGCCCGACGGGTTGCGCGAGGGGCTGGGCACGCTGGCCGTGACCGGGTTCACGGTCGTCGTCACCGAGCTGCTGGTGCGCGAGCAACGGGCCCGGGCGGAGCTGGCGGTGGCCCACGAGCGCCTGCGCGGGTACGCGGCGCAGGCGGAGCAGCTCGCCGTCACGCGGGAGCGCAACCGGGTCGCCCGCGACATCCACGACGGGCTCGGCCACCACCTGACCGTCGTGCGGATGCTCCTGCAGGCCGCCCGCGCGGTGATCGGCACAGCCGAGCCCGAGCGGCTCGACTCGATGCTGGCCAAGGCCCAGGACCAGGCCGGGCTCGCGTTGACCGAGGTGCGCCGCTCGGTCGCCGCGCTGCGCGAACCGCGGCCCGAACCGCTGGTGGACGCGCTGCGGGTGCTGGCGGCGGAGGTCACCGAGGCGGGCGTGCCGACCGGGGTGGAGGTGCGCGGCGCGGCCCGCGTCACCCGGGCGGAGGTCGAGGAGTCCCTGTTCCGAGCGGCCCAGGAGGGGTTGACCAACGTGCGCAAGCACGCCGACGCGACCGAGGCGACCGTCGTGCTCGACTACGGGCGCGACGACCTGGTGCGGCTGGAGGTGCGCGACGACGGCCGCGGGATGGGCGACGACCCGGGTGGCGGGTACGGCTTGGTCGGGTTGCGGGAACGCGTGGCCGGGCTCGGCGGCGAGGTGTCGGTCGGCCCGGCCGGCGGGCGTGGCGTGGCGCTGACCGTGGAGGTGCCGGCATGAGTGCCCCGGAGCCGCCGGTGCGCGTGCTGATCGCGGACGACCAGGCCCTCTTCCGGGAGGCGCTGGCCACGTTGCTGGAGGTGCAGCCCGGCATCGAGGTGGTCGGCGAGGCCGGTGACGGCGAGCAGGCCGTGCGGCGGTGCGCCGAGCTGCGGCCCGACGTCGTCCTGATGGACCTGCGGATGCCCGTGCTGGACGGCATCGCGGCCACCCACCGGCTGCGGGTCGAGCAGCCCGGGGTGCGGGTGCTGGCGCTGACCACGTTCGACGACGACGCGGACGTGTTCGCGGCCGTGCGCGCCGGCGCGGTGGGCTACCTGCTCAAGGACGTGTCGTCGGCCCGCCTGGTCGAGGCGCTGGTCGCCGCGCGGCGCGGCGAGTCCGTGCTGCAGCCGTCCGTGGCGGCGAAGCTGGTCGCCAGGGTGGCGCGGCTGCCGCACGAGGAGGGCGAACCGCGCCCGCGCCCGCCCGTGCCGCTGACGCAGCGGGAGCTGGACGTGGTCCGGCTGCTCGCCGAGGGGCGCAGCAACCGCGAGATCGCCGGCCGCCTGTTCCTCGCGGAGGGCACGGTGAAGAACCTGGTGACCGGGGTGCTGGCCAAGCTCGGGGTCCGCGACCGCACGCAGGCCGCGCTGCGGGCGCGGGAACTCGGGCTCTGCTGAGCGCCCGGGTCACACCGGGACGTGACCCGGGGCATGACCTCCGGCACCTGACCGCGTGACCCGGCCCGACCCAGGATCGCCGTTGCGAGAGGACCGAACCGCGACGGAGGGACCGACATGGGCACCGAACCGACGACCACGGGGACCGACCGGGCGACGTGGTGGCGCCTCGCCCGGCACGCGCTGGAGATGGCCGTCGCCATGGTGGTGGGCATGGTGGCGCTGGAACCGCTCTGGTCGTCGGCGTGGCCGGATCTCGGCGACCACGTCACCGCGCACGTGCTGGTGATGGCGACGGACATGTCGCTGGGCATGGCCGTGTGGATGCGGGTGCGCCGGCACGGGTGGCCGGGCGTGCTGGAGATGTGCGCCGCGATGTACGCGCCGTTCGCGGTGCTGCTGCCCTTCCACTGGGCGGGCGCGCTGTCCGCGACGGCGCTGGTGGCCGCCGGCCACGTGCTGATGGTCCCGGCGATGCTCGCCGCGATGTGGCGACGCCGCCACGAGCACGGGTGCTGACCGGTCACGTCCGAGCCCGGTGGCGCTCGGGCTCGGCCGGGGTCAGGTCGACACGAGCCGCAACGCCGCCAGCGCCTCGTCCACGGACCGGTGCAGCGGGAGGGTGCCGAGCACCTGGCTGATCTCCAGGGGGCGCAGCACGGCCCGCGAGTTCGCCACGATCGCGAACGGCACGCGCAGCCTGCCGGCCCGGTGGTGGGAGTTGACCAGCATGGCGATGCCGACCGAGCCCATGAACGCCACCTCGCTCAGGTCCAGCACGACACCGGGCGGCCGTGCCTCGAACACCCCGTCGAGCTCGGACACGACCGGCCGGTGGGTGGCGGCGTCGAGGGAGCCCGACAGGCTCACCAGCAGGACTCCCCGATCGAGTCGGGTGGTGGTGACGTGGTGGACGGGCTCGGTCATGGGTGCGCTCCTCGAGGTCGCGGACACCCGAGACTGCGCCCCCTCGGCGCGGGCCGCAAAAGGAGGCAGATCAGCCCGCCAGGGCGAGCAGGGCCCGGTTGCGCTCCGGGTCGCGCAGCAGGCGCAGCGACTCCTTCTCCAGCTGCCGGATGCGCTCGCGGGTCAGGCCCAGCTCGTCCGCCAGCTCCTGGAGGCTGCGGGCACGCCCGTCGGCCAGGCCGAAGCGCTGGGTCACGATCCGGGCCTGCCGCTCGGGCAGCGTGTCCACCAGGGCCCGCAGCTGCTCGCGGACTTCCTGCTGCTCGACCACCTCGTAGGCGTCCACCGCCTCGCCGTCCTCGATCAGGTCGGCCACGGACGAGCCGCCGTCGTCACCGATCGGCGTCTCCAGGCTCAGGGCGGCGCGGCTCGCGGCGAGCAGCTCCACGACCCGGGCCTGCGGCATCCCCACCACCTCCGCCAGCTCGGCCGCGGTGGGCTCGCGGTCGGTGTCCCCGCGCAGCTTCTGCTCGGCCTTGCGCAGCTTGCCGACCTCCTCGTGGACGTGCATCGGCAGCCGGATCGTCCTGGTCTGCTCGGCCAGCCCGCGTTCGATCGCCTGGCGGATCCACCAGACCGCGTAGGTGGAGAACTTGAAGCCCTTGGCGTAGTCCCACTTCTCGACCGCGCGGATCAGGCCCAGGTTGCCCTCCTGCACGACGTCGAGCAGCGGCAGGCCGCGGAACGAGTGCTTCTTGGCCACCGACACCACCAGGCGCAGGTTGGCCCGGATCATGTGGTCCTTGGCCCGCTTGCCGTCCGCGACCGCGGCGCGCAGCGCGCGGTGGCGCTCGGCGTCCAACGGCGCCGCCTCGCCCTCGTCGGACCGCCGCAGCAGCTCGGCCGCGTACACCCCCGCCTCGATGCGCTTCGCGAGCACGACCTCCTCGGTCGCGGTGAGCAAGGGCGTCGCCGTGAGCTCCCGCAGGTAGTGGCCGACGAGGTCGGCCTCGCCCGCCGCCCGGGCCGGGCGCTCGCGGGTCGGGCGGCCCTGGCGGGGCATGTCCACCGTGAACGACATGGTCGTCTCCTTGCCGAATCGCACCCGCGCGCGGCCGGCCGCACGGGGTTGCCTGGAGGGATGCACGGCCGTCCGCCGACACCGCGGCTTCGGACGACTTCGCCCCGCGCACCTAGGGCAGGGCCGACAGCAGGTCCAACGGAACGCTTTCGACTCGTATTCCACTCCGGCGCGTTGTGTACGGATGAGCGTGACTGGGCACACGGGGGCATGGTGAGGTTGCGCGACACGACGACGCCCGGAGGTGGCCTGTAGTGGACGACACGGTGAGCGACGACCTGGCCGTGCGCCTGAACGAGGTCGCCAGGGCGCTGCACCGGCAGGACAGCGCGCAGGACACTCTGGACGAGATCGTGCGCGCCGCGGTGGACACGATCCCGGGGGCGTGGCACGCCGGGATCATGACCATCGTGGGCAAGCGCGACGTGGAGACCGTCGCGGCGACCGACGACATCCCGCGCGACGTCGACCAGGTCCAGTACGACACCGGCCAGGGACCGTGCCTGACCGCGCTCTACCTGCACAAGATCGTCTCCGCGCCGGACCTGACCGAGGAGTCGCGGTGGCCGGTGTTCGCCAAGCGGGCGCTCGAGCTGGACGTGGCGAGCATGCTGTCGTTCCGGCTGTACGTGGACGGTGACGACCTCGGGGCGCTGAACCTCTACTCGCCGGACGTGCGCGCGTTCGACGAGGAGTCCGAGCACGTGGGGCTGCTGTTCGCCGGGCACGCCGCCGTCGCGCTGGCCACCGCCCAGGAGCGCGAGCACCTGGCGGACGCCGTGCTGACGCGCGACCTGATCGGGCAGGCCAAGGGCATCCTGATGGAGCGCCACAAGCTGACCGCCGACCAGGCGTTCGCCGTGCTCGTGCGGGCGAGCCAGCAGGGCAACCTGAAGCTCCGCGAACTGGCCGAACGGCTCACCCGGACGGGCGAACTGCCCTCCTCGTGAGGCTGCTCACGCCGCGTACGCGATCATGCTCACCCCACCGCCGGTCGGAGGCCCGTGGCCGACCTGCCCGGGCAGCCGGCAGTGGACGCCACGCGGCAGCCGCGCGAGGTGCGGCGGCGGTCGGTCACCGAGCGCCTCGGCGGCGTGTTCGCGGGCGTGGGGCGCGTGTGCTCGGACGAGGGGGCGAAGGCGCGGTGGGAGGGCTGGGGCGAACCGCACTGGACGTGGTGCGCCGCGGGCCCGGCCACGTGCGGTCCGCGCGGTAGAGCACGAACGCGGTGGTCCCGCGACCGGCCCGTCACTACTTTCGGTGAGGTGAGGTCGACGGCGCGGGAGGCGACTCGTGGAGCTGGACATCACCGACCGGCGGTGGCAGGACGCGCGTGACGCCCTCTCCGGGGCGGCGGAGCGGTTCACCCGGGTGCTGGCGGACTGCCGCACGCCCGACCGCCGCACGATCGGCGACTGGTCGGTGGCCGACACCGCGGCCCACGTCGCGCTCGTCGGCCGCCTCAACGCCGGCCTGATCGGCGCGGACCCGTCCCCCCTCGACGAGCCCGACCTCGACCGCGGCTGGCGCGAGTCGAGCCTGGGCGGGTTCGCGCGGCTCAACGCGCTGAGCCTGGCGCGCTTCCCCGAGCGGGCGCTCGACGTGGTCTCGAACACGCTACTCGAAGAGGTCGACCTGCTGCTGACCCGCGCCAAGGACACCGACCCGCGCGAGCTGCGGCCGTGGTTGGGCGGCGCCGAGCTGCCCGCCGCCGCGCACGTCGCCCACCAGCTGAACGAGGTCCTGATCCACGGCCTGGACATCGCGCGGGTGCTGGGCGTGCCGTGGCGCATCTCCGCGCACGAGGCCGCGCTGACGTTCGACCTGTTCCTCATGCCGATGCTGGGCGGTCGGTCGGGCCGGTTGCTGGCGGGCGGCGGGGCACCGGGCCGCGTGGCCCTCGAGTTCCGCTCGAAGCACACCACCCCCGTCGTCCTCACCAGCGAGGGCGGCCGGTTGCGGGTCGAGCCCGCCGACGGCCGCCGGGTCGACGCCCGGGTGACGTTCGACCCCACCGCGATGATGCTCACGATCTTCCGCCGCATCCGCCTGGCCCGGGCCGTCGCGACGGGCAAGGTCCTCGCCTTCGGGCGTCGCCCCTGGGCGGCCGTCGGCTACCTGCGGGGCATGCGGTCACCGTGACGGGTAGGGCGTGAGGACCTCGCCGTCGAACAGCCGCCAGTAGAAGTCGTTCAGGCGGGCGGCGGTGGGCGCGTGCCGGGCGAGGATCGCGACCACGGCCGGCGGCACGTCGTCCGGGAGGTCGCCGTCGGCGCACCGCCGGACGAAGGCGTTGCACGCGGAGGGGACGCCACCGGGTGGCACCGACACCCCGCACACGGCGGTCACCAGCCAGTTCACCAGCCGCATGGCGGCGTAGTCGGCGTCGTGGGTGGCGTTGCGGCGGACGAAGTCCCGTTCGGCGGGCGAGAGGTCGAAGGTGGGCGAGGTGACCAGGCCGAAGTCCGTCAGGTACAGCCGCTCCCCGTCGGTGCGCAGGTTGCCGAAGTGCGCGTCCATGTGGAGCAGCTCCCGCTCGCGCAGGAAGGTGACGATCCCGGTCAACTCCCGCTCGACCTGTCCGGCCTTGCCCGCCGGGTCGTCGTCCAGCCAGCCCTCCACCGGGTGCGGGAGGTGCTCGAAGAACAGCACCAGGCAGGCCGGCGCGGCGGCCAGCGCTTCGAGGCGGGCGCGCACGGCCGTGCTGCCGCCGAACAACGCGACGACGGCGTCCACGTCGGAGTGCTCGGCGGCGACGGGAGGCCGGCCCGGCAGCACGCGCCAGTGGTGCAGCAGCGGGAACGCCGCCGTCTCCCCCGCCAGCACCGCCTCCGTGACGACCCGGTTCGCGGCCAGCTCGCGCCACGCCGTGAACGACGGGCCGCCGATCCCGTACTGGCAGGACACCGGCAGGTCGAACAGGTTCGCCGTGTCGTGCGGTCGGGCGGCCTCCGCCCCGGTCAGCGGGACGCGCTTGACGAACACCGCCTCCCCGTCGACCTCGACCACCCCCGTCGCGCCACCCACGCCCACCCGCTCCCCCGCGCCGACCAGCGCCGTCACCTCGTCGTCGGCGCGGGCGGAGAGCCACGCGGACAGCCGCTCGTGCCGGGCGCGCCGGGAAGTCGTCACCTCCCGATCATGCCCGCGATCGGAGTCCGGGTGGTTCCGGCGTCCGGGGAATCGGCGTCCGGGTGATTACCGTGCACGTGAGTTCGGGGGGTGGGCGGGTTGTCGGTGGTGCCGGCGCGGTGGCCGCGGGACGCGGTGGTGCGGACCGGGAGGGTGCGGGTGGAGCCCGTGCGGGTCGAGGACGCCGAGGAGATGGCGGTGGTCCTGGGCGATCCCGCCCTGTACGCCGTCATCGGCGGCACACCCCCGACCGCGGCGCGGCTCGCCACCAGGTACGGGCGGTGGCAGCGACCCACCTCGGACGACGGCCGCGAGGGGTGGCTGAACTGGGTCGTGCGGCGGGACGGGGACGGCGCGGCCGTGGGCACGGTGCAGGCGACCACGACGTGGGGGCCGAACGGCCTGGTCGCCGAGGTGGCGTGGGTGGTCGGCGTGCCGTTCCAGGGGCACGGCTACGCCACCGAGGCCGCGGCGGCGCTCGTCGCGTGGCTGGTCTCGCACGGGGTGACCGACGTGTGCGCCCACATCTCGCCCGAGCACCCGGCGAGCGAGGCGGTGGCCCGGCGGATCGGCATGCGCGCCACCGGGGAGTTCCGCGACGACGGCGAACAGCGGTGGCGCCACCGCCGCCCCGCCACCCCGCCGCTGTGACGCGCACGGCACCACCGACCCGCCGTCGGTCTCGATCCGGCGCACGTCGGTGGAGATCGGGTTGACCCCGCCGGTGCGGCGGGGTACCCACGGTCGTGGGCGATGAGCAGATCGGGCCGGCGCGGCAGGACGAGACCGTGACCGCGCCCCCGCCCGCCGCGGCACCCCGGGATCGGCGGGTCGGCTGGTCGCTGGTCGGGCTCTTCCTCGTCGGGCAGCTCACGATGGTCGCCGTCTCCGTGCTCGTGCTCCTGTCGCACGACCCGAACGGCACCGCGGGGCTGGAGGACGGCCGGTTGCTCGCCCTCCTGCTCGTGCCGACGGCCTCGGGCGCGGTGCTCGCGGCGGTCGGGACCGGGCGGTTCGGGGGCGGCCCGAGGAGCGGCCGGGTGTGGCGCGAGCTGGCGGTCCGCCCCAGCCTCAAGGACGTCGCCATCGGCTCGGCGTTCGGGTTCGGCGGGCTGGCGTTGACGCTGCCCGCGGCGGCGGTGTGGGCCGCCTGGGTCGGCGACGACCGGGCGTCCTCGGCGGTCGGCGACGCGTTCGCCGGGCGGGAGTTGCCGCCCGCGGCGGCCGTCGTCGTGTTCCTGGCGGTGTGGTTGGTGGCGCCGGCGGCCGAGGAGGTGCTGTTCCGGGGCGTGCTGTGGCGCGGGTTGGAGCACCTGGGCTGGAACCGGTGGGTCGTGTTCGCCGCGACGAGCGTCGTGTTCTCGCTCGCGCACCTGGAGCTGCTGCGCACGCCGCTGCTGCTCGTGCTGTCGATCCCCATCGGCCTGGCCCGGCTGGTCACCGGCAACCTGCTGGCGAGCGTGGTCGCCCACCAGCTCAACAACTTCCTGCCCGCCCTCGCCCTGCTCCTGGCGACCACGGGCAACCTCGGCTGACCGCCCTGGTTACGATCACCGCATGGCCTTGATCCACCGCGCCACCCTGAGCCCGACCAAGCTCGAGCTGCTGGCCTCCTGGCTGCCCGGGCGCGGCTGGAACCCCGGCACCGAGGGCGAGGTGACATGGGTGGCGGCCTTCCGCTTCGACGACCCGGCGGGCGCGGTCGGCATCGAGACGGCGCTGGTCCGGGTCGGCGACGGCCCGGTCCTCCAGGTGCCGCTCACCTACCGCGACGCGCCCCTGGCCGGCGCGGACGAGTGGCTGCTGGGCACCAGCGAGCACTCCGTGCTGGGCACGCGGTGGTGCTACGACGCGATCGGCGACCCGGTGTACGCGGCGGCGCTGGCCGACGCGATCCTGCGCGGCACCGGCCAGGCCGAGCAGTTCGTGGACGTCGACGGCCGGCTGGAGCGCCGGGAGCCCGCCATGGCGGTCGCCGTCGAGCCGCCCGGCACCGCCGACGCGCCGGAGGCGGGCCCGGTCGAACGCGCCGCGGACGGCGATCCGGCGATCGTCGTGACCCCGACCGTCGAACTCGCCGTCCGCCGCCGCCTCGACACCACCGACCGGCTCACCGGCGCCCTCCTGACCGGCGCGTGGCCGGGCCAGGGGACGCCGGTGCCGCTGGCCTCGGCGACGGTGCGGTGACGGCTCAGTCCTTCCAGGGCATCTCGTCGCGCAACCCCTCGTTGATCGCGTAGGCGTTCTTCACCGCCGCCTTGAGCGCGCCCTCGACCCACCGCCGGTGCCGCCGGTCGCACGCGTCGTTGGCGAACCACACCCGGTTCACCGGCCGGATCACGTCCTCGTAGAACGTCTCGCTCATCTCGAACGCCCGGAACAGCGGGCCGATGCCGCAGGCGAACCAGTCGAGCGCCCAGTCCTTGTAGACGCCGAACTCGAACGTGTCCCGCGCCTCGGGGTGGATCTTGACCAGGTCCTCCAGCGCCTGCATCACGCTCTCCTCGCCGGCCAGCGGCGTGTACGGCATGCTGTCCTGCTCCCAGCAGTACGACGCGATCATCACGCCCTTGCGGAACCGGGTGTCCTGACCCGCCGGCGGGTAGACGACGTTGCGGATCGCCAGGTCGGTCACGGTCAGCCCGTGGGTGATGCCGTACCCGCTCTCCCACCACCGCTCGCTGAACTGCATGAACAGCTTGTGCGCCCGGCCGTAGTAGGTGTTGCGGATGGCGTACCACTTGTCCGGGTCCAGCCCCTGGATCTCCATGTGCCGCAGGCTCGCGAACGGCACCGTCACGATGCACTCGTCGGCCGTGACGGTGTAGGAGCGGCGGCCGGCGCGGTAGTGCACCCGGACCTCGCTGTCGCTCTGGTCGATGCCGTGCACGAGCGCGCCGAACCGGATGTCGTCCATGAGCATCGGCTCGAACGCCCGCGGCAGCGAGTCGGCCCCGTCCACGATGTACACGAGGTGGCCGAACACGTCCTCGTAGAAGTGGGAGAACCACTCGACCAGCGAGAAGTGGTAGCGGCCCTCCAGGTTGAACAGCGGGCCGAGCATCGCCAGCGCGCCGTCGCTGAGCCCGCGCTCCTTGAGGTAGCCGAGCAGGGTGTACCGGTCGTAGTCGGTGAGCAGCCGGTGCCACGCCTTGCTCTCGTCCTCCTGCTCCATGATGTCGATCAGCGGCTGCACGGTGTGCCGCAGCAGGTCGTGCGGCGACCGGTCCGCCTCGCCGCGCTGGAGGTCGAACGAGAACTGGTCGGCGGAGAAGTCGCGGCGGCGCACCCCCTTGCCCTGGAGGTACACGAACGTGTCCTCGTCGTACATGGGGAACGGCTTGGTGGGCAGCCGGAACTTCTCGTCGATCAGCCACGACACGAGCGGGTGCTGCTGCGGGAACCGCATCGCGCCGAACTCGCCGTACATCTCGCCCGCGAAATCGCGGTGGGTGAGGATGCGCCCGCCCAACCGGTTCTGGCCCTCGAGGATCGTCACCTCGTGGCCCGCTTCCTTCAACAGCATGGCCGCAGTGAGGCCGGCCATTCCGGCGCCGACGACCACGATGCGCCGCCGCGGCGCGGAACTGTCCGGCAGGCCCTCTTTGAGCAGGTCGAGAACGTCCAACGCCATCGAGACCACCTCACACCCGATCGACACCGCGCTTTCGCGCCGCGATTGCTTGACAAGCGGAGCCGGCCATCCCCGAAATCCGACCGTACTCGGCCCGAAAGCGGCGGCCAACGCCCTGATGGGGTGAGTCCGGTTTCCGTGGAATGCGCGGAAACGGGGGGTCGAAACGCAGAAGTGCGGGAATCGCGGGTCGGCGCGCGGCCGAACGGGGCGGCTCATCCACCTGTCGAGTGATCGCGCTCCGCGCCGCGGTGACCCGGACCGGGCGGCCTCGGTCCGGGCCGGGGCTCACCGGCCCTGGAGCGCCCTGACGTTGTCGCCGAACGTCCAGTTCCGCGACCCGTCCCAGTTCACCGACCAGGTCATGAGGCCCTTCAACGCACCGCGGTAGTTGTTCCACGCCTGCGCGACCTGCCCGGTGGACAGGTACCCGCCGCCCGCGCCGGGCTGGGCGGGCAGGCCGGGCGCCTGCTTGTCGTAGGGCACGCGGATCGTCGTGCCCTGCACGACCAGGCCCCGGTCGAGGCAGTCGGTCTGCGCCGTAAAGCCCTGCACCGTGCCGGCCGAGTAGGAGTCGCCCGAGCAGCCGTACATGCTGCCGTTGTAGTACTGCATGTTGAGCCACCAGAGGCGGCCGTTGTCCGCGTACTTCTTCACGATGGGCAGGTACGCGCCCCAGATCGAGCCGTAGACGACGCTGCCACCGGTCACGTAGGCCGTCTCCGGGGCCATGGTCAGCCCGAAGTTGGCCGGCATGCGCGCCAGGACGCCGTCGATGATCCGGATCAGGTTGGCCTGCGAGGGGGACAGCGTGCCGATCCGGCCGCTCCCGACCAGGCCGGTCTCGATGTCGATGTCGATGCCGTCGAAGTTGTACGCCTTGAGGATCGGCACGACCGTGTCGACGAACCGGTCCGCGACGGCGGTGGAGCTGAGGTCGATGCCCGCGGTCGCGCCGCCGATCGAGAGCAGGATCGTCAGGCCGGACGCCTTGGCCTGGCACATCTCGGCCGGCGTGGCGACCTTGACGGTGGCGTCCATCCCGTTCTCCCACAGGACCGTGCCGTCGGAGCGGATGACCGGGAAGGCCGCGTTCACGACGTTGTAGCCGTGCGCGCGGATGCGGCTGTCGGTGATCGGGATCCAGCCGAGGGGCGGGTGCACGCCGTTGACCGCGCCGTCCCAGTTCTCCCAGTAGCCCTGCAGCACCTTGCCCGTGGGCTTGGACTGCACCGCGCACGTGTCCGCTGCGGCGTGCGCGGGAGGGGTGAGGCAGGTGAGGGCGAGCGCCGCCACCGCCAGTGCTTTCGTCCACCGGACCATGTCCAGGCTCCTTCGAGGGGGGTGCCCGGCCCGCCGTCGGTCGACCCGTCGGTTTGCGCCCGCCAGGGTGTGCCAACGCCGTCCATGCAACCAGGCCCCGCGCCGCCGGGCACCCTGCTTTCGTCGGGTCGTGCCGGGCAGGAACCCGATCGGTGCCGACCGCGTCCGACGGGCGTGGCGAACGGCCGAACGGTGATGCGCGCGGTGGTGGTGCTCGCGCTCGTCGCGATGACGGTGGTGGGTGGTCCGGGCACGTCGGGCGCGTGCGCGTGCGGCGCGTTCGTGGCCAACGACGAGTTGCGCGCGCTGGACGAGACGGCGCTGGTGGAGCTGACCGGCCGCACCGAGTCGATCACGCTCGCCGTGCGGGCGCGGTCCGAGGCCGACCAGGCGGCGTTCCTCATGCCGGTGCCCGCGCGGGCCGCCTTCGAGGTGGCCGACGGCGAGCTGTTCGCCGAGCTCGACCGGCTCAGCCGACCGGACGTGGAGGTCCGGCGCGTCACCGTCGACGGCGACACCGCCGGGGCGCCGCGGTCGGACGCCGGCGCGACCGTCGTCGACCACGTCGAGATCGGGCCCTACGAGGTCGCCCAGCTCGCCGGCGCCGACGTCGGCGCGGTGACGCGGTGGTTGGGCGAGCACGACTTCACCATGCCCGCGGCGCTGGAGGGCGCGCTCGGCCCGTACCTCGCCGAGGGGTGGCTGGTGGTCGCGGTGCGCCTGGCGCCGACCTCCGGCAGCCTCTCGTCCGGGTTGCCGCCGGTGCGGGTGGCGTTCGAGACGGACGCGCCGGTCTACCCCGTGCGGTTGTCGGCCACGGCGCGGGGTGTCCAGCCGTTGCGGCTGTACGTGCTGGCCGACCACCGCACGGACGTCGGCAACCCCACCCCGGGGGACGCCGCGCCCGGTCTGACGTTCGCCGGCGAGGTGGCGCCCGACCCGCGGTACCCGGCCCTGTCGGCGAGGTTGACCGGCCCGCGCTTCCTCACCCGCTACGACGCGTCGCTGCGGCCGGCGGCGATCACCGACGACATCCGGTTCAGCCGTTCGGCCACCGACGAGCCGTATCGGGCGGTCGTGGTCGTCACGCGGTACGTCCGGTCGGCGTGGCCGCTGCCGGGGGTGCCGTTGCTCCTGGTCGGTCTCGCCCTGGTGGCCGGGGTCGTGGTGGTCGTCGTGCGGGTGGTCCGCCGGAAGCGGCTTGCCGCAGCCCGCTAAGAGTTCTAGAGTTCTAGAAGTGTCCATCGAGAGAAGCACCGGCGTGATGCGCGCACCCGACGCGGCCGGTCGGTTCGGGAGGTTCGGCGGGCGTTACCTGCCCGAGGCGCTGGTCCCCGCCGCGGCGGCGGTCGAGGCGGCGTTCCGCGAGGCGTGGGCGGATGCCGCGTTCACCGCGGAGTACCGGCGGCTGCTGGCGACGTACGTGGGTCGGCCCACGCCGCTGACGGAGTGCGCGCGGTTGTCCGAGGCGCTGGGGGTGCGCGTGCTGCTCAAGCGCGAGGACCTCGCGCACACCGGCTCACACAAGATCAACAACGTGCTGGGCCAGGCGTTGCTGGCCCGCCGCACGGGCAAGCGGAAGCTGATCGCGGAGACCGGGGCCGGGCAGCACGGCGTGGCCACCGCCACCGCGGCCGCGCTGCTCGGGCTGGCCTGCACGGTCTACATGGGCAGCACCGACGTGCGGCGGCAGGCGGTGAACGTGTTCCGGATGGAGTTGCTCGGCGCCGAGGTCGTGCCCGTCACCTCCGCGAACGGCGTCGGCACGCTCAAGGAGGCGACCAACGGCGCGCTGCGCGCGTGGGTCGACGAGACCGAGGACGCCCACTACTGCGTCGGCTCCACGATGGGGCCGCACCCGTACCCCTGGATGGTGCGCGAGTTCCAGCGCGTCATCGGCGACGAGGCACGCGCCCAGTGCGCCGAGCTGCTGCCGACGGCCGTGCCGGACGTCGTCGTGGCCTGCGTGGGCGGCGGGTCGAACGCGGCGGGCACGTTCGCCGGGTTCGCGGACACCCCGGCGCGGCTGGTCGGCGTGGAGGCGGCCGGTGGCAGCGCCGTCGACAAGGGCAAGCCCGGCGTCCTGCACGGGTTCCTGTCGCACTTCCTGCAGGACGACGACAGCCAGGTGCTCGAAGCGCACTCGATCTCCGCCGGGCTGGACTACCCCGGTGTCGGGCCGGAGCACGTCCACCTCGCCGAGACCGGGCGCGCGCACTACGCGAGCGTGACCGACGAGCAGGCGTTGCGGGCGCTGCGCCTGGTGACCAGGACCGAGGGCATCCTCCCGGCGCTCGAATCGGCGCACGCGCTGGCGTGGGTCGTCGACGCCGCCGCGACCGGCGAGCTGGCCGCGGGCACGACCGTGCTGGTCACCCTGTCCGGCCGCGGTGACAAGGACATCCAGCAGATCAGGGAGCACCTGCGATGAGCGTGGCGTTGTCGTTGCGGGCGGACGAGCGGCCGCTGCTGATCCCGTACGTGATGGCCGGTGTCGTGCCGGACTGGGCGGACCTCGTGCGCGGCCTCGCGGAGGCCGGGGCGGACGCCGTGGAGATCGGCCTGCCGTTCTCCGACCCCATGCTGGACGGCCCGACCGTGCAGCGGGCCGCCGCCCGGTCGGCCGCGCGCGGTGGCCGGCCGAGACCGCTGCTGGACGAGCTGGCGGAGCTGGACCTCGCCGTGCCGCTGGTCGTGATGACTTACGCGAACGTGGCGCTGACGCTGACGCCCGACCGCGGGGTCGGCGGGTTCGTGGACCACCTCGCGTCCGTCGGCGTGCGGGGCGCGATCGTGCCCGACCTGCCGTTGGAGGAGTCGGCGGAGTACCGGGCGCGCGCGGCGGAGGCGGGGGTCGCCGCCGTGCTGCTGACCGCGCCCGCGTGCGACGACGACCGGTGCCGCGAGATCGCCCGGGCGTCGTCCGGGTTCGTGTACTGCATGAGCTCCATGCGGATCACCGGCGAGCGGGCCGACCTCCCCGCGACGGCCCGGGAGACCGTGCGCCGGGTCAAGGCGGTGGCCGAGCTGCCGGTGGTGGCGGGGTTCGGCATCTCCTCGGTCGAGCACGCGGTGGAGGTCTGCCTGGACGCCGACGGTGTCGTGATCGGGTCGGTGCTGATGCGGATGCTGCTCGACGGCGCGCCGGTGGCCGACGTCGTGGCCGAGGTGGCCGCGTTCCGCCGGGCGCTATCCTCCGTCGGGAGCTGAGAGTCCGGGGCCGAGGGTCGGGGGTGCTCCACCGGTGGACGAGGGGCGGCGCACGGGTCGCGAGCCCGGCTCGCGCATGCCCAAGTACCTCGCGATCTACCGGGTGCTGGCCGACCGCATCGCCGAGGGCCGCTACCCGCCGGACGCGCCGCTGCCCGCGCAGCGCGAGCTGGGCGACGAGTTCGACGTCTCGCTGATGACCGTGCGGCAGGCCATCGCGGCGCTGGAGGCAGACGGCCTGCTGGAGACCCGGCACGGGGTGGGCACGTTCGTGCGGCGGCCCGCGTTCGCCTACGGGCTCACCGGGTTGCGCAGCCTGGCGCAGGAGCTGGTCGAGCAGGGCATCAAGCTGGTGACGGAGGTGCTCGACGCGCGGCTCGTCGTGCCGCCGGGCGACGTCGCCGGGCGGCTGGGGGTCGCGGACGGCGGTCGGGTGCTGGCGGTCGAGAGGCTGCGCAGCACGCCGACCACCGGCCCGCTGCTGTTGCAGACGTCCTACCTGACCGAGGCGATCGGCGCGCGGATCGACACCGGCGAGCTGGGCCACCGGTCGCTCTACCACCTCCTGGCGGGCCTGGGCCGCCCGGTGCGGCAGGCGAGCGAGACGATCCGGGCGGTGGCGCTGACCGCCGCGCAGGCCCGGTCGCTGCGCCGCGAGCCCGGTTCCCCCGCCCTGCTGAGCTGCCGGCTGAGCCGCGGCGAGGACGGGGCGCCGCTCGTGGACGACCGGGCCCTGCTGGTGGGCGACACGGCGGTGATCACCGCCGAGCGCGCCACAACGGGAACGAATCTCGCATATGCGCGCCCGTGACTTCCGCGACCGCCCCCCGCAATAGCGCGGAACAACGCGACAAGAGGACCGCTCGGTATCCGGAGGTCGCTATTCCAGTCAATGGGGAGTCGCGGGTGGCGTACCGCGATACCCCGCTCGGGTGACCTGCCGACAGGCCCTCGAGGGGCGGCGACACCGGGCGGTACCACGGTGAACGGCCGGCGTTGCGCCGTTCGGACGTGACGTCCCCGCATTCGGGTGCCACCGGTTTGCGCCTCTCCGCGAAAATCGTGGAACCGCAATCCAAAGGATGAGTAAATCGGCGCGGAGTGCGCCGCCGAACCGCGACATAAAAATGGCGTAAATACCGCCGACAACGCTCGACACGAATGCGCACCGGTCCGATTATTCCGGGTAGGTGTTCGGCGGGTGCCCATTCAGGACACCTACCCCGCGAGGAGGCGTGATGGAAGCCAAGCGGATCATCGTCGGCGTGGACAACTCGGCGGCCGGCAAGGCGGCGCTGGAGTGGGCCATACGCCACACGCAGGACGGCGGGGTCGTCATCGCGGCCTCGGTCTGCGGGTTGACGACCCCCAACGGCCGGTCGGACGTCTTCCACAGCGCCCGGCTGCGCACGGTGGACGACGCCCTGGAGGGCATCGGCGCGGGCGCGGGCGTGCGCGTGGAGCGGTCGGTCCTCGACGGCGACCCCGGGCCGGCGCTGGTCGAGCTGGCCGGTGAGGCCGACGGCCTGGTGCTCGGCCGCCACGGGTACAGCCGGGCCGGCGTCACGATCCTCGGCTCGGTGATCCGGCACTGCCTGGAGCACGCCACGTGCCCGGTCGTCGTCGTGCCGGCCCGGCCCGCGCAGGCGGCCTGACCGACCGGCGGCACGCGTCACGCCCGTCGGCTGTCACGGGGAGGGCGCGGCCGGCATCTCGTGATCGCCACCACCGACGACACTCGGCTCGCCGACTCCCACCAGGGCGTGTCCGACGAGGCGCGGGCGTCGGTGCGCGAGCACTGCGACACGACCGGGTGGCGGCGCTCGTCACGCCGGTGGCCGTGATCAACGCGGTGAACCGGCTCGCGGTGATCGTGCACCGGGAGGGCGGTTGCTACGAGCCCGGGATGGTCGCCTCCTCCGCCTGAGGACCCACCCACCCCTGCCCGGACGCGGCGGCCAGCCAGGCCCGGCGGGCCGCCGCGCGGGTGAACTCGCGGACGTGGAGGCCGGCGCGCAGCCAGGCGAGCGGGAACCCGTCGCCGTCGTCGCGGACCACCCGGCCGAACGCGTCCCGACCGCGGTCGCGGCAGGCGTCGGTCAGGTCGGCCAGCAGGCCGGCCGTGACGGCGAGGCCGTCCCGGGACAGGGCGGCCACCTCCCGCTCGGCCGAGGCGACGGCCGCCACGGCCCGCCCGCCCAGCGCGATGCGGTGCACCACGTTCTCCACCGGGCGCACCGGGCGGGGCACGCGGTCGACCGGCTCGGGCCGGGGCGGCAGGGGGCGTCCACCGGCACCGGCACCGGCTCCGACGACGTGGGAACGCTGGAGCCGGTCCAACCCCAGGTCGACGTGGTGGCGCAGCTCGGCGGGCAGGGCCGGCCCGCCGGCGACGGCCAGCGCGACGGCCGTGCCCGGTCGGTCGGGCAGCAGGCGTGCGACGACGCGCAACGGGAGGCCGGGCGCGGTGGCCAGCACCCTGAGGTTCTCCCGCTCCCGTGCGCCCGCACCGACGAGGTCCACGTGGGCCTCGTCGGTGACCAGGCGCACCGCCTCGCCCGCCGCGCCGAGCACGGTGCCGGCGAGGAACAGCAGGTCCGCGCCCGCCGGGCGGTGGGCCTCCGGCTCGGCGAGGCCGCGGAAGGCCCGCGCGACCTGGTCGGGCAGCGGTCGCGCCCACAGGTCGACGAACGGCGGCTCGTCCCACGCCGCGGCGGAGGCGGCGACCGCGCGCACGGCCCTGCCCGCGCCCAGCCGGTGGTCGGCCGAGGCCGTGCCGCCGGACAGCAGCAGACCGGCCCGGCCCAGTTCCCGGTGCGTGAGCCCGGACTCGCCGATCGCCACCGGCCCGCTCGCGGCGGCGGCGACCCGTTCCGGGCCTCCGGGCATGATCGCGGGCACGGTCCACAGCACACCGCCGTCGTCCACCAGGTGCGTGACGACCCCGGCGTAGCCGGACGCGGCGACCACCGCCTCGGTGCACAGCCCGTACAGGCGCAGCGAGCCGATCGGGCGGTACTCGCGCCGGGCCGTGCCGCGCAGCCCGGCCGCCGGGCCGACGTCCGAGCGCACGTCGTGGCACAGCAGCATCAGCTCGACCAGTTCGGCGGTGAGCGCCTCGCGGTCGAACGACGGGTCGCCGGAGCGCGCGGCGGCCACGGCGGCGGCGACGCGCAGGCCGTTGCCGGCGGCCCGGTGCAGACCGGCCACGCGCGCGGTGTGCACGGCGCGCAGCAGCTCGGCCCGGATCACCGCCCCGCTGCCCGTGGCGCCGGCGCGGAGCACCGTGGCGCACGCCGCCCACAGCGCGCCCGCCGCCGCGCGCTCCTCGTCCGTGATCGCGTCGTCCGTGATCACCTCGGCGGCGACCGGCTCGTCCGCTACCAAGGCGTCGCCCACAGCAGCGTCGCCCACAGCGCCGTCCGCAGCAGCGTCCGCCACGCCGTCGGCGACCTCGGCCGCGGCCACGGCGACGCCCCGGTGCAGGCACTTCGGCGCGAGCAGGCAACTGCACGCGAGGTCGTCCGCCGCCGTGAGCACGCCCCGGCGCAACGTCCAGGTGAGCGTGGTCTCGGCGTCGAGGGTGGCGCGGGCGGTGTCGGCGTCGACCGCCACGGTCCACTCGGCCGCCCGGGCCAGCGACGCGTCGACCCGCTTGCGCAGCCGGGGCGGCAGGGCGTCGAGGACGTCGGCGACCACCGCCGGGAACACCGGTGGCACGCTCATCCGCGCACCTTCTCCCCGACCCAGCGGGCCAGCTCCCGCGGGCTGAGGGCGGCGACCGGCATCCCCGCCGCGACCAGCGCGCCCGCTACCGACGTGGAGTAGCGGGCGACGCCGCGGTCGTCGAGGCTCGCGCAGCCGAGCACCGTCACGCCGGAGGCGACCAGTTCCCGGACCTGCCCGACGAGCGGCCCGACCGGACCGCCCTCCTCGAAATCGCTGACCAGTACCACCATCGTCCTCTCCGGGACGGTCACGAGGGAACGGGCGTGGCGCAACGCTCCCGCTATGTGGGTGCCGCCACCCACCCGGACCTCCAGCAGCAGCGACAGCGGGTCGGCCACCCGGTCGGTCAGGTCCACGACCTCGGTGGAGAAGGCCAGGAAGTGCGTCGACAGCGCGGGGACCCCGGCGAACACCGACGCCGTCAGCGCCGACCACACCGTGGACGCCTCCATGGAACCGGACACGTCCACCACCAGGATCAGCCGCCAGTCGTTGGCCTTGCGGCCGCGGGTGCGGAAGACCGGGCGCTCCGGCACGACGACGACCCGCCCGTCGGCACCGCGGCGGGCGGTGGCGAGGTTGGCGCGCAGGGTGCGCGGCAGGTCGAGGCGGCCACCCGGCCGGCGGGTCGGCGCGGGCAGCCGGATGCCGGTCAACGCGGGGCGCACCCGGTCGGCGAGCTGGTCGGTCAGTTCGCGCACGAGCCGGGCCACCAGGGGGCGCAGCCGGGCCAGCGCCGACTCCGACAACCCTCCCGCCAACGACAGCACGTTGCGCAGCAGGTCCACCGACGGCCGCACCGAACCCGGGTCGATCTCCAGCGCGGCCTCCAGCCGGCCACCCTCGGCGGCCGCGGCCAGCACCTCCTCGCGGACCCGCTCGCCGAACAGGTCGCGCAACTCCTCGGACCATTCGCGCACGCCGGGGAACGGGCTCGACCGGTCGGCCCCGAGATCCGCCCGCGCCGCGCCCTCGCCGCCTTCGCGCCCGTACAGCTCGTCCAACGCGGCGGCGAACCGCCCCGCCCCCGCCGGCCGCTCGCCCCGCGCCCCGAGCACCAACCGCCACCGCACGTCGGCGGACAACCCGCCCCCGGTGCCCGGATCACCGGCCGCCTCGGCTTCCCGCCCGCCGGGGCGCGGCGCCACGGCCGCCTCTCCCCCACCCGTTCCCGGCGGCAGCGGCCGACCGTTCCCGGGGCCCGGCTCCGTCGCGACGCCGGCCGACGAGGCTTCGCGCACCGGCCGCAGGCCGTGCGCCCGCAGCACGTCCGCCGCCGCCCGCTCCGCCTCCAGCCACTCCGCCAAGACCTCCGGGTCGGGTCCGCCGACATCGACCCGCGCACCCGTCCGCTCCCGCACCACCGCCAGCACCCGGGCCCGCGCCGCCGGACCCACCGACGTGAACGCGCCCCGCAGCGCGGGCAGCCGGTCGAGGAAGTCCCGCTCCCCCATGCCCTCCACCCGGTCCAGCAGCGGCGCCAGGGCCTCCGGCGTCTCCAGCAGCGGGCCGGCCGCCGCGAGCACCCCGGTCAACCCCGACCGCAGCACGCCCCGGCGCTCGGGCGTCGACGCACCGTCCACGCAGGACGCCACCCGCTCACCCAGCTCCGCCGCCGGCGCGGACCCCAGCAGCACCCGTGCCGCGAAGGCCGCACCGGCGATCAGCGGCACGCCCGTGTCCGCCAACGCACGCAGGCAGGCTTCCAACCGCAGGCCGTGCACCCGCGGGCGCTGCCCCAGCTCCACCAGCGCCCGCGCGTCGGCGACGTCCTCCGACCCGGCCAGCCCCTCCAACTGGGCCACGGCCGCCGTCTCCAGCTCCGACGCCAGCACCGGGTGCGCCTCCAACACCCCACCCGGCAGGCCGGGCACGTGACCGGCCCGCAGCCGGTCGAGCAGCTCCAGCCCTCCCAGCAGCTCCCGCAACGTCGCCGACGACGGCAGCACGGTCGCCGCGTCCGCCAGCAGCGCGTCCACCACCTCCGGCAACGCGCACCGCGCCGCGTCGCCCAGGTCAGCCAGCACGGCGGCCGCGGTGTGCCCGCCGCGCTGCTCGCGCTCGGCGCGGCGGGCCCGCAACCGGCCCGCCGCGGCCAGCTCCACGGTGGTGCCCCACAACCCGGCGACCGGCAACGTGGCCGCGGTCGCGGGCGTCCACGCCACCGTCCACCGGGTGGTGAGCGCCTCACCCCCGCCGACGCCCCCGGTCGCCGTCTCCTCCGCGTACGTCACGCCGAGCACGACCAGCCGGCGCAACGCGACCTCGCGCCGCTCGTCCAACGCCGACCGCAGCGGGTCCAGCCGCAGCGACACCGGCTCCCGCGAGTCCGGGCCGGGCAGCCTCAGCGCCGCGACCAGCTCCTCCACCGCAGGCGCGAGGCCCGACCGGGGCGTGCCGGGCGCGAGCACCCCCGTCCGGCGCCCCACCAGCACGTCACCGGCGGCCCGCGCCACGACCCGGCCGCGGCCCAGCGGCTCGGCGTGGGTCAGCACGCTCTGCACGGCCTCCACCAGCTCGCCGCGGCCGGGCGCGGGCAGACCGCGCAACCGGGCCAGGTCGACGGCGAGCCGCAACGCCTCGCGCGCCTCACCCGGACCGGCCGGGTGGCCGAGTTCCCGCACCCGCGCGCAGATCCGCACGACCACCGACGCGGCGGCGGCCTCCACCGCGGCTGGGTCACCGGCCGCCTCCAGCACCGCCTGCTGCCACTCCGGGTCGCGGATGCCCGCCGGGTAGCCGGACCGCTCGTCCAGCAGCGCGAACCCGTAGGGCACGAGCGAGGTGACGACGCCGGCGTCACCGGGCGGCGGGGAGTCGTCCACCGGCCCGTCCAGCAGCGCCGCCGCGTGGAACGACCCGACGACCGCCGCGCAGCGCCGTCCGCCGACCTCCCGCACGACCCGCCGCATCCACGCCTCGCGGCGCAGGTCGTGCGGGTCGACGCCGACCCCCTCGGCGTCCCGCCGCAACGCCCAGCCGACCAGCAGCGCCGCCCGCCGCACGGCTTGCGGCGACTGCCCGGGCGCGGCGGCCTCGACCAGCCGGTCCCACAGGTCGTCCCCGTCACGGCCGGTCGTCGCCGCGCGCAACGCGTCGGTCAACGGCGTCGCGCCGCGCCCACCGGGCCGGTGACCCCCGCCCCGGGCGGCGAGCGGCAGGTCGCACGTCCGGACCTCGACGCCGTGGTGGCGCGCCCAGCGGATCGCGGCCAGCTCGGGCGAGAAGTCCGCGAACGGGTAGAACGCCAGGTCACCGTCCCCGGTCGCGCCGGACAGCGCCACCGGCGCGACCAGGTCGGGGTCGGCCAGGTGCGGCAGCCACTCCCCCAGCTCGTGCGGCAGCTCGACCAGGAGCACCTCGGGCGCGCACGCGTCGAGCAGGGCGGGCACCACCGCGGCGAGCGCCGGCGAGTGGTGGCGCACCCCGATCAGGTGCGGCGCGTCGTAGGCGACCAGCCGGTCGACGAGGTCACGCGTCGAGGACGTCACGGAGCTCCCACAGCCGTCGCCAGGCCCGCGCGCCGGACTCGGCCCGCCGCCGCACCGCCGCGTCCCAGTAGCCGAGCAGCCGCGCCGCGTCGGCCGGGTCGTCCTTGCGCACCACGCCCAGCAGGTGACCGGGCAGCAGCGACAGCGGGTCGCGGTCGCCCGGGAAGTAGGCGTCGGCCAGCCCCAGCGAGGTGGCGACGGACACCGCCTCCGCCGTGCTCATCACCGTGGACGGCCGCTCGACGGCCCACCCCTCCTCCGACACGCCGTTGCGCAGGTCGCGGAACGCCGTGACCAGCACCTCCAGCACCACGTCGTCCACCGCGAACGGCGCGCTCACCCGCTCCAGGGCGGCACTGGCCTGCCGCCGCACGAGCGCGGTCTCGGCCGCCAGGTCGCCGATGGGCCCGACGTTCTCGAAGTTGAACCGCCGCTTCAGCGCCGCCGACATCTCCGACACGCCCCGGTCGCGCAGGTTCGCCGTGGCGATCACCGTGAAGCCGGGTGCGGCGTGCACGGTCGCGCCGTCCGCGCCGGACAGCTCCGGCACCGCGATGCGCCGGTCGGACAGGATCGACACCAGCGCGTCCTGCACCTCCGGCAGGCACCGGGTGACCTCCTCGACCCGCACCACGCCACCGCGGCGCATCGCGGTCAGCACCGGGGAGGGCACCAGCGCCCGCGGGCTCGGCCCCTCGGCCAGCAGCAAGGCGTAGTTCCAGCCGTAGCGCAGCTGGTCCTCGGTGGTGCCCGCGGTGCCCTGCACGACCAGTTGGCTGCTGCCGGACACGGCCGCGGCCAGCAGCTCGGACAGCATCGACTTGGCCGTGCCCGGCTCGCCGACCAGCAGCAGGCCCCGCTCGCCCGCGAGCGTCACCACGGCCCGCTCGACCAGGGCCCGTTCGCCGACGAACTTGGGGCTGATCACCAGCCGGGACGGCACGCCGTCGACCGCCACGCCCTTGGGCAGCGCCAGCGGCTCGCCGCCGCTGCCCATCACGAACGTGACCACCGCGCGCGGGGTGAGCCGCCACCCCGGCGGGCGCGGCCCCGCGTCGTGGGCGGCCAGGAACGCCAGCTCCTCGCGGTGGGCGTCCTCGGCCGGTTCGACCTGCCTGGGTGCGGTCACCTGCGTCCTCCGGTCCTGAGTTCCTCGTAGGCGGGCGCGTCGCCGTCGAGCACCCGGCGCCAGGCGCGGGCGAACAGGTCGGCGACGGGTTCGAGCGGCACGATCGCGTCGGGCCGGTCGGGCGCGTGGTCGAACATCGGTGCCTTCCACGACTCCAGCGGCACGTGCGGCGCGGCCAGCGCCAGCCACCCGCCGGGCAGGAACAGCGACCGCCCGGCGCGGGCGCGCTTCGCGGTGAGCACCAGGTCCGTCCCGGCGAGCGCGGTGCGGGCCGCCCGCAGCCGCGCCGGCTTCCACCTCGTCCACCGGGCCACGTTCGCGTCCGTCGGGTCGGGCAGCGCGAGCAGTTGCAGGTACAGCGCCGCCGCGTCGGCGGTGAGCCCGTGCCTCTCGGCGACCTCCGCCACGAGGCCGGGCACGGACACCGTCGGGTCCTGGTGGTAGGCCGCCGGGTCCACGCCCTCGGGCAGGAGGGCGGAGCAGGCGGCGGCGAGGCGGTCGTCGGCCAACCGGTCGAGCATCCGCAGCACCTCCTGCGCGTTGGTCAGCTCGACCAGGGCGACCAGGAGGTCGCGGTCGGCCGGCCGCACGAGCCCGGGCCGGACCACGAGCCGGTGGTGGAACTCGCCCGCGCGGGCCAGCTCCAGCCAGTCGCCGTGGCGGTGCACGCCCTCGTCGACGGGCACGTCCACGCCGAGCAGCGCGCGGAGCTGGTCCGGCGCGACCCACCGGCCGAGCTCGACGGCGAAGCCGGGGTGCGCGACCCGCTGCCGGGCCAGGGCCAGCGCCTCCGCCAGGCGGGGTCGCAGCGGCGAGCCCGCCGGCAGGCGGTGCGCCAGCCACGCCAGCACCCGCGGCACCGCCGACAGGGCCGCGCGGTCGAACCCGTCGACGTGGCGGGCTCGCAGCTCCGTGCCCGTGAACGTCAGCTCGGCGTCCGCGGTGAGCCACGACGTGACGCCCGGGTTCACCACGCCGGTCACGTACTCGCCCGCGTCGCGCAGGTTCACCAGCTTCGTCGCGTCCACCAGGACGTCGTCGGGCACGGGCGAGCGCCGGCCGTGCTGGGCGGTCCACACCTCGGCCACGGCGGCCACGTCCGGGCCCGCGGTCCACAGGTCGGCCGGGTCCTCGGGGACGGCGGCGGCGAGCAGCGCGAGCCGGAACGGGTCGCCCATCCGGCGGAACCGCTCCTTGGCGGCCTTCGCGCCGCCCTGGGACAGCCCGAGCAGGTGGCGGTCGGCGGTGGCCAGGAAGTTCGCGTCCCAGCGGTCCACGCCGGGCATCCCGGCCAGCAGCAGGGTCGCCTCGGCCGTGCCCAGGCCGGTGCGCTCCACCAGGGCGGGCACCGCCTCGGGGAACCACGGCGCGGGACCGCGCTCGGCGAGCACGTCGAGGAACCGGGCCACCCGCTCGGGGCCGAACGACGTGCGCACCTCCGTCCTCCACTGGACGGTCCAGTGCTTCGGCAGGTCGAACGCGCCGGGGGTGCGGCTGAACTGCACGCCGTCGAACCGGCTGCCCGGCCCTTGGTGCCACTGCGTGTCGAGCAGGGCGATGAACCCGTCGCGCACCGGCACCACGCGGTCCTTCGGGTTCGGCTGCCCCTCCTCGACCAGCGCGGCGACGGTGCACCAGCGCCCGGAGCCGTCGGCCAGGCCGCTGTCCGCGACGGACCGCAGCACGAGCGCCAGCGCGGCCCGCTCGTCGTCCGGGGTGAGCGGCGACGCGGCCCGGTGCGCCAGGGCGGCCAGGTGCGGCAGCACGTCGAACCAGCGCGGCGCGTTCGCCTGCGGCAGGGAGCGGCCCTCGGGCCGCGCGGCCGCCTCGGACAGGGCGGTCAGCAGCGCGGGCAGGTTCGTGGGCAGCCCGCCGCGCGAGCTGCGGGACCGGTAGGCGCCGAACCAGTTGAGCGCCGCGACGACCTCGTCCTCGGTGACGGCGGGGCCGGCGGGCGCGAACGCCGGGTCGACCCGCCGGGCCGCGGCGCCGATCTCGGCGTAGCCCCGGAAGGAGCGTTCCAGCTCCGCGGCCCGGCGCACCACCTCGACCACGCCCGCGACGAGCGCCGGGTGGGTCAGGCCGGGCAGGGCGGAGGTGACCGCGCCCGCGAGGCCCTCGCGCTCGCCGCGCACCAGCGCGGCGAGCCGGTCGCGCAGCGTCCGCTCCTCCCGGGCCTCGGCGCGCGCGGCGGCCAGCATCCGGTCGACCGCCTCCCGCGTCACGCCGCGCAGCGCGGCCGAACCGGCCTCGTCGCGGGGCCGCAGGAGGTGCCACCAGTCCAGCGGCGGCACGAACGGCGTGCCCGCGGCGTACCGCGGGTGCTGCGCCGCGGCCGACACGGTGGCCAGCCTGGCGCCCCGCCCGTCGACCAGCACCACCGACTCGCGCCCGCCGGTCAGCGCCACCTCCGCGCCGCCGGGCAGCCGCAGCACCCCGATCGGGCAGGCGGGCAGCGCGGCGCGCCGGCCGTCGACGCCCTCGCCGACGTGCGTGCCGTCCGCCTCGCGGCGCACGCGCCAGCCGTGCAGGCCGTCGGCCGCGCCCAGGGGACTGCCCTCCGTCCCGGGCGCGGTGGGCCTGAGGTCGCAGGACCCGAGCACGAGCGTCGTGCCGTCGGCGGCGAAGTCCTCCACGAACCGGGGCAGGCTGGCCCGACCCCGCGCGCCCGTGGCCGGGTCCACCTCGAACCACCGCCACGACCGGTCCTGCCACGTCCCGGTCCACACCGTCGTGCCGTCGCCGTGCGCCTCCGCCGGCGTGGACACGACCGTGTCACCGGGGTACGCCACCCGGTCGCCGGCGAACCGACCGCCGCCCGGCCACGCGATGGACGCCGCGGGCACGGAGTGCCGGTAGTAGTTGCGGTGCCCGTCGCCGATGGCGAAGACGGTGTCCGGCGCGTCGCTCCAGTACGCCAGCTCTTCCTCCGGGCCCTGCCACCGCACCAGCAGCACCCCGTCGAACCAGGACGCCGTCGGCGCGAAGCCCCAGCGGTGCCGGGCGTCCACCGGGATGCGCGACAGGTGCTCGGCCAGCACGCCGTCGGGCCCGACGACCACGAACACCTCGCCCCGCCGCAGCACCAGCGCGGGCCACCCCTCGCCGCACACCACCACGCCGTTGTCCTTCGGCGTGCCGGCCGACGCCAGGCGGGCGACGCCCTCCTCCAGCGCGGGCCACCCCAGCTCGTCCAGCAGGCCGCCGCGCAGCGTCGCGCGCAGGGCGGCGGCGACGTCCGTGCGGGCCAGCGCCTCGGCCGTGCCCGGCACGTCCACGTAGGCCTCGGGCAACCGCACGACCGCCAGGGCGTCGAGGTGGTCGGCCAGGTCGGGCAGACCGGTCACGGCGACGTGCCCGGCGTGCGCGGTGATCCACGAGGCCAGCGCGGTCCGCAGGCCCGGCACGGCCATCGCGGCCGACAGCACGTCGGGGGCGACCGCGGTCGGTTGGGTGTTGTTGCGGGCGTGCGCGACGAACCCCACGCCCAGCGCACCGCCGAACCGCTCCGACGCGGCCAGGGCGACCAGGTCGCGGCGGCCGGGGGCGTCGTCGGCCAACCAGGCGGCGACGTCCAACTGGTGGCCGCCGTCGTCCTCGGCGACCGGGACGTCCCGCGCCACCAGCAGGTCCAGCACGTCCAGGTCGCCGTAGCGCCAGCGGCGCAGCGCGCGCACCGGCACGGCGTCGGCGGCCAGCCGGCCCGCCATCGCCTCGACCAGCTCCAGCAGGCGGACCGAGCGGGACGTGCCGCGCCACTCGGAGGAGCGGACGGCGAGGACCGACGACAGCCACTCGGCCGCGTTCGCCTCCACCTCGTCCGGCCCGACCAGGGCACGCGTCGCGCCGCAGGCGGTCAGAATCTCCAGCCACGCGTCGAGCACGGACGCCGAGTCGGGCACGAACGACAGCAGCCGGCCGCGCACCTCCGCGTCGCCCGACGCGAGCGCCACCAGGGAGCCGCGGTAACTCTTCCAGAACGCGCCGCCCGCGCGGCTGATCGCGGAGCTGTCCAGGATCGCCCGCAGCAGCCGCTGGTCCTCGACCGCGAGGTCGCGCCGGGCGGCCTTGGCCAGCCGCCGCAGGTCCTCCGGCATCCCGGTGTACGGCGGCAGGCCGCCCCTGGTCCGCTCCACGCACAGGGTGAGGAACAGCTCGTAGGCCGCGTCCGGGTCGTGCCTGCGGGCCAGGCCCTTGGCGTGCGCGGACAGGGCCTTGGCGGTCAGCGCGCCGGCGAAGGCGAACTCCAGGAACACCTCGCGCGTGCGCTCCGGGTCGACCGCGAGGTCGTGCACCTCCTCCGCCTCGCGCGCCTTGCCGAACATGCTCGCCGCGTAGGAGGTGTTGCCGTGCCGGAGGAAGATCCGGCCGGCCTGCTCGTAGAACGTGGGCAGGAAGTGCGGCGCGGACCGGCCGAGCATGTCGCCCAGCGCGGTGAACCCGTCCTTGGCCGCGCCCGCCCGCGACTTCGCCGTGCGCGCGAGCCGCTCGACGTCCTTGACGAGGTTGAGGGCGTGGTGGGCGTTGGCCGGGTCGTGCACCAGGGCCCACGCGGGGAAGCCGAGCGCGCTGCGCTTGCCGGTGCCCACGTCGGCGACCCGCGCCGGTTCGGCGAACCCGAGGTACTCGCAGGTCAGGTCCTCGGCGCGACCGAGGACGGCGGGCACCAGCCGCACCACGACCCGGCCGTCGAGCGCGGGGTGGGCGTAGTGGCGGGCGGTGATCGTGTCGCGGTCGTCGCCGGGCCCGGTGGCGCCGGGCAGCACCGCGCCCGCGGCGAGCAGGGCGTTGCGGTCGGTGTCGGTCACGGTGCCACCACTTCCTCGACGACGCGGCCGGCGTGGATCGCCGCCGCCATGCGCATCCCCTCGGACCACGCGACCGGTCCGACGTCGGTCAGCGGCAGCGCGGTGCCGTCCTCCAGCGCCCACCGCAGCTCGCCGGTCCACGTCTCGCCCTCGGGGTAGTCCGAGCCGAGCCAGTAGCGGGCCTCCACGACCCGCCCGTCCTCGAACGCGGAGTAGACCGCGTCGCCGCCGCGCACCGGGTAGCCCAGGGTGCGGCAGCGGCCCAGCGCGTGGTTGAGCTGCTCGAACCGGCCGCCCGAGTAGTCGTCCACCGACGTGCGGCCGCCCACCTGCGCGGGCCGGGCGAAGGTCTGCCGGAACAGCTGGTGCACCCGCTGCTCGACGCCGAGCTCCGCGCCGAACTCGCGCAGCTCCTCCAGGTCCTCCAGCAGCACCGGGTGCGGGATGGCCACCGCCTCGGGCCTGACCCGCCGGGTGTCGCCGTCGAGCGTGACCAGGCCCAGCCCGCGCTCGGGGTCGGCGTCGCGCAGGAACCCGGTCTCCGCGCCGGCGGTGACGACGAGGTCGCGCAGCGCCTCGGCCCACGCCTCGTCCGCCCAGACCTCGGCGACCAGCGCGGTGGGCACGGGCAGCGAGCGCACCATCCAGCTGTCCACGGCGGCCAGGCACTCGGCCCGGTGCCGCGACAGCCACTCGGCGAGCTGGCGCAACTGGACGACCCGGGGGTCGTCCTTGAGCGACGCGGGCACGGAGGAGAGGAGCTTGCCCTTGCCGTTGCGGCACTGGACGCGCCCGTTCTCCCCGAGCCGCACCTGGTACCCGGACGCGGCCTCCAGCCAGCCCACGGTTCCTCCTGCGAGTCGTTCACGACGGTGTGGCGCGGAGGTTAGCGAGCGGGTCCGACAAAAGGATCAGCCCGGCCGGTTCGTCGCCGGCTCGTGACCGGCGGCGGTCGTCGGCCGCATTACCTCAAGCCTTGCCTAAATGGGATGCGGGTGTGACCGGGGTCTCCCTAACCTCTGCTCATGAGACTGCTGCTGTGGATCGCACTCACGTGCGCGCTGGCGGTCGAGGGGGGCATGGTCCTGCCGCTGCTGGCGGGTTTGGTGATCATCGGTTGCGCCGCCGAGGTGCGCCGCCGACATCACCGACCGGCCGAGCGGACCCGCCATGATCTTCTCGCCCGGTAGCGCGATTACCCGACCAATGAAGACGGTCGATTTCGTGCCTAATGTGGCGCGCGTTACTTGACCTGCCCGCGGAGCGCCGGTTTTACTGCGGTCGCGCATTTTCCTACCGAACGGTAGGGATCAAGAGCGCTTACCGACACGAGGGCGGGCGCGCCCCTTTCTCCCCGTTGTGCCGCGACGTCGTCGTCGTGTTCCCCAGTGGGTGCCGCCTGCCCGGAAAACCGGGAGTCCGGCATGTCCCTCCCCCATCGGGATGAACGCGGGCGGCACCGGCCCGCGCGGCGCGGCGCGGGCCGCATACTGCTGACCATCGTGGCCGCCGCCACCGCGGCGGTCGCGGTGACCGCGGCACCGGGTGCGGCGAGCACCGGCGAGGACACGGGCGGAGGTGGGCGGGTGCGGTCGTTCTGGGTGCACCTCAACGACACGCCCGTGAGCGACGAGATGGCGGCCACCGAGGCCCGCCGCCGCTCCTACGTCGTGCTGAACGCCTGGCAGGGCGACCTGCTGGCGAAGCTGAAGGCCGCCAACCCCGCCGTCCGCGTGTTCGTCTACAAAGACCTGTCCTCCACCCGCTCGTACGCCTGCCGCGACGGCGTGGACGACGCGGAGCTGCCCGCCGGCGTCGGGTACTGCGCGGCCGAGCGCGACCACCCCGAGTGGTTCCTGCTCGACCAGAGCGGCAGGCGGCTCGAGTACGACGGCTACCCCGGGCACTGGCAGATGGACGTCGGCAACACCGCCTACCAGGACGCGTGGGCGGACAACGTGATCAAGAGCAGCACCGCCGCCGGGTTCGACGGCGTGTGGATGGACAACGCGTTGTTCCCGTGCGACGCCTACCACCCCGGCGTGTGCCCGGCGAAGTACCCGACCGACGCCGCGGTGCAGGCCGCCTACGTGTCGATGTTGGCCAACACCCGGGACCGGTTCGTCGCCGCCGGGCTGACGACGATCGCCAACCTGTCGAACGCGCGGGTGCACGGCGACGCCTGGACGACCTACACCGAGTACCTCGACGGCGGCTTCGACGAGTGGTGGCTGGCGTTCGACGACGACGACCTGCTGCCGGAGTACGCCGACGGGTGGAGCAAGCAGGTGGCCGAGATCGCCGCCAACGAGGCCCGCGGCAAGATCACCCTGGTGCAGCCGCACCACGGCCCGACCGGCGACCGGGCCCACCGGTACGCGCTGGCGAGCTACCTCATGGCGGCGGGCGACCGGTCCGCGATCGCGAGCCTCAACCGCACCGACGGCTACGGCGACCCCTCGCCGTGGCCCGCCGAGTACGACTGGGACCTCGGCACGCCGTCCGGCCCGTACCGGTCGGTGGGCCCGAACGTCTTCGTCCGCGACTTCTCGTGCGGCACGGCCGTGGTCAACGCCAACCGCACCGACGACAAGGCCGTCACGGTGCCGCTGGACGGCGGCCACGTCGACGAGCGGGGCGCGTCGGTCGACCGGGTCTCGCTACCCGGCACCTCCGGCGCCGTCCTGCGCAAGCCCTGCTGACGGCGGCGTCAGCGGCAGGTGGACCCGGAAGCGGGTGTCGCCGGGCTCGGACTCCACCCGGATGTCGCCGCGGTGGCGGTCGACCACGATCCGCCAGGAGATGTCCAGGCCGAGCCCGGTGCCCTCGCCGACGGCCTTCGTGGTGAAGAACGGCTCGAAGATGCGCCCCTTCACCTCGGCCGGGATGCCGGCGCCCGTGTCGCCGACCTCCACCACCAGGTCGTCGCCGTCGCGCGAGGTGCGCACGGTCAGCGTGCCGCGGCGGTCCATGGCGGCCACCGCGTTGTCCACCAGGTTCGTCCACACCTGGTTCAGCTCGGCGGGGTAGGCGGGCAGCGGCGGCAGCGACCGGTCGTAGTCCTTGACCACGCGCACCCCGTCGCCGATCTTGCCGCCGAGCATGACCAGCGTCGAGTCGAGCAGCTCGTGCACGTCGACCACCTGGAACGGCGCCCGGTCGACCTGCGAGTACTGCTTGGCCGCGCCGACCAGCGTCGACACCCTGGTGGTGGCGTCCTCGATCTCGTTCATCAGCGTCTCGGTCTCGACCGTGTAGGCCAGCCACCGCACCGCCGCCTCGGTGGCGGTGCGGGGGCACAGCGCCGCCGCCCGGTCCAGCCACCCGACGTCCAGCCCGCCCGCGACCAGCACCGGGGCCAGGTCCCAGCCGCCCCCGACGCCGTGCGCGTCGAGCCAGTCGGCGACCTCGTCCTCCAGGTCGGCGGTCTCCATCGGGCCGAGCTTGGGCGCCTTGGCGACCTGCTCGGCCGCGTTCTCCTGCAGCTCGACCAGCACCGGCAGGGTGGCCGGGTCGAGCGAACCGCTCGCCAGCAGCGCCAGCTTGTGCCGCATGCCGGCGACCCGCTCCCGCAGCGCCCCCGTGGCCCGCACGGCGGCGGCGGCCGGGTTGTTCAGCTCGTGGGTCAACCCGGCGGACAGGGAGCCGAGCGCGAGCAGCCGTTCCCGCTGGCCGACGATCCGCTCGGTGTTGCGCATGCCGAAGAACAGGCCCTCCAGCAGGTGCATCGCCATCGGGAACCAGGAGCGGAACATCGCGCCGAAGTCGTCCGCGGGCAGCTGGTACAGCCGCAGGTCGGTGATGGCGTCGGCGGTCATCTGGTAGGACCGCCGCGCTTCCACGTCCGAGCCCAGGTACGCCTGGGTGGCGCCGAAGTACGAGCCGCGGTGGTCGGTGCGGTTGGTCTCCACGCGCCGGCCGCCGATGACGCGGCTGAGCGCCACCGTGCCGTCGAGCAGCACGAAGAAGCAGGTGGCGGGCTCGCCCTCGCGCAGCACCCTGGCGCCGGCCCCGTGCCGCTCCACCTGGCCGTGCGCCACGAGCCAGTCGAGCCGCTCCTCCGACAGGTGCTCGAACAGGAACAGCCCGCGCAGGTCGTCGGCCGTCAGGTTCTCCATCACGACCTCTCCAGGTAGCGGTGCACCAGGGACACGGCCATCGCGCCGTCGCCGACCGCCGAGGCGACCCGCTTGACCGAGTCGGCCCGCACGTCGCCCGCCACGAACACGCCCGGCAGGCTCGTCTCCAGGTGGTAGGGCGGCCGGTCGAGGTCCCAGCCCGCGGGCAGCCGGCCGTCGGTCACCAGGTCCGGTCCGGCGAGCACGAACCCGCGCTCGTCCCGGGCCAGGGTGCCCGCGAGCCAGTCGGTGTGCGGCGCCGCGCCGATGAACGCGAACAGCCACGACGTCGGCACGGTCGTCGTGTCGCCGGTCTTGGTGTGCCGCAGCGTCACGGTCTCCAGGTGCTCGTCACCCGTGCCGCCGACGACCTCCGTGCACGTCAGGACCTCGATGTTGGCCACCTGGCCGAGCTGCTCGACCAGGTAGTGCGACATGGAGCGGGCCGGCGAGTCGCCGCGCACCACCAGCACCACGCGGCGGGCGTGCGCGGCGAAGTACAGCGCCGCCTGCCCCGCCGAGTTCGCGCCGCCGACCAGGTAGACGTCCTGGCCCGCGCAGCCGGGGCCCTCGGTGGTGGCCGCGCCGTAGAACACGCCCCGACCGGTCAGCTCGCCCAGGCCCGGCGCGTCGAGCATCCGGTAGGACACGCCGGTGGCGAGGATGACGGTGTGGGCGGCCAGCTCCGTGCCGTCGTCCAGCCGCACCACGCGGGCCGCGCCGCGCGCCTCCAGCCCGACCACGTCGCACGCCGTCAGCACCTCGACGTCGAACTTCAGCGCCTGCCGGCGCGCGCGGTCGGTCAGCTGCTCGCCGGACACGCCGTCGGGGAAGCCGAGGTAGTTCTCGATCCGGCTGCTGGTGCCCGCCTGCCCGCCGGTGGCGCGGCGCTCGACCAGCACCGTGCGCAGCCCCTCGGAACCGCCGTAGACCGCCGCGCCGAGCCCGGCGGGACCGCCGCCCACCACGATCAGGTCGTAGAAGTCGGTGGACGGCCGGGTGGTCAAGCCGACCCGGGCGGCCAGCTCGGCGTCCGACGGCTCGACCAGCGTCTCCCCCTCCGCCGTGATCACGACGGGCAGCCGCGCGCCGTCCTCGCCGCACGCGCTGAGCAGCCGACCGGCCTCGGTGTCGCCGTCGTCCAGCGCGTACCAGCGGAACGGGACGGAGTTGCGGGCGAGGAAGTCGCGCACCTCGTAGGACCGCGCGGACCACCGGTGCCCGACGACCCGCACCTGCCGCACCGGGCCGCGGTCGGACGCCGCCCACGCCCGCAGCAGCTCGTCCAGCACCGGGTAGAGCTTCTCCTCCGGCGGGTCCCACGGCTTGAGCAGGTAGTGGTCGAGGTCCACGACGTTGATCGCGCGGATCGCCGCGTCGGTGTCGGCGTACGCGGTCAGCAGCACCCGCCGTGCCGCCGGGAACAGGTCCATCGCGGTTTCGAGGAACTCGATGCCGCTCATGCCGGGCATCCGGTAGTCGGCCAGCAGCAGCGCGACCTCCTCGCCGCGCAGCTTGATCTCCCGCAGCGCGTCGAGCGCCTGCGCGCCGGACTCCGCCCGCACGACCCGGTAGCCCTCGCCGTACTTGCGGCGCAGGTCACGCGCCACGGAGCGGGACACGCCCGGGTCGTCGTCCACGGTGAGGATCGAGGGCCTCGCGACCTGAGCTGACGTCATGTCCACATTCAACCAGCGGCGCGCGGGGCGACCCGGCGACCACCGGCGCGGGCGGGCCTCAGTCGTCGTCCAGTTCGACGTCGGCGAGGTCGTCCACCGCGACCACGTCCCCGTCGTGGAACACAACCACCACGCCCAGCTCGGTCAGGCCGGGCACGGTGCACTCGGCGAACCGGACCAGCCAGTCCCGGCCGGGGTGGAAGGTGAACTCCGGGTCGGACACCGCGTCCGGGCCGTACCCGGGGCGGTCGCGCAGGAAGTCGGCCACCGCCTCGCGGGCGGCGGCCAGCAGGCGCTCCCGGTCGCGCACGACGGAGGCGATGAACGGCAGGTCGAGGTCCGCGGTGGTGGCGGGCTCCTCGACCAGGACGCTCACCGACGGCCCTGCGGCGGTCGAGTTCCAGCACGCCACGCCCTCGGGGGTGTGCGCCACCGGCAGGAGTTCGCCCAGGCCGGGAATCGTGATCGTCACCGACCGATCCTAGGCGGCGCTCCCGGACCCGACCGGAACCGGGCCGCCGGGCGCGGCAGAACCGGTCCGCCGGTCCCTTGACGGCGGCACGGCGGGTGAAGTTCGCTGTGGGAGAGCGCTCTCCAAGAGTTCGTCGACGATCCGCGGCCGGTGGCACACCGGCCGCGGATCACCCCTGCCTGGAGTCGCCATGCCCGAAGCGCCCGCCCGGCGCCGTCGCCGGGTCCTGTCCCTGCTCGCCGTCCTCGCCGCCCTGCTCGCCGGGCAGCTCACCGCCGCACGGGAGGCCGGAGCGGCCGGAGTCCTGCTCTCCCAGGGCAAACCGACCACGGCCTCGTCCACCGAGAACGCGGGCACCCCCGCGTCCGCCGCCACCGACGGCAACACCGGCACCCGCTGGGCCAGCGCGTTCACCGACCCGCAGTGGCTCAGCGTCGACCTCGGGGCCACCGCCTCGCTGGACCGCGTGGTGCTGAACTGGGAGGCGGCCTACGCGACCGCGTTCCAGCTCCAGACCTCCGCCGACGGCGCTACCTGGACCACGGTCCACACCGCCGCCAACGCCACCGGCGGGACGCAGAGCATCCCGGTGACCGGCGTCGGCCGGCACGTGCGGCTGCTCGGCACGGCCCGCGCCACGGGCTACGGGTACTCGCTGTGGGAGTTCCAGGTCTACGGCACCACCGGCGGCGGCACGCCCTCCGGCACGCCGATCTCGGAGTACAAGCAGGTCGCGGCCTCGTCGTGGGAGGGCGGCAACGCTCCCGCCGCCGCGCTGGACGGCCGCACGACCACCCGCTGGTCCAGCCAGTTCGCCGACGACCAGTGGCTGCGCGTCGACTTCGGCGGCGTGGCCGCGGTCAACCAGGTCGTGCTGAACTGGGAGGGCGCGTACGCCAAGGGCTACCGGCTGGAGGTCTCCCACGACGCGGTGAACTGGACGCAGGTCTACGCGACCACCACCGGTGCTGGCGGCACGGAACGCCTCACCGTCACCGGCACGGGTCGTTACCTGCGGCTGTTCGCCACCGCGCGCGCCACCGGGTACGGCGTCTCGCTCTGGGAGTTCCAGGTCTTCGGCACGGTCGACACCTCCGCGGCCACCCCGCCCCTGTTGTCGCCGCCGACCAAGGCGCCCGCGACGACGGGCCGGTTCGCCCTGTCCGCGCCCGCCGACAACGCGATGGTCACCACCACGCGGCGGCCCGCGTTCTCGTGGGCGGCCGTGCCGGGGGCGGTGCGCTACCAGGTGTGGCTCAACATCAGCCGCACGGACTACGACTTCACCGCGTCGGGCAACCTGATCGACCTCTACACCAAGGTCGCCGAGCCCACCGGCACGAGCTACGCGCCGTCGTGGGACATCGCCGACCGGTGGACCTACAAGTGGTTCGTGGTGGCGGTCGACGGCTCGGGCGGCACCAGCGCGTCGAACATCCGCACGTTCAGCCTCTACCTGCCGACGTTGGCGACCGTCGACGACGGCGTGCGCGTGGTGAACGGCAGCCGCGACCTGAACAGGAACGGTTCGGTCGAGCCGTACGAGGACTGGCGGCAGCCCGTGGAGACGCGGGTGAACGACCTGCTCGGTCGGATGACGATCGAGGAGAAGGCGTTCCAGATGTTCTACAACGCGCAGCAGTTCCCGCGCTCGGGATGGCACTTCGGGCCGGCGGAGGCGCAGGACCTGCACACCGCGCTGCTCGCGTCGAGCGGCACGCGGCTCGGCATCCCGTTCGTGTCGGCCGGTGACACCATCGCCGGTTACAAGACGACGTACCCGTTGCAGAGCGCGCTCGCCGCGGCGCGGAACTACCCGTTGGACTACAAGCTCGGCGACATGCAGCGGCGCGAGCAGCTGGAGGTCGGCACGCGCGGTGTCCTCGGGCCGTTGGCCGAGGTGGGCACGAAGGTGCTGTACCCGCGCATCCAGGAGGGCAACGGCGAGAGCACCGAGGTCGCGCAGGCCCAGGTGCGCGCGCTGGTGGCCGGGTTGCAGGGCGGACCGGAGCTGAACCCCGCCTCGGTACTCGCGACGGTGAAGCACTGGCCGGGCGAGGGCGCGGGCGGCGAGGCGCTGATCGTGTACGACAACGTGACCGTCAAGTACCACGTGGCGCCGTTCCGGGCCGCGATGGAGGCGGGCGCGGTGAACATCATGCCGGGCTACGCGGGCAGCTCGCTGCTCGACCCGGGCGGGCCGGGCGCGGGCGACAGCGCGAAGATCCTCGCCTACCTGCGGCAGAACCTCGGCTACACCGGCCTGATCACCACCGACTGGCTGCCCTCCGGTTCGTGGGTCGGCGCGGCGAACGCCGGGTCCGACGTCATGGGCGGCGCCGACCCGGGCGCGCCCGGGTTCACCATCGCCCAGTTCACCTCGGCGGTGCCGGCGGCGCGGATCGACGACGCGGTGCGGCGGGTGCTGCGGCTGAAGTTCAAGCTCGGCGTCTTCGAGAACCCGTACGGCGACCCGGTGAACGGGCCGTACCGGTTCCACAAGCCCGAGTACGCGGCGCTGGCGAACCAGGCGTCGCGCGAGGCGTTGACGTTGCTGAAGAACGCCAACGGCGTGCTGCCGGTGCGGCTCAACCGCGGCGACAACATCGTGGTGGCGGGTCCGCGGGCCGACGACACGGCCGCGTGCTGCATCTGGACCAGCTACTTCCACCAGGAGTACGGCTCGCAGACCATGTACCAGGCCATCCGCTCCCGTGCCGCCCAGGCGGGGGTGAACGTCTACAAGGACACCGGTCCGGCGCCGAAGCTGGCGGTGGTCGCGGTGGGCGAGACGTCGTACACGCACGCCACGAGCTGGCCGAAGGAGCAGCCGTACCTGCCGCCGGACCAGCTCGCGCTGATCCAGGACTTCCAGCGCCAGGGCATCCCGGTCGTGGTCGCCCTGGTGCTGCCCCGCCCGTACGTGATCACGGAGTGGCACGACCTGGCGAGCGCGATCGTGGTGACCTACCGCGGCGGCGAGGAGATGGGCCCGGCGGTGGCGTCGCTGCTGTTCGGCGACTTCACGCCGACCGGCAGGCTGCCGTGGCAGCTGCCGCGCTCCCTGTCGGACGTGCTGCGACTGGGCGGCACCGACGTGCCGGCCGACGCGACCGAGCAGTGGGACCTCCCGTACGACCTGGGTGCGACGGCGGCCCAGCGGGCGGACATCCGGGCGAAGATCGACGCGGGCGTCACCGTCCCGCCGACCTACGGCAACCCGCTCTACCAGTTCGGCGCGGGCCGAACCACCTGGTAACCGCGAGAGTCCTACGTTCGGGCTTCGAGAGTCCTACGTTCGGAGCCCGTGAGTTGAACACCCGGAACGTGCCGTCCCGTTCCGGGTGTTCGGCCGCCCCGCTCGCGGAACGGTGGCGTTCCCGATCACCGGTTGCCGGTCCTCCCCCGCCTGGCCGGGGTGGGCAGGCGGCAGGCGATCACATCGACGTTCGAGGTCGGCGTGCACAACAGCACGTTGGCGATCACGGTGGCGGTGAGCGTGCTCGGCAGCGAGCGGTTGACCGTGCCCGCCGCCGTCTACGCCGTGGTGATGTTCCCGCCGGCGGTGATGTTCCCGCCGGCGACCCTGGCCGGTTACCTGCTCACGCGCGGGCGCGGCGCTGGACTGAACGCCCGGTCGGGATGCGCCGGACGGACGGCGGCTCGGCCGATTTTTCGGGGTGACCGATACTCCGCTCGTATGACACCCAACGGGACCCCGATACCGCATCCACAAAGCACTTCGTGACCGGCAATCGGCATGTAACCCTTCCGTGCCCACCTCAGAAGTGTCACGAAGGGAACGAATCGGGCCATGCGATTACTCCGCCGCGCACCACTCTCGCCGCGTTCGAGACGCGTGACCGCCGTGGCGATCGCCGCCGCCGTGGTCGCCGCCACCGCCGTGGCGCTCCCGCCCGCGGCCTCTGCCGCCGTGCCGGCCGGCTTCACCGACACCCTCGCCATCGGCGGCCTCACCAGTCCCACCGCCGTCTCGTTCGCGCCGGACGGCCGCGTGTTCATCGCCGAGAAGAGCGGCCTGGTCAAGGTCTACGACTCGCTCGCCGACACGACCGCCACCGTGTTCGCCGACCTGCGCGCGCAGACGCAGGACTTCTGGGACCGCGGCCTGCTCGGCCTGGCCGTGGACCCGCAGTTCCCCACCCGGCCCTACGTCTACGTCGCCTACACCTACGACGCCGTGCCCGGTGGCACGCACCCGCGCTGGGGCGACCAGTGCCCCACCCCGCCCGGTGCGACCGACCAGGGCTGCGTGGTCACCAGCCGCGTCTCCAAGCTGACGATGGGCCCCGGCGGCACGATGACCGCCGAGCAGCCGCTGATCACCGACTGGTGCCAGCAGTACCCCAGCCACTCCATCGGCACGGTCGTCTTCGGCCCCGACGGCGGCCTCTACGTCGGCGGCGGTGACGGCGCGAGCTTCAACTTCGCCGACTACGGCCAGGTCGGCAACCCGTGCGCCGACCCGCCGTCGCCCGCGGGCACGAACCTCACCGCGCCGACCGCGCGCGGCGGCGCGCTGCGCTCCCAGTCGATCCGCCGCCCGGCGGGCGAGCCGGTGAGCCTCGACGGCACGATCATCCGCATCGACCCCGACACCGGCGCGGGCCTGGCCGGCAACCCGTTCGCGGGCAGCGCCGACGCCAACGCCAAGCGCGTCATCGCCCACGGCCTGCGCAACCAGTTCCGCTTCGCCTTCCGGCCCGGCACCGAGGAGCTGTGGGCGGGCGACGTCGGCTGGAACACGTGGGAGGAGGTCAACCGGATCACCGACGTGAACGACGCGACGGCCGAGAACTTCGGCTGGCCGTGCTACGAGGGCTCCGCGCGCCAGGGCGGGTACGACGGCGCCAACCTCGACCTGTGCGAGTCGCTCTACGCGGGCGCGGGCCAGACCGCCCCCTACTACGCCTACAACCACTCGGCGAAGGTCGTGGCGAGCGACCCGTGCCCGACGGGCGGTTCGTCGGTGTCCGGCATCGCGTTCGAGTCCACCAGCAACTACCCGCCCGCCTACGACGGCGCACTGTTCTTCGCCGACAGCTCCCGCGGCTGCATCTGGGCCATGCAGACCACCGCGGGGCTGCCCGACCCGGCCAAGCTGGTGCCGTTCGTGACCGGCGTGAACGTGCCGGTGCAGGTCACCACCGGTCCGGGTGGCGACCTGTTCTACATCGCGCTGGGCGCGGGCCAACTGCGCCGCGTCAGCTACCCGACCGGCAACCAGGCGCCGACCGCCGTCGCCACGGCCACCCCGCAGTCCGGGCCCGCGCCGCTGGCCGTGCAGTTCAGCGGCACCGGTTCCAGCGACCCGGACCCCGGTGACACGCTCTCCTACGCGTGGGACCTCGACGGCGACGGCCAGTACGACGACTCCACCTCCGCCACGCCCACCCGCACGTACACCGCGCAGGGGGCGGTGGCGGTGGGGCTCAAGGTCACCGACCAGGCCGGCGCGTCGGGCACGACCTCGGTCACCGTCACGGTCGGCACGCCGGTCGCACAGGACCCGGTGCCGGTCATCGACACGCCGACCGCGCCGCTGAACTGGACCGTGGGTCAGAACGTGCCGTTCTCCGGCCACGCCACCGACCCGCAGGACGGCGCGCTGGCCGCGTCCGCGCTGAGCTGGAAGCTGAGCATCCAGCACTGCGCGACCAGCGGTTCGTGCCACGAGCACGTGGTGCAGAACTGGTCGGGCGTGGCGTCGGGCTCGTTCATCGCACCCGACCACGAGTACCCGTCGTACCTGGAGCTGACGCTGACGGCCACGGACTCGTCGGGGCGCGTCAAGAGCACCACGACGCGGCTCGACCCGCAGACGGTGGCGCTGACGTTCCAGACCAGCCCCAGCGGGTTGCAGCTGAGCGTGGGCGGCACGGCGCAGACCACGCCGTTCACCCGGACGGTGATCGTCGGGTCGAACAACTCGATCAGCGCGCCGAGCCCGCAGAGCGGTGCGCTCGGCCTGCGGTTCCAGTACACCGGCTGGTCGGACGGCGGCGCGCAGACGCACAACATCGTCGCGCCGGCGAGTGCCACGACCTACCGGGCGAACTACTCGCTGTGCCTGTGCTGACGTGAGCGACCGGCCGCGGACAGGTGTCCGCGGCCGGTCCTCGTCGGGGGTGTCAGGTCTCGGGATGTCAGGCGACGGACGCGGGGAACCGGTCCCACACCCGGTGCGTGCCGAGCAGCGTCTGGACCTCGGCGAACACGTCCGCCGGCGTCTCGCCGACGACGATGCCCAGGTCGCCCGCCGAGCAGCCGGCCTCGACCAGGGCGGCCTCGCCGTTGCCCCACACGCCGATCGCCTTGGCGTGCCGGTAGCACTCCTGGACCATCAGCACCACGCGCGGGTCGACCGTCGCGCCGGGCGCGCCCGCCTTGGCGTCGCGGACCGGGAGGGCGTCCGGGCCGGGCGCCGGCGCGGCGGCCAGCAGCAGCGCGTCGAACTCGATCGAGCGGGCCGTGAGGAACGTCCGCTGCGCCACCAGGCCGTCCTCCAGCTCACCGCCGCGCGCCGCGATGACCAGCGGGACCATGCCCGCGGCCGTGATCGTCTGGCGCAGCGTGTGCAGGCCGTCCAGGCTCGCCGGGTCGTTCACGTCGACCACGATGCCGATCAGTCGGCCGTCGGGCGGCCACACCTGCCCGAGCTGCGACACCGCCGGGCTGGGCGCGACCTCGGCGACCGGTTCGGTCGCCTCCGGCGCGGGCAGGCCGAGGCCGGCCGCGACCTGGGCGCACAGGTCGGCGTCGACGTTGGCGAGCACGCGCAGCTGGCGTTCCTTGATCGCCTGCTCGTAGCACTTGCCCAGCTCGAACGTGAACGCCCGGATCAGGTGCTCCTTCTCCACCGGGCTCAGGCTCCGGTAGAACATCCGGGGCTGGCTGTAGTGGTCGGCGAACGTCGCGGGCGCGCGGCGCTCCTTGACGCCCTCGGCGACCGGGGTCGGGAACTCGACGAACGCGCCCGTCTCCAGGCCGGCCATGAACGGGCAGCCGCCGTCGAGCGTGTTCGGCTTGTACGGGGCCACGCCGCTGTGCACCGCGTGCTGGTGGAAGCCGTCGCGCAGCATGTCGTTGACCGGCGCGTGGGGGCGGTTGATGGGGATCTGGTTGAAGTTCGGGCCGCCGAGCCTGCTCAGCTGCGTGTCGATGTAGGAGAACAGGCGGGCGTGCAGCAGCGGGTCGTCGGTCACGTCGATGCCCGGCGGCAGGTGGCCCACGTGGAAGGCGACCTGCTCGGTCTCGGCGAAGAAGTTCGTGGTGTTCCGGTTGAGCGTGAGCATGCCGATGGGCTGCACCGGGGCCAGCTCCTCGGGCACGATCTTCGTGGAGTCGAGCAGGTCGATGCCCTCGAAGGTCTGCTCCGGGGTGTCGGGGAACACCTGGATGCCCAGCTCCCACTGCGGGTACGCGCCGGCCTCGATCGCGTCGAACAGGTCGCGGCGGTGGAAGTCCGGGTCGACGCCCGCGATCAGCTGCGCCTCCTCCCACAGCAGGGAGTGCACGCCCAGCTTGGGCTTCCAGTGGAACTTCGCCAGCGAGGTCTTGCCCTCGGCGTTGACCAGGCGGAACGTGTGGACGCCGAAGCCCTCCATCATCCGGTAGGAGCGCGGGACGCCCCGGTCGGACATGTGCCACATGACGTGGTGGGTCGCCTCGGTGTGCGTGGAGACGAAGTCCCAGAACGTGTCGTGGGCGCTCTGCGCCTGCGGGATCTCCCGGTCCGGGTGCGGCTTGGCCGCGTGGATGATGTCCGGGAACTTGATGCCGTCCTGGATGAAGAACACCGGGATGTTGTTGGCCACCAGGTCGAAGGTGCCCTCGGAGGTGTAGAACTTCGTGGCGAAGCCCCGCGTGTCGCGCACCGTGTCGGCCGAGCCGCGCGAGCCCACGACCGTGGAGAACCGGGTGAACACCGGGGTCGTCACGCCCTCGGCCAGGAACCCGGCCTTGCACACGCTCGTGGCGTTGCCGTAGCCGACGAAGACGCCGTGCACGCCCGCGCCACGGGCGTGGACCACCCGTTCCGGGATGCGCTCGTGGTCGAAGTGGGTGATCTTCTCGCGCAGGTGGTGGTCCTGCAGCAGTGTCGGCCCGCGGGCCCCGGCCTTGAGCGAGTGGTCGGTGTCGTACAGGCGCAGGCCCGTCGACGTGGTCAGGTACTCGCCCTGCTGCTCCCGCGCGTCGGCCGGGGCGCCGGTCTCCGCCCCGGTCGCGGTGCGCGTCTGGGGTGAGGCCTGGTCCGGCTTGCGCGGAAGGGGCCCCTGCGGCTCGGTCGGCGGGTCGAGCGGGGCCGGCGCGCTGCCCGGGGTGCCGGGAACCGGCGGCGTGACCAGGTCCGCGACCTTCTCCACGGCTTTGTCGAGGGCATCCTTCACGGCTTTGGCCGGCTTGAACGCATCCACGTACGTGCTCCTCCTCGTCGGCAGTCCTACGCCTACTACCCAAAGCAGCGCTTCCTACACCCCGGCGTTCCGGTGATGTCCTTTGTAGACGTCCTGTCCCGTCGCCGCATCGGACCCAGGTCCGACCGGGGAACAGGGGACCGCGGTCCGATCCGCCCGCGGCGAAAACCCGGAATGGTGACCGCCATGACGGACTACGCCTTCCCGGGCCGGTGGATCGGCGCGGGCACGATGGTCCTCGGTCCGGCACTGCTGCTCGTGGGCACGCTGTTGCGCCTGCCGTTCCACTACTTCTTCCCGCGGCAGTTGGTCGCGGTGGCCGAGCACCCGACGTTGATGACCACCGCGCACGCGCTGGTGGTGGCGGGCAACGTGTTACTGGCCTTCGCCGTCCTGTCCCTGGCCCACCGGATCGGGCGGGAGCGGCCGGTGGCGGCGACGTGGGGCGCGGCGCTCGTGCTGGTCGGCTTGTTAGAACGGACGTTCCACGCGGGCATCGACCAGGCCGCGCACAACGTGGTGCGGCACCAGGGGGTCGAGGTGGCGACGGCCCAGGTGAGCCAGTCGTACCAGGACCTGCACCTGTTCAGCTACCTGTCGTTCACCATCCTGATCGGGTGGCCCGTGCTGGCGTACGCCGCCTACCGCAGCCGCGTGTTCGGACCGTTCCGGGCGCTGGCCCTGGCCACGACGTGCCTGTTGCCGCTGGGGGTGCTGAAGGGGACCGAACCGACCTCGGTCCTCGCCGTGGCGGGCCTGTGCGCGGCCCTGGCCCCTACCGGCATCCGCGACCTGCTGACCGCGCCGAGACCGAGCCGCGGATCGGTCCTGGCAACCCTGATCGCCGTCCCGGTCGTCGGTGCCTTGGCATACGTCAGCACCCTCGGCTGACCGGTCGGTCCGCGCCGTCCCGCACTGCTTCCGGTGGCAGCGTCACCACGCACGCGGCCGGACGCGCAAGGGTCGCCCAACCACGACTGACGATCGGAGGCGGCACTGCTCCCATTTCACCCAGCCGAGGCGCTGCTGTACTCGACGCTTCCCCGCGACCGCCCACTCACCCGCAAAGCGCGATCGGCCGAGAACGGAGAGGTGACACTGCCTGGATCACCGGGGATGAGCGGACCCGAGGAAGGAAATGTCCGGCTGCTGCCGATGTCCCGGAGCAGAAGCTCGACAGCCGTCGGACCGCGCATCAGGTCCACGAGGTTTCGGGCGACCGGGCGGAAGTGCGTTCGCCGAGCGACCGTGCCCTCAACATCGCCGAAAGGAGGTCGAGTCGCCGATTCTTGTCCCGGGCCATTGCCCCGTGTGGTGGAGCCGAGGGCTGCTGCGGAGTCAGGGAGCGGTCCCAGGTGTCGCATCGATCCGGGTGGTCGGTCCCTCAACCCCGGAAGTGGGCAGCGGGGTCACTTCACCCCGCCGCCCGTCGACCGAGACCGCCGTCGACCGAGACCCCCGCCGACCCGGAAGGGCCCGGGTCAACTGGTGGGGAAGGCGAAGCGGTGCAGGTGGGCGGGCGAGCCGCCCACCAGGGCTTCGGCCAGGGTCGAACAGGGGACGAGTTCCCGGTCCAGACCGCTGATCGCGAACGGCCGCAGTACGTGGCGGTGGGTGGCCACCACGCGCAGTCGCACGCCCGCCGCCTCGGCCGCCACGTGGCCGCGGTGCAGTTCGTTCAGGCCCGCGGCGGCGAAGAAGTCGACGTCGGTCAGGTCCACCACCACCGGGCCGGGTGGGGTGGACAGGGCCACGGCGGCGGTGATCTCGCGTTTCAGCTCGCGGACGGTCAACGCGTCGACCTCGCCCGCGACACGCACCACGACGGCGCCACCGTGCACTTGGCGGTCCACCCGGAAGGGGTGAACCAGAGGTTCCGTTCTCACGGCCCGCAGCCTCCTCGGGGTCGAAGAAGGCAGTGGCTGCTGGCTCAACCGGCTGCGACACCCGACCGTACTCCTGTTCACCGAAATGCGCAGCTCATGCCCCGTGCCGACGCTGTGGCCACGCACCGTCACGCGTCGGGGCGGCCACCCTCGGCCAAGCCCTCGAAGTACGCCTTCTGGGACGGGTAGTAGTCGTCGAACGACGGCAGCGGGGCACCGGTGCGGGAGGCGACCAGCATGTCCAGGTAGTACTCCCACCCCGGCCCGACCTCGCCGATCCCCTCCTCCGTCGACAGGTGGTGCACCAGGCGCAGCTCCGTCACACCGTCCACCTCGGACAGCAGCAGCTCCACCCGCCACGTGCCGGCTTCGTCCACCATCGACAGCGCCAACCGGCGGGGCGGGTCGCAGGCGTCGATGCGGACCTCCACCCACGGCTCCTGCTCCTCGAACGCCATCTGCACCTTCACCGTGCGGCCCGGCGCGGCCTCGCCCTCCCACGGGCCGAACCACCGGGCGGTGCGCTCGGGCTCGGTCACGCTCGCCCACACGTCCTCGGCGAGCGCGCGGAACGTCCGGCTCGTCACCAGGTCGCTGCCCTGATCGGTGCGGAACAGGCGACCGGCGGGGGTCGGGGTCATGCGGTGTTCTCCTTCAACTCGTCGGCACGCGGTCGGCCGGCACCGCGTTCCCGGCGGGTGCGGTGGACCTCGGTCTCCAGGGCGTCGAGGTGGTGCGCCCAGCCGGACGGCCGGTCGGCGGGTACGTCGAACGCGGCCAGCCACCGCACGAGCGGCGCCAGCCGGGAGGCGTCCAGCACGTAGAACCGCTGCCGGCCCACCAGTTCGTCGCGCACCAGGCCGCTCTCCCGCAGCACCCGCAGGTGCCTGCTGACGGCGGGACGGCTGATCGCGAACCGCTCCGCGATCTGCCCGGCCGACAGCCGCACTTCGGTGCGCAGCGCGTCCAGGATCTCCCGCCGCACGGGGTCGGCGACGGCGCTCGCCACCTCGTCCACGCCCGGAAGCGTAACCAGTAGGTTACGCGTTACGCAATGCCTTCCAGGAACGTGGTCAAAGCCCGGCGGTAGGGTTCGACGGTGGTCAGGTCGGCGTGCTCGTCGGGTCCGTGCTGGCCGTCGCCGCCGACGCCGAAGATCACCGCGTCGATCCCCCGCTGGAAGTAGAACCGCGAGTCGGCCGCGCCGTGCTTGCGCAGCAGCTCCCCCGAGTAGCCCTGGCCGCGCGCCGCCCGCCGCAACGCGGCCACGTCGGGCCCGTCCGGGTCGGCGCGGTGCGGTGGTTCGAGGTGGTCGACCTCGGCCGTGACGCCCGGCGGGCACAGGGCGGTGAAGTGGGCGGCGACCTCCTCCGGCGTGCGGCCGGTGAAGTCGGCGTCCTCGGGCGGGAACCGGACGTCGAGCCACGCGGTCGCGTCGGCGGGCACCTGGTTGAGCGCCTCGTTCCCGGTCGTGATCCGGGCGAGGTTCACCGTGGTCCGCCACTCCTCTTCGGCCGCCACCGGGTGGGCCGCGAGCACCGCGTCGACCGCCCGCACCACCTTCACCAGCGCGTTGTCGCCGAGCCACTGGTACGCGCTGTGCGCGGCCCGCCCGACCGCCCGCAGCCGCACGGCGGCGAGCCCCTTCGACTCGGCCACGACCCGCAGCGCGCTGTGCTCCCCGATCACCACGAACGACGCCGTGACGCCCTGCTCCAGCTGGTGCCGGGTGCCGTCCCGCCCGCCGACCTCCTCGTCGGTCACGAGCTGCAACCCGATCGGGTAAGGCAGGCGGGCGGCGGTGTCCCGGAACACCATCGCCAGCACCAGCGCGGACAGCTTCATGTCCTGCGCGCCCCGGCCGATCAGCCGGTCGCCGTCGCGTCGCGGGCGGAACTGCTCGTCCGAGCCGGGCACCACGTCGAGGTGGGCGTTGAACAGCACCCGGAAGCGGGGTCGCTGGTCACCGGCGTAGACGAGCGCGCTCGGCTTCCCGCCCGACTCGAACCGCTCGACCGTGAACCCGGGCCCGACCACGTCGAGCACGAAGTCGAGCGCGCGGCGCAGGTCGTCGGGCCGGTCGGCGGTCGAGCGGATGGCGAGCAACTGCTCGGTCAGCGACAGCAGGTCCGGGTCGGGTAAGGCGTCCATGCGGTCATCCTGCCCGCGCCGCAGCACCCGATGCAGCTCACGACGCATCGGGGACGGCGCGCTGCGCGTCGTCCACGGCCGCCGGGCAACGCGGTCGGGCGCGCAGCTCCACGATGCCCACCACGAGCGCCAGCGCCACGGCCGCCGTGGCGACGCCCACCGCGACCGACACGGCCACCGGGAAGTCGCGACCGGTGGAGGTCAGCACGAGGTAGAACACACCGGTCAGCGCCGCCGTGCCGATCGCCGAGCCGATGCGCTGCCCGGTCTGCAACGCCCCGCCGGCCGCACCCGCCATCGCCACGGGCACGTGCCGCAGCGTCAGCGTCGTGTTCGGCGAGATCACCCACCCGCCGCCGACGCCCGCCACCAGCAGCGCGGGCATCACGGCCCACCCGGCGACGTGCGGCGGCGCGAGCCGCAGCACCACGGCGGTCACCCCGAGGCCCACCACCACCAGCGTCAACCCGGTGACGGTCAGCTTGCGGCCCCAGTTCTCCACCAGCCGGCCACCGAGCGCGGCGGACGACGCCGACCCGACGGCGAACGGCGTCACGGCCAGCCCCGACTGCAACGGCGTGTAACCGAGGCCGGTCTGGAAGTACAGCGCGAAGACCAGCCAGATCCCGGCGAACCCGACGAAGTACACCGTCCCGAGCAACGCGCCCGTGCCGTAGCCGGGCGTGGTGGTAAACAGCGCTATGTCCAGCATCGGGCTGCGGCCCCGCGCGGCGACCTGCCGCTCCCACCACACGAACAGCGCCAGCAGCGCCGCACCCACCGCGAACAGCCACCACAGCCGCCCCAGCCCGCCCGCCTCGGCCAGGACGAGTGGCAGCATCACGGCCAGCACGCCGAAGCCCAGCAGGGCCGCGCCGACCAGGTCGAGGTTGCCGCGCCGCCCGCCCCTGGCGGGCGGCAGGAGGCGTGCGGCCAGCACGAGCGCGGCCACGCCGATCGGCACGTTGACGTAGAAGATCCACCGCCAGCCCTCGTCCTCGCCCGCCAGCGCCAGGATCAGGCCGCCGGCGATCGGTCCGACGGCCGTGGAGATGCCCACCGTCGCGCCGAAGAACCCGAACGCCCGACCGCGTTCCGCGCCGCGGAACAGCTGCTGGATCAACGCCGAGTTCTGCGGCGCCAGCGCACCCGCCGAGATGCCCTGGGCGAGCCGCGCCACGATCAGCACCTCGGTCGTCGGCGCGATCCCGGCCAACGCGCTGAACAGCACGAAGCCGCCCAGCGCGCACAGGAACATGGTCCGCCGCCCGATCGCGTCACCCAGCCGCCCGGCGGGCACGAGGGCCAGGCCGAACGCCAGCGCGTACCCGGAGACGACCCACTGGACGCCCGCCGGCGTGGTGCCGAGGCCGTGCTGGATGGAGGGCAGGGCGACGGACACGATGCTCACGTCGAGCAGGCTCATGAAGCCCGCGACGAGCGTCACCGTGAGCGCCTTCCACCGCCTCGGGTCCGGCTCGTACGCGCTGGTCACCACCTATTCCTACCCGCCACCACGATCAGCCGCACGCTCACGACGTGTGACGCGGGCGGCAGTGGATACCCCCGGGCCATGGAACTGGAGCCTGATCGACTCACCGACGAGGACCTGCGCCGGTTCGTGCTGGACCGGCTCGCCGAGGACGAGGAGCGGCTCGCCCGCGAGGAGCTGCCGCTGCTGGACGACGCCGAGAGCCGGGGGCGGTTGCGGGTCCTGCGGTCCGACGACGGCCGCGAGCTGCTGCTCGTGCCCGGCGACACGCAGGCGCTCGGCGACCGCGCGCCCGTGCCGTTCGACGAGAAGGCGCAGTGGCTGCGCAAGGAGGTCGAGGGCACGTCGGACCGGTCCCTGCTCGTGCTGCTCGCCACCGCCTACGAGACCCACCACGGTTGGCAGGAGGAGTGGCGGACGTGACCATCCCCCGCCGCCCGGACGACGACCTGCCGCCCCCGGCCCCGCCGCGCAGCGCGTTGACCCTGCGCCTGTGGTTGGCCGGGTTCGGCGTGGTCTTCACCGCCGTGGCGGCCGTGCTGTGCGTGCGGGCGGGCGTGACGTGGGCGGCGGTGCTGCTGGGCGTGCTCGCGGTCGTCCTGGTCGTGGACTTCGGGTGGGTGGTGCACCGCAAGCGCCGCGGCGACCCGGGCTGATCAGCCGGCCGCCACCGGTCGGGACGCGCGCGGCCCGGGCACGTCGTGGTGGCGGCTGACGTTGCGCCAGAGCAGCTCCTGGGAGTCGGCGACACCGATCGAGTCGTCCGGCAGCACGCCGTCCGCCTCCTTCAACCGCACCATCGCGTCCTCGATGGCCGCGTGGGCGGCGAACAGGCACGGCGTGCTGTAGATCGCCGCGTCGACGCCCAGGCCCGCCAACTCGCCCAGCGACAGCCTCGGCGACCGGCCGCCCGCGATCTGGTTGAACAGCAGCGGCTTGCCGCCCACCACCCGCCGGACCGCCCGGACCACCTCCACCGAGGGCATGCCCTCCACCAGGACGACGTCGGCGTCGGTCCGGGCGAACGCGGCGGCCCGGCGCAGCACCTCGTCCTCGTCCGTGGCGTCGGTCCGGGCCACGACCACCAGGTCCGTCCGGGCCGCGAGCACGAGCTCCAGCTTCTCCAGGTACTGCTCCAGCGGCAGCACCCGCTTGCCGGCCACGTGCCCGCACCGGCGCGGGCGCTGCTGGTCCTCCAGCACCACGCCGGACGCGCCCACCTGCTCCAGCGCGCGGACCACCTGGCAGGCGACCTCCGGGTCGGTGTACCCGTCGTCGACGTCGACCAGCAGGTGGTGGCGCGGGAGGGCCAGCCGCAGCCGCTGCGCGAACCCCACCACGTCCGGCCAGGCGATGAAGCCGACGTCGGGCAGGCCGTAGTGCGAGGCGGAGAAGCCGAACCCGGAGACGAACAGCCCGTCGTAGTGCCGGGCCGCGATCGACGCCGACAGCATGTCGAACACGCCGATCAGCGGCGTGGTCCCCGGGGCGGCCACCGCGGCCCGCAACGCCTTGCCGTAAGCCATGCGGGGAACCGTAGGCGGCGTCGCCGAGCGCGGTCGAGATATCGGAAGGATGAGATCCACTCACCCCGGCGGGTCAGGGCAGGGCGGCGATCACGTCGTCGGCGGTGACCGGCAGCGAGAACATCGGGAAGTCGAACCGCAGGGCGTTGTCGTGCTCCTCCTGCGAGGTGGCGGCGACGCAGTCGGTCAGCGTGACGACCCGGTAGCCGTTCTCGTAGCCGGTGCGCATGGTGGACTCGACGCAGCAGTTGGTCAGGAACCCGCCGAGCACGATGGTGGTGATGCCCTTGCTGCGCAGGATGAAGTCGAGGTTCGTGCTGGCGAACGTGTCCAGCCCCCGCTTGCCCTCCACGACGATGTCGCCGTCGCGGGGCGCGAGGTCGTCCACGATCGCCGCGCCCCAGCTGCCCTTGACGAACGCCTTGCCGTCCACGACGCCCTTGAGGATGCCGTAGGGGTGCGCGGAGATCTCGTGGTAGCCCTCGGCGAACGCGATCGGCGCGTGCATCACGGTCACCCCGGCCGCCCGGGCGGCTTCCACGAGCGCCACGGTCTTGGGCAGCATGCCGGTGCTGCCCATCACCCCGCTGACCGCGTCGTGCAGCACGCCGCCCTCGCTGGTGAAGTCGTTCTGGTACTCGATCAGCACGAGCGCGGTCGTCTTGGGGTCCAGCACCAGTTCGGTCATCGCGTGACTCCACTCCTCGGGCGGCGGGGCGCGACCCGATTCAACGTCCCCGCACCCGCCACCGCAATGCGTCGTCCGGGTTCACTCCGCGCCGGCGCCCCCTCCCCCTCGGCTCGCGGGGCACCCGCCGCTGGTTCCCGACAATGCCGCGGAAACGATTTGGCGATAGTACCGGCCGGTCGGCACGCTATGCGCACATCGAGCCGAGGAACGGACACGGCGAACGTCCATCGACGCCGGCTCGGCAGACCGCACTCCCCGGCGTGACCTGTTGTAAGGTCCGGCCAGGGAGCCGCCCATCGGGAAACTCCGACCGGATGAATCCGCTTTGGGAAAACCTGAAGGAGAATCGGTCGAACGGGTGTCGTCATTGCGCGACGCCCGCAGTGGAAACGCCCCCATGGCTCAGCAGGACAGAGCGCGCCGCCACGAACGGCGAGGTCCCGAGTTCGAGTCCTGGTGAGGGCACGGCTGGAACCCCGTGCCACCGCGCCAGCCCGCCGGGGCGTGGTCGGCGGTTCCGGGCCGGCAGCACCTTCGGCGCGACGGGTGGAGAATAGCCGGGCGGCGCATTCCCGGCCGGCCGGAATGCGCGTTAGCCGACACATATGTGAACCGGCCCGTCGAATAGGGCGGCCACATATGTGAACCTCGCGCCCGTGCCACCACGAGCCGTTGACACGCCCGGAACATGCGCTACGGTGCGATCAGAGAGCGCTTTCCCGAAAACCCTGCACTCACCCCTCATACGGGAGAGGAAATAACCATGCCCACATCTCCTGGGAACCGGCGCGCCCTGCTGAAGCTCGTCACGGCCGCCGCGCTCGCCACGACGGCGGTCGCGTTGCCGGGTGCCACGCGGGCGTCGGCGGCGGCCACGCCGGACGGGTTCGCCTCGGTCGACGCGCTGGGGCAGAACAGCACGACCGGCGGCGCGGGCGGAGCGGTCGTCACCGCCACCACCACCGCCCAGCTCCTCGACTACATCGCCCGCCCACAACCACTCGTCGTGCAGGTCAAGGGCACGATCACGCTGCCGACCGGCAACTCCGACGGCATGCACGACGTGGCCTCCGACAAGACCATCGTCGGCCTCGGCCCGGACGCCCGGCTCGTCGGCGGCGGGCTGAACATCGGCGTTCCAGTGAACGACGACGTCACCACTCCCCCGGCGAACGCCGTGCACAACATCATCATCCGCAACCTCTCGATCACCGGCGCGACCGACGACCTGCTCAACGTGCAGATGTTCAGCCACCACATCTGGATCGACCACAACGACTTCTCCAACGGCGACGACGGCGCGGTCGACATCAAGCGCGGCAGCGATTTCGTCACCGTGTCGTGGAACAGGTTCCACGACCACGACAAGACGCTGCTGCTCGGCCACGACGACGACAACGGCGCGCAGGACGTCGGCCGGTTGCGGGTGACCTACCACCACAACTACTTCGACGGCTCCGACCAGCGCAACCCGCGCGTCCGGTTCGGCGAGTCGGTGCACGTCTACAACAACTACTACCGCGACAACAGCTACGGCGTGGCGTCGACGATGAACGCGGGCGTCGTGCTGGAGGGCAACTACTTCCACAGCGTGAACAACCCCGGCCGCGTCGACTTCAGCGGCGACCTCGGCCGGATGGTCGCCCGGGACAACGTCCTCGTCGACTGCAACCACCGGATCGAGGTCCGCGGCTCCGTCGTGGAACCGCGCACCTACTACGCCTACACCCTCGACCGGGCCGCCGACGTGCCCACCACCGTGCCCGCCGGCGCGGGCGTCGGCCGCGTCTGACAGGAGCACCGATGAGCGACATCACCAGGCGCGGCCTCCTCGCGGGTGCCGCCGCGACGGCGCTCACCGCCGTCACCGCACGTGCCGCGGGTGCGGGCCACCGCGGCCGCGTCACCACCAACCCGGTGTGGGCGGCGCCGTTCCAGACCGCCGACGGGTTCGCCGGGACGAACACGCTCGGCCGGAACGGCACCACCGGCGGCGTCGGTGGTCCCGTGGTCACCGTCCGCGACACCGCGACCTTCCTCGACTACTGCGACCGCGACGAGCCCTACGTGATCCAGGTCGACGGGGTCATGACGTTCGGCAGCAAGCAGGGCCTGCGCTCCGACAAGACCGTCATCGGCCTGCCCGGCGCGGAGATCCGCGGCGGTGGGCTGGACCTGTACCGCAGGCAGAACGTCATCATCCGCAACCTCAGGTTCAGCGGCGCGGACGACGACGCGATCAGCATCCAGCAGTCCTCGCACCACATCTGGATCGACCACTGCGACCTCAGCGGCGGCGCGGACGGCCTGGTCGACGTCGTGCGGGGCGCGGACTTCATCACGGTGTCGTGGAACCACTTCCACCACCACAGCAAGACCGCCCTGCTGGGCCACTCCGACTCCAACGCGGACCAGGACACCGGCAGGCTGCGCGTCACGTTCCACCACAACTACTTCGACGCCACCGAGCAGCGGCACCCGCGGGTCCGCTTCGGCGAGCCGGTCCACGTCTACAACAACTACTTCCGCGACAACCGGCTGTACGGGGTCGCCTCCACGGAGAACGCGGGGGTGCTGGTCGAGGCCAACTACTTCGAGAACGTGCCGCACCCCGTCCACTCCGGTTACGGCGAGAGCGGTCCCGGCCGGGTGGTGCAGCGCGACAACGTCTTCGTCAACTCCGGCACGCCCCAGGTGCTCGGGACCGTCGTCGAGCCGCGCACGTACTACGCCTACACGCCCGACAACCCCTCGACCCTGCCCACCACCGTGCCCGCCGGCGTCGGCGTCGGCGTCGGCCGGATCTGACCCCCGGAGGACTGCCATGAGCCCCATCAACCGCCGACGCCTGCTCGCGGGCTCGGCCCTCGCCGTCGCGGCCGCCTCCGTGCCGCGTGCCGCGTGGGGGTCCGCCGGCGCACTCGCCGTCGCCGACGGGTTCGCCGGGGTGAACGCGCTGGGCCAGAACGGCACCACGGGCGGTGCCGGCGGCCAGGAGGTCACCGTGACCACGGCCGCCGCCCTGGCCGACTACGCGGGCCGCAAGGAGCCGTACGTCATCTCGGTGTCCGGTCGCATCCAGGTCGGCGACGAGATGCTGACGGTGGTCGCGAACAAGACCATCGTCGGGGTCGGCTCCACCGCCGAGATCACCGGCGGCGGGCTGCAACTCGGCTCGACCACCCGGCCCGGAAACAACGTGGTCATCCGCAACCTGCGGTTCACCGACGCCGCCGACGACTCGATCAGCGTCACGAACTCCGCGCACCACGTGTGGGTCGACCACTGCGACCTGTCCAACGGCTACGACGGACTGCTGGACATCAAGCGCAACTCCGACTACGTGACCGTGTCGTGGAACCACTTCCACCACCACGGCAAGACCGCGCTGCTCGGCCACTCCGACACCTACACCAGCGACCGGGGCAAGTTGCGCGTCACCTACCACCACAACTTCTTCGACGGCACGGACCAGCGCCACCCGCGCGTGCGCTTCGGCGAACCCGTGCACGTCTACAACAACTACTACCGGGGCAATTCCCTCTACGGTGTCGCGTCCACGATGGACGCGGGAGTCGTGGTGGAGGGCAACTACTTCGAGAACGTCGCCCACCCGATCCTGTCCGGCTACGACAAGAGCGGTCCGGGGCGGGTGGTGGAGCGCAACAACGTCTACGCCGGTTCCGGGGCGCCCCAGACGCTGGGGACGGTCGTGGAACCGCGCACCTACTACGGCTACTCGGTGGACGACCCGGCGTCCGTGCCGCGGCTCGTGACCGCCGGGGCGGGCGTCGGCAGGGTCTGACGCCCCACCCGGACGGCGCGTTCCGTGCCCACCCCTGCCCGGGTGGGCACGGAACCGTCATCCCCCTACTGGAAGACGACGTCGGAGCAGAAGTAGAACGACTGGTCCAGGTGGCTGGCCTGCCAGATCACGTAGACCACGTGGCGACCGGTGCGGCTGCCCGCGTCCACGGCCACCCGGTAGTGGTCCGACGGCGCGTAGCGGCCGGTGCTGGCCACGAGGTCCAGGTGATTCCAACCCAGCGCGGTCGTCGTCGCGTCGTAGCCCTGCTTGGTCACGTACACCCGGAGGTAGTCCGCGCCGTGCCTGGCCTGGTCCCACACGTCGAGGGTGAACTGCCGCGACTTCGCCGCCGCCTTCCACGCCCCCGGCTTGTCCAGCGCCGCGTACCGGGTGCCACCGGTGTGGCCCGCGCTGCACAGCTGGCCGTTGGGGATGACGCCCTGGTGGTTGCCCGCCACGCCCTCGCGGTACAGGCCGTTCCAATTCCACATCGCGGTGGTGTCGGCCTGCCAGGCCTGCCAGCACATCGGGTCCTGCTGCGCCATCGTCGGGTTCTGGAAATCGCTGCCCCAGCGCTGCCAGCAGCCGTAGTTGCGCGACGGCGGGTCGACGGTCGAACCGTGCGCGTCGGCGACGCCGGTCAGCAGGCTCGCCATGAGCCCGCCGACCGCCGCGAGCGTCGCGACCGCCTTGCCGAGCAGTTTCTTCTTCACGGGGAAGGACATGAGCGCCACTCTCTCCTCCTCGTTGAGGATGACCACGTTCGTGATTGATCACGGGTGAACTTGGGAGCGCTCCCAAATCGCACTGTAACCATCCGTGCGCGGGAATGGGAAGTGTTGTCGCACAACGGGTTCGCATTCGACGCGCATTCGACCGCCATTCGACGAAGACCTCGCCCCACGGCGACGGGAAACGTGGCACGACCTCTCTTGACGCACTCGGCTCGCCGAGGGGATCGACTGGTCGCCGGCCACCCCCGGGCGACCGCCGAGCGCTCGGGAGGGCGCTACAGCACCGACAGGTCCACGGCCTCGGCCATGGCGTGGTAGCCCGCGTCGTTGGGGTGCAGGCGGTCGCCGCTGTCGTACGCCGGGCGCAACGCGTCCGGGTCCGCCGGGTCGGCCATCGCCCGGTCGAAGTCGACCACCGCGTCGAACTCGCCCGAGGTGCGGATCCAGGCGTTCACCTCGTCGCGCACCGCCTCACCGGCCTCGGTGTAGTACGCCGCGCCCTTGTACGGCAGCAGCGTGCCGCCGACGATCCGCACGCCCCGCGCCCGCGCCTGGCCGATCAGCTCGCGGTACCCCGCGATCAACTGCGCAGCGGTGACCTCCGGGTTCGGCGTGGTGCACTCGATCGCGAAGTTGGCGAACCCGATGTCGTTGATGCCCTCCAGCAGGATCACCGTGCGCACGTCGGGCTGCGCCAGGGCGTCGCGCCCGAACCGCGCGGTCGCCCGCTCCCCGAAGCACGGCGAGTCGTTGAGCACCCGGTTGCCGCCGATGCCCGCGTTGACCACGGCCCGCCGGCCGCCCAGCCGCTCGGCCAGTTCGTCCGGGTAGCGGTTGTTCGCGTCCACGGTGGACGCCGCCCCGTCGGTGATCGAGTCCCCGAACGCCACCACGACGTCGCGGCGCGGGCCGGGGTCGAGCACCTCGACGGCGCTCAGGTAGAACCACGACTGCGACGTCTCGGTGAACGCCTCGGCCGCCACGTCGGCCCGGTGGTCGCCCGCCGCGCGCCAGGTCGTCGCCGTCGCGAACAGGTGCCCGGTGGCGGGCCCCGTCCGGCCGGCCAGGTACAGGGTCACGGTGACCTCGGCCAGCGGCGGCACGGCCAGCGGCGCGACGTCGCCGACCACCTCGCCGCCGACCGGCACGGTGACCGAGCGGTGGCCGCGGAAGCTCAGGTGCCGCACGCTCGCCGGCCGCACCGCCGCGCCCCGGTCCGCGCGCGCCACGGTCGCGCCCGTCACCACCAGCGGTGACGTGCCGTAGGCGTTGGAGAGCCTGACTCGCACCGCCGCGCCGCCGTCGCTCACCCGCACGACCTGCCGCACGGTCTGGTCCTCGAACCCGGCCGGGCCCCAACCCGGACCCAGCAGGTCCGTGGGGGTGTGCGGTGAAGCGGCCCACGTGGCGCTCCACCCCGGCCCCGCCGAACCCGCCGCCACACCGGGCACCAGCGCGATGCCCAGCACGGCGACGACCCCCGTCGCCAACTTCCTCATGAGCGTGACCCCCCGTCACGTAATGGATGCACGTCCACACGCTAACGACACCCCCCGACAGAAACGGGTGGTCGCGAGCCTCACGTGGTTGGGGATCCGCCCGACCGGGTGACTTGACCGCCTCTTGACGTTCGCCGGGCGGCCGTCTTAGGGTCCGGCATCTCGAAAATTGCCGGATCAATGACGAAACTTTCGAACGTCGCCGTCGTAGTCGTCCGAGAAAGCGAAGACCGCCATGAAGTCGATCCGACTGCTCACCACCGCGCTCGCCGTGGTGGCGCTGACCTCGCCGGCGCTGGTCGCCGCGGCCGCACCCGGTCCGGGTGACGTCCCGCCGGGCCACGCGAAGAAGGACACCCTCCGCTGGGTGGCGCCCAAGGGCTTCCACATCGGCAGCGCCGCGGCCGGTGGCGGGCACCACGAGTCGCAGCCCTACCCCGACCCGTTCACCAAGGACCTCGAGTACCGCGCGGTGCTGGCCGAGGAGTTCAGCTCCGTCTCGGCCGAGAACCAGATGAAGTGGGAGTACATCCACCCGGAGCGGGACCGCTACAACTTCGGCATGGCCGACGCCATCGTGAAGTTCGCCCAGCAGAACCGCCAGGTGGTGCGCGGGCACACCCTGCTGTGGCACAGCCAGAACCCGGCGTGGCTGGAGCAGGGCGACTTCACCGCCGACGAGCTGCGCGCGATCCTGCGCGAGCACATCACCACCGTCGTCGGCCGCTACAAGGGCAAGATCCAGCAGTGGGACGTGGCCAACGAGATCTTCGACGACTCCGGCAAGCTGCGCACCACCGACAACATCTGGATCCGCGAGCTGGGCCCCGGCATCATCGCCGACGCGTTCCGCTGGGCGCACCAGGCCGACCCCAAGGCCGACCTGTTCTTCAACGACTACGGCGTGGAGAGCGTCAACGCCAAGAGCAACGCCTACCTGGCGCTGATCAAGGACCTGAAGGCGCAGGGCGTGCCGGTGCACGGCTTCTCCGCCCAGTCCCACCTGAGCACCCGGTACGGCTTCCCCGGTGACCTGGAGGCGAACCTCAAGCGGTTCGCCGCCCTCGGGCTGGGCACGGCCATCACCGAGCTCGACGTGCGCATGGACCTGCCCGCCGACGGCGTGCCGACCGCCGAGATGCTGGCCAAGCAGGCGGACTACTACAACCGCACGCTGGTCGCCTGCCTCAACGTCAAGGGCTGCGACTCCTTCACGATCTGGGGCTTCACCGACAAGTACTCCTGGGTGCCGGTGTTCTTCCAGGGCGAGGGCGCGGCGACGGTGATGTGGGACGACTTCACCCGCAAGCCGGCCTACCACGCGCTGCAGTGCACGCTGGCCAAGGAGTCGGTCAAGCGCGGGGAGCACCACCCGCGGCTGCCCGCCTGCGCGAAGTAGGCACGACCGCCTCACCCGCGAGCCGTCGGCCCCCGTTCGAACCGAGAGTTCGGGCGGGGGCCGATTCCACGCCCGCCCGCGGTGCGACGCACGTCACGCCGGGGCGGGAACACCGGGGCGCACCGGACCGTTGGAACACTCGGTCGGTGCGGTCCGTGTCCCCGGGCCTCACCAAGCGCCTTCGCGGAATACCGTCAGGCTGGAGCCGCGTCGAGCCACTCGCCGAGAGGCGACCGCCGCGCCGATCCCCAACGTCCCCGTTCAGAGTCCCCTTCTCCGGGTCTCCTTTTCCGGGTCTCCTTCTCCGGGTCCCTCTTCAGGTCTCTTCTTCGGGCTGCTCCCCCGCGTCCCGCTCCCTCAGGTAGCGGGTGTGGTCGGCCTGGCGGTTCACGTCCGCCGCGTACACCCGCTCCGCCAGCCGGTGCGCCTCGGCCTCCAGCAGCCCCAGCTGGGTCACCAGCTCGTCACCCGGGCCGGGCTCGCCGCCCGCCCGCTGCTTCACCGCGAACCACCACGGCAGGTTCAGGTAGGTCTGCACGGACAGCGGCAGGTCGGTGCGCACCAGCCGGACCGCGGTGTGCCGCAGGTCCGGGTCGGCCGCCAGCGCGTCGTGCCGCGCGAGCAGGTCGCCGAGCACCGCGCCGATGCGGCCGACGGCGGCGACCGCGGGCTGCGGCATCCGCGACGACTGCGCCCCCACCTCGCGCACGAGGTCGTCCAGCTCCTCGCGCAGCCGGTCCGCCTCCACGCCCGCGTCGACCCGGACCAGCCGCACCTTCTCCGGCGGCGCGAGCAGCGCGCCCACCACGTACAGCCCGCCGACCACCACCGGCCACAGCCCGCCGACCACCCCGGCCAGGTGCAGCAGCACGCCGACGAGCCCGCCGACGCAGCCGACGAGGTTCTTGGTCGAGCCCAGGTAGCGGATCACTGGTAACCGCGGATCTCCTGGAAGACCCGCCCCAGCCCGGTGCGGCGCGCGTCGAACACCTCGCCGCCGGTCATCGCGGCCACCCGGCCCAACTCGTCGCCGCTGCCCTCGCCGAACAGCACGGTGAACACGGGCACCCCGCGCACCGACGCGGGCACGGACCCGAACGACGCCTCGAACCCGGACAGGTCGGAGCCGTTGGCGTTCTCGCCGTCGGTCATCAGCACGATCGAGGTGAACCGGTCCGGGTCGGCCGCGACCAGCGGCTCCATCACCCGGTAGGCGCGCGACAGGCTGTCGTAGATGGCCGTGCCGCCGCCTTCCTCCAGCCCTTCGGCGTAGCTCCTGATCTCGGCCAGCACCGGGCCCGGGTCGCCCTCCGGCAGGGTGAACGTGCGCGGTTCGCCGGGCTCGGTGTCGAACGGCAGCATCGTCACCTCCTCGCGGCTGCGGAACCGGCGGAACCGGCCGGTGAGGGAGTCGTCCGCACCGGTCAGGCCGATCAGGGCGGAGCGCAGCGCGGCGATCCGGTCGCCGGCCATCGACCCGGACGTGTCCAGCACGTACAGGGTGCGCGACGGCCGCCGGATCCGGTCGAAGTAGGCCGAGAGCAGGGCGTCCACGGAGTCGCGCGCGGCCGGGAACGGCAGTTCCACGAGGTCGCGCACGGTGGAGCGCGGGTCGAGGTCGACACCGGGCACGACCGGTCGCCGGTGCGTGGTCTCCACGATCCGGCGCTGCGCCTCCGGCGTGCGCAGGTGGTCGGTCAGCCGCCGGTGCGCGTCACGGGCGTCGTCGCCCGCGTCGGCCAGCAGGGTCAGCGGGTAGTCCGCGGTGACCACGCCGTCGGCGGGGTAGACGAGCGTGAGCGGCTCGGGCAGGGTGCCGGCGGCGTTCAGGGACAGCAGCACGGACTCGTAGTTGATCAGCCCGTCGACCTTCGCGCCGGTGTCCTGCCCGCTCGCCCGGCGCCGGTAGGCCTCCGAGAGCCAGCCGGACGACCCGGCGGACAGCGACTGCGCCGCGAAGAAGTCCTTGAGCCGCGGCGTCACCGCCGCGATCTGGGCCGCGTCCACGGCGTTGCCCGCGCCCGCCAGCGCCGAGGCGACGCCGACCAGGGCGGAGAAGCCGGAGTTCGACGCGGACGGGTCGGTCATGCCGTAGCTGAACGCCCTGCGGCCCGCCTGCTCGGCGATCTCGCCCCAGCCGACGCGCCGGTCGGTCCACCCGAGCGCGCGGGCCGACGACGCCGACAGGCCCAGCACGACCGGCGAACTCATGATCTTGACCTGGTTGCCGAGCCGCTTGGCCGCCTCCGGGATGCCCGCCGGGTAGCGGTTGGAGGAGAACCAGACGGCGTCGTACTTGCCGTCGACGTCGCCCTTGGCCAGCGCCTCGGCGCCCTCCAGCGTTCCGGTGAAGGTGAACCTCACCCGGACGCCGGTGGCCTCGGCCGCCTCGTCCAGCACCGGCTGCAGGTCGGTCAGCTCGCTGCCCGCGAGCACCCGCAGCACCCCCGGTTCCGCCGGACCGGCCGGCTGCGCCGGGTCGGGTTCCGCCCCGGTGGTGCACCCCGCGAGCACCACCAGCGCGACCAGCACGAACGCCGTCCTCATCCGTCCCCCTCGACCGCCGCCGCGTCGTGCGAGCGGCGCAAGTGCCCTTCCGCGCGGCGGATCTCCCCCGACAGCGACTCGACCGTGGCGGCCATCGTGCGCACCGCGTCGGCGCGGTAGCCGTCGACGGCGTCGATCGCCGCGTGGATCCGGTCGAACGACGCTCGGATCGTCTCGACCGCCACGGCCGGGTCGCCGGCCGCCCGGCGGATCTCCGCGCCCTGCAGTTCCAGCAGCTCGGTGTTGGCGCGCAGCAGGCCGTCGGTGGTGGCCCGGAGCGCGGCGACCTCGTCGAGCACGTCGCGTTGGCTCGCCAGCGCGCCGCTGACCAGCAGCGCGATCCGCAGCGCGGCCACGGTCGTGGTCACCGCGCGCTCCACGCCCCGGATCAGCTCGTCGTTGGTGCGGCGCACGAGGTCCAGCGCGAGGTAGCCCTGCGCGCTCACGGCCAGCTGCGTGAGCAGGTCCTGGTGCCGCTGCCGGATCGGGTGCAGCACGTCGGCGCGCAACGACCGCGCCCGGTCCGGGTCGGCGAGGTCGAGCACCTCGGCCTGCCGGTCCACCGCCGCGTCCACGGCCCCGGCGAACGCGGCGGCCTCGGCCAGCCTGCCCATCGCCCGCCACAGCCGCTCCCGCTCGCCCTTGATGGCGGCGTTGTCGCGGCGCAGCCCGTCCTGCCGGTCGCGCAGGTCGACCACCAGGGCGTTCACCGGTTCGCCCGCGGCGCGGTAGCGGTCGAGGGCCTTCTTGGCGGTGTTCGCGGCGGGGAAGACGCGCAGCAGCTTCCGGCCGGTGAGCGGCACCCTCGCCGGGTCCAGCTCGGCGACCGTGCGGCGCAGGCCCGACAGCGACGCGGTGACCCGGACCTGTGGCGAGTCGTCGCGCAGGGCGCGGGCCGAGCGGTCCAGCATCGCGCCCGCCACGCCGGCGGCGGCGCGCAGGTCGGCCTCGCCGACGGCCAGCACCTCGTCCAGCGCGGTGGTGAAGTCCGGCGACCGCACGTCCAGCGACCGGAGGCGTTCGGCGAACCGCTCGGCGCGGTGGGCCGCGTCGGCGCGCACGTCGTCGCCGAGCGCGATCAGCCCGGCCGCCCGTTCGACCGGGATCGGCGTGACGGGCTCCGGCGGGGTGAGGGTGAACTCGTCGGTCACGGCGCGACCGCGTCGAGCAGGCGTTCCAGCGTCTCGAACGAGGGCGGCTCGACCGCGTCCACCAGGTCGGTGGGCGCCCTGTCCCCCACCACGTCGGCGAACACGCGCGGGTCGGAGGTGCGGAAGCCGAACGTGGCGGCGAGCTCCGCCAGCTCGGGGTCGGTGGCGAGCAGCTCGCCGACCTGGTCGCCCCGGTCGGACAGCGGGACCAGCGTGTGCTTGGAGTAGACGGTCGGCGCGAGGTAGAGCAGGCGCATGTCGGGGCGGATCGAGCCGTCGGCGCGCAGCACCCGGTCGAGGTACTGGGACTCGTAGACCAGCGCCAGCGGGGTCTTGCCCATGCCGGCCGCGAGGTAGTCCTCGAACGGGCCCTCGCTGCTGTTCTGGGTGTAGCCCTGGTCGCGGAAGAGCCGGGCGACGTCGGGCAGCACGGCCGCCTCCTGCTCCGGCGTGCCGACCACGGCGTTGCCGTTGGCCACGAACGACACGATCGACAGGTACATCGCGGCGGAGTTCGACTCGGCCGGGTTGGTCGTGGTGACCAGGACGTTCTTGCGGGCCGGGTAGGCGGTGTTGCCGGGCAGCTGGTCCCAGCGGGTGCCGGCCCGGGTCACCTCCAGGTACTTGGCCACGTCGAGCACCTGGTAGTCGCCGGCGCCCTTCGTGACGACGCCGGCCGCTTCGAGCAGCTTCACGATCGGCTCGAACGTGGCGACCGCCATGGGCGACTGGAACGGCGTGCGCGCGGCGGTGATCTTGCGGTCGCGCTGGATCCGCTGCGCGGCGGGCGCGGAGGACGGGAACGCGAACTCGTACCTGCCGAGGTCGACGGAGGTGGCGATCTGCCGCGAGCCGGCGGTGTCCACCTCGACCTCCAGGCCGTGGCGGGCGAAGGCGTCCACCACCCGCCGGTCGCTGAAGAAGGCGAGCTTCTCCGACCCGATGACCCCGCGCACGGTCGTCAGCTCACCGCCCGCACCGCCCTCCGCGTCGTCCGGGCGACCCCACACCACCACCGCGACGACGGCGGCCAACAACACCACGGCCAAGCCGATGGACAACCGGCGCTTCACCTGACCCGCTCACCCCCGTGTTCACCGCGATCATCTCCGCCGCGCGACTCGTTTGACGCGCGAACCGGCGATCACCGGGCGAACGGTGGGTGAACGGACGGTGCAGATGCCGCGTACAGCGCGGCCGCGACGGTGAGCGCGCACGCCGCGTAGGCGGTCGTGCGCGCGGAGGTGAGCTCGGCCAGCGCGGGCCCGGCCAGGGCTCCGACGACCGTGGCCGCCGCCTCCCCCGTGAACAGGACGGCGCCGACCCGGCCCAGGACCGCCGCGGGCGTGACGCGCTGCACCGCGGTCTGCGTCACGACCAGGGCCGCCGAGCCGGCCAGGCCGACGAGCACCGCGGCGGCCAGCGCCGTCGGCAGCGAGGTGGAGCCGAACAGCAGCGCGAACCCGACCGCCGTGACGCCCAGGGCGCCGGCCAGGAGCGGACCCGAGCGCAGCCGGTCGACCAGGGGGCGGGTGGCGGGCGCGCCGAGGAGGAAGCCGACGCCCAACCCGGACATCACCAACCCGACCGGCCCGGCGCCGCCCAGCGCCGTCATGCCGAACGGCACCAGCAACGCGCTCAGGGAGGCGTTGGCGGTGAGGAAGACCGTGCTGACGACCAGCAGCGCCCTGGCCGACCGCCGGGACCGCAGGAACGCGAGCCCCTCGCGGAGGTCGTCGCGGACGGCGGCACGCCGGTCGTCCCGCGGCCGCCGGGTCATCGCCGCGAGCAGCGCCGCCGAGACCAGGTAGCTCGCCGCGTCCACCACCACGAGCGCGGGGAAGCCGACCAGGCCCGCCAGCGCGCCGCCGAGCGGGGCGCCCACCAGCCGGGCCACCCCGTCGGTCAGCGAGTTCAGGGCGTTCGCGCCGCTCAGCGCCGGGCCGGAGCCGACCACGACCGGCGTGTGCGCCTGGGCGGCCGGCCGGAACAGCACGGTTCCCGTGCTCTCCACGACGAGCGCGACGTAGACCAGCCAGAGGGTGCCCGGGTCCCGGGCGAACAGCAGCAGGGCGACCGCGGCGGCCCGCAGCACGTCGGCCGCGACCAGCACCCGCCGCCGGTCCCAGCGGTCGACGAGCACCCCCGCGAGCGGGCCGAGCAGCAGCGGTGGCAGGAACTCGGCCGCCAGGGCGGCGCCCGAGGCGAGCACCGAGCCGGTCAGGGTGAAGACGTGGGCCGGCACCGCGACGACCAGCAGCCACGTGCCGAACGCGCTGATCGTGCGGGCCGCCCACAGCAGCCGGAAGTCGGGAATCCCCAGCGCGGAGGTCATCGCGGGCGAGCGGCGTCCGCGCCCCGGCCGGGACGACCGGTCAGGGCGCGGACGGGTGGCCGGCGGGCGCGCTCGCCCGGGACGCGGGCATCAGCGGCCGCGATCCGGTCGGGCCGGGCGCGGCTCAGTAGGCCAGGAACAGGATCTCGTCGCGCGAGTAGTCGTGGCCCGGGTGGTTCTCCTTGAGGTGCTGCTGGGTCTTCGCCACCAGGTCGTCCTCGTCCTGACCCTGGATCTGCTCGCCACAGGGGCAGGTGATGTTCCGCTTCATCGCAATCCTCCGCTGGTGATCCATCCACCACCGACTCTACTGAAGGTGACGACGTTGTCGACCGTTCGAGTTCGGGCGAGCCCCGCCTGCGCCGACCGGGTCAGCGGCGGCGCAGCACGCGCGGGTCGGCGCCGAGGTCGTCGGCCAGGCGAAGGGTGATGAACTCGTTGTCGTCCGGCGCGCCGGGGGTGCGGCCGGAGGAGGACGGGAAGTTGTTGTCGTTGAGCACGGCGATCGTGCGGTCGTCCAGGATCACGACGTCCTCGATCGTGGTGAACGGGAACGTGAACTTCTCCCCGAACCCGCCGAGCCGGCGCGGGTTGGCGATGTCGAGCAGGTCGGCGACCAGCGTCTTGTCGAGCGTGCCGTCGTGGTCGCGGTCGCGCTTGTCGGCCAGGTAGACGCGCTTGACGCGGGCGTCCGCGCCCTGCCCGCCGTCGCGCTCGACGACCAGCAGCCGGTTGCGGTCCACCGCGATGGCGTCGCCGATGGCGTGCTCCGGCCGGTCGAGCCGGTAGGTCCAGCGCACGCCGGTGTAGCGGCCCTTGTCGAGGTCGAACTCGTTGAGCCGCAACGTCCCGGGCGCGTCGCCGGCGACCGTGCCCTCCAGCAGGGCGTCGAGCGTGCGGCCGTCGGCGGACAGCGCCAGGCCCTCGAAGCCCTTGCTGCTGTTCAGGTTGGCCCGGCCGGCCGGGTTCTCCGGCGCGAACACGCCGGGCAGCGGCACGGGCGGCGCGAGCAGCCTGCCCGCGCGGTCGAAGTGCAGCAGGTAGGGGCCGAACTCGTCGCCGATCCAGTACGTGCCGTCGCTCGTCCGGGTGATGGACTCCACGTCGAAGTCCGCGCCGGTGAGCACCCGGTCCGGGCGGGTCAGCGGGAACGGCACGTGGCCGCGGGGGTCGGTCAGCGTGATGCCGCCGAGCACGTCCACCGCGCCCGTCGCGAAGTCGGGGCCGACGCGGTGCACGCGCAGGGTGAAGTCCGCGCTGTTGGCCTTGGTGCCGTAGCCGTTGTCCGACAGCACGTCGTACGTGCCGTCGGCGTTGCGCAGCACGCCGCTGAAGCCCTGCACGGGCTGGTCGGCGAAGGGCGGCACGATCCCGTTGACCGGCGCCGTGCCGAGCGCCGCGCCGGACGGCTCGCTGCCCGGCACGAACGTGGCGGCGGGCAGCGAGGCGAAGCCGGTCAGCGTGGCGCGGCCGAAGTCGCGGCGGCGGTCGTCGGGCGCGGCCGAGCCCGGCGCCGCCACCGACACCAGCGCCAGCGCGGCCAGGCCGATGGCCAGCGGTCTCCTCATGAGCGTTCCGTTCTGCCGTGGCGCGCCCACCGAGGGCCCGCGGTGGGCGGAACGCTAAGCGCGCCGGGTGAACGGAGGGCGTGGCGCCGGTGACGCCGGGGTGGTCTTGTGGCGCCGTTGCCGCGCGACCACCCCGGCCGAGGCGTCAAGCCGCGTACGCCTCGAACTCGGCGAGCTGGGCGGCGGGCCAGCCCGTGTTGCCGGTGACGGTCAGCCGCAGGTAGCGGTGGTCGGCCGACACCGGGATGCTCACCTGGTTGCCGGACGCGGGGTCGAACCGGTAGCCGGTCGCGGCCACCAGTTGGGCGTACGACGTGCCGTCCGCGCTGCCGGACACGGCCACGGTCTGCGTGCGGGCGGCCCACGCGGCGGCGGGCGGCAGCTTGAGCACGACCCGGTTGACCGCGATCCGGCCGCCCAGGTCGACGGTGAACGTCTGCGGGAAGGCGTTGTTCGGGCTCTCCCAGTAGGTGTTCACGTCGCCGTCCACGGCGTTGCCGCCGGGGAACCCGCCGTTGGCGGCGGCCTGGACGGGCTTGCCGCGCGCCACGTTGCCCTGCGGCGGTGCGGACGTGGTCGTGGTCGTCGTCGTCGTGGTCGTGATGGTCGACCCGTACACCTCCAGCTCCGACACCTGGGCCGCGGGCCAGGCGGTGTTGCCGGTGAACGTCAGCCGCAGGTGGCGGTGCGTGCCGGAGACCGGGACGGTGACCTGGTTGCCGGAGGCGGGGTCGAACCGGTAGCCGGCGGGCGCCACGAGCTGGGTGAAGTTCGCGCCGTCCGCGCTGCCGGACACGCCCAGGGTCTGCGTGCGGGCCTCCCAGGCGGTGGGCGGCGGCAGCTTCAGCACCAGCCGGCCGAGGTTCTCCGCCCGCCCGAGGTCGACGGTCACCGACTGCGGGAACTGGTTGTTCGCGCTCTCCCAGTAGGAGTTCGCGTCGCCGTCCACGGTGTTCGAGGCCGGGAAGCCGCCGGTGGCGGTGGAGGCGGTGACGGCCTTGCCCCGGGCCAGGTTGCCACCCGGCGGGACGGTCGTGGTCGTCGTGGTGGTCGTCGTGGTCGTGGTCGTGGTCGTCGGCGGGGTGGTCGGGTCGGTGTAGACCGGCTCGGGCCACGGGCCGCAGTACGACGGGCCGTCCCAGCCGGAGTTGCCCGCGCCCCTGGTGATCTGGAACGCGTTGTCACCCAGGCAGCTGTAGACGCCCGCCCGGCCGAGACCGGTGGCGGTGACGTTGGCGAACGACGCCGAGCCCGGCGACTGGAGCTGCACGGCGAACGTGCCCGCGCCGTTGATCCGCACACCGTCGAAGTGGACGTTGGTGATCGTGCCGCTGATGAACTGGATGGCCTCGTAGTTGCTGTCGACGAGGTCGGTGTCGGTGACGTCGATGCGGCCGCTCATCGCGCCGTCGCGGGCGTCGAACCACAGCGCGCCCACGCCGAACTGCCAGTTGGAGTCGAGCACGCCCGCGCGCAGCGTGGTGTTCTTCGACAGGGTGGTGGTGCCCGCCAGCGGCACGGAGGAGAACCGGTTGCCGACGTGGATGCCGCCGCCCTGGTCCTGCGTGTCGGCCACGACGTTCTCCGTGGCCACGTTGTCCCGGCCGCCGTAGATGGCGATGCCGTTGGCCTTCATGGGCACGACCACGGTGTTGCGGCGGATCGTGTTGCCGTAGTCGGCCTGCTGCTCGGACCAGAACGCGATGCCGTCGTCGCTGATGTTGCGGAACAGGTTGTTCTCGATCAGCACGTTGCCGATGCCGCGGTGCAGGTTCATGCCGTCGGCGAGCTGGTCGACCACCTTGTTGCCGCGGATGGTCAGGCCGCTGAACGGCCCGTCCAGCCACAGGCCGACCTTGGTGTGCTGCAGGAACATGCCGGAGACGACCGAGCCGCCGCCGAGTGCGCCGCCGATGGCGTTGGTCTGGTCGCAGTCGACCCGGTTGGTGACCTCGCCGATGATCGCGAAGTCGTGCAGGCCGACGCGGGAGCTGACGCCGGCGTTGCCGCCCTGGCCGCAGCTGTCCGGCTCGCCCAGGCCGTAGAAGCCGACCCGGTCGCCAGCCACGACGCTGTGCCAGTGGCCCGCGCCGCGGATCGTGACCTGGTCGACGGTGATGTGCTTGGTGACCGTGAACCGGCCGGCCGGGATCCACACCTCGCGGCCGGACGCCTTCGCGGCGGCGACGGCGGCGTCGAACGCGGCGTTGTCGTTGGAGCCGTCGTTCGGGGTGGCGCCGTGCTCGGTGACGGAGACGGAGTTCGCGGGCCGCTGGGCGGCGGGCGCGACCAGCTCGAAGTCGGCCAGGTCGATGGTGTAGGACGGCGCGGTGTCGCCCGCGTCGACCTGCAGCTTCACCTTGGCGCCGGCGTTGAGCGTGCGGGGGAACAGCGCGCGGGTGGAGTCGTAGAGGTGGTGCGGCTTGCCCTGGTTCGGGTCGTTGGCGTAGGGGTAGCCGCCGTAGCGCCAGGCGTACTTCGAGGTGAGCGTGAGGCTGCCGGTCTTCGTGCCGTCGAGGTAGAGCGACAGGGGCGCGGTGATGCCCGCGCCGCCGTTGCCGTCGGGGACGCTGTACCGGATGTCGATCGAGTTCGCGGGCTCGGTGAGGGTGAACTCGACGTAGCGGCCCTGGCCGGACAGCGTCACGGCGCGCCGGCCGGACGCCTCGCCCTCCAGCGTGCCCTGGCGGCGGCCGGGACCGATCCGCGTGCCGTTCGTGGCGGCGGTTTCGGCCTCGTGCTCGACGAACGGCACGTCCGCGCCCCGGCCGGGGATGTCGAACGGCGAGGTGGCGGCGGCCGCGGCGGCCTGGACGGCCTGGGCGGCGACCTCGCCCGGGGCGGCGGCGACCGCCAGCGCGGCGAGCAGGGAGGTGGCCACCGCCGCCACGCCGAGCGTCAGCGGACGCCGGAGGGTGGGGTTGACTCGCATGGGTTCAGCCCTTCGTTGGACGGGACCTCGGACTGCGGGCAGGGATGTCACGGGGTGTGGCGTGGCGCACACCATAAGCAGCCCGATCGAGCGACCGCAAGATGTCTACGAGTTCACGCAAAAACTCGACTACCAAGCCGGTTCGACGGGTGCGGCGGTTTCAGGGTGCCGACAACTCGGCCGGCCAGGCCGTTTCGGGCGCCCGGTCGTCGCCGACGGGGGTCGTGGCGCGCAACCGGCTTGCCGGCGCTTGCGGCGACTGCGGTCGTCAGTAGGCGCCGCTGAGCTTGCGGTGGTCCCACGAGACGACCGACGTCGGCGCGAACCGCAGGCCGACCCGCTTCACCGCCTGCGCGGCCACGAACGCGTCCAGCTCCGGCCCGCTCTGCCCGGTGTAGCGCGCGGCCACCGCCGCGCCGATGCGGGCGACCTCGGCCCGCTCCTCCACCAGCCGCACGTCGCACTCCATCGTCACGCCACGGAGCTGGTCGTAGGTCTCCCCCGCCTCCCACTGGAGCGTGGCCTCGGGCGTGCGGCGCAGGTTGGCCACCTTCTGCGAGGCGCGGTAGGTCCAGCCGACCGGTTCGCCGTCCTCCACCACGAACCACAGCGGCACGAGGTGCGGCCTGCCGTTCGGGCCGAGGGTGGCCACCGTGACCACGCGCTGCTCCTCCAGGAACGCGCGCACCTCGTCCGCGGTCATCGTGATCAGGGCCCGACGCGACATGGCGTCAGGATAGGCGGCTGTCCTCCCGGGACACCGCGGCCGGCCCCGCGGACAGGTCGCCGACGACGCCCTTGTCCAGCAGCGCCAGGAACACGTCCACCAGGTCCGGGTCGAACCGCGCGCCGCGACCGGCCCGCAGCTCGCGCACCGCCTGCTCGTGGGTCAGCGCGCGCCGGTGCGGCCGGTCCGCGCGCATCGCCGCCCACGCGTCGCACACGGACAGGATCCGGGCCTCGATCCGGATGCCGTCGCGGGCCAGGCCGTTGGGGTAGCCCGCCCCGTCCCACCGCTCGTGGTGCTGGCGGATGACCTCGGCGACGTCGCCGTGGTCGGGCAGCACGCTCACCATCCGCGCGCCGCTGTCGGGGTGCTCGTGCAGCAGGTGCCACTGCTGGTCGGTGAGCGGGCCGGACTCGGTGAGCAGGTCGTCGGGCAGCACGATCATGCCGACGTCCAGCAGCCGTCCCGCGCGGTGCGCGTTGCGGACCTCGGCCTGGCCCCGCTTGAGGTGCTCGGCGACCGTGCGGGCCCACTCGGCGATGGCGAGGCTGCGACCGGGGCTGGCGACGCGCAGGTCGACCAGGTCCGCGACCTGGTTCAGGTAGTCCACCGCGACGTCCTCCCGGTGCTCGGTGAGCGCTGTGCCACCGGCGACCGCCCGGTCCCGGCCCAGGTCCTTGGCCAGGTACAGCGCGCGGTCGGCCGCCGACACCAGCGCGGACGCGGTGCCGTAGCGGGGCGCGAACGCGGCGGTGCCGGCGGAGAGCGTAACCGTCACCGAACGCCGACCGCTCACGGCGATCGGATGGTGGGAGACGCCGTGCCGGAGCCGTTCCGCGAGGCGGGTGAGGTTCTCGGCGTCGGCGCCGGTCGCGATCAGCGCGAACTCCTCGCCGCCGTAGCGGGCGAGCACCCGGACCGGCCCGGCGATCGCGCGCAGCCGGTTGGCCACCTCGACCAGCACCCGGTCACCCGCCGGGTGCCCGAACCGGTCGTTGATGGACTTGAACCGGTCGACGTCGAGGATGACCACGCCCAGGGGGCTGCGGGAGCGCCGGGCCCGCGCCACCTCGTCGGCCAGCGTCGCCTCGAAGAAGCGGCGGCTGCGCAACCGGGTGAGGCTGTCGGTGATGGCGAGCCTGCGCTGGTCCACCGCCAGTCCCGCGAGGCGGGTCGCGGTCAGCGCGAACAGCACGGCGCAGCCCGCCGCGATCACCGGAACGTCCCGGCGCACGCCCTGGGCGTGCTGCACGAGCAGCAGCGCCGGCCCGATCAGCGCGCCACCGGACAGCAGGGCGAGCCTCGGCCAGCTCAACCGCGGCGCGGGCACGTCCACGGCCTGGGACATGCGCCCCATCGAGGGGTGCAGCGCGCACGCGCCCAGGGCCAGGTTGCCGGCCAACCAGACGGCGTCGAGGAAGTTGCCCGCCGCGTAGCTCGATCCCAGGCGTTGCAGCACGTACACGGTGTCGGCGGTGAGGATGGCGGCCAGCCACAGCGCCAGCAGCGCGAAGGACCCGTCACGCCGTCCGCCGTCGAAGAACAGGCGCAGCGACACCAGCAGCAGGACCAGGTCCATCAGCGGGTAGGCCAGTGACGCCATCTCGACCAGCAGCGGCGTGCCCAGCCGCGTCTGCGGCCCGATCACGAACACCCACGACAGCAGGCCGGCGACGACGGTGAGCGTGACCGCGTCCAGCAGGCTGGTCAGGTCGCGGTCGGCGCGGCGCTGCCGGATGAGCATCAGCAGGCCCACCACGACCAGCGGGTAGTGGCCCAGGTAGAACGCGTCGGCGATGGCCGGGTAGCTGTCGTCGTTGAACACGTAGTGGGCCATGTAGAACGTCGTGTCGGCCAGGGCGTACACCAGCTGGCTCAGGCCGAGGACGATCCAGGGCGCGCGGGGCACGGGCTTGTTGCGCCGCACGCCCCACCACACGGCGAGCGCGGCGGACGTGCTGACCGCGCAGTAGACGACCACGCGCAGCGGGATCGTGCCGACGAAGATCGGCAGCGCGTAGTAGCTGCCCACCGATAACAGGCCGAAAGCCAGGTATCCCATCCAGACCTGATGGGATTTTCCGATCGGGATTCCGCTGTTTTCAACCGACGTGGCTCCGGCGACGCGCAATCCCGGCACTCCCCACTCAGGTGACGCTGACGTTCGACAAGGCGGAGCCATGACACCGGCAAAGGGGAGTCCGAGTCAATCCCCGTTGCCGAGTCTTCATCCGCGACAAGCATCGCGCATGCCCATCCGCGGCGGGTCGGCGGGCTCTATAGAGTGCCTATTGGTGAGGCCGCCGTCGTCGGTGACGTGCGGCGCCGGGAGGAGGGGGCGCGATGCCGACGGACGCCGCAGACCTGCTGGAACGGGTGCGCGAGGAGTTGCGGGGTGAGGGCGGGTCGAACCGGTTGGTGCCGTTGGTCGCGTCCGGTGAGGTGCCGCTGAGCACGTTGGGGGCGCTGGCGGCCGAGGAGCACCGCATCGTGCGGAGCGACTGGCGAGCGTTCCTCACGTTGGCCGCGCAGTCGCCGCTGCCGGTGCAGCGCGAGTTCTTCGCGACCGTGGCGAGCGGCGAGGGGCTGGCGTTGGACAAACTGGGCGATTTCGCCGCCGCGTGCGGGTTGGGGCCGGACGACGTGGCCGCGTACCGGCCGTTGCCGGGGTGCCAGGCATATCCGTCGTACGTGGCCAGGCTGGCGTTGGACGGCAATCCGCACGACGCGCTCCTCGCGATTCTGGCGAACTTCGCGGAATGGGGTGGGTATTGCGCGACGATCGCCGCCGCGCTGCGCGAGCACTACGGATTCGACGACGCCGGCTGCGCGTTCTTCGACTTCTTCGCCGAACCCGCGCCCGAGTTGGACGCCCTGGGCCTGCGCGCCCTGGACGCCGTCCTGGCCACGGGCTGGCAACCGGAACCGGCCCTGCCCGCCGCCCGCCTCCTGCACTCCTACGAACTCCTCTTCTGGAACTCCCTCCCCACCACCTGACCCCGAGAGTCCTACCTCCAGCTCGCGAGAGTCCTACGTTCGGACCGCGAGAGTCCTACGTTCGGGACCACTGAGTTCTACGTTCGGGCATCGCTGAGCGTTCAACTCGGGGTGCGTGAACGTAGGACTCTCGCGTGCTGGACGTAGGACTCTCGCGGGGGTCAGGGGAAGGCGGTTGGTGGGGTGGGGCGGCCGAACAGGTATCCCTGGGCGTAGGCGCAGCCGGCGTCGCGGAGCCAGTCGGCCTGGGCGCGGGTCTCGATGCCCTCGGCCACGGTGTGCGCGCCCAGCACGTCGGCCAGGTCGATGATGCAGCGCACGACGCCCGCCGTGCGGCCGGTGTCGGACAGGGCGCCGGTGAACGACTTGTCGATCTTCACCACGTCGAACGGGTACCGCTGCAGGTAGCTCAACGACGAGTAGCCGGTGCCGAAGTCGTCCAACGCCACCCGCACGCCGGTCTCCCGCACCTCCATCAGCCCGCGCATCGCCGCGCCGTCCGCCCACACGGACTCGGTCACCTCGATCGTCAACCGCTCCGGCGGCAGGCCCGTGGTCTTGAGCACCCGGTCCAACGACGGCAGGAACGCGGGCGCGGAGAGCTGCCGCGTCGACACGTTCACCGTCACGCCCAGCTCCCGGCCCTGCTCACGCCACCGCACCGCCTGCTCGCAGGCCCCGGCCAGCACCTTGTTGCCCAGCGGCACGATGAGCCCGGTCTCCTCCGCCAGCCCGATGAACTCCCCCGGCCCGAGCAGCCCGTGCCCCGGCCGCTGCCACCGCACGAGCGCCTCCGCGCCGGCGGGCATCGACGTCGCCAGGTCCACGATCGGCTGGTAGTGCAGCACCAACTGCCCGTCGGACACGGCGGTGCGCAGGTCGGCCTTGTCGCGCTGCCGGGCCAGCACCCGCTCGCCCATCTCCGGCCGGAACAGCCGGATGCGCCCGCCGCCCTCGCGCTTGGCCACGTACATGGCGGTGTCCGCGTCGCGCAGCAGGTCCGCCGTGCCGATCCCCGGTGACGACACCGCGATGCCGACGCTGGCCCGGATCGCCGTCTCGTGCCCCAGCCCGGTCAACGGCCGCGCCAGCTCCGACAGCACGCGGGTGGCCAGCCGCGCCGAGTCGCGCACCTCGTGCCCCGGCGCGAGCACGGCGAACTCGTCGCCGCCCAACCGCGCCGCGGTGGCCACCGGCCCGACCGCCCGGCCGATCCGCTCGGCCGCCGACACCAGGTACCAGTCGCCGGCCTCGTGCCCGTCGGCGTCGTTGACCTCCTTGAACCCGTCGAGGTCGATCACCAGCAGGCCCACCGCCTCACCGGCGAGCAGCGCCTCGTCCACCAGGTGCAGGAAGTGGGCCCGCCCGGCGAGGCCGGTCAGCTCGTCGCGCTCGGCGCGGCTGCGCAGCGCGTCCTCCAGCTCGCGGCGCTTGCTCACGTCCACCGCGGTGACCAGGGTGTGCCGCTCGGAGACGTCCTCGACCGGCACGGCGTGCACCGCCAGCACGCCGGTCGAGCCGTCCGCCCGCGTCACGGGGACCTCCACGGCCTCCTCCGCCGAACGGCAGCCGCGCGGGCAGCCGGTGATGTCCGGTCCGTGCGGGCACGGCACCCGCTCCGGGCGCGCCGGGTCCCACGCCAGCAGCTCGCGCGCCCGGTCGTTGTGCAGCCGGGGCACGCCGTCGGCGTCGACCAGCACGAGCCCGACGGGGCTGGCCCGCACGACGGCCTCGACGGTGCGGTGGGCGTCCCGCACGAGCCGCGCCGACCGGGTGGCCTCGTGCAGCGCCATCGCGGCGACGGCCAAGCCCACCAAGGGCATCACGACGGACGTCACGAGCGGACCGGTCACCGCGACAGGGGTGACGGTGACCCACACCGTGAACCCGGTCAGGTAGCCCAGCAGCGCGGGCACCGCGTGCACCGGGAACGCCTCGTTGCCGCCGCGCAGCGCGCGCCGGACCGTCACCGCGAACAGGAACCCGATGACGGGCTGCGGGTTGGGCAGCACGAACACCGCGCCGTGGGCGACCGCGCACTCCGCCAGGGCCACCGGCCAGGCGTCGCGGCGCGGCCACAGCCACCAGGACGCGACCACGAGCGGCACGAGCGCGGCGAGCACCAGGCGGCCCGGCCCGACGCCGACGAAGCACAGCTGGAGCGTGAACGCGACGCAGGTGATCCACGAGTAGGTCTCGGTCAGCAGCGCGATGCGGCGCAGCGCGGGCTCGCCGGGTGACGAGAGCGGGTCGTCCACCACGGTTCGGGTTGGACGCGCCACGCCCGGTTACCCCCCAGTCAACGGCAGTCGACCGAACGACCACCACGGAGGATCGAAGCATCCACAGCGGTGTTCGCGTTCTCAACCGCCATTCGGGTGAGTCCACTGTGGACCGGGGCGCGGCCTCAGGAGCCGGGGGTCGAGCTCTCCGGCGGCGCGCTGTCGGGCAGCGGGTCCGGCGTGGCCTCCGCGAGGTCGGCCGCCACGACCTTCGCCTCGTCGATCGTGCGTTGCGACCGCGCCAACCGCTCGTCCTCCTCGGGCGTCTCCACGCGGAAGGCGTCCGTCGGCAGGGTCTCGCGTTCGTCCTCGTCAGCCATGCCACCGGGGTTTCCCGGCGCTCGGCGATCAAACTTGGACGCCCGCCGCGCCGCGGGTACCGTCGATAAGAGCCCGCTGGTCCGTAAAGCCGCCGAGGAGATCCGATGTCGAGCACGACGACCGCGCCGCCCCGCCCGTCCGCGCGGCGGCGCGTCCTCTTCACGGCGGTGCTGGTCACCATCACCGCGCTGCTGTTCTGGGTGCCGTGGACCGGGCTGCTCGCGCCGGGCGCCGACTGGCCGTGGCCGGTGCAGGTCGTCGGCACGGCGTTCTTCGTCGTCACCTCGGTGGCGTTCCCGGTCCTGCTGGTGCGCGCGCACGGCCGCCGGCACTCCGACCGGGCGTCCCGGGTCGCGCACCTGGTGCTCGGGGTGGTGTGGGTGTTCTTCTCGTGGGCGGTGATCACGCACGTGCTGCGGCTCGTGCTGGCGGTCGCGGGGGTGGAGAACCCGGTGCGGGCCCGGGTGGTCGCCGCGGTGCTGCTCGTGGTCGGTCTCGCGCTGGTCGGGCACGGCCTGCGCGAAGCGCGCCGCGTGCCGCGGGTGAGGCGGACCGACGTCGCGCTCCCCCGCCTCGACCCGGCGTTCGACGGGCTCACGATCGCGGTGCTGGCCGACACCCACTACGGGGCGATCGACCGCACGAAGTGGTCCGCGGGCACGGTGGCCGCCGTCAACGCGCTGGAGCCGGACGTGGTGGTGCACGTCGGCGACATCGCGGACGGCACGGTGGAGCAGCGCCGCGGCCAGGCCGCCCCGCTGGGCGACGTGCGGGCGCGGCACCGGTTCTACGTGTCGGGCAACCACGAGTACCTCAGCAACGCCCAGGCGTGGCTGGACCACATGACCGCGCTGGGCTGGACCAGCCTGCACAACCGGCACCGGGTGCTGGAGCGCGGCGGCGCGCGGTTGGTGTTCGCGGGCGTGGACGACGTGACCGGCGCGCACTCGGGCGAGGCCGGGCACGGGGCGGACCTCGGGGCGGCGCTCGCGGGCACCCGCGCCGAGGACCCGGTGGTGCTGCTGGCGCACCAGCCCAGCGAGGTCGTCAAGGCGGTGGCCGCGGGCGTGGACCTCCAGCTGTCCGGGCACACGCACGGCGGCCAGATCTGGCCGTTCCACCTGCTCGTGCGGTTGCAGCAGCCGGTGCTGGCGGGGTTGAGCCGCCACGGCGAGCGCACCCGCCTCTACACCAGCCGGGGCGCGGGGTTCTGGGGCCCGCCGCTGCGGGTGTTCGCGCCGAGCGAGATCTCCCTGCTCACCCTGCGCGCCGCGTGACCGCGCGCCGGTGACCCGGCATGATCTGCGGGCGTGAAGGTTCTCGTGGTCGGTGCGAGCGGGTTGATCGGGCAGCACGTCGTCGGGCGGCTGCGGGCGCGGGGGCACGCGGTGACGGCCGTGGCGCGGACCGCGCGGGACGGCGTGGACCGCGCCGTGGACGCCACCGAGGCGACCGGGGTCGAGTTCCGGGCGTTGCTCGCGGGGCACGACGGCGTGGTGTTCGCCGCCGGGGCGGACGACCGGGAGGTGCCGCGCAAGCCCGCCTACCCGGTGTTCCAGCGCGGCAACGTCACGCCGGTCGTGCGGCTGCTGACGGCCGCGCGCGAGGAGGGCCTGACCCGCGCGGCGGTGCTCGGCTCGTACTACACGTACTTCCACCGCGAGCACCCCGGGTGGCGGCTGGCCGAGCGGCACCCCTACATCCGCAGCCGGGTCGAGCAGGCGCGGGAGGGCCGGGAGGCGGCCGGGCCCGACCTGCCGGTGGCCGTGCTGGAGCTGCCGTTCGTGTTCGGCCGGGCCGGCGACCGGCTGCCGAACTGGGCGGGCGCGTTCGACCGGTGGGTCAGGTCCCGGTCGCCGCTCGTCGCGCCGCCCGGCGGCAGCGCGGTCACGTCGGCCGCCCACGTGGCCGACGAGGTGGTCGGCGCGCTGGAGCGGGCCTCGGGCGAGGACGTCCCGGTGGCGGCGGAGAACCTGACGTGGCCGGAGATGATCGGCCGCATCGCGGCCGCGGCCGGTCACCCGCGCCCGGTGCGCCGCCTGCCCGGGGTCGTGGCGGAGGCGGCGCTGCGGTTGACCGGTCTGGTGAACGGCGTGCGGGGCAGGCAGTCCGGGATCGACCCGGCGCACGCGGGCGGGTTGCTGCTGCGCGACCTGTTCCTGCCGCCGTCCGGTACCGGCTCGGTGGCCGACGCCATCGCCGAGACCTTCCCGGCCGACCGGCGCTAGCGAGCGCGGCGACCGCGTTCGGGTGCCTCGTACTCGTAGTCGCCCTCGGGCACGTCGAACGGCAGGGGTCGGTTGGTCCACGAGTCCACGAGCACCACGAGGCCGGCGATCACGATGACGACGACGCCGACCCAGCCCAGGCCGCCCCAGACCAGGATCCCCGCGATCAGCACCAGCGGCAGGACCATGAACAGGCAGAACGGGTCCACCCGCCCGAATTGCCGCCGTCCTCCGGAACTCGCCATCTACGCCCTCCCAGTCAAGCACCTCGCCGGGTGAACTTACGCGACGGCTCCCGGGAGGCCCCCAGCCGGTCGGTCAGGCGCCGTGCTGCTCGGGGCCGGGGTACCGGCCCTTGGCGCGTTCGAACACCGTGGCGAGCACGGCCAGGATGATCATGCCGGCTCCGAGCCCGAGGTGCAGCAGGTTGTCGGCCGGGTTGAGCGGCGCAAAGTTCGCCGGGCCGTCCCCGTGCCCGATCGAGTGCACGACCGACCCGTAGATCCACAGCAGCAGGTACGCGAAGCCGCCGGCCACCAGGAACGCCCGCGCCGCGCCGCGGGTGGCCGCCGCGAGGACGCCCGCCACGCCGAACAGCAGGTGCAGGACGTTGTGCAGCACCGACACCTGGAACACGCCGAACAGCATCGCGCCGGAGTGCGGCCCGGCGAAGCCGATGTCCCCGAGGTCCCTGGTGAGGCCCGGCACGAACCCCAGCACCCCGACCAGCAGGAACACCACCCCGACGAGCAGTGAGAGGGCCTGGACGGGGCGGCGGCGCGTGCCGACGCGGTCGGTCGAGGTCGTCATGGCAGTCCTCCGAATCGACGGTTCCGCTTGGCGTACCCGGCGGGTCACCACCGAAACCAAGATCCGCCCGGCCATGACCGACCGATGTGAGTAACCAATCACTCTCTCCACCTCTTCGCTTGACAGCGCGCGAACCGGCAGCGTTCACTGATTAGTGAGTGACTGACCACTCACACACTTGGGAGGAAGCGATGGCCGAGCAGTCCACCGAGCAGATCCTGGAGATCGTGCTGCCGGGCGTGGTGGGACCCGACGGCCTGCGGCCCCGTCGGCGCGACCGACCGGTGCCGGGACCCGGCCAGGCGCTGGTCCGGGTCGAGGCCACCGGGGTGTCCTTCGCCGAGCAGCAGATGCGCCGCGGGAAGTACTACGACCAGCCGCCGTTCCCGTTCGTGCCCGGCTACGACCTGGTCGGCACGGTCGCCGAGGTCGGGCCCGGGGTGGACCGGGCGCTGGTCGGCCGGCGGTGCGCGGCGCTGACCAAGGTCGGCGGGTGGACCAGCCACGCGCTGCTGGACGCGGCGGACCTGGTGCCGGTGCCCGCCGGCGTCGACCCGGCCGAGGCGGAGACCGTGGTGGTCAACGGCCTGACCGCCTGGCGGATGCTGCACGGCGTGGCCGGGGTGCGGGCCGGGCAGGTGGTGCTCGTGCACGGCGCCAACGGCGGGGTCGGGTCGACCCTGGTGCAGCTGGCCCGGCTGGCCGGCGCACGGGTGATCGGCACCGCCTCGCCGCGCCACCACGACGCCGTGCGCGAGCTGGGCGCCACCCCGGTGGACTACCGCGCCGCCGACCTGCCCGCCCGGGTGCGCGCGCTCGCCCCGGCCGGCGTGGACGCCGTCTTCGACCACGTCGGCGGCCCCGGCATCGTCGACTCCTTCCGCCTGCTCGCCCCCGGCGGCACGCTCGTCGCCTACGGCACCGCCGCCACCCGCGACCGGCAGGGCTCGGCGCGCCTGCCCGTGCTGATGCTGTTCGCCCGCCTGCTGTGGTGGAACGCGCTGCCCAACGGCCGCTCCGCCTCGTTCTTCAACGTCTGGGCGGGCAAGCGGAACGCCGCCCGCTTCCGCGCCCGCCTGGCCCACGACCTCGGCGAGGTCTTCGCGCTGCTCGCCGACGGCTCGCTGCGGGCGAAGGTCGCCGCCCGCGTGCCGCTGGAGCGGGTCGCCGAGGCCGTCGCGCTGGCCGAGTCCGGCACGGTCACCGGCAAGGTCGTGCTGGTGCCCTGATCCGGTGGTCGGGGGTTGACCTGGAGCGCGCTCCAGCCGTTAGCGTCGCGGTCGTCGGCGGAGCGGGTGGCGAACGGAGCACGACGTGCGACTGGGTCTGCACATCAACCGGTTCAACCAGGGTGCGGCGCGGCTCGGGCCCGGGCTGGCCGCCACCTGCGCGGCGGCCGAGGCCGCCGGGGTCGGGTGGATGTCGGTGATGGACCACTACTTCCAGATGGAGCAGAACGGCGGCGCCGGGGACGCGATGCTGGAGTGCTACACGACGCTGGGGTTCCTCGCGGCGCACACGTCCACGATCCGGCTGGGCGCGCTCGTCACCGGTGTCACCTACCGCCACCCGGGCCTGCTGGCGAAGATCGTCACCACGCTGGACGTGCTGTCGGGCGGTCGGGCGACGCTGGGCATCGGGGCCGCCTGGTACGAGCGCGAGCACCGCGGCCTCGGGGTGCCGTTCCCGCCGGTCGCCGAGCGCTTCGAGCGGCTGGAGGAGGCGCTGCGGATCTGCCTGCGGATGTGGGACCGCGACGACGACGGGCCGTTCGAGGGTGGGCACTACCGCCTCGCCGAGACGCTGAACGTGCCCGCGCCGCTGAGCGCGCCGCACCCGGAGATCATGATCGGCGGCAACGGCGAGCGGAAGACCCTGCGGCTGGTCGCCCGCTACGGCGACGCGTGCAACCTGCTGCTGCCCTCCCCCGCCGAGGTGCCGCACAAGCTCGACGTGCTGCGCCGCCACTGCGACGACCTCGGCCGCGACTACGACGCGATCCGCAAGACCGTGGTGCACCTCGGGGACGCCCCCGACGACGGCGACGGGCTCGCCGGCGCCCTGGCCGGGTACGCCGACCTGGGCATCGACACCGTGGTGCTGCGCGCGCCGGACGGCGACGTGGCGGCGTGGGTCGAGCGGGTCGTCGCACCGGCCGCCGCCCGCCTGGCCTGACGCGTCACAACCGGTCGGGCGCCTCGATCCCGAGCAGCGACAGGCCCAGCACCAGCGTGCGGGAGGTGAGCTGGGCCAGCGCGAGGCGGGAGCGGCGGGTGCGGTCGTCGGGAGCGTTCAGCACCGGGCAGTTCTCGTAGAACGAGGAGAACGCCACCGCCGTCTCGTACAGGTGGCCGCACAGCTTGTGCGGCGCGAACTCCCGCGTCGCCGTCGCCAGCACCGCGGGCAGGTGCAGCAGCTTCACGGTGAGGGCGCGTTCGGCGGGCTCGGTCAGCACGACCGGCGTGCCGCGCGGTGCCTCCCCGCCGGCGCGGGCCACGACCGACAGCACGCGGGCGTTGGCGTACTGGAGGTAGACCGAGGTGTTGCCCTCCATGGCCAGCATCCGGTCCCAGGCGAAGACGTAGTCCTTCTCCCGGTCGCCGGACAGGTCGGCGTACTTGACCGCGCCGACGCCGACCGCGCGGGCCACCTCGCGCTGCCGCGCCGGGGTGAGCGCGGACCGCTCGGCCACCACCGCGGCGGCCCGGTCGACGGCTTCGCGCAGCAGGTCGACCAGCTTCACCGAGCCGCCCGCGCGGGTGCGCAGGACCTTCCCGTCCTCGCCGAGGACCGAGCCGAACCCGACGTGCTCGGCGCGGTGGTCCGCGTCGAGCCACCCGGCGGCGCGGGCGACGGCGAAGACCATCCGGAAGTGCTGCGCCTGCGGCGAGCCGACGACGTAGAGCAGGTCGGTGGCGCCGCGTTCGCGGGCCCAGTAGCGGGCCGTGGCCAGGTCGGTGCTCGCGTAGCCGTACCCGCCGTCGCGCTTGCGCACGATCAGCGGCAGCGGTTCGCCCTCGCGGTTGGTGAAGCCGGGCGGGAACACGCACACCGCGCCGTCGCTGACCTCGGTCAGCCCCTTGGCCTCCAGCTCGGCGACGACGTCGGCCAGGAACGGGTTGTAGAAGCTCTCGCCGTAGTAGTCGTCGGCGGTCAGCTTCACGCCCAGCAGCTCGTAGACGGCGGCGAAGTGCCGTTCGGACTCCGCCACCAGCTCGCGCCACAGCGCCAGCGTCGCCTCGTCGCCGCCCTGCAGCGCCACGACCCGCGCGCGGGCCCGGTCGGCGAACGCGGGGTCGGCGTCGAACTTCGCGCGGGCCCGCCGGTAGAAGCCGTCGAGGTCGCCGATCGAGTGCCCGCCGGACGCGCCGCCCTCGTCGAGCAGGTGCTCGATGAGCATGCCGAAGGGGGTGCCCCAGTCGCCCAGGTGGTTGTGCCGGACCACCTCGTGGCCCGCGAACTCCAGCAGCCGCACCACGGCGTCGCCGATGATCGAGGACCGCAGGTGGCCGACGTGCATCTCCTTGGCCACGTTGGGGCTGCCGTAGTCGATGGCGTACCGCCGCGGCGGCGCGACCGGGACGCCGAGCCGTTCGTCGGCGAGCAGCCGCGACGCCTGCTCCTGCAACCACTCGCGGCGCAGGGTGAAGTTGACGAAGCCCGGCCCGGCCACCTCGGGCGGCTCCACGAGGTCGGCGGCGTCGAGGTGCGCGACGATCGCGGCGGCGACCTCGCGCGGCGGTCGGCCGAGCCGCTTGGCCAGGCTCATGGCGGCGTTGCACTGGTAGTCCGACCCCCGGCCGGGGGCGGAGGGTCGGATCACCGCCTCGACCGGGGTGATCTCCACGTCCAGCGCCGCCTTCAGCGCCCCGGCCACCCGCGAGCCGAGCTCCAGCCCGACGTCCCCGCCCAGCACCCGATCACCCTCCGTCACGTCCTCGGTTGATCGGGCGATTCTCCGGGACGACCGCCGCCGGCGCGAAGCGAATTCGCCCGGCGCCGGAACACCAGCGCCTCCCACGGCCGCAGGTCGACGCGGCCGGACGAGATCGACGGCGGCCGGTCGGTGTTGGCCAGCACGAGGTCGGCGCCGGACCACCCGGGGTCCAGCTCGACGCGCTGGTCGGTGCCGCCGAGGTTGGCCACGACGAGCAGCCGCGTGTCGTCCAGGGTGCGTTCGTAGGCGTACACGTGCGGGTGGTCGGCCAGCAGCATGCGGAAGTCGCCCAGGGCCACCACCGGCAGCTCGTGGCGCAGCTCGATCAGCCGCCGGTAGTGGTGGAACACCGAGCGGGGGTCGTCGTACTGCGCTTCGGCGTTGAGCCAGGTGTGGTTGGGGTTGACGGCCAGCCACGGCTCGCCGGTGGTGAACCCGGCGTGGGTGCCCGCGTCCCACTGCACGGGCGTGCGGGCGTTGTCGCGGCCCATGGCGCGCAGGCCGCGCATCACCTCCTCCGGGTTCGCGCCGGCGGCGACGGACTGGCGGTAGTGGTTGAGCGACTCGACGTCGCGCAGCTCGTGCACGCCGGCGAACGGCGCGTTGGTCATGCCCAGCTCTTCGCCCTGGTAGACGTACGGGGTGCCGCGGTGCAGGTGCAGCACGGTGGCCAGCGCGGTGGCCGACTCCCGCCAGTGCTCGCCGTCGTCGCCGAAGCGGGACACCACGCGGGGCTGGTCGTGGTTGTTCCAGTACAGGCTGTTCCAGCCGACCTCGCCCAACGCCGTCTGCCAGCGGCCCAGCGACGCCTTCAGGTCGCGCAGGTCCAGCGGCTTCGGGTCGAACTTGCCGCCGGGGCCGTGGTCGAGCGAGACGTGCTCGAACTGGAACACCATGTCCAGCTCCCGCCGCGCCGGGTCGGTGAACAGCCGGGCCTGCTCCCACGTGACGCCCGGCATCTCCCCCACGGTCAGGTACTCGCCGGGCCGGTCCCCGAAGACCTCACGGTTCATCTCGCCCAGGAAGTCGTGGACGCCGGCGCGGGTGCCGAAGTGCGGGAACCCGTCGCCGAGGCCGCCCGCCCCGGTGGTGGCGCCGTCGGGCAGGGCCGGGTCCTTGGAGATCAGGTTGATGACGTCCATCCGGAACCCGTCCACGCCCCGGTCCAGCCACCACCGCATCATCTTGTACACGGCGTGGCGGACCTGCGGGTTCTCCCAGTTCAGGTCGGGCTGCTTGCGGTCGAACAGGTGCAGGTAGTACTCGCCGGTCGCCTCGTCCAACGTCCACGCCGGACCGGAGAAGAACGAGCCCCAGTTGGTGGGCTCCGCGCCGGGCTGACCGGCCTCGAACCCCTCCCGCGGCGGCCGCCACCAGTACCAGTCGCGCTTCGGGTCGTCCTTGGACGACCGCGACCGCACGAACCACGGGTGCTCGTCGGAGGTGTGGTTGACCACCAGGTCCATCACCAGCTTCATGCCCCGCGCGTGCACCTCGGCCAGCAGCCGGTCGAAGTCCTCCAGCGTGCCGAACACCGGGTCGATCGCCTGGTAGTCGGAGATGTCGTAGCCGTTGTCGGCCTGCGGGGAGGCGTACACCGGCGACAGCCAGACCACGTCGACGCCCAGCCGCTCCAGGTGGTCCAGCCGCGCCGTGATGCCGGCGAGGTCGCCGACGCCGTCGCCGTCGGAGTCGGCGAAGCTGCGCGGGTACACCTGGTACACCACCGCGGAGGTCCACCACGGGGTCGCCGGGGTCGGGTCCAGAGCCATGTTCCATCCTCGTCCGGGGGTCGGGAACCGTCATCCCAGTTCACCATCGACCGGGCGACGCCGCACTCCGTTGATCACGCGTTGTCGACGGTCGAGTGCCCCGTCAGCACCCGCCCGGGTACCCGGATCACCCGGACGCCACGCGGCTGCGGGTGATCGGTCCACTGAGGACCGTACCGCTCGACGGCCGCGCCGCCCGACGGCCTGCCGGTCGCCGCGCCCTCGGTTACGCTCCGACCAGCCGGTGTGACGCACCAGCCGCTCCGGTCGTCGGCGGGTGCGGGGGTCCGTCCGGTGCGTGGACGCCTCCCGCCCGGGGCACGGGGAGGGGTGCGGACGTGGTCGGGTGGTCGGCGCAGCGGCTCTTCCCCGGTGACGACGCGACCAGCGCCGCCCACCGGGCGCACGACTGGGCGGCCACCCCGCTCGGGCCCGTGGCGTCGTGGCCGGTGGAGCTGCGGGCGGCGATCCGGACCGTGATGCCCTCGCGGGTGCCGATGCTGCTGTGGTGGGGGCCGCGGCTGGTGCAGATCTTCAACCACGCCTACACGCCCGTGCTGGGCGGGAAGTACCCGCGCGCGGTCGGGCAGCCGGGCGCGGAGTGCTGGGCCGAGGTGTGGGACGAGCTGGAGCCGCCGGCCCGGCGGGCGCGGGAGGAGGGCGTGCCGACCTACGCGGAGAACCAGCTGCTGTTCCCGCACCGGCACGGCTACCACGAGGAGACCTACTGGACGTTCTCCTTCAGCCCGGTGCTCGCCGAGGACGGCGCGGTGGCCGGGATCTTCGTCGCGACCACCGACGTGACCGCGCGGGTGCTGGGCGAGCGCAGGCTGGAGACGCTGCGCCAACTGGGCACGCTGTCGATCGCCGAGGCGGACACGGCCGCGGACGCCTGCCGCGCGGCGGTGAAGGTGCTGGCCGGCAGCTCGGCCGACCTGCCCCGGGTGGCCGCGTACCTGCGCACGGGTGACGGCGAGCCGGTGCTCGTGGCGTCCACCGGCACCGGCGCGGACGCGCAGGCGGAGGTGGTGCGCCGGGTCGCGGCGACGGGGCGGGCCGAGATGATCCGCCGCGACGGGACGCTGGTGCTGCCGCTGACGGCCGGCGCCCGCGGCACGCACGGCGCGCTGGTGGTGGGCCTGAGCCCGTTCCGCACCTTCGACCAGCCCTACGCGTCGTTCGTCGACCTGGTCACGGCGGGCGTGGCGACGGCGGTGGACGACACGGTGGCCTACGAGGCCGAACGCGCCCGCGCCACGGCGCTGGCCGAGCTGGACGCGGCCAAGACGCGGTTCTTCCAGAACGTCAGCCACGAGTTCCGCACCCCGCTGACGTTGCTGCTGGCGCCGCTGCACACGTTGCTGGAGGAGCACGCCGACGCGCTGCCCGAGGACCAGCGGGAGGCGGTGTCGGCGGCGCACCGGGCGGCGCTGCGGCTGCGCCGCCTGGTCGACGCGCTGCTGGACGTGGCGCGCGCCGAGGCCGACCACCTGCACGTGCGGCCGGAGCCGACGGACGTGGCCGCGCTGACCGCGGACTGCGCCGCGATGTTCCGCGCCACCGCCGAGGAGCTGGGCCTGGAGCTGGTGGTCGACGTGTCGGGCACGACGGTGTGGCTGGACCAGGAGATGTGGGCGCGGATCGTGCTCAACCTGCTGTCCAACGCGGTCAAGTTCACCACCGAGGGCACGGTGGCCGTCACCGTGCGGACGACGGACGACGACTGCGTGCTGACCGTCTCCGACACGGGCGTGGGCATCCCGGAGGCCGAGCAGGACCGCGTGTTCCAGCGGTTCCACCAGGTCACCGGCGTCAGCGGCCGCAGCAGCGACGGGGTGGGCATCGGCCTGTCGCTGGTGGCGGACCTGGTGGCCGCGCTCGGCGGCACGGTGTCGGTGCGCAGCGCGCCCGGGCGGGGCAGCACGTTCACCGTCACCGTGCCGAAGGCGGGTGCGGCGGCGCCGGCGCGGCGCAGGTCGTTGGACGACCTGGGTGCCGGCTTCCTCGGCGAGGTGAGGCAGTGGGTGCCCCCGGCGGCCCGCCCGGTCGCCGGCACGGGGCGGCGGCGCGTCCTGCTGGTCGAGGACAACGCCGACATGCGCGACTACCTGGTCCGGCTGCTGACCGCGCAGCACTGGGAGGTCGACGGCGTCGGCGACGCCGGGTCGGCGTTGGCGCGGGCCCGCGCGGCCCGACCGGACCTGGTGCTCAGCGACGTGATGCTGCCCGGCCGCGACGGGCTGGCGCTGCTGCGCGACCTGCGGTCCGACCCGCTGCTGGCGCGCGTGCCGGTGGTGCTGCTGACCGCGCGGGCGGGCGCGGAGGCCGCGGTCGAGGCGTTGCGCGGCGGCGCGGACGACTACGTGGTCAAGCCGTTCCACCCGGCGGAGCTGATCGCCCGCGCCAGGGTGCACCTGGAGCTGTCGAGCTTCCGCGAGGCGCTGCTGGCGGAGGGCGAGCGCGAGGTCGGCACCCTGCGCGAGGCGCTGGCCAGCCGCAGCACCACCAGCCAGGCCGTCGGCATCCTGATGGCGGTGCGCCGCTGCGACGCCGACGCCGCGTTCCGGCAGATCACCGCGCTGTCGCAGCGCCGCAACGTCAAGGCGCGCGACATCGCGGCCGGGATCGTCGCCCGCTTCGTGGCGGGCCTGCCCGACGCCTGAGGTCAGACCGGCCCGGGATCAGGCCGGAACGGTGGCGGGCACGCGCAGCACCGCGATGACGAACCGCTTGCGCAGCCGGAAGCCCAGCGACTCGTACAGCCGGATCGCGCCGGTGTTGGCCGCGGCGGCGTGCATGAGCGCCCGGTCGCCGCGGGCGTGGATGCCCGCCGTCACGGCCAGCACCAGCCGGGTGCCCAAACCCCGCCCCCGGTGCGCGGGGTCGGTGCACACGGCGCTGATCTCCGTCCAGCCGGGCGGGTGGAGGCGTTCACCGGCCATCGCGACGAGCGCGCCCCCGCGGCGGATGCCGAGGTAGGTGCCCATCTCGACGGTCCGGGGGCGGAACGGCCCGGGCCGGGTGCGCTCCACGAGGTCCAGCATCTCCGGCACGTCCGCCGCGCCGAGGCGGACGGCCTCGACGTCCTCGACCCCCCGCACGCCGTCCTGCACCAGCTGCACGGCGTCGAGGCGGTCGACGACCTCCCAGTCGGCGGGTGGCGCGTGCGGGGTGGTGATCGGCACGATCCCGCCCGGCCCCGCCAGCGCCGCGACGTCGGACCACACGTCGGCGTCGGGCCGGTCGGGCAGCGCGACGAACGTCGACACGTCCGGGTGGTAGCGCAGCACCTGCCCGTGCCGTTCGGCGAAGCGGGCGTGCGGTCCGGTGAGCGAGGCCAGGGCCGGGTTGTCCAAGGGCGAAGACATGCGCGGCGGCTCCCCCAGTCGTTCGTGATCCACCGAATGATGCGGGCCCCCGGGACGACGTGTCCACCGCGCGGTCGCCGTCCCGGCAGGTGGAACCTCCGCTGTGACCGGCGACACAGCCGTATTCCACTTGACCACCAGTTTGAGTCGCATAGACTCAAACTATGTTCACCAGGGACGAAGCGCTCGACCGAGTCGAACGGGCAGGCTCGGCCGCCGACCTGTTCGGCCCGTTCGACCCCGACCCGGACCGCCGCAAGGAGGCCCAGCGGCTCTACCGCGGCCTCGCCGCCGTGCTGCACCCCGACCGCGTCGGACCCGACGACACCAGGGCGCACGCCGCCTCGGCCCAGCTGACCCGGCTGCACCACGACTGGCAGCACGGCGCCCGCGTCGAGCTGCGCACGGACCGCGCCACCTACCGGCTCACCGACCGCCACGCCGTCGGCAGCGTCGCCAACCTCTACCTCACCGACGGCGCGCACGTGGTCAAGGTCGTGCGCAACCCCGCCCTCAACCCCCTGCTCCACGCCGAGCAGGACGCCCTGCGCCGCCTCGCCCGCTTCACCGACCGGCACCCCTGGCTGCGCCCCTACTACCCGCGCCTGGTCGACGCCCCCGGCGAGGTGGCCCGCGGCTCACGCGCCTTCACCGTCCTGGAGCCGCTGGTCGACGGGTTCGTCACCCTCGCCGACGTGCGCCGGGCGTTCCCCCGCGGGCTCGACGGCCGCGACTACGCCTGGATGCACCGCAGGCTCCTGCGCGCCGTCGCCGGAGCCCACCGCACCGGCCTCGTGCACGGCGCGATCACCCCCGACAACGTGCTGGTGCACCCCGCGCAGCACGGCATCGTGCTGGTCGGCTGGAGCTTCGCCGTGACCACCGGCGAACGCCCCCTCGCCACCGACCGGACGATCTCCTACCCACCCGAGGTCCGCGCCGGCGGACCCGTCACCGCGGCCACCGACGTCCACATGGCGCACGCGCTGATGCTGGACCTCCTCGCCGACGACGAGACGGCGCAGCGCGGGTTCGCCCGCGGCTGCGCGCAGGACGACCCGGACCGGCGACCGGACGCCGTCGACCTGCTCACCGAGTACGACGACCTCCTCGAAGACCTCTACGGCGAACGGACCTACCGACCCTTCGCCCTCCCCCAGACAGGAGCCTGACCATGGGACACGGCAAGTGGGACGACAACGCCTACGCCGCGGCCAAGACCTTCCGCGCCGCCAAGGGCATCGACGACTTCGGCTACACCGCCGCCCTGCGGTCGCGGCCGGCGAAGGAGTGGAAGGCCGACCCGGCGCTGGACCCGAAGGGCGTCGCGGCCCGCGAGTGCCGCGACTCGCCCGACCACGCCGACTCGACCCCGATCGCCGTGCTGTTCGACGTCACCGGCTCGATGGGCCGCGTGCCGCAGATCATGCAGCGCAAGCTCGGCAAGCTCCACGGCCTGCTCCAGCGCAAGGGCTACCTCACCGACCCGCAACTGATGTTCGGCGGCATCGGCGACGCCGACAGCGACCGCGTGCCGCTGCAGGTCGGCCAGTTCGAGTCGGACAACCGCATGGACGAGCAGCTGCGCACCATCTTCCTGGAGGGCAACGGCGGCGGGCAGAAGAGCGAGTCCTACGAGCTGGCCGCCTACTTCGTCGCCCGCCACGTCGTCACCGACGCCTGGCAGAAGCGCGGCCGCAAGGGCTACCTGTTCCTCATCGGCGACGAGCTGAACAAGCCCCGCCTGGAAGCCAGGCACATCCGCCGCGTCATCGGCGACGACGTGCGGCAGGACATCGACCCCGCCTCGGTCTACCGGGAGCTGAGCCGCCGGTGGCACGTCTACTTCGTGCTGCCCAACCAGTCGTCGTACTACCACGACCCCGAGATCGCCGACCACTGGCGCGGGCTGCTCGGCCAGCGCTTCCTCAAGCTGGACGACCCCGGCGCGGTCTGCGAGCTGATCGCCGCCACCGTCGGCCTCGAGGAACGCGTGGTCGACCTCGACCAGGCGATGGTCGACCTCGCCGAGGTCGGCTCGGTCGCCGAGAGCCGGGCCGTCGGCAAGGCGCTGGTGCACGTCGGCGGCACGGCCGTCGCCACCACGACCGCCCCGCCGCTGCTGGACGGTCCCGACGACGTCACCCTGACCTGATGGACGGCCACGTGATCGTCGTCGGCCTCGGGTTCGGCGACGAGGGGAAGGGGGCCGTGGTCGACGCGCTGTGCCACCGCGGCCCCGTCACGTCCGTGGTCCGGTTCAACGGCGGCGCGCAGGCCGCGCACAACGTCGTCGTCGGCGACCGCCACCACACCTTCAGCCAGTTCGGGTCCGGCACGCTCGCGGACGTGCCGACCCACCTCTCCCGCTTCACCCTGGTCGAGCCGATCGCGCTGGCCGCCGAGGTCCGGGAACTGGAGGACCTCGGCGTCACCGACCCGCTGCGCCTGCTGTCGATCGACGCCGACGCCCTGCTCACCACCCCGGTCCACGTCGCCGCCAACCGGGCCCGCGAGGACGCCCGCGGCGCCGCCCGGCACGGCTCGTGCGGCAAGGGCATCGGCGAGACCACCTGGTACGGCCTGCTCGCCGGCGCGCGGCCCGGCCAGGTCGTGGAGCACCAGGAGGTCATCGGCACCCCCGGCCCGGCGCCCACCGTCGGCGACTGCGCGCACCCCGCCGTGCTGCGCCGCAAGCTGGACGCCCTCGCCCGCTTCTACGAACCGCTCATCGGCGCGGGACCGCCGATCGACGACCTCGTGTCCCTCTACCGCGACTTCGCCGACGCCGTCCGCATCACCACCGGCGACGAGGTGGGGCGGCTCGCCGACCGGGGCCGGCTGGTGTTCGAGGGCGCCCAGGGCGTGCTGCTCGACCAGACGCACGGCTTCCACCCCCACACCACCTGGTCCACCGTCACCCCCGACAACGCCCGCGCCCTGCTCGGCGACCGCCCGGCCGCGGTCGTCGGCGTGACCCGCACCTACCAGACCCGGCACGGCGCGGGGCCGCTGCCCACCGAGGACGCGGGCGTCCTGGCGCGGTTCCCCGAGCGCCACAACGGCACCGGCGAGTACCAGGGCGCCTGGCGCGCCGGGCACCTCGACGCCGTGCTGCTGCGGTACGCGGTGGACGCGTGCGGCGGCGTGGACGGGCTGGCCGTGACGCACCTGGACGCACGGGACCTCAAGGTGGCCACCGGCCACGGCACCCCGTTGACCGACCTGACCGACCCCGTCCCCTGGCTGGAGGCCCACCTCGGCGTGCCGGTGCTGATCACCGGCGCGGGTCCGGACCGGGCCGACTACGCCTTGCGCGCACTGGCCCGCGCCTGAGTGCGGGACAATCCCGCCATGATCGAGTCGACCTTGGTGTCGGTGGACGTGCTGGCCCTGCGCTTCGACCCGACCGCGCGCGCCGTGCTGCTCGGCATCGCGCCCCGCGCGCTCGACCCGTTCGCGGGCGAACTCGCCCTGCCCGGCGTGCTCCTCGGCAAGGGCGAGCGGCTGCGCGACGCCGCGCGGCGCGCGGTGACCGGCAAGCTCGGCGTGCCGGAGGCCGCGATCTCGGCCTCCGGCCAGCTGACCACGTTCGACGAACCGTCGCGCGACCCGCGCGGCCCCACGCTGTCGATCGCCCTGTGGGCCACCGTCGACCCGACCGGGCTCGACGGCGACGGCCCGACGTGGGTCCCGCTGACCGACGTGCCGCCGCTGGCGTTCGACCACGACCGGATCGTCCGCGACTGCCGCCCGATCCTGGCCGGCCACCTGTGGCGGGACACCGCGTTCACGGCGGGGTTGCTGGGCCGCGAGTTCACCACCGCCCAGGCGCTCGACGTCACCGAGTCCCTGACCGGCGACCGCCCCTACCCCGCCAACCTCGGCCGCACCATGGAGCGCGTGCCGGGCCTGGAGCGCACCGCCGACCACGCCGCCGCGCTGCCGAAGGGCGGGCGACCGCCGTCGGTGTGGCGCTGGACCGCGTGACCGTCGTCCGCCGTCCGGGTGATCGCGGCCGTTAGGGTGGGCGGATGGCGTCGGTCAGGAAGGTCCAGGTCACGTTCGACTGCGCGGAACCCGAGCGGGTCGCCCGGTTCTGGTGCGAGGTGCTGGGGTACGTCCTGCCGCCGGCGCCGAGGGGCTTCGCCACCTGGGACGAGTACACCGCCTCGTTGCCGCCCGAGCGGCGCGGTGGGGCGTTCGCGTGCGTCGACCCCACGGGCGCGGGCCCGCGGCTGTTCTTCCAGCGCGTCCCGGAGGGCAAGGTCGTCAAGAACCGGGTGCACCTCGACGTGCGGGTCGGCACGGGGCTCGTGGGCGCGGAGCGCCTGGCCGCCCTGGAAGCCGAGTGCGCGCGGCTGCTCGCCCTGGGCGCGACTCGGGTGCGGCTGCTCGAGGCCGACGGCTACGAGGAGTCGTGCCTCGTCATGCAGGACGTCGAGGGCAACGAGTTCTGCCTCGACTGACTGTTTTTGGTCAACACTGAAGTTATTGAGTGGATCAAGTGCGTCTGTGAGTCGATCGACGCGGGTACTCCCCCGGTCGTCGATCCGACCGAGGAGGCCGAGATGCAACCGCTCCCCATCCCCTTCGCGCCGTGGGTGTGGCGCAACGTCGGCGAGCTGCTCGTCCGGCGTGACACCGGATCGCCCGAGGTGGACGAGGCGATCCGGTCCGACGACCGGCACGAGCGCCCGGACATCGGCCTGCTCGGGTACGAGGTCGAGGCGCTCGACGGGACGATCGGCCGGGTCGACCAGGTCAACGCCCGGGTGCCCGCCGACTGCCTGGTGGTCGACGCGGGGACGTGGTTGTCGCGCCACAAGGTCGTGCTGCCGGTCGGGGCCGTGGCCCGGGTCGACCACGACGCGAAGACCGTCCACGTCGACCGGACCCTCGACCAGGTCCGGCAGGCGCCCGAGTACGACCCGGACGCGTTCGACGCCGAGGACTACCGGCGGCGGCTCGGCGAGTACTACACCGAGAGCTACCGCACCCGGCCCGCGTGACGCGCGGGCCCGGCACCCCCACGGGGGTGCCGGGCCCCGCGAACCGTCAGGCCAGCTCCATGATCCGCGCCGCGACCTCCTCGGGGGCCTCCAGCGGCAGCATGTGGCCCGCGTCCTCCACCACGACCGCCTCGCCGCCGACCGCCGCGGCCAGGTCCTTGGCGTTCGACTCCGGCACCAGCCGGTCCTCGTCGCCCACCACCGCGATCACCGGCCGCTCCCCCGCCACGGTCAGCGCGGCCTCCCGGTCGTACCGGTCGACCGCCGGCCGGAACAGCGCGACGGTCTCCGGCCAGTGCGCCCACACCATCTCCGCGGTGAGGTCGACGTCCTCCTGCCGCGGTTCGTCGCCGAACAGCCACCACCGCAGGCCCGCCGTCTTCGCGGGCTCGATCCTCTCCCGCACCGCGCGCACCAGCGGCCCGAAGGCCCGCTCCAGCTCGCGGACCAGCTTGCCCAGGGCCTTGGGCCAGGCCAGCGACGTCTCCGCGAGGTCCGTGGCGGCGGTCGAGACGAACACCACGCCCGCCACCCGCTGCCGGTACAGGCGGGGACGGCGCTCGGCCATCGCCATCGCGGCCATGCCGCCCATCGAGTGGCCCGCGACGACCACCCGCCCCTCGGGCGCCAGCCGCTCGATCAGCTCGCCCAGGTCGTCCCCGAGCCGCTCGATGGTGGCGGTCTCGCGGTCGGCCGGGGACGACGTGCCGTGGCCGCGGTGGTCGTAGGCGATCACCTGCACCGATCCGGGCAGCGCCGCGACGACGCGGTGCCAGCTGCGGTGGTCGAGCGCGTAGCCGTGGGCGAGCACCACGGTCAACTCGGCGTCGGGCGGGCCGCTGCGTGCCACGTTCAGCTCCGTGCCGTCCTCCAACCGCACCCGTTCGGTCGCCATGCCGCTGCCCCTTCCGTCGTCGGACGTCCGGTCGACCAACGAGTGGCGAGCGCGGACGTCACGGCGACCGGACGCTACGACCAGCCCGGATCGCGCAGCAGGCGCAGCCGCCGGTCCAGGAGGGCGGCGAAGTCGCGCGGGCGGCCGACGACCAGCTCGACGTCGTGGCCGGCGGCGTCGCGGACGACGACCACCTCCCCGCCCGGCTCGGCCCGGGTGTCGGCCACCCGGACGTCGGTGATGTCGCGCAGCGGCAGCTCGCCACCCGAGACGTCCGGTGCGGACCGCCCGGTCACGACGTGCCAGCGCAGCACCGCGCCGTCGAAGTCGGCGTGGGCGGGCACGGGGTGCCCGGTGGCGTTGCGCACCTGCCGGGACGCGCTGCTCACGCCGAGCGTGGTGCCCGCGATCGCGCCGCCGGTCACGTCCAGCAGCACGGCCTTCGCCCGCGCCAGCAGCACTCCCCCGACGGCCGCGACGAGGACCGTCGGCAGGGCGAGCAGCAGGTGGCCGGTCAGCAGGACGACCCCGATCCCGTGCGCCGCGGTCGTGCAGGCGACGAGGCCGAGCCACCAGCCCGTGCGGTGCACGTAGCCGCGCCGCAGGAGGAACGCCACCGGCACCGCGCCGCCGACCACCAGCAGCGCCCAGCCGGCCACGACCGCGCCGGACCGGGGTGCGACCAGCGCGACGACCGGGCTGACCGCGGGCGGGGCCAGGAAGCCGAACAGCACCGGGACCCGCGCCCGGGCCCACCGGCGCTCGAACTCCGACCGCACCGAGGCGTGCACCCGAAACGGCACGGACACCCCGCACCACCTCCCGACAGCAGCGTAACGTCACCGTTTCGGGAGTTTCGGGCACGCACGGTGGTGATCAGTCGATCGGTGGGCGCAGGGACTCGCGCAGGAGTTCCACGGCGGCGGGCACCTCGGTGTCGCCGAGGTTGCCGTACCCCAGCACGAGCGCGCGTCCCGGTCCCCGGTGCACGCGGTAGTCGTCGAGGTCGGCCAGCCGCAGGCCCGCGGACGCGGCGGCGCGGACCGTGGCCGCCGTGTCCACGTCGTCCGGCAGGTGCAGCAGGACGTGCAGCCCGGCGGCGGTGCCGGAGGCGCTCGCGCGCGGGATGCGCCCGGCCAGGGTCGTCAGCAGCAGGTCGCGGCGGACGCGGAAGCGGCGGCGGGACGCGCGCAGGTGGGCGTCGTACCAGCCGCGGTCGATGAACGCGGCCAGGGCCAACTGGTCCAGCACGGGGGGCGCGGTGGCCACGGGGTTCGCCGCGCGCAGCCCGGGGACCATCGCGGTGGGCGCGACGAGCCAGCCCAGGCCCAGCGCCGGCGACAGCGTCTTGCTGACCGTGCCGAGGAGGACCACGCGGCCGGGGTCCATGCCCTGCATCACGGCGACCGGGTGGTGGTCGTAGCGGAACTCGGCGTCGTAGTCGTCCTCGACGACGAAGCCCGCCACGTCCCGCGCCCAGCGCGCCAGCCCGGCCCGGCGCGCCGGCGACAGCACCGTGCCGGTCGGGAACTGGTGCGCCGCGCCGACCACGACCGCGCGGGCCGGGGTGCGGGCCAGGTCGTCCACGCGCAGGCCGTCGTCGTCCACCGGCACGGGGTGCACGCGCGACCCGGCGCTGCCCGCCGCGTCACGCAGGCGCGGCCACCCCGGGTCTTCCACGGCGAGGTCGGTGATCCCGTCGGCGCGCAGCGCGCGGCACGTGCGGACCAGGCCGTCGGTGACGCCGGCGCACACGAACACCGACGTGGCGTCCGCGTCCGCGCCGCGCGAGCGCCGCAGGTACTGGGCGAGGGTCGACCGCAGCACGGCGTGCCCGGCGGGGTCGGGGACGTCGAGGTCGTAGTGCACCGCCGAGCCGATGACCGACCGGACGGCGTCGGCCCACCGGCGGCGCGGGAACGCCCGCAGGTCGGGCAGGCCGGGGGCGAGGTCGTACCGGACCACCGGCCGCGAGGGGGTGCGGGACGCGCGGGGCACGGGCGGGCTCGCCGCAGGCGACCACGCCACCCGCGTCGCCGAGCCGACCCGCGCGGACAGGTAGCCCTCGGCGACGAGCTGCCCGTAGGCCTCGGTGACCACCCAGCGGGAGCAGCCCAGCTCCTCGGCCAGCGCCCGGCTCGGCGGCACGGCCGCGCCCTCGGGCAGCCGGCCGTCGCGGATCGCCGTGCGCAGCGCGCGGGCCAGCCGGTCGTGCAGGCGGCCCCGCCCGCCCAGCTCCAGGAGCGTCGACCACGCGAGATTGGTCTGGGAAAACGCCACGGGATTGGAGCGTAGTGCCGGGCCGACCGCACCTAGCGTGGTGGTCATGACGGAGAAGTTGGCCCTGGGCGCCATGTTGTTCGGCACGGTCACCGACGAGCGCCGCTCGTTCGAGCTGCTGGACCGCTTCGTGGACGCGGGCGGGGTGTGGGTCGACACCGCGAACTGCTACTCGTTCTGGGAGCACGAAAGCGGGTTCGGCGGGCAGAGCGAGGAGCTGCTGGGGCGGTGGCTGGCGGCCCGGCCCGGGGTGCGGGACCGGGTGCGGATCAGCACCAAGGTGGGGTGCGAGCCGACCGAGGCGGGTCGGTTCCCGGAGACTGCGGAGGGGTTGTCGGCCGGTGTGGTCAAGGATGCGGTCGAGGGCAGCCTCCGGCGGCTCGGCACGGACCACGTGGAGCTGTGCTGGGCGCACAAGCCCGACCCGGTGACGCCGCTGGAGGAGACCGTCGCCGCGTTCGACGAGCTGGTGTCGGCGGGGTCGGTCGGCCGGCTCGGCGCCTCGAACTACCCGGTGTGGCAGGTGGAACGGGCGCGGTCGATCGCCCGCGCCGGAGGCCGCGTCGGCTTCACGGCCGTGCAGCAGCACCACACGTACCTCCAGCCGCGGCCCGGCACGCGGCCGTCGGTGGTGCACCGGTTCGGCGCGGCCACGGACGAGGTGATCCACTACCTGGAGCACCACCCGGACATGGCGCTGTGGGCCTACACGCCGTTGCTGGGCGGCCGGTACACCCGGGCGGACAAGCCCCTGGCGGCCGAGTACGACCACCCCGGCACCACCCGCCGCCTGGCCGTGCTGGACGAGGTGGCCGCCGAGACCGGCGGCAACCGCAACCAGGTGGTGCTGGCGTGGCTGACCGGCGGTGCGCCGGACATCACCCCGGTCGTCGGCGTCAGCACGGTCGGGCAGCTGGACGACGCGCTGGCCGGGGTGTCGCTCGCGCTGACCGCCGAGCAGCGCCGACGCCTGGACGAGGCGGCGTGACGGGGCGGTCCGCCGGTGCGCGGGGTCCGGCGGACCGCCCCCGCGTCAGCGGGACCAGGAGTGCTCGGCGACCGGGGCGCGGTCGAGCAGCGGTTCCCACCAGGAGCGGTGCTCGGCGTACCAGCGGATGGTCTCGCGCACCCCGGCCTCGAACCCCACGACGGGCTCCCAGCCCAGCTCGCGGCGGATCTTCGCGGAGTCCAGCAGGTAGCGGCGGTCGTGGCCGGGGCGGTCCGGCACCTCCTGCTTGGCCGACGCGGGCAGGCCCAGTTCGTCGAGCACCAGGTCCGCGATCCGCTCGACGGTGGCCTCGACACCGGTGCCCACGTGGTAGGTCTCGCCGATCCGCCCCCGGTCCAGCACCGCCGAGACGGCGCGGACGTGGTCGGAGACGTGGACCCACTCCCGGCGGTTGTCCTTGGACGCGTAGACCGGCAGCGGCCGGCCGTCCAGGGCGCGGGTGGTGAACAGCGGTAGCACCTTCTCCGGGAACTGGTGCGAGCCGTAGTTGTTGGCGCAGTTGGTGATCGTGACCGGCAGGCCGAACGTCTCGTGGTAGGCGCGCACGGCGTGGTCGCCGCCCGCCTTGCTCGCGTTGTACGGCGTGCGGGGCCGGTACGGCGACTCCTCGGTGAACGCCCGGTCGGCGTCCAGCGCGAGGTCGCCGTAGACCTCGCAGGTGGAGATGTGGTGGAAGCGCTCGACCCCGACCCGGCGCGCGGCCTCCAGCAGGGCCTGCGTGCCCAGCACGTTGGTGCGGAAGAACCGGCCGGGGTCGAGGACCGCGAGGCTGTTGTGCGACTCGGCGGCGAAGTTGACGACCACTTCGACGCGGTGCTCGCGCAGCACGTGCTCGGCGTCGGCGATGTCGGCGTGCACGAACGTGATCCGGTCGCGCACGTCGGCCAGGTTGGTCTCGGTGCCGGCGTAGGTCAGCGCGTCCAGCGCGACGACGCTGTCGCCGGGGTGCTCGCGCACCCGGTGGCGGACGAAGTGGGAACCGATGAACCCGGCGGCTCCGGTGACCAGCAGACGCATGTCAGCCCTCCTGTTCGGCCCCGGTGATCGGGGCGACCCCGGGCGGTTCGGCGGCCGCGGTGGCGGGCCAGCCGCGGAACTCGACCTCCAGCCGGAACCGGTGGCCGAGGTAGCGGTGCTCGGACAGGGCGATCGGCGTGCCGTCCGGTCCGACGGCGAGTCGGCGCACCAGCAGCACGGGGGTGGACGCGGGCACCTCCAACAGCTCCGCGACGCGCCGGGAGGCGGCCGTGGCGGCGATGTCCTGGCGCACCACGGCGATCCGGTGCCCGTTGCGGCGCAGCGTCTCCCAGGTGCCGGTGTCCTCGGCGTCCGCGCGGCTGACCGGCACGGCCAGCGCGAGCGGAACCCACTCTGTGACCACGTCCAACGGGGTCGTGCCCGCCCGCCGCACCGCCTGCACCCGCAGCGCCTCCGCGCCGTCGGGAACGGCCAGCAGGTGGGCCACGCCGCCGGGGGCGGGGCCGTACCCGTACTCGACGACGGTGCGGGTGAGCGGGACGCCCGCCTCCGCGACCGCCGAGCCGGCGTGCTGGAAGCTGCCCAGGGCCAGGGACTGCCCGAACGAAGCGCCGGAGACGACGTACCAGCCCGCCCCCTTGTGGGAGGTCAGCAGCCCTTCCGCGCGCAGCTGCTCCAACGCGCGCCGCACCGTCACCCGGCTCACCTCGTACCGGCGACCGAGCTCGGCCTCGCTCTCCAGGGCTCCCGCGGGCCCGTAGTCGCCGAGCGCGACCCGCTCCCGCAGCTCACCGGCCAGCCACTGGGACCGGGAACCTGTCATAACCTGTATCATACAGGTATGGCAGGCGTGGTCGTCAACGACGGCGCCAGTCCCCTGTGGACCGCGCCGGGGCTCGCCTGGGAATGGATCTGTTAACGCTAACCCGCAGTTCGGTTCGATCCAGTAAGCGGCGAGTCGGTTCACCAAGATTGTTGCTCTTGCTAAGGAAAATTCGCGGAGCCACCGAGCCGGGAGATGGAGTGTTAACGTTATCAATCCGGCGGCTCCGTCGACCGGTCCACAGTGGATCGGACAACCCCGCCGAGGGGCGTCGGCGTATTATGATCTGCGAATGGTCACCATCGCCGACGTCGCGCGAGCGGCGGGAGTCTCGCCCAGCACCGTGTCGTACGTGCTGTCCGGCAAGCGCTCGATCTCGGAGACCACCCGGCGCCGGGTGCACCACAGCATCGCCCAGCTCGGGTACCGCCCGAACGCGGGCGCGCGGGCGTTGGCGAGCAGCCGCACGAACGTGGTGGCCCTCGTCGTGCCCCTGCGCGCGGACCTCAACGTCCCCGTGGTCATGCAGTTCGTCGCCGCCACGGTCGCCGAGGCCCGCGCGCGCGACCACGACGTGCTGCTGCTGACGGCCGACGAGGGCGCGGAGGGGCTGCACCGGGTCGTGGCCTCCTCGCTGGCCGACGCGATCATCGTGATGGACGTGGAGGCGGCCGAGCCGCGCGTGCCCGTGCTGCGCGAGCTGGGCACGCCTGCGGTGCTGATCGGCGTGCCGGACGACGCGGACGGGCTCACGTGCGTCGACCTCGACTTCACCGCCGCCGGCTCCGCGTGCGCGCGCCACCTGGCCGACCTCGGCCACCGCGACATCGCGCTCATCGGCCCCTCCCCCGCCGTCTACCAGCGCGGCACGAGCTACGCGGGCCGGTTCCTGAGCGGGTTCCGGCGGACGGCCGCGAGCCGCGGGGTCGAGGCCGCCACGCTGGCCTGCGCGCCCACCTACGACGGCCTGCGCGAGTGCCTGGACGACCTGCTGGACCGCCGCACCGCGCCCACCGGCCTGGTGGTGCACAACGAGGCCGTCCTCGGGCCGCTGCTGTCGGAGCTGGCGCGGCGCGAGGTGGCCGTGCCCGGCGACATCTCGGTGCTGGCGGTCTGCCCGCCCGACGTGGCGCGGGCGCACTCCGTCCCGCTGTCGTCGGTGGACATCCCGGCCGTGGAGCTCGGGCGGCTGGCCGTCGAGCTGGCGATGCGCCGGCTCGACGGCCCCGCCGACCCCGAGGTCCGGTTGCTGCCACCGGGGTTAACCGACCGCGGCAGCACCGGTCCGGTGGTTGCCTAGGATCACCAGGCCCACCGCCCCGGGGTCACCCCGCGCCGCCTCGGTCGCGATCACGGCGAGGGTGAGCGTGTTGTGCTCGCGCAGCACCCCGTTGGGCACCACGAACTCGCGTTGCGGGCCGACGCCGTCGAGGTACTGGCCGAGGTTCCAGCCGTTGACGAAGATCAGCGCGCGGTAGCCGCGGGCCGCGGTGTCGGTGAAGCGCAGGCCCAGCGACACGTCCTGGCCCGCCGGCAGGTCGAGCCGGAATCGCGTGCGGTACCAGGACACGCCGGGCGAGAGGACGCCGGGCGGTCGTCGCCAGTCGCCGTCGCCACCGGGCAGGTGCCAGCCGGCGCGCTCGCCGTACAGGCCGCCGGTGTTCATCGGGCCGCGCTCGCCGTCCATGGGCTCGGACCCGCGGATCTGCCAGGAGATCGGCGCGGTGGAGCCCTCGACGGTCACGCCGAACAGGCCGCGCGGCTGCTTGTGCCGGACGTCGTCGGCGGTCCAGTCGTCGTTGTGGCCCATGTTCTCGACCAGCACGGTCAGGGTCGCCCGCCGTCCCGCGGTCAGCAGCCCGGCCGGCACGGGGAAGTCGCCGCGCCCGGGGTCGGGGTTGACCGGCTCGGCGTCGGCCTGGGTGCCGCCCGGCGCGGAGCCGAGGTAGCGGCCGTCGAGCCAGACCAGGTAGATGCCGCGCTTGCCGGTGATGGCGTTGACGGTGACCGCCCGCTCCGCCCCGGTGGCGGTGAACCGGCCGCGGTACCAGACGTTGCCGTTGTGGTGGCCGTACTCGTCGGCGTAGAGCACGGGCAGCGTCTTCGGTCGGATGGGACTGGCGGTGGTCGTCCTGTCGGCCGTGGTCCAGCCGGACTCGCCGGTGCCGGGCGCCTCGGGCCGGTACCGCCAGTCGGTCAGCTCCGGCAGCCGCACCTCCCGCGGGCCGGGCAGCGAGCCGACCAGCGAGCCGCCGGCCGTGGCGCGCACGGGCACCGGCCGCCCGCCGACGGTCAGCCGGCGGACGGGGGCGAACACCTCCACCTCCGACGCGCGGTCGGTGTCCGCGCGCAGCACCAACCGGTCGCCGCGGACCTGCGCGGAGCGGACCAGCGACGTGCCGCGGACCAGCACCGGCCCGGCCGCGGTGTCCTGCCGCCAGAACCCGGCGGCGGTCTCGTCGGTGCCGAGCAGGAGCAGCAACGGCCGGCGCCCGCCACCGGTGACCAGCACGCGGGCCAGTCCGGTGTGGTCGTAGTCCAACCGCAGGTCGCCCCGGTCGTAGGAGGCCCGGACCCGGCCGTCGAGCACCGTCACGGTCGGTTCGGAGCGGTAGCGCAGCACGGTCGACCCCTGCTCGCCGTCGCGGCCGTAGAGCACGGCCACGTCCCGCCCGGACACCTCGACGTGCGTCAGGATCTCCGAGTTCGACCACACCAGCCGCTGCCCGCCCAGGTCGTACCCGGCCACGAGGATCTTCGCGTCCCGGCCGTTCACCCGCACCGGCACCTGGTAGCGGCCGTCCGGGGTGGCCCAGTCCAGCGTCGTGGCCAGGTCGGCGGTGCCGGCCCGGTCGGCCTGGCGCACCAGCGCGAACTGCGTGCCGGTGTCGGGGTTCGCCCGGGCGAGGGTCCGCACGGCCGGGTCGGCGGGCGCGGGCGGGGTCGCCTCGTCGGTCTTGGTCAGCGGCGCCACCGTGGTCATGAAGTAGCCCTGCCGCTTGAACTCGTCGTACTTGGCGGTGAGCTGCCGCGACTCGGTGATCGCCGCGCCGTAGTCGTAGGAGGTGTAGACGTCGTTGGGCTGCGGCAACCAGCCCCACGACGTGCCGCCGTAGGTCATGTAGTACCCGAACATCGTCGCGCCGCTGGCGATGACGTTGTTCTTGTAGAACGCCTTCATGTAGGTCGGCCCGGTCAGCTCGCGGCACCGGTCGTAGCCGGCACCGCCCAGGTCGATGGCGCCGGCCTGGTACTCGACCGCGTACACCGGCGCGTCGTCGCGCAGCCGGCGCGTGACGCCTTCGCCCCACGGTCCCCACGTGTCGGGGTCGCCGCAGTCGAACGACTGCGGGTAGTCGTCCACCCCGGGGATCTGCACCGCACCCGGACCGGACGACCAGTTCGCCAGGTCGCCGCCGCAGCAGTTGTTGTGCACGATCGGCACGTCGATGCCCGCCGCCCGGGCCTGGTCCCGCAAGTCCCGCATGTAGGCGGGGTCGACGTTGACCGCGTACTCGTTCTCCACGTTGTAGGCGATCACCGAGCCGCCGCGCGACACCTGGTGCCGGGCGATGATCGGGTTGAGCCGGCCCAGCCACTCCCGGTAGGCGGCGGTGTAGCCGGGGTCGCCGGACCGGGCGCGACCCGGGACCGCCTTGAGCCAGGCGGGGAACCCGCCGCCGCTGGTCTCCGCGTTGATGTACGGGCCGGGTCGCGCCACCACGTACAGGCCCAGCTCGTCGGCCGTCCGCAGCAGCCGGTCCACGTCGCGCACGCCGGTGAAGTCGTACACGCCCGGCGCGGGCGAGTGGTAGCCCCAGTGGAAGTACAGCGACACCCCGGAGAAGCCGGCCGCCCGGATCTTCTCCAGCACGTCGCGCCACAGCTCCGGGTCGGGCAGCCGGAAGTAGTGGAACTCCCCCGACCACAGCATGACCCGCTCGCCGTCCACCGCGAGCGAGTAGCGGTCGTAGGACACGACGTGCCGCTCGCCGGCGGGGGCCGCCACCACCGGGGTGATCGCGGCGAGCGAGCCGAGGAGCAGCAACGCGACCGCGAGCAGCCTCATCGGACGCCGCGCACGGTCAGGGTGGCGCCGGTGGCGCTGACCAGCACGCCGTCGGGGTCCGTGCCGAGCTCCCCGCCGGCCACGCCGTCGACCGCCTCCGCGCCCACCAGCAGCAGCCGCCACCGCCGCGGCGCGCCCTCGACCTCGACGCGGACCTCCCCGCCCCGGCGGTGGGTGCGGAACGTCGTGCCGCCGACCACCGTCACGTGGTCGCCGTCGGCGAGCCGGTAGGCCCGCAGGGTGACGCCCTCGGCGTGGTCGTAGTCCGGCCGGTCGTCGACCGCGCCGACGGGCAGGATCGCGTTCGGGCGGACCAGGACCGGCGCGGTGAGGAAGTCGCAGCGGTCGCGCACCCAGCGCGGGCCCCGCACGGCCTCGCCGGTCAGCAGGTGCGTCCAGACGCCCTCGGGCACGTAGTAGGACACGTCGCCGTCGTCGCTGAACACCGGTGCGACCAGCAGGTCGTCACCCAGCATGTACTGGCGTTCGAGGTGGGCGCAGCCCGGGTCGTCCGGGAACTCCACCACCATCGCGCGCATCATCGGCACGCCCTCGCCTGCCGCCTGCCGCGCGGCCCGGTCCAGGTACGGCATCAGGCTCAGCTTCAGCTTGGTGAACCGCCGCAGCACGTCGACCGACTCCTCGTCGAACAGCCACGGCACGCGGTAGGACGAGCTGCCGTGCAGCCGGCTGTGCGAGGACAGCAGGCCGAACGCGATCCACCGCTTGAACAGCGCCGCCGACGGCGTGCCCTCGAACCCGCCGATGTCGTGGCTCCAGTAGCCGAACCCGGACAGGCCCAGGGACAGCCCGCCGCGCAGGCTCTCGGCCATCGACTCGTAGGTGGCTTCGCAGTCGCCGCCCCAGTGCACCGGGAACTGCTGCGAGCCCGCCGTGGCCGACCGGGCGAACACCACCGCGTCGCCGTCGCCGCGCCGCTTGCGCAGCACCTCGAACACGGTCCGGTTGTAGAGGTGGGTGTAGTGGTTGTGCATCCGCTCGGGGTCGGAGCCGTCGTGGTAGACGACGTCGGTGGGCACGCGCTCGCCGAAGTCGGTCTTGAAGCAGTCCACGCCCTGGGCCAGCAGGGCGTCCAGCTTCGCGGCGTACCAGGCGCGGGCGGCCGGGTTGGTGAAGTCCACCAGCGCCATGCCCGGCTGCCACTGGTCCCACTGCCACACGTCGCCGTTCGGCTTGCGCAGCAGGTAGCCGTTCGCCCTGCCCTCGGCGAACAGCGGTGACCGCTGCGCGATGTAGGGGTTGATCCAGACCGAGACGCGCAGCCCGCGGGCGTGCAGCCGCTCCAGCATGCCGACCGGGTCGGGGAACGTGCGCGGGTCCCACTCGAAGTCGCACCAGTGGAACTCGCGCATCCAGAAGCAGTCGAAGTGGAACACGCTCAGCGGCAGGTCCCGCTCCAGCATCCCGTCGATGAACCCCGACACCGTCTCCTCGTCGTAGGACGTGGTGAACGACGTCGACAGCCACAGCCCGAACGACCAGGCGGGCGGCAGCGCGGGCCGGCCGGTCAGCGCGGTGTACTTGCGCAGGACCTCCCGGGGCGTCGGGCCGTAGACCAGGAAGTACTCCAGCGACTCGCCCTCGACGCTGAACTGGACCTTCGACACGGCTTCGGAACCGACCTCGAACGACACGTGCCCGGGGTGGTTGACGAACACGCCGTAACCGGCGTTGGTGAGGTAGAACGGGACGTTCTTGTACGCCTGCTCGCTGCTCGTGCCGCCGTCGGCGTTCCAGATGTCGACGGTCTGGCCGTTCTTGACCAGCGGGCCGAACCGCTCGCCCAGCCCGTACACGGTGTCGCCGACGCCCATCGTCAACTGCTCGCGCACGTGGTGCGCGCCGTCGACGGTCATCAGGCCGATGCCCTTGGCGCCGCTGCTGGTGAGCGCGCGGCCGTCCGCGGTGAAGTCGACCCGCCACTCCCCGCCCCGGTGCACCCGCACCGACAGCGCCCCCGCGGTCATCACCACGCCGGCGTCGTCCTCGACCACCTTCGCCTCGTGCCCGCCGTCGGAGGCCAGCGCGAACACCGGCTCCCCCGGCGTGACACCGGAGAAGTGCGTGATCTTCACGCCGATCACGTCGGCCATCGGCGAGGTGAGGCCGAGCGTCACCGCCGGGCCCTTGAGCGTGTCGCCCCGGTGCCGGATCGGCCGGGTCGACGCGTGCACGACGACCTCCCCGTTCCCCGCGGTGACGTCGCGCACCTCAACCGGGTGGGCGGCCTCGACCCCGGGCCGCAGCAGCCAGTACCCGTCGCTGAACTTCACTTGACCGCTCCTGCCGTGATGCCGCGGGTCAACGCCCGCTGGAAGATCAGGAAGAAGACGATGGCCGGGATGATCCCGAGCAACGCCGAGGCGCTGGTCGCGGTGGCGTCCATCATCCGCTGGCCCTGGAGCACGCCGAGCGCCACCGGCACGGTCTGGTTCTCGTTGGAGATCAGCAGCACCAGCGGCAGGAAGAACTCGTTCCAGGTCCAGATGAAGAAGAACGCGAACAGCACGCCCAGGGTGGGCCTGCTGATCGGCACCACGACCCGCACCAGTGCCTGCCACTTGTTCGCACCGTCGACGCGGGCGGCGTCCAGCAGCTCGCGCGGGAAGCCGCCGAGCGTCGAGGTGAGCAGGTAGGTGCCGAACGCGGCCTGGACCACCGTGAAGACGATGATCACGGCCGCCTTCGTGTCGTACAACCCGACCTCGTTGGCCAGGAAGTACAGCGGGTAGACCAGCGCCTCCTGCGGCAGGGTGTTGGCGACGAGGAACACCACCAGGATCCACACCCGGCCGCGGACCCGGCCGATGCCCAGCGCGTAGGCGTTGAACACCGACACGACCACCGCCAGCACGGCCACGGAGCCGCTGATCACCACGCTGTTCCACAGCTTCGTCCCGAAGTCGACGCGCTCCCAGAAGGCGACGACCCCCTCCAGCGACACCCCGTCGGGCAGGTCGAGCGGACCACCGGTGGAGTACTGCGCCGGTGTCTTGACCGCGTTGAGCACGACGAGGGCGAACGGCGCCAGCACCACCGCGGCCAGCAGCACCACCGACCACAGCACCGCGTGCCGCCGCATCACCGCTCACCCCGGTCCTGCACGCGCAGGAACACCGCGGTGAGCACCAGGATCAGCGCCGTGAGCACGGTGGCGACCGCCGCGCCGTAGCCGACCCGGGTCTTCTCGAAGAAGTTCTGGAACGAGTAGTAGGAGGGCACGTTCGTCGCACCGCCCGGTCCGCCCCGGGTCAGCACGTAGATCGGCGCGAACACCTTGAGCGCGGCGATGGTGCAGGTCAGCAGCACGACGAAGATCTCCGGCCGGATCTGCGGCACGGTGACGTGGAAGAACCTGCCCCACCACGACGCGCCGTCCAGCTCGGCGGCCTCGTGCAGCGACGGGTCGACGCGCCGCATCCCGGCCATGAAGACCACCACCGGGTAGCCGACCTGGAGCCACAGCATCACGCCCATCACCGTCCACAGCGCCAGGTCGGGGTCGCCGAGCCAGTCGCGCGCCAGCACGTCCAGCCCGACGGCGCGCAGCGCCTCGTTGAGCGCGCCGTCCCGCGGCGCCAGGATCCAGCTCCACACGACCCCGGCCACCGCGATCGGCAGCACCTGCGGCAGGTAGACGCACGCCCGCAGCACGGACGCGGTCCGCGCGCCGAAGTGCCTGGCGACGGAGTCGAACAGGGCCGCGGCGAGGACCAGGCCCGCCAGCGTCGGCAGGATCGCCATCGCCACCACCAGGCCGACGTTGTGCCGGAACGACGCCCAGAACGCGCCGTCGGACATCAGCCGGGCGTAGTTGTCCAGCCCGACCCACTCGGGCGTGCCGGCGCCGGACCACTCGGTGAGGCTGATGCCGACGTTCATCCCGAACGGCACCAGGACGACCGCGACCAGCAGCAGCCCGCCGGGGACCAGGAACAGCAGGTAGGACCCGCGGTCGCGGATCGGGGTGGGCACCGGGCTCATTTGCCGACGCTCGCCGTGTTCTCCCGGTAGTAGTCGGCCAGCTCGGTGAGCACCTCGTGCGGCCCGAGCTGCCCGGTGATCAGCTTCTGCACCGACGAGACCTGGGCGTCGTAGAAGCCGGGCGCGGGCCAGTCCGGGTAGAACGCGAGCCGGTCGGCGTCGTCGAGGGCCGTGAAGTCGTCGTTGAGCTGCCTGGTCCTCGGGTCGGCCGCGGGCGCGGCGCCCGGCACGACCGCGATGCCGCCCGCGTCGCGCAGCTTGTCCTGGACGGCCGGGGACATGGTGATGTCGATGAAGTCGTAGGCGAGCCGCTTGTTCTTCGAGCCCTTCGGGACGACCCAGAGGTTGCCGCTGGAGCCGGAGGTCATGCCCGGCCACGGCGCGGTCGCCCACTCGAAGTCCTTCACCTGGGCCTTGACCCGGCCGAACCACCAGCTGCCGCTGATCATGACCGGGCTGCGGCCCTGCAGGAACGAAAGGCCCATGTCCTCGGCCTTCGCCCCGGCCGAGTCCCGGGGGAGGTAGCCCTCGCGCAGCCACTCGGCGAAGGTCTCCGCGCCGAACACCCACGCCTCGTCGTGGAAGTTCACCTCACCGGTGTAGCGCTGGAACCGGTCGACCCAGGCGCGGTCGGCCTTGGTCAGGGCGAGCTGGTAGAGCAGCTGGGCGGCGGGGTACTCGGCACCGGCCAGGGCGACCGGCGTGATGCCGGCGGCGGCGAACTTCCGCAGGGCGGCGGTCAGGTCCTCCAGCGTCCGGGGCGCGGCGAGGCCCTGCTGGTCGAACATGGTCTTGTTGTAGTAGACCAGCACGTACTCGGCGTAGTTCGGGACGCCGTACCACTTGCCGGACCCCATCACGCCCCGGTCGTCGTACCTGGCCGTGGTGGCGAGGCCCGGTCCGAGCGCGCGGTCCCAGCCGCGTGCGGCGACCTCGTCGCTTAGGTCGGTCAGCAGGCCCTGCCTGGACAGCAGCCCGGTGGTCGCGTTGCCCTTGTTGTACTCCAGGACGTCCGGCGCGTCCCGGGAGTTGAGCACCATCGAGGCGGTCTTCTGGATCTGCTCGAAGCCCTTCTCCTCGAACTCGACCTTCACACCGGGGTGCGAGGCCTCGAACTGCCGGATCGCCTCGGCCCACGCCACGCCCATGGCGCTGTCCGGTCCCTCGTAGTGCCACAGCCGGAGGGTGTTCGGGTCGGAGCTTCCCTCCGAGCCGCCGCAGCCGGCCACGGCGAGCAGCGCCGCCATCGCGGCCGCCAGGAGTCGCTTGGGCATCACGGTGGTCCCTCCGCGGTGAGGTCGTCGATCCGGGCCTTCGTGTCGCGTTCGGACGGTGGGGTGCTTCGTGGTCGCTGCGCGGCGGCACGACCGGGCGGGCGGCGAGGCGACCCGCCATCGAAGCGCTTCGATTGGCCACCGTAGAGGGCTCGCCGCGACGGGCGCAACGGCCGCGGGGGTGATGGCTTGTTAACGCTAATTCACTTGACGGCGACCGCTTGACACCCGCACGTCACTCGGGATACGACTGTCGCCCCACCGCCGTTTCGCCCCTGTTTCGCCGGATTACGGATGTTAGCGCTAACAGTCCTGTCCCACTCCGACGCTCCCCGGGGGCTCCCATGCGCACCCGCACCCTGCTCGCCGCCCTGATCGGCCTCGTCGTCGCGTTCGGCCTGGTCGGACCCGCGCCGGCCGCGCTCGCCGCCGGACCGGTGCCGCACTACGTGATGACCGCGTTCACCAACAGCAGCGAGTCGAACATGCACGTCTACGACTCGGCGAACGCGACGAACTTCGCCCTCGTGCGCTCCAACGCCTACACCCCGCCCTCCGGCCTGATCCGCGACCCGAGCGTCCTGCGGCACACCGACGGCTACTACTACATCGTCTACACCACCGGCTGGACCGGGAACACGATCGGCTTCGCCCGCAGCGCGGACTACACGACCTGGACGTTCCTGCGCAACGTCACCGTCGGCCTCAACGGCGCCACCGGCAGCACGTGGGCGCCGGAGTGGTTCAAGGACACCGACGGCAGCGTGCACGTGATCTTCTCCGCCTCCACCACCGGCACGGCGGGCCAGTTCCGGCCCTACCGGATCACGGCCACCAACGGCTCGCTGTCGGCGTGGACCTCGCCGGTGGCGCTGGGCATCCCGGCCAACTACATCGACAGCTTCGTCGTCAAGGCCGGCGGCACCTACCACAACTTCCTCAAGAACGAGACCACGAAGTACGTCGAGCACGCCACCGCCCCGTCGCTGAACGGGCCGTGGACGTTCGTCGGCACCGGGAACTGGGCCGGGTGGGGCTCCGGGCTGGAGGGGCCCGCGCTGACCCGGCTGCCGGACGGCCGCTGGCGCATCTACTTCGACCAGTACGGCAACCACCGCTACTTCTACGCCGACAGCGCCGACCTGGGCGCGTTCGGGGCGAAGGTCGAGCTGCCCGGCCTGTCCGGCACCGCCCGGCACTTCACCGTGCTGCGCGAGGACGTCGGCGACGGCACGGCCGTGCCGTCGGGCAACCGGTCGCTGCGCTCGGCCAACTTCCCCGACCGCTACGTCCGGCACCGCGACGACCTGGCCTACGTCGAGCCGATCGGCACCGCGACCGACCGGGCGGACGCCACCTTCACGGTGGTCGCGGGCCTGGCGAACGGCGCCTGCCACTCGTTCCAGTCGGTCAACCACCCGGGCTCCTACCTGCGCCACAACAACATGCGCCTGGTGCTGAACGGCAACGACGGCTCGGCGGTGTTCCGGGCGGACGCCACGTTCTGCGGGCGGGCGGGGCTCGCGGGCGGCGGCACGACGTCGTTCGAGTCGTTCAACTTCCCGGGCCGCTACCTGCGCCACTACAACTACGAGATGCGGCTGGACCAGCGCGGGACCGACTCGGCGTTCACCGGGGACGCCTCGTTCGCGGTGTCCTCGCCCCTGGGCTGATCGACCGCGGACCCGCCCGCGGTGGGGGCGGGTCCGCGGCCGGGATCAGGCGGTCAGCAGGGTCAGGCCGTAGGTGGAGAGGATCTCGTTGACCGGCTGGAACCAGGTGCGTCCGCCGGACGAGCAGTTGCCGTACCCGCCGGAGGTCACGCCCTGTGCCTGGTCGCCGGTGATGAACGAGCCCCCGGAGTCGCCGCCCTCGGCGCACACGCTGGTGCCGGCCAGCTGGTGCACGTCGCCCTGCGCGTAGTGGACGGTCTCGTTGCGGGACTGGATCACGCCGCAGTGCCAGTGCGTCGTCGAGCCGGAGCGGCAGACCGAGGTGCCCACGGGCGCTTCCCACGAGCCGCGGACGAGCGCGTCGCCGACCGTGCCCCAGCCGAGGACGACGGGCGCGTTCCACCAGCCGCCGCCGGTGCGGACCCACGCGTGGTCGTTGCCGGGGAAGGAGGAGCCGGCGAACTGGCCCTGCCAGGAGCGGTCCCAGCCGTAGACCTGCGCGCCCGTGCCGCCGCAGTGGCCGGCCGTGACGTAGCCGCCGTGCACCGAGAAGCCGATGGAGCAGCGGACGTTGCCGGTGTAGTAGGGGTCGCCGCCCACGGTCCCGGCGGCGAACGGCCGGGGAGCGGTGACGCCCTCCGTGTTCACCTCGATCGGGCCGAGGGCGCGGGCCTCGGCCAGGAACCGGGCGACCGCCGCGGTCCGCACGCCGGGCTGGACGTTCACCACGACCGCGCCGGTGCGCGGGTCCGGGTGCCAGCTCGTCACGGCCCGGGGCACGCGGCCGGCGGCGGACAACGCGTCCACCCGGTCCTTCACGCCGTCGAGCTCGGCGGCGGTCCGGGCGACCAGCCGCGGCTCGGCGCCCGCGGCGCGGACCCGTTCGGCGGCCGGGGCGTCGGTCACGCCGACCACGAGCACGCCCTCGTCCTGGTCGAACCAGCTGCCGCCGAACGATCGCCCGGCGGCCGTGCGGGCGTCGGGCAGCGCGCGGGTGGCCCGGGCTTCGCGCTCGACGCGGGCCAGGGCCTGCTGCCCGGTGAGGCCGAACGCGGTCCGCATCGCGGTCACCAGTCCGGGCGACAGCGCCGGCGCCGCGTGCGCCGCCGGGGCGGTCACCAGGCCGCCGGCCGCCAGCGCGACGGCCGCACCGAGCCTTGTCAACGTTGTCAGGCGCACGAGGTCCTCCGTTTGTCCGCAGGGCGGGCCCTCGGCCGGTCGCAGGGTGGGCCGGGTGCCCGGGCAAGCTTGAGAGCGCTCTCACGAAGCTGGTTCAGACCATCGCGGTTCGGTGGACGGGCGTCAACCCCTCTCCGGTTTTCGGCTTCCCGCAGCCTCGGGCCGGCTGCGGCTGCACCGGCCCGGTGGACAAGCCACCATGAGAGCGTCTGGTTCGACAACAATTTTTCGGCCATCCGGTGTGCTCTCCCCCTGCCCGAGAGGACCCAGCCCGTGAACCGATCGAAGCGGACGACCGCCGGCGTTCTCGCCGCCCTGGTCGCCCTCGTGCTGTCCGCGTTCGCCGGCGCCGCGCCCGCGGTCGCCACGCCCGGCCCCGTGACCGCCCTGGCCGGCAGCGGCACGGTCAACGACCCGTGGGTGCCGATGCGCGAAGCGCACACGACCTGCGACTCCACCACCCTGTTCGGCAACTACAGCGGTGGGACCCACCAGGACCCGATCGTCGTCCTGCCGCGCGGCACCTGGATCGGCGTCCGGTACATCACCGGCGACGGCAGGTCCGCGATGGTCCTGTGGCACAACCACAGCCAGTGGGGCTTCCTGCTGCGCAGCTGCTTCGCCTTCGACTAGCCACCGAGGAGCCGTCCGTGCCCACCACCCGCAGCACCGCCGTCGTGGCCGCCGCGCTCGCGCTGGCCTCGATCGCGCCCGCCACCGCCACCGCCGACCCGGTCTCCACCCAGGAGGTCCGCCGGGTCTGCGCCCAGGACCTCTACGTCCGCGCCACCGCGGCCGGGGTCGTCATCGGAACCCTGTACTACGGCGACAACTTCGACGTCCAGCGCTACTCCCCCAGCCGCGAGTGGGTCTACGGCCACGCTTACGGCAACGTCCACCGCGACGGCTGGGTCCAGAACGGATGGTTCTGCTAGACGCGTCCCGGGGCGCGGGCCCCGCCCCCGGCGGAGCCCGCGCCCGTCCGCCGGCGCGTGCGGCGATCAGCAGTCCGGTGTGCCCCACGGGTGGGGAGCCGTCTGGTCGGTCGGCGCGCTGACTTCGTACACGCACCTCGGCACCTCGGCGAGGTCGTGGACGTCGGAGATGGCGAGGATCGCCAGCGGCCGGGTCAGGCCGGTCCGGGAGCGGCCGAAGTCGATCGGGCCGGTCGCCCCCTCGAAGCGGCGCGGCTCGCGCAGCTCCTGGGCGATCGCCGCCCGGTGCACGGGACGCCGCCCGGTCGACGGCGCGTCGGGGTCCGGGTTGGGCACCCTGGCCCGGGTCTGGTTCTCCCGCACCGCCTCCACGAACAGGCTCGCCGCGTCGTAGGCGAGCCCGATCCTCTCCCCCGGCCACGGCATCCGGTCGCCGGACTCGGCGAGCAGCCGGGCGAAGTCCGCGACCCGGCCGGTGCCCGCGGTCCGCTCGCGCACCCTGCGGTGCCCCGTGCAGAACGCGACCAGCGGCCGGGCGCCGGGGTGCGAGGCGTCGGGCGTGGCGGGTTCGCCCTTGGTGACGCAGTCCGGCCCGGACACGACGACCCGGGCGCCCATCGACACGAACGAGACCGCGATGCCCTTGAACTCGTTCTGGAGCCTGAGGTCGCCCTGGGCGATGAACCGGGCCACGGTGTCGTCGCCGATCACCTCGGGCCGGTCGTTGCCGCACTGGCCGACGACCTCCCTGAGGAACCCGGTGAACTCGCCCTCCCTGCCCGCGTAGAACGCGATCTCACCCCGGCCGCACACGACGTCGACCTCGCCGACCTGCCGGTCGTTCTGCGCCTCCTGCCGGATCAGCAGCCCCTCCAGCTCCTCGGAGGTGGACGCGTCGGCCCCGGGATCGGACGCCGGGTGGCTCACGTCGGCGAAGTAGACCACGCTCACCAGGGCCCGGTCGGGGTCCTGCTCGTGCAGCCGCTCCGCCTCGGCGTTCAGCTCGAACACCGCCGCCTGGGCCGCCCGCAGCCGCGGGTCGGAGCCGAACAGCCGCCCCACCGCGTCGCTGTAGCCGACGCAGGACCGGGTGGCGGCGATCCAGCGGACCGCGACGCCGGGCGAGGGGTCGGGCAGGCAGTCGTTCCGCGCCCGGACCCACCCCCAGGGGCCGGCGGTCAAGGCGGTCGCGAGGAGCACGGCGATCACCGCGCCGACGACGACCGGCTCGCGCGCCGGCAACGGCGGTTCGCGCGGCTGGATCCGGTCGCCCACGTCCTGCCAGGCCGACTCGTCGGCCTGGCTCGTCGCGGGGTCGGCGGCGCGGTCGGCGTCGTGCGGCGGCAGTGCCACGAAGACGAACCGCGCGTCCGGGCGCAACGACTGCCGGTGCCCGGGCAGATCGGCCGCCCACCGGTCGAGTTCCGCCTTGATCCGGCCGACCGCGGCGACGGGCCGGTCGGGCTGGAGGTCGGCGGGCTTCCCGGCGGCCGAGGCGACCACCAGCAGCGGGTCGTGCTCGGTCGACTCGTTGCGGACGTCGTTGATGATCCGCAGGAGTTCCCAGCCGCCGTTGTCCTCGGTCAGGCCGGACAGCAGCACGACCGGGTACGCGGTGCGCTGCCACCGGCGCAACCGCGGGCCGCGCGGCCGGTAGGCCAGTCGCAGGTCCTGGAGGAACGCGTGCACCAGCAGCTTCTTCAGCTGCTCGGGGTTCTCCTCGTCCCGACGGCCCGCGGTGAGCCGTTCGGCGAACCCGGTGAACGCGGTGGAGTGGCCCGGCACCAGGAACGGCTGGCGCATCAGCCAGCGCGGTTCGCGGCCGACCCACGGGACACCGCGCACCCACAGCCGGAACCGCAGCGGCCGGTTCCAGACCGTGAGCACCGCCAGCAGGAACCGCGCGACCGCGGACGACGCCACCACCTGCTGCGCCGCCGCGTGCCGCTCGACCTCGGCCGAGCTGTCGGCCGCCGCGTACCAGCCGCGCAGTTCGCGCAGGATCGCGCGGTCCTCCCGGGTGCGGCCCGGCTCCGCGCGTCGACCGGTGAGCCAGTCGACCAACCGGTAGTGGCGGAAGGAGCTGAGCCGGTCGGCGGCGAACCGGTCGGCGAGCAACCGGCTGTGCAGCACGTCGAGCAGCGGCAGCAGCGGCGGTTCGCGCTCGACCGCCTGCCACCGACGCGCGGCGGTCGCGGCGGCCCGCCCGGCGTCCGCGTGGGCGTGCGGCACCTTCCGGTTGCCCTTGGCCTCGGCCTGGCCGAGGCGGTCGGCCAGCGCCTTCGGCACGTCACGCCCGTCGGTGTCGCCGAGCAGGCACAGCAGCGGCAGGGGGCGGTCGCCGCGCAGCCCGTCCCGGCCGCGCCGCGGGCTCCACCGCGGCCGGTCGACGAGTTCCCGGACGACCGACAGGAACACGTGCAGACCGCGGAACACCGGGTCTTCGTCCACCGCCACCTCCTCGCGCCGGAACGGGTTCGAGCAGTATCGGGGCGAGCGGTCCGGTGAACCGGCCGTTCCCGGGACCGGCATTCGATCGGACGAGTGCCGCGCCGGCGCACCTACCGAGAGTGCGGTCGAAGTCCGCGCGATTCCCCGTGAGCCGGCACGGATCCCGCCTACGCTTGCCGGGCTCGATCCCGAGCGGCAGAGGGGGGATGGACTCATGCGCACGCACCGGAGACTCGGCACCGCGCTCGCGGTCGCGGTTCTGGTCACCGCGGCCTCGACCGGCACGGCGGACGCCGCCACCACGATGACCGACCTCGGCTTCCTGCCCGGCGCGACCGAGGCCCTCGCGCGCGACGTCAACACCACCGGTGTGGTGGTCGGCCGCTCCGGCGGCAGGAGCTGGTCGCGCGCGGTGCGGTGGGGAGCCCGCGGTGGCGTCACGGACCTGGGCGTGCTGCCCGGCGGGGAGCACAGCACCGCGACCGGCGTCAACGGCGCCGGGGTCGCCGCCGGGTACTCCGACGGGCCGGACCCGACCTACCGCGCGGTGCGGTTCGACGCGAGCGGCGTCACGGACCTCGGGCTGGTGCCCGGCTTCAGCGACAGCTTCGGCCTCGGCGTGGACGACGCCGGTGCGGTGGTCGGCGAGGGGTGGGACCGGTCCACGGGCAACCGGCGCGCCGTCAGGTGGGACGGCGCCGGCGCGCTGACCTGGTTCCCCCTGCCCGCCGGGTACGCCAACAGCCTCCTGGGCGGGGTCGCGCCCAACGGCGTCGCGGCCGGCAGCGTGTTCGACGGCGGCCTGCCCGAGCGGGCCGTGCGGTGGAACCTCGACGGCACCGCCACCGTGCTGCCCACCCTGCCCCGCGGCGGCGACGCCAGGGCGAACGGGGTGAACCGGTACGGCCAGGCGGTCGGCTACGCGTTCACGGGCGACGGCGCGCAGCACGCGGTGCGCTGGAGCCGCGACGGCACGGCGATCCACGACCTCGGCGCGGCCACGCCGTACAACAGCGTCGCGCGGGCGATCAACGAGAGCGGCCTGGTCGTGGGTACCGCGCAGGACACCGCGGGCGCGTTCCGACCGGTGCGCTGGGACGCCGGTGGTGCCGTCCTCGACCTCGGGGTGCCGACGACGACCTACACGGCGGACGCGTGGGCGGTCAACCGGTACGGCGTCATCGTCGGCGCCTCCGGCTGGACGGGCCCGAACCGCGCCCTGCGGTGGGTCGTGCGCTGACCGCGGCGGGGTGCCGTCCCGGGAGCGGCACGGCACCCCGCCGGTTCACGAGTTGCGCAGGAACCGGTCCAGCACGCGGACGCCGAACCGCAGCGCGTCGACCGGCACGCGCTCGTCCACGCCGTGGAACAGGCCGGAGAAGTCCAGGTCGGCGGGCAGCTTCAGCGGCGCGAAGCCGAAGTTGCGGATGCCCAGCTCCTGGAACGACTTGGCGTCCGTGCCGCCGGAGAGCATGTACGGCAGCACCTTCGCGCCGGGGTCCTCGGCGGTGATGGAGGCGGTCATCGCGTCGACCAGCGCGCCGTCGAACGTGGTCTCCACCGGCGGCAGGCCCAGCCACTCGCGCTCCACGTCGGGGCCGAGCAGCTCGGCCAGCTCGCGGTCGAACGCCTCCTCCCGGCCGGGCAGGATGCGGCAGTCCACGGTGGCCTCGGCGACCGACGGGATGACGTTCGCCTTGTACCCGGCCGACAGCATGGTGGGGTTGGCGGTGTCGCGCAGCGTCGCGCCGATCATCCGCGACAACGCGCCCAGCTTGCCGATCGAGCCCTCCAGGTCGTCCTCGGGGAACTCCAGGCCGGTGATCTCCGACACCCCGGCCAGGAACTCGCGCACCGACGGCGAGAGCACCACCGGGAACCGGTGCTGCCCCAGCCTGGTCACGGCCGCCGCGAGCTTGGCCACCGCGTTGTCGTGGTGGATCATCGAGCCGTGGCCCGCGGTGCCGCGCACGCGCAGCTTGAGCCAGCGGATGCCCTTCTCGGCGGTCTCCACGAGGTAGGCGCGGACGTCGTCCTTGAGCGTGATGGAGAACCCGCCGACCTCGCTGATGGCCTCCGTGACGCCCTCGAACAGCTCGGGCCGGTTGTCCACCAGCCACTTCGCCCCGTAGACGCCGCCCGCTTCCTCGTCGGCCAGGAACGCGAACACCAGGTCGCGCGGCGGCACCACGCCGTCGCGCTTGAACCGCCGCGCGACCGCGAGCGTCATCGCGACCATGTCCTTCATGTCGACCGCGCCGCGGCCCCACACGTACCCGTCCTGGACCGCGCCGGAGAACGGGTGCACCGACCACTCGGAGGCGTCGGCGGGCACCACGTCGAGGTGGCCGTGCACCAGCAGGGCGCCGCGCGAGGGGTCGGCGCCGGCCAGGCGGGCGACCACGTTGCCGCGGCCCTTGGCCCCGGACTCGACGTAGGTGGTCTCGTAGCCGACCTCGCCGAGCTTCTCCGCGACCCACTCGGCCGCCGCCCGCTCCCCGACGACCGTGGCCGGATCCCCCGTGTTGGTCGTGTCGATCCTGATCAACTCGCTGGCCAGGGACACGACCTCGTCCTGCGCGAGCCGCAGCCCGGCCCCGTCATCCAAGTTACTCACCCGGTCTTCCTACCATCCGCACCGCCGCCACCGGACGGGTCACGCCCGCACGACGGCCAGCGGGCACGGCGCGTCGTGCAGCATCGCGTGGCTGACCGAGCCGAGCAGCGCCCGCCGCACCGCGCCGCGCCCGTGGCTGCCCACGACCAGCAGCGCCGCGCCCCTCGCCTGCTCGGCCAGCGCCTGGGCGGGCCGCAGCGGGGACACCACCCGCTCGGCGCGGATGTCGGGCCGGCGGGCCAGCGGCTCGGCGAGCGACTCGGCCAGCAGGGCGTCGGCGGCCGCGGTGAGCCGGTCGGGGTCCAGGCCGAGGCCGACGCCCTGCCCGAGCGCGCCGCCCGGGGCCATCGCGTCCACCGGCAGGCCGGTCGTGGCGTGCACGGCGACCAGCGTGCCGCCGTGCCGCGCCGCGTGGTCGACCGCGAACTCCACCGCGCGCCTGCCCGGCTCCGAGCCGTCGACGCCGACGACCACCCGGCCGTCGTCGGGTTCGTCGTCCTCACCGCGCACGACGACGAGCGGCCCGGTGGCCTGGTGGGCCAGGCTCGTGGTGATGGAGCCGGCGAACACCCGGCCCAGGCCGGTCGCACCGGTCGCGCCCACGACGAGCAGCCGCGCCTCCCGACCCGCCTCGGCCAGGACGGCGGCCGGGTGGCCGTCGAACGCGCGGGTGTCGACCTCCACGCCCGGTGCGACCTCGGCGCACTCCCGGGCGACCTCGGCGAGGTGGTCCCGCGCGTACTCGCGCACCGCCTGCTCGCCGATGAGCTGGGGCAGCGGCATGGTCACGGGCGTGACGACGACCTCGGGGAACGGACCGCGCAGCACGGTCACCACGACCAGGCGCGCACCGCGGCTCGCCGCCTCCCCCGCCGCCCAGCGCGCCGCCTGCCTCGACCGCTCCGAGCCGTCGAACCCGACGACGACCGCACCACGACCGACCGCGCTCTCCAAGCTCCTCAGGACGTCGGGGTCGGTCCCCTCCGGGCCCGGGCTGGTCGGGCTCGGGCTGGGGCTGGTCGGGTTCGGGCTGGTCATCGCCCCACCTCCGGCTCTCGGCGTGTCCGTGTCGCCACGTGGGGTATCCGGTCGGGCCGGTCCCGACACGGGATTCACACCGCAGGGAGGGAACGGGTCGCCGCCGGCCGCGTCAGTCCGAAGAGGACCGGGGCGCGCGGTCGCGCATCTGGCGGTGCGCCACCAGCCCGACGAGGGCCGCGAGCGCGCCCGCGCCGAGCAGCACCGGCCGCGTGGCGTCCACGTCGAACGAGCGGTCGAACAGCGTGACCGCCGTCGGTCCCACCACCGCCACCAGCAGCGGGCCCAGCACCGTCGACAGGCCGAGGACGAGCTTCATCAACGACTGGACCAGCGCCACCATCCGGCCGCGCATCGCGTCCTCGACCCGCGTGCCGATGAGCGTCAACCCGGTGAGGAACGCCACGCCCGCGCAGCCGCCCACCACCGCGACCGCGGCCAGCGCGAACCACAGGTGCGGTGCGAGCGACACGACGGCCAGCCCCAGGCCCGCGCCGGCGATCGCGACGCCGAACAGCCGGTGGTGGCCGAGCCCGCGGGCGAGCCACGGCGCGGTCGCCATGCCGGCGGCCAGGCCGACGAAGACCGCGATGAACAGCGTCCCGTAGGCGCTCTCGCCACCGCCCAGGCTCGTCGCGTACCGGCGGGCGCTGCCGATCACCGCGCCGGCCGCCGCGAACGCGCCGGTCATGCCGACCACCAGGCCGCGCAGCAGCGGTGTGCCCCACGCGTGGTGCAGTCCGTCGCGCATCATGACCAGGAACCCGGGGCCCCCGGGCCCGGCCGGCCGCGCGATCCGGCCCGACAGCTCGGGCACGCGCAGCGCGATCAGCAGCGCCGAGGACAGGTAGAGCAGGCCGTTGGCCGCGACGGCGACGATCGCGATCCGGAACTCCAGGTCGCCGTCGCGCACCCCCAGGTAGCCGGGGACGCCCGCGATCAGCGAGTACAGGCCGAACCCGCCGACCGTGGCGATGCCGTAGGTCATCACCAGGCCGAGCTGGTTGGCCGTGTCGACCTGGTCCGGCCGGTCCAGCAGGTTGGGCACGGCCGAGTCCTTCGCCGGGATCCACAGCATCGCGCAGCAGCCGACCAGGAAGTTCGCCGCGAACAGCCACCAGGCCGTGCCGACGAGCGCGATCGACAGGAACAGCCCGCCGCGCGCCAGGTCGCACGCCACCATCACCCGGCGCCGGTCGAACCGGTCGGCCAGCACCCCGCCCAGCGGCGCGAACACCACCCCGGGCAGCAGTTGCGTCAGCACCACCGCGCTGAGCGCGAAGCCCTCCCAGCCGTACCCGGCGGCCAGCTTCGTCACCAGGCCGGTCAGCGCCAGCAGCGACAGCCAGTCGCCCACGCTGCACAGGAACGTGACGCCCCAGAGCCGCCGGAACGGCCCGATCGCCAGCACCTCGCGCACCCTCCCGGCCGTCGAGACGCCCGCGCCGTCCCCCTCGGCCACCCCCACACCGTCGCCGCCTTGAATGCCGCCACCCCCGTCGTCGCAGATGATCAGACTAACGACGACGGCCCGGCGCCCGCCTCTCGCTCAGTGCTCCTCGGCGGAGTGCTTCAGCGAGGCGTCCACGAAGTGCAGCAGGTCCGAGACGGCGACGGCCGACAGCGCGGTCGCGACCAGGCGGGTCGCCCGGGGCGCGAACACCAGGCCGGCGGTGAGCGCGCTGGCGATCCACACGCCGGAGCAGAACGGACAGGTCACCAGCTCCCCCGCGGCGTGCTTGAGCCCGTCGCCGCGCACCGACTCGTTGACCTCGGCCGCGCCGGCCGGTCCGTCGAACCTGGCGAACGGCGCGCGCAGCACGCTGGTCACCGACGCCTTCGTCAGCAGGCGGCTCGCCTTGTGGGTGGCCAGCGACAGCAGCAGGGCGTCGCCGACGGCGACCCGCTCGGGCAGCCGCACGCCGACGCGCCGCCCGATCACGGTCGCCCCGGTGACGAGCGCGCCGTAGGTGCTCAGCGTCGCCAGGTAACCCCGCAACGGGCGCCGCTCGCCCCCGGAGTAGGCGGAGCTGACCTTCCGGAAGACGTCGGTGATCGGCATGGCTCGGGTGTAGCCGCGACCCGCCGGTTCAAACGCCGGGCGCCGCGCCCGTGCTCGTCCGACGGACCCCGGGCCGGTCCCCGTACCCACTGGTCACACCCGTTCGTGGCGTTTGAGGGTTAGGCGTGCCACGAACGGGTAATCACGGGCGCATCGCCTGGTACGAGCGGACGGAGGCGGACGGGTTGAGGTGCGACGTGCGGCAGGAGCACGGCTGCCTGGTCGTGCGCCCGACCGGTGTGCTCGACGCGGGCACCTACGCCTCGCTCCGCGACACGCTGCTCAAGTGCGCCGTCGAGCAGCCGCGGGCGGTCGTCGTGGACCTCGCCGACGTGGAGGTCCGGGCGGAGTCGCTGCTCAGCGTGTTCGCCGCGGTGTGGCTGCGGACGTGCGACTGGCCCGGCGTGCCGCTCAAGCTCGCCGGCGCCCCGGGGCACGTGCCACCCCACACCGCGCTGCGCCGCTACGTCGCCGTGCACGACACCGTGCCCGACGCCCTGGACCGCGTGGACGAACCGCCGCCCAGCCGCCTCGCGCGCCGCGACCTGCCGCACGACCTGGACAGCCCCGGGGCCGCGCGCGCGTTCGCCTCCCGGACGTGCCGCGACTGGCGGTTGCCGGAGGACGTCGTCGACGCGGCGGTGCAGGTCGTCTCGGAACTGGTGACCAACACCGTCCTGCACACCTCCTCCGCCGCCCGCGTGCGGTTGGAGCTGCGCCGCGGCCTGCTGACCGTGGCGGTCGGCGACGACGACTCCCGCCCGGCGGTGCTGCGGGAGCGACTCGGCCGGCGGGACGGCGGGCTGGGCCTGCTGGTGGTGGCGCAGCTGGCCAAGACCTGGGGCTGCGTGCCCGACCGGGGCAACGGCCGCAAGGTGGTGTGGGCGGTGCTCGGCACGGCGCCGGAACGCCTGTCGGCCTGACGCCGCCGGTCAGCTCTGCTGCGTCGCCGACTCCATGACCACGATCGCGCCGGTGATCCGACCCTGGGGTGCGGTCAGCGGTGAGATGACCACGCGGACGGTGGTGCTGCGCCCGCGCCGGTTGATCGCCTCCAGCATGAGGACGTCCTCGACCGACTCACCGGCCAGCGCCCGGCGCACCGCCGAGCGGAGTTCCCCGACCGGCAGTCCTATGTCGAGGTTCAGCAGGTGGGCGCCCACGGCCTCGTCGCGGCGCAGCCCCCACAGGTCCTCCGCACCGCGGTTCCACACCAGCACGCGCAGGTCCGGGTCGACCACGATGACGCCGGAGCGCACCGAGGTGAGGATCGACTCCATGAAGTCGTTGACCTCGTCCAGCTCGGCGCTGCGCTCGCGCAACGTGTCGTTTATGGCCTGCAGCTCGTCGTTCGTGGACTGGAGCTCCTCGTTCATCGTCTCCAGTTCCTCGTTGGTCGACTGGAGCTCCTCGTTGGTGGTCTCCAGTTCCTCGACCGTGGACTGGAGCTCCTCGTTGGTCGTCTCCAGTTCCTCGTTGGTCGACTGGAGCTCCTCGTAGGCGGCCTCGAGCTGGCGGTTCGCGTGCTCCAGCTCGTCGAGCAGCTTGCGGGCGGCGCTGACGTCGTGGAACACGACGGTGACGCCGAGCAACCCGTTGTCGCCGTCGACGAGCGGGTTGACGTGGATCTCGAACCACACCGAGTCGCCGGGCTGGCGGGCCCACTCGACGTCCTTGACCCGGATCGCCCGCCGCTCGACCTTGGACTGCTCCACGTAGGCGCGCAGCTCGACCGGGCGGTAGGACAGCTCCAGGTCGCGCAGCGGCCGGCCGATGTCGCGGGGTGACAACCCGAACACCACCTCCGCCTGCTGGTTGATCAACGCCACGATGTCCTCCCCCGTGACGACCACCTGCGCGACGGGGCTGGCGGAGAAGGCGTGCTCGCGGAGCTGGTCGAGGCCGCTCACGTCGGTGCCGCGCTCGTGGACCGCCGCCTGGGACACCAGCGCGCCCAGGCCGGTCGGAACGCCCAGCGCCTTGCGGAACATCCGCCGCTTCAGGTCCACGGGGTCGAAGATCCGGCTGTGCGACAGCAGCATCTCGGCCTTGCCCAGGAACAGCAGGCCCCGGGGCATCAGCGCGAAGTGGAACCGGCCCAGGATGCGGGCCTGCGTCTCGGCGTTGAAGTACATCAGCGCGTTGCGGCACACCAGCAGGTCGATCCGGGAGATCGGGGCGTCCTGCACCAGGTCGTTGCGGCCGAAGATCACCGAGCGGCGCAGGTCCTTGCGGAAGACGTACCGGCCGCCCTGCTGGTCGAAGTAGCGCTGGAGCTGGTCCTCGTCCAGGCTCCGCACCTCGGTGGCGGTGTAGGAGGCCTGGCGGGCCTGGGTCAGCGCCTCCTCGTCCACGTCGGTGGCGTAGATCTTCACCTGCTGCCGGAACCGCTCCGGGCCGAGGGCGTCGGCGAGGACCATCGCCAGGCTGTACGCCTCCTGCCCGGCCGCGCAGCCCGCGCTCCAGACCCGCACCGGGTCGTCCGGTCCCCGCTCGGCGAGCATCATCGGGATGATCTCCGAGCGCAGGTGGTCCCACGCCTCGCGGTCGCGGAAGAAGTCCGTCACGTTGATCAGGATCGTGTTGAACAGCGCCTCGAACTCCTCGGGGTTGACCTGGAGGAGGTCGAGGTAGTCGGCGTAGTCCTCGATGCCGACGTGCGCCATCCGCCGCCGGACCCGTCGGGCGAGGCTCGTGCGCTTGTACCCGGTGAAGTCGAACCCGCGCGCTTCTTTGAGGTAGACCAGTACGGCCTCGAACTTGCTGTCGGGCTCGGCCGGAGTCGCGTCCACGGCGGATCAGGCTACTGGTCGTCGGCGACGGGCTCGGCGTAGGCGGGGTCCCGGGGTCCGTCCACGGCCTGACCCTCGACCGCGGACACCAGGAACGCCCGCAGCACCTCGGCCGCGTTCGAGGACTCCTCGACGATGTAGTCGTACCGGGTCGCCCGCCGACCGTCGCCCTGGCCCCGGGCGGCCTCGCGGAGCCGCTCGGACAACCTGATCTTCTCCTCCAGGCTGCGCAGCGCGGTCCACAGCGCCAGCTCGAACCCGTCGCCCTGCGCCTGGGCCAGCGCTTCGGCCGACCAGGCGTGGCCGACCTGGCAGCGGTACCGCAGCGAGCCGGGCTCGACCTCGTTCAGCACGCCGCGGCAATCCGGGCAGGAGAACTCGGTGGGGTTGCCGATCGACTGGCCACCGACGTCCATGCTCGCCCTCCAATCACGCACGATGTCGTTCTCCCGCGTCAGCTCGGTGGGGACGGGTGGCGGCGCGTCCGGCACCGGCACCGCTTCCCGCGCCAGCGCGGCCAGCTCCGGGCCGAGGCGCGAGGCGGGCAGGACGCGCGCGGCCGACACGTGGCGCAGCGCGTTCTCCGGCATCGCCCGGTACAGGGCGTCGTCCGGGTCCTGAACCACCACCGCTCCCCCGCGCCTGCGGATGGCGACGACGCCCGCCACGCCGTCGTCCAGGACGCCGGACAGGACCACCCCGGTGACCCGGGGACCGGCGGCGACGGCGGCGGAGCGGAACAGCGCGTCCACCGCGGGCCGGTGGCCGTTCTCGGTGGGGCCGTGCGTCAGCAGGCAGCGGTCCTCGACCACGAGCAGGTGGTGGTCGGGTGGCGCGACGTGGACGCGCCCGCGTTCGAGCGGCATGCCCGACCGCGCGGTGACCGCCCGCAGCGGGCCGGCGCGGTCCAGGATCCGGGCGAGCGCGCTGGTGCCCCCGGCGGGCAGGTGCAGCACGACGGCCACGGCCGCGGGCAGGTCCTCCGGCAGCCCGGCCACCAGCTCGCGGAGGGCTTCCACCCCTCCGGCCGAGGCGCCCACCACGATCACGTCGCGGTGCACCGAGGGCATCCGGAGTCACATCCTTCGCTGGGAATGGGTCCACCGTAGTCGCCGGCGGCGGTCACCGCGACCGGCGTTGATCACGCAGGTGGCCATCGAGCCCTTCGTCGACGGCTCGGCGAGCGGCCGCGGCGGCATCGCGGTGCTCCCCGGCCCGGCGCAGGTGCCGGGCCCCTTCCGGACCGCTTCTCCGGGCCAGCTTCTCGTACATCGACGCCGCGTTGTCGTGCGCCTCGGCCGCCCTGGTGTAGGCCGCCACCGTGCGCTGCAACCGGTCGGCCGCGCGGGCCGTCGCGTACCGCGCCCGGCGGCTCGCCTCGGCGACCGGGTCGGACACCCGCTGGTCGTCGGACCGGCCGAACACCAGCCGCCGGTGCAGCTGGTCGGCCCGCGCACCCGCCTCCTTGGCCGCTCGGCCGGCCAGCTCCGCCGTGTCGCGCGGGTCGATGCCGGTCTCGACCATGATGCCGGCGAGCCGGCGCACCTTGACGTTGAGCCGCTGCGACGCCTTCGACAGCAGCCCGAACGCCTCGTCGGCGGTCACCCGGTGGCGCTGCATCAGGATGCCCACGGCCTGCCCGATCACCTCGCGGCTGTGGACCGCGGAGTTCAGGTCCTCCAGGCGTGACGCGGTGCGCAGCGCTATCGCGGCGTGCTTCGCGTACAGGGAGGCGATCGTCACGGCGTCGTCGTCGAAGGCCGAGGGCGCCGCGGCGTAGAGGGTGAGCGCGGAGTGCACCCCCGGTTCACCGGACAGGTGGCAGGACAGCACGCTGCGCGCCCCCGGCGCGGCGGCGGCGAAGCGCGGCCACCGGCTCTCGACGCGCAGGTCGTGGACCACGACCGGGGAGTCGTGCGCGATCGCGTCCAGCCACGGGCCCTCGCCGGTGTCGTGCTGCGCGGCGTCGCAGGCGCGCGCGAGGTCGCCGGTGCCGGCCAGGGTCCGGACGGCGCCCCGGCGGGACATCGACACCGACGCGGCGTCCACGCCGGGCACGAGGTCCCCGGCCAGGGCGGCGATGCGCGCCGCGGTGCCTTCCAACGATTCCTCGTCCGACATCGACAGCGCCGCGTCGGCGAGCTTCCGCGCCAGGTCCACCGCAGGTTTCTTCCCCGTCGACCCGGTGACCATGCGTGGTCGATCGGAGGTCAACGGCACGCGGCCGTCGCGGACAGGGCGTCCACCAACGACGCGCGCACGTCCAGGACGCGGTCGACGCCCGTCGCCCGGATCGGCATCAGCACGCGGCGGCCGGGGGCGACCACCGCGACCCGGAGGCCGGCGGCGTCGGCCAGTTCCCGGGACTCGACCAGCAGCGCGAGCCCTTCCGCCCCGAAGAACGTGATGTCGGCGAGGTCCAGGACGACCGCGGTCGTGGCCTCGGCGAAGGCGCGGCGCACCGCGGCGCGGAGGGGGGCGGCGGTCGCCAGGTCGACGTCTCCGGCAAGGTGGATCACCAGGGTGTCGTGGAGGCGGGTCGTTCGCAGGTGGACTGCGGTCGGGTCGGGCACAGCCGGCACACTCCCGGGAGGTCGTGGTGCGGCTGACTGTTCAACCGGTGCTGCTCTCGACGGCGGCGTACGTCGATCCGCTTCCGACGCTACGAGGTCGGGAGGGCATGCGCAACCAGGCGCGCCGAAGCGCGACCTTGATCACGCCGGGGCCGCCGGCGGCCCGGGGCTCGGCGGCTCGGGGTCGGCGCCCCGCTACAGCGGCGACGTCGCGAACAGGTGGTCGAACACCCTCACCCGGTCGAACGACAGCGCGTGCGCCCGCGCCCGGTCCTCCAGCACCCGCCGCTCGTCGGGTGACATCTCCAGCACCGCCCGGTCGATCGCGGCGGTGAGACCGGCGACGTCGCCCGCCTGGACGATGAGCGCCGCGCCGCCGACGGCCTCGCCGGTGCCGCCGGTGATGGTGGTGATCACGGGCCCACCGCCGGCGAGCATCTTCTCGGTCAGCGCGATGCCGAACGTCTCCACGAAGTCCGGTTCGGGCCTGGTCGGCAGCGCGTAGGCGGCGCAGCCGCGCATCAGCAGCGGTTTCTCCCCGTCGTCCACGTCGGACAGCAGCAGCACCCGGTCGTCGTCCCGGGTGAGCTGCCGGATGTCCTCCAGCGCCGGGCCGTTGCCCGCGATCACGAGCTTCACCCGGTCCCGGGCGCGCGACCGGCCGAACGCGGCCACCAGGTCGTGCACGCCCTTCGCCCGCGCCACCCGGGACAGGAACAGCACGTAGCCGTCGCGGTGCAGGCCCCGGCGGGCCAGGGCGGCGTCCACCGCGGCCGGGTCGAGGTCGAGGTAGGCGGAGGTGTCGACCGGCGGGTAGCTGACCTCGACCCGGGCCCGGCACTCGTCGGCCAGCCGCGTGCCGCAGTGCGCGTCGACGGTCTCGGCGGCGGCGACGATCTCCTCCCGGGTGTACTCCGAGACGGCGATCACCTGGTCGTTGGCCAGGAACGTGGTGAACAGCGCGACCGCCGCGCCGAACCGGCCCTCGCGCACGCACGAGCGGATGACGTTGGTGACGTCCGAGCCGACCGCCTTGGCGATGGTCCGCACGTCGGGCGTGAACCCGGCGGCCCGCGCCACCGCCACGGCGTCGCCCACGACGGCCGTGTGCGGCACGAGGTACATCGACAGGCAGGTGGTGGGCACCGGTTCGGCCAGCAGCTCGACCAGCCGGCCGGTGAGCCCGGCCAGGTACCGGCCGTCGGGCACCCGGTAGTCGCCGACCGGTTCCGGCCGCTCCACCGTGATGCCCGCGCTGTAGGGCGTGATCCGGTCCAGCGGCTTGAGCGGCAGGCCCGCCGCCTCCAGGGCGGGCAGCGGCCACGTCAGCAGCCGCACGTCGTCGAATCCGCGGGTCAGGGCGACCTCGGCGAGGTTGCGGGCCTCGCCGGAGTGGCCGCAGATCACCGGGTCGGCGCGGACCACGATGACGAGGCGGCGGTTCGGCGTGCTCATGGACGGGCTCCCGGTGCGCGGCGGTGTGATGGTGACGGCGGCCGGACCGCGCGGCCCCAGGCCGACGGTTCCGGGCCGAGCTCGAGTTGCAGCCGACCGCCCGCGTGCACGTCGGTGGCCCGCAGGTGCGTCACGTCCAGCGGTTCGCCGTTGAGCCGGGCCGACTGCACGTACTGCGGGGCCGGCGCGCGGTCGGGCTCGTCGGAGCCGATCGGGGTCTCCCGGTGGCCCCGGGTCTCGACCACGAAGTCGCGGTCGCCGACGTGCAGGGTCGCGCGGGCGAACGCGGGCGCGTTGACCAGGAAGAGGTTCTGCCCGGCGACCGGGAACAGCCCGAGGGAGGCCCACACGTACCAGGAGCTGAGCCCGCCGGAGTCGTCGTTGCCCGGCAGCCCGCCGGGACCGGTGCCGAACTGCCAGGTCAGCGCCGCGTGCACGACCTCGGCCGTGCGGTCGGGGCGGCCCGCGTAGTGGTAGGACCAGGGCGCTTCCATGTCCGGCTCGTTGTTGAGGCCCTCGAACCGGTTGAGCGCGTAGCCCGCGGCCATCTCCGCCGGGTCGGGCCGCAGGCCGGGCTGGGTCACCGGTGGCGCGCCGAAGCCGAAGAAGGCGTCCAGCATGGCCGTGAACGCCTCGTCGCCGCCGGCCAGGGCGATCCGCCCGGCCATGTCGTGCATCAGCCGGAACGAGTAGTTCCACTTGCCGCCCTCGTAGAAGGACGAGTCGCGCAGCAGGCCCGTGCCCGGGTCGAACGCGTTGGTCCACAGCAGGCTGCGCGCGGCCAGGTCGTCGGCCAGCCTGGTGTCGTTGAGGGCGCGGGCCACCCCCGCGGTGCAGTGGTAGGCGTAGGCCAGGTCGAGGGTGTGCGAGATGGGGTGCACGACCCCGTGCTCGTAGAAGTCCTCGCCGTACAGCCGGCGCAGGTCGGCTTCCATGTGGGCCAGCGCCCAGTTCCAGTCGACGTCGCCCAGGCCCAGCGCGTGCGCGTCGGCCAGCGCGGTGTGCACCAGGGCGCTGGCCTGCCGGAAGAACCGGTCCGCGCCCCGCGCCATGCGGTAGCCGATCGGGAAGTTGCCTTCCTCCTCGCACACCCGGACCAGCGACTCCAGCAGGTCGACCGCCCGGTTCGGGACGATGGCCGCGAGCAGCGGCAGCTGGGTCTTGTAGATGTCCCACATCGTGCAGATGTCGAACGCGAACGGGCCGGAGCTGGGCCAGAACGGGCTCTCGTCGTCGGCGAAGCACGGCTTGATCAGCGAGTGGTACAGGGCGGTGGCGAACACCTGCCGCCGCGCGGGCGTGCCGCCCTCGACCTCGACCCGGCCCACGTGGTCGCGCCAGCGCTCCCGGGTGCGCTTCCGGACGGCGTCGAACGCGGGTGACGCCGGGCCGCACTCGCGGTGCAGGTTGTCCCTGGCCTGGTCGCAGCCGCGCAGGGAGAAGCCGATCCGGACCTCGACGGTCTGCCCGGCGGAGGTCGGGCCGAGGAACAGCAGCCCGAACGGGCGCAACGTGGTCTGGCGGATGCGGTCGAAGTCCAGCCGGGTGCCGCCCTCGATGAGCCGGCGGTCGTGCCAGAGCATCTGCCGCCAGCCCGGCGAGTCGACCTCGACGTGCACCGACAGCGGCACGCCCTCGACGACGACCGTGCCCTGCGCGCGCCCGTGCCCCAGGCTCTCGACTTGGGCGCGCAGGGGCACCGTGTGGCCGTGGTCGATGGCCAGGCCGCCGCACGACAGGTCCACGACCACGCGTGCGCTGCGGTGCTCCGGGAACGTGTAGCGGTGGACCGCGACCTTCTCGCCGACGGTGATCTCGCAGCGGACGCCGGTGTCGAGCGTGGTCGCGTAGTACCCGGCCTCGGCGACCTCGTCGTGCAGCGGCCACGCCTGCCCCAGCGCGTCGAGCTGCTGGAGCATCGGGGTCACCCGGACGTAGTTGTAGTACTTGCGGATCGCGCCGGTGCCGGACTGCTGGAAGTGGGTGAACCCGGACGCCTGCGCGTGGTCGAACATCTCCTCGGGCAGGCCCTCGGTGTTCTTGGTGTACCGGCCGTAGCCGGTCGGGTAGGCGCCGGAGTAGGCGCAGGCCGACACCATGCCCAGCGGCGAGGTCGCGCCGGGGTGGGTGTTGCCGATCTGCGCTTTCGGCCACCACCAGGTGGCCGCGAGACCCTGCGCCGCGGGCAGGGAGGTCGCCGCCGTTCCGATGAGTGGATCGATCTCGTTCAGGATGGCGCGACTGTAGGTCAGCGCCGGGCCACCGGTGGTTTCACCGACGTGAACTCGGCGGGAACGCGTGGCGCTCGATCACCGGTGCGGGTGAGGCGCCGTTCGACGTGCCCGGGCGGCCGGCGGGCGGCGGTCACCCGGGTCGGGCGGTCGCGGGACGCCCCTCAGCCCCGTTCGGCCAGCTCCGGCAGCCTCCGGGCGACGTCGGCGGGGGTCGGCATGCGCGAGATCTCCTCGGCGACGGCGCGGGCGGAGTCGGTGTGCGCGCCGGGCCGCAGGAGCGTGCGCAGGTGCTCGGCGACGGCCTCGGCGCCCACCTCGTCGGGCCGCAGGGTCAGGCCGGCGCCGGCGGCGGTGACCGCGTCGGCGTTGGCGAACTGGTCGGCGCCCTGCGGCAGGAACAGCTGCGGCGCGCCGACGGAGAGCGCGCCGAGGGTGGTGCCGCTGCCGCCGTGGTGCACGACGACGTCCACGTGCGGCAGCAGGTCGGCCTGCGGCACCCAGGCGTGGGCGGTGACCCCGTCGGGCAGGTCACCCAGCTGGTCGGGGCGCACCCGGCCGGTGGCCACGACCACCCGCGCGCCCGTGGCGGCCAGTCCCCCGATCGCCGCGGTCAGCACCTCCGGCGTGCCGAACGCCGTGCCGAGCGTGAGGTAGACCAGCGGTCGGGAGGGGCGGCGGACGTCCCACGCGCCCGGTCCGGGGAACGGGACCGGGCGCAGCGCGACCCGCTCCTCGGCGGCCAGGAACCCCGGGTCCTGCAGCGACGGCGGGCAGATGTCGACGTGCGGGCGTCCCGGCACGTCGCGGCCGGGGCGTTCGAGGCCGATCCCCTCGGGGAACAGGCGGCCGAACCCGTGCCACAGGCCGGGGATGCCCGCGTCCCGGGCGGCGGTCGCGGCGCCCGGGACGCCCCAGCCGTGCACCACGAGGTCCGGTCGCAGGCGTTCCAGCTCCGGCCGCAGGTCTTCGGCGTAGATCTCGTAGAACGTGTCGGCGGGCCGGAAGGGTCGCAGCCCGTGGGCGGCGAGGGGCTCGTGCACCTCCTCGCCGACGGCGAAGCGCACCTCGTGCCCGGCGTCGCGGGCGGCGATCGCGAGCGGGACCAGGGGGTAGGTGTGCCCCACCGACGCGAGGGAGGCGAACAGCACGCGCATGGGCCGAATCTACGCCCCGGTGATCATCGCCGTGTCGGTACCGCCGCCGGGACCGCGCCCGGACCGCCGAACGGCGTCGCGGCGGCTCGCCCGCGGCGCGGTGGTTGCGAAAACGTTCGACAAGCATTGCCCGGGGTGCCGGGTCGCGCCGATCGTGAACACCACCCAGCCGGAACACCACCCAGCCGGAACGCCACCCACTCGGACACGCCGCCCACCGGCGAACGCGACCCGCTCGCGAACGCCGCCCGGGTCGTCGGGGAGGACCGTCGAGATGCGAGCACCCCTGTCCGCCTGCCTCGCCGTCGCGGCCCTCGCCGTCGCGACCCCGGCCGTCGTGCCGGTCAGGCCGGCGGTCGCCGCCGAGCCCGCCACCACCCTCGCCGCGGCCGCCGGGCGCAGCGGCCGGTACTTCGGCGTGGCCGTGCAGGGCCACAAGCTGACCGACCCGGCCTACACCGCCGTCCTCGACCGCGAGTTCGGCGTGATCACGCCCGAGAACGAGATGGGGCTCGACGCCACCGAACCGCGGCAGGGCCGGTTCACCTTCGCGCCCGCGGACCGGGTCGTGGCGCACGCCGTGCAGCGGGACATGCGGGTGCGCGGCCACGCGCTGCTGTGGCACTCCGGCCAGCCGTCCTGGCTCCAGAACCTCCGGGGGTCGGCGCTGCGCCGGGCGATGCTCGACCACGTCACGCAGGTGGTGGCCCACTACCGGGGCGGCATCCTCGCCTGGGACGTGGTGAACGAGGCGTTCGCCGACGGCACGTCCGGCGCGCGGCGCGACTCGAACTTCCAGCGCACCGGCGACGACTGGATCGAGGCGGCCTTCCACGCGGCGCGCGCCGCCGACCCGGACGCGAAGCTCTGCTACAACGACTACGGCATCGAGGACTGGTCGCAGGCCAAGACCCGGGCGGTGCACGCGATGGTGCGGGACTTCCGGGCGCGGGGCGTGCCGATCGACTGCGTCGGCGTCCAGTCCCACTTCGACCCCTACCGGCCGGTGCCCGCCGACTTCGCCGCCACGCTGGCCGCCTTCGCCGACCTGGGCGTGGACGTGCAGCTGACCGAACTGGACGTCGTGGGTTCCGGCGCGGCGCAGGCGGACGGGTACCGGCGTGCCGTGGGCGCCTGCCTGGCGGTGAGCCGGTGCACCGGCATCACGGTGTGGGGCGTCCGCGACAACGACTCGTGGCGCGCGTCCGGCACGCCCGTGCTGTTCGACGGCTCCGGTGCCGCCAAGCCCGCGTACACCGCCGTGCTCGACGCCTTGAACGGGGCCGGGCGCTGAACCGGGTGCGGTCCGGCGCCCGGCGGCCGGTCAGCCGTCCAGGTGGCTCCGGTGCGGCGGATCGCCCAGGACGTGCACCCGTTGCAGGTGCCGGGGCAGGCCGCGCCGGTACGGCTCGCGCGTGTGCAGCAGGGTGTAGTTGTCGGTGATGAGGATGTCTCCGGGCTCCCACGAGTGCGCGTAGAGGTAGCGCGGGTCGTAGAGCGCGCTGCGGACCTCGTCGACGAGCGCCCGCGCCTCCTCGGGGCCGTGGTCGGCCACGGTGACGTTCGGCGGGTTGAGGATCTCCACGCCCTCGGGCACCGGTTCGAGGAACCGCAGGGTCGGCGCGCCGGTCACCGGGTGCGGCTCGACCAGCGGCGAGATCACCAGGCCGCCGTAGTGGCTCACCTTGGGGTTGCGGTAGTGCAGCACCACGTCCCGCCACCGGGCGAGGGTGTCGGCGCCGACGTCAGCCAGCAGCTTCGTGGTGTCGGTGAACAGGGTGCGCCCGCCCTCGGTCGCGGCTGGCGCGGTGAGGCAGTGGAACACCTGGAACTCGGGGACGAACCTGGCGTACATGCCGTCCCAGTGCATCGGCATGAAGCTGGTGTCGAAGGCGTGGTCCTCGGGCTCCTCGTGCGCCAGCACGTCGAAGACCGTGCCGAAGGACCACTCCAGGACCTCGCCCCACGAGCGGCCGTACGCCTCCAGCGCGGAGCCGTCGGCGGGCGGCGTGAACCCCCGCAGCACGACCAGGTGCTCCCGGCGCACCAGGGTCCGCACCTGGTCGACCGGCGGCGCGGTGAACGGCAGGCCCGGTGCCCGCGCCGTGACCAGCGCGCCGAACGGGGACAGCGGCCCGGTGGCCCAGGCGGTGTCCGGTGTGGTGGTGGCGGATGACATGGCTTCAGCCCTTCGAGGAGGTGGGGTGGTCCGTGGTGGGCAGGACGTAGTGGGACGGCCGGCCGTCGCGCAGCACGAGCCGCCCGCCCGCGTCCTTGGCGGCGCGGTGCTTCATCAGCCGGAAGCGACCGCGCTCCTCGACCGCGACGGCGTGCCACGGAGTGAGCCAGCGGTCCTCGTCGCCGGTGTGCTGCAGGAAGATCCCGAACTTCTCGTGGCCGCACGGCTGGGGGTGGATGGACAGCCGGACCGCGTCCGGGTGCAGCACGGACAGCAGGTTGCCCCACGCCTGGCTGCGCCCGATCACCTCGTAGGCGCGCTTGCGGCTCTCCCGCTGCAACGTCGCGTTGCTGCCCTGGAAGGCCGGGGTCCGGGCGTCCTCGTACAGGAAGCGCGTGATGCCCCGGTACAGGCCCAGCATCGGGCCGCCGCCGCGCACCTCGTCCCGCAGCGCCTCCAGCTCCGGCGCGTGGTCGGCCCACAGCTTGCGGCGCATCGCGGCCGGGTCCGTGCCGGGGTAGACGTCGTCGAGGCTGTAGAGGCTGATGTGGGCGGTGCCCAGGCGGCGCAGGACGTCGGCCATCTCCCGCTGGTAGGCCGACACGTGGGCGTCCGGGATGCCGACGACGTCGTTGAACACGCGCCCGTCCGAGCAGATGATCAGGTGCGCCCCGGGCGGGTGGACCTCCGCGACGCGCGCGCACAGCTCTTCGAGGAAGGCGATGGACAGCTCCTCGGCGAGGTCGGGCAGGTGGCCGAGGACCTTGTCGGGGTTGGGCGACTTCGCCGGGAAGGCGGGCAGCAGCATCGGTATGGCGCGTCCGGCGCGGACGTGGACGTCGATCCGGCCGCGCTGGGCGTCGCGGCACCGCGCGCACCGGCGGCCGTGCGTGCCGTCGCCGTCGTGCAGGAGCCTCTGGTGCCCCATTAACAAATCCAGCACGGCGTCGGTGGGGTGGGCGGACATGGAACTCCTCTTTCCCGAGCCTGTGAACGGCGCGCACCCGTCCGGGAAGCGAACGCCGTGGGTGCGTCACCTGGAATATCGGGGAGTGGGGCCCAGCGCTGGGAAGATGGCACCACGCCACCGCGCGGTGAGCGTGGCCGGCCGGCGACAATGTCAGTTCCGCCACTATGGAACACCGCAATGCGGGCCGTCAACAGGACGTCCGACGGAAGTCCCGGTTCGGTTTCCAGCATTGACAACACCATTCCAAGAACATCGGAATAGTTATTCCCGACAATCCGGCCGATCAGCGGTACGGGCCCTGTTGCGGCCGTGGTTCGGTACGGGAGAAACCCCACCCGCGGAGTGGAGCGGCATGCTGACGTTGGGCATTAGCGGCCATTTCGACCTGCTGCCTGCGTTGTACCGGACCTACATGCACGACGCCACCGCGTGCCTGGTGGCCGACGGCGAACTCGTCGCCGCGGTCGAGGAGGAGCGGTTCAACCGGGTCAAGAAGACCAACCGGTTCCCGGCCGGCGCGATCCGCGCGTGTCTGGAGCTGGCGGGCGCGCGGCCCGCGGACGTCGACGGGATCGGCTACTACTTCGGCCACGACCTGGTCGACCTCGGGTTGGCCAACTTCCAGGTGGCCAACCCGGTCCAGCCGGTGCGCTGGGGCGTCGACCTGCTGCGCGACCGGCTGCGCGAGCACTTCGACTGGGACGTCCCGCCCGACCGGATCACGTTCGCCCGGCACCACCTCGCGCACGCCTGGTCCTCGTTCGCGCGGTCGGGCATGGCGGACGCGCTGGTCGTGGTGATGGACGGCCGCGGCGAGACCGCGTCCACGACGGTCTACCTGGGCGGTGCGGGCGGGCTGCGGGAGCTGCGGTCGTACTCGGTGCCGCAGTCGCTGGGCCAGCTCTACCAGGACGCGATCGGGCACGTCGGCTACGGTTTCGGCGACGAGTACAAAGTGATGGGGCTGGCGCCCTACGGCGACCCGGCGCGGTACCGCGAGCAGTTCCGCGACCTCTACGCGCTGCGGCCGGACGGCGATTACGGGATCACCCCGCCGATACCGGACATCAACCCGACCGTCGCGCCGTTCTACGAGGCCGGGTTCCGCTCCCGGCGCGCGGGCGAACCGGTGACGCGGGAGCACCGGGATTTCGCGGCCGGCCTCCAGGAGACGCTGGAAATCCTGGCGATGCACGTGCTCGCGCACTGGGCGCGGGAGACCGGCGCGACCAGGCTGTGCTTCACCGGCGGCGTGGCGCACAACAGCAGCCTGAACGGCGTCATCCTGCGCTCGGGCCTGTTCGAGGAAGTCTTCGTGCACCCCTCGTCGCACGACGCGGGTGCGGCGGAGGGCGCGGCGATCGTGGCCGCCGCCCGGCTCGGCCGGCCGCACACCGGGGTCGCCCGGTTGACGAGCGCGAGCCTCGGCCCCGACCTGGGTCGGCCGGACGAAGTGGAGCGGCGGTTGCGCGCGTGGGACGCGGTCGTGGACGTCGAGCGCTGCGAGGACGTCGTCGGCGCGACGGCGGCGCTGCTCGCCGGGGGCGCGGTGGTCGGCTGGGCGCACGGCCGCTCGGAGTTCGGGCCGCGCGCCCTGGGCAACCGCAGCATCCTGGCCGATCCCCGCCCGGAGGCCAACCGGGACCGGATCAACGCCATGGTGAAGAAGCGGGAGGGTTTCCGGCCGTTCGCGCCCGCCGTCACGCCCGAGGCCGCCGCCGACTACTTCGACCTCACCGCCACGCGGGCCGACCACGGGTTCATGTCGTTCGTCGTGCGCGTGCTGCCGCACCGGCGGGGCGAACTCGGCGCGGTGACGCACGTCGACGGCACGGCCCGGGTGCAGGTGGTCACGCCGGCGGCCAACGCGCGGTTCCACGAGCTGATCACCCGGTTCGGCGAGCTGACCGGCACGCCGGTGCTGCTCAACACGTCGTTCAACAACAACGCCGAGCCGATCGTGCAGTCCGTGCACGACGCGGTGACCACGTTCCTGACCACGGAGATCGACGTGCTGGTGGTCGAGGACTTCCTGGTGCGGCGGCGGGGGCCGGTGGCGGACGCGCTGGACGACCTCGTGCTCACCCCGCGGCCGGTGACCCGGTTGCGCCGCGACTGGCGGCCGGGCGAGGACGCGACCGGCGAGGTGTACCTGGACTACTCGTTCGGCCCGTCGGCGGCGGTGTCGCCCGCGGTGTTCGACCTGCTGGCGGCGGCGGACGGCGAGAGCACCGTGGCCGCGCTGGCCGGCGGGCTGCCCGAGGAGGCGCGCGCCGAGCTGCTGTCGTTGTGGCAGCGGCGGTTCTTCGTCCTCTCCCCCCGGCGCTGACGGCGCGCCGGTGGCCCGCGCGGGCCACCGGCGGCCGGGTCACCGCACCAGGCCCTCCACCGCGTCGGCCGCCGCGCGCGCCCCGCCGGCCGAGCGGACCACGTCCCGCATCGCCGCCACGGCCGCCCGGTTCGCGGAGGCGGCCGACACCGCGGCCCGCAGCCCCTCGGGGGTCTGGTCCTCGAGCGTGACGCCGACGCCCAGCTCCGCGGCCCGCGCCGCGACGGCCCGCTGCTCGGGGATCTGCGGCACGGCCACGAACGGCACGCCGTGGTAGAGCGACTCCATGACCGAGTTCATGCCCGCGTGGCTGACGAACGCCGACGCGTGCCGCAGCACGGCCACCTGCGGCACGCGCGCGTGCGCCGTGACGTTGCCGGGCAGCGGTCCCAGCAGCGCGGGGTCGAGGCCGCCGATCGACATCACGACCTCCCACGGCCCGTCGCCGAACGCCTCGACGCACGCCCGGTAGAAGTCGGGTCGGGTGGTGAACACCGTGCCCAGGGAGATCAGCAGCACGGGCGCGTCGGTGCGCGGCGACCACTCCTCGGCCTCCTGCCAACTGCCCAGGGACGGCCCGACGAAGCGGAACCGCTCGTCGAACGTGTCGGCCGAGAGCTGGAACGAGCGCGGCACGAACACCACGTTCAGCGGCGCGACGTGGCCGAACATCAGGTTGGGGTCGTCCAGGAAGCTGAACCCGGCGGCGAACTCCCCCATCCGCTCGACCGCGGCGACGAGGTCCGGGTGCCCGTGGTCGAACGTCGGCGGCAGGTAGACCTGCGTGGCCGAGAACCGCTCGTTCTCGGCGAAGGTCGGCACCAGCGCCACCTCGGGCACGCCGAGCAGGTTCGCGAGCACCCGCCCGGTGAAGGTCACCGAGTCGTAGCACACCGCGTCCGGCCGGTCCGCCTCGAAGTGCGCGGCCAGCACCGGGAACGACACCTCGGCGTCGTCCAGGAAGTACCCCAGCGTCACCGCGAGCTGCTCGGCGGTGAACTCGCCGCGCGAGTCCAGGTCCGGCGGCAGCTCGGACGGCAGCACGACCGGGGTCGCGCCCGCCCGGGCCGCGCCGTCGGCGGTGGCGGGCCCGGTGGCGTAGCTGACCCGGTGGCCGCGGCGGACCAGCTCCTCCACGAGCGGCAGGGTCGGGTTGACGTGCCCGGCGGCGGGCGCGCTGACAAAGGCGAAGTGCGCCATCTCAGTCCTCCTCCAGCACCACGGGCAGCGTCTTGTGCCCGTTGGTGAAGAACGACCCCAGCGGTTCCAGCTCCTCGCTCGGCACCGCCAGGCGGAGGTTCGGGAACCGCCGGAACAACGCACCCAGCGCGATCCGGGCCTCCAGGCGCGCCAGCGGCGAGCCGAGGCAGTGGTGCACGCCGTGGCCGAACGCGAGGTGGTCGCGCCGGGAGGGCCGGGTGAGGTCGAACTCCTCGGCGTTCGCGCCGTGCCGCGCCGGGTCGCGGCCCGCCGCGCCGAACGACACCAGGATCGCGTCGCCCTTGGCGATCGGCACGCCGGCCACCTCGACGTCCGCCACCGCGTAGCGCAGCGGCAGGTTGGGCACGGGCGCCTGCCAGCGCAGCGTCTCGTCCACCACGTCGTCCCAGGTGCTCGACCCGGACGTGACGCGGGCGAGCTGGGCGGGGTGGGTGGCCAGCGCGTGCACGGCGCTGTCGAGCAGGTTGACCGTGGTCTCGAACCCGGCGCTGATGGTGAGCAGCAGCGTGTCGAGCAGCTCCTGCTCGCCGAGCCGGCCGCCGTCCTGCTCCCGGGCCCCGATCAGGTCGGTGGTCAGGTCGTCGCCCGGGTTCGCGCGCTTGTCCGCGACCAGGCCCTTGAGCAGCAGGTACAGCTCGGCGGACGCGTCCGGCACGGCGTCGGGGTCGGCGTCGAGGCTGAACACCGCCTCGACCAGGCGGCGCAGCTCGGCGCCGGTGCCCTCGGACAGCCCGAACAGGCCGCCGATGACCCGGATCGGCAGCTGGAACGCGAACTCGGCCCGCAGGTCCACGACCTGCCCGCGGGGCACGGCGGCGAGCCGGTCGAGCAGGTCGGCGGTGATCCGCTCGACCTCCGGCCGCAGGGCCTCGACGCGGCGGGCGGTGAACGCCCCGGCGACGAGCTTGCGCAGCCGGGCGTGGTCCTCGCCGTAGGCGGTGAACATGTTCTTCATCGCCACCCACATGATCAGCGGCCAGTCGGGCGGGATCTCGCCGTTGCGCCACGCGGGCCAGTGCCGGTTGGCGTCCTTGGAGACGTTCGGGTCGAGCAGCACGGCCTTGACGGCGTCGTGCCCGGTCACGGCCCACGCGCCGATGCCGCCGGGCAGTTCGACTGGCGTGACCTGGCCGCGCTCGCGCAGCCGGGCCGCCTCGCCGAAGAGGTCGCCGCCGGCCGGGTCGATGGCGTACCGCTCGACGGCGGGGACGGCGGCGGACTGCTCCACGAACGTCGTGCCGCGCGCGGGCGGTTCGGTGACCTCCAGCAGCGCGGCGGTGAACCGCGAGCCCATGCCCAGGCCGATGACCATGATCGTGTCGCCGGGCGCGAGGTCGGCGTCGTTGAGCAGGTGGTCCACGCCGAGGAGCTGGTCGCACGGCCCGACGTGCCCGAGTTCCCGCAGGAACGGCCACGTGGTGCGGGCCAGGTCGATGCCCAGCGGTTCCAGCACGACGACCTGGAGCTGCGCCAGGCCCAGGCCGGTGACGACGAACCGGGTGATGTCGGCGATCGCGACGCCCGCCTCCTTGGCGGCCTGCTCGACCGCGCTCACCAGCGCCTCGCTCATCAGGGTCAGGTACGGGGCCAGGCCGGTGACCTCGATGGGCGTGCGGTTGCGGTGCCCGAGCGGGTCGGGGATGGACGGGGTGGCGAGCACCTCCATCTGGGTGGCGGAGCTGTTGGCGGTGGCGACCAGGCGGGCCCGGCCGCCGTCGCGGGTGAGCACGGCGGCGGCCGCGCCGTCGGCGAGGAAGATGCCCACGGTGGGCTGCCAGCGCTCCCAGCGCGGCGGCAGGAACCGGGCGGTGGCGGTGACGAGGGTGGCGGTGGCGGACCGGTCGGCCACCAGGTGCGCGGCGGCGGCCTGGAGCGCGGCGGCGCCGCCGTTGCTGGTCGCCTCCACCTCGTAGACCAGGGCGTGGCCGAGGCCGAGGACGCGCTGGAGGTGGCACGAGGAGGCCATGTGGTCCTGGTGGTCCATCTGGGCGTAGGCGGCCATCGCGATGTCCGCGCCGGTGAGGCCGGACCGGCGCAGCGCGCCGATCGCCGCCCGCACCGCCATGGCGTGCTCGGTGAGGTCGTCGGACCGGGTGAACGAGGTGAAGTCCGACAGGGCGAGCAGCCGGCGCATGGTGTCGGTGTCGGGCACGGCGTCGGTCGCCGGGGTGCGCGGCGGCAGGTACCGGCCGGTGCCGCCGAGGTACACGTCATCCCAGATCATGGACGTCCCTTTCCCTGAGGTCGGACAACCCGGCGCCGTACCCGCGGAAGTCCGTGAGCCAGCCGCTGATCGCCAGCGCGGTGGCGGCGGAGTGCTGTTCGAACACGGAGAAGTGGTCGCCGGCGACCACCGCCGACTCCTGCCCGGACGGTGGGCGCTCGTGCGCGGTGCCGACGTGCAGCACCGGAGCGGTGGTGGGCTCGAACCGCCACCCGGCCGCCAGGTCGAGGTAGCGGCCCATGGCCACCAGCCGGTCGTCGTCGACGGGGTGGACCTGGTGCGCGGGGTCGAGCACGCCGGCCAGCACCGGCCCCGGGTCGTCGGTGGGGGTGATCAGCACGAGGGCCGCCGGTGCGGCGCCCCGCGCTTCGAGGCGGGCCGCGACGGCACGCGCGAGCCACGCGCCGACCGAGCGGCCGACCAGCGCGAACTCCCCCGCGGCGACGTCGGTGACGGCATCGGTGACGGCGTCGGTGAGCGCGTCCACGAGGGCGTGCGCGGTGGTGGGCAGCGGACCGCCGGCGAAGCCGGGCAGGGGCACGGCGGTGACGTCCCGCATCGCCTCCAGCGCGGCGGCGAACCGCGCGTACTCCTCCACGCCGGTGAACGCGAGCGCCGACGGCAGGCAGACCAGGGCGGGCGGCACGAACCCGGTGGTGAGCCTGACCGGGGTGGCGTCGAGCCGGTCGGCGAGCGGGCCGAGCCGGGCCGCCGCAGCGAGCAGGTCGAGGCCGTCGCGCGGGCGGCCGACGTCGATCGCCTTGCGCAGCAGCGCCTCCAGCGGTCCCGCCGCCCGGTTCGCCGCGCCGCGCAGCAGGCCGAAGAGGTGGTTGGCGAGCTGGGCGGGTGTCGGGAAGTCGAACACGGCGGTCGCGGCCAGCTCCAGGCCGGTGGCCGCGTTGAGCCGGTTGCGCAGCTCGATCGCGGTCAGCGAGTCGACGCCGTGGTCGCGGAACGCCTCCCGCGGCTCGGTGGCCAGCGGTGTGGTGTGGCCCAGGACGGCCGCGCTGTGGGTGGTGATCACGTCGAGCAGCAGGGCTCGCTGCTCCGGTTCGGCGAGCGCGGCCAGGCGTGCGAGCAGGTCGGGCGGGGTGACGGCGGCGGCGTCGCGCCCGGGCCGCCCGCGGTCGCGCAGCAACGCCGTGCGCGCCGTGACCGGGTCGAGGTGGGCGGGCACCAGCACGGGCCGTGCGGACGCCAGCCCGGCGTCGAGCAGCGCCAGCGCCCGGTCGGTGGGCAGGGTGCGCAGCCCCGCGCGGGCCAGCCGGTGCCGGTCGGCTTCGGCCAGGTGCCGGGTGATGCCGCTCTCCCGCTCCCAGTGGCCCCAGGCCAGCGACACGGCGGGCAGGCCGAGCGCGTGCCGGTGGCGGGCCAGGGCGTCCAGGAACGAGTTGGCCGCCGCGTAGTTGGCCTGGCCGGGGCTGCCCAGCACGCCGGCGACGGACGAGAACAGCACGAACGCGTCCAGGTCGCCGGTCAGCTCGTGCAGGTGCCAGGCGGCGTCGACCTTGGGCCGCAGCACGGCGGTCACCCGGTCGGGGGTCAGGCTCGTGACGACGGCGTCGTCCACCGCGCCCGCGGTGTGCACGACCACGCGCAGGTCCTCGATCGTGGCCAGGAGTCCGGCCAGGGCGTCGCGGTCGGCGACGTCGCACGCGGCCACCGTGACGGTCGCGCCCAGCGCGGCCAGGTCCGCCCGCAGCTCCTCGGCCCCGGGGGTGGCGATGCCCCGGCGGCCGGCCAGGACCACGTGCCGCACGCCGTGCCGGGTGACGAGGTGGCGCGCGGTGAGGCCGCCGAGCACGCCGAGGCCGCCGGTGACCAGCGCCGTGCCGCGCAGCGGGCGTGGCGCGTCGCCGCCGCTCGCCCGGACCAGCCGCGGTGCCAGCAGTTCGCCGTCGCGCAGCCGCAGCTGTGGTTCCCCTTCGGCGAAGCCGGTGCGCACGGCGGCCGGGAGCGCCCGCCGGGACGCGTCGGTGTCGTCGTGCTCGACCAGCAGGAACCTGCCGGGGTGCTCGGCCTGCGCGCTGCGCACCAGTCCTCGGGCCGCCGCCTCCGGCAGGCCGTCGCCGCGGGTGACGAGCACCAGCCGGGTGTCCTCGGCCAGCGCGCGGCGGACGTCGGCCAGCACCCGGTGGGTGAGGGCGTGGGTCTGCTCGACCGGGTCCGCGCCGGTGACGGCGAGGTCGAGGACCTCCGCGGCCACCTCCGGCGCGTCGGCCCGCGGCACCGGGGTCCAGTCGAGGGTGAACAGGTGGTCGGGCCGCCGCACCGGGGCGGGCCCGCCCGGTTCGACCGGCCGCAGCACGAGCGAGTCGATCGAGGCGACCGGGGCGCCGGCGGTGTCGGTGACGCGCACCGCGTAGGTGTCCGGCGCGGTGGGCGACAGCACGACCCGCAGGGTGGCGGCCGTGCCGGTGACGGACGCGCCCGCGACCGAGAACGGGAGCCTGGCCAGGCCCTGGCCGGGTGCGTCGCCCCCGGTGGTGGTGCCGGTGAGCAGGGTGAGCGGCTGGATCGCCGCGTCCAGCAGGGCCGGGTGGAGGCCGTAGCCGGTCAGCCGGGCGTGGTCGGCCGGGAACGCGACCTCCGCGTGCAGCTCGTCGCCGTGCCGCCAGAGGGCGCGCAGCCCCCGGAACGTCGGCCCGTAGTCGTAGCCCGCGTCGGCGAGGGTGTCGTAGAGGGTGGTGATGTCGACCGGGGTCGCGCCGGGCGGCGGCCACGTCGCCGGCCCGGCGGGCGGGTCGGCCGGTTCCGGCCGCAGGACGCCGGTGGCGTGCCGGGTCCAGTCGTCGGGGTCGGCGGCGCGGCGGGAGTGCAGGGTGACGGTGCGCCGCCCGGTCCCGTCCGGTGGGCCGACGGTGACCTGGACGTGGGCGGTGTCGTGCAGCGGCAGGGGTGCTTCGAGCACGAGTTCGGCCAGCACCGGGCAGCCGACGTGCGCGCCCGCCCGCCAGGCCAGCTCCACGAAACCGGTGGCGGGCAGCAGGGCCGTGCCCAGGACGGTGTGCTCGGCCAGCCACGGGTGCGCGTCGCGGGACAGCGCTCCGGTCAGCACCGCGCCCCGGCCGTCGGGCAGCGTCACCGAGGTGCGCAGGAGCGGGTGGTCCAGCGCGTCGAGCCCCGCGCCGACCGGGGTCGGGGGCGTCAGCCAGAACCGCTCGTGCCGGAACGGGTGGGTAGGCAGGTCGAGGTGGGCGCGGGGTGCCGGCGGGCGCCAGTCCGCTCCTTGTTCCCAGGCGCGGCCGAGGGCGGCGAGGAGGCGTTCGGGTTCGTCGTGGTCGCGCCGCATGACGCCGGTCGGCACGAGCGTGGGGTGCGGCCCGATCTCCAGGAACGCGGTGACGCCGCGGGCGCGCAGCCACCGCATGCCGTCCTCGAACCGCACGGACTCCCGCGCCTGGCGTACCCAGTACCCGGCGTCGAACGCCACACCCGCGGGGAGGTCCCCGCCCAGGGGACCCCTGTTCTTCACGCTACCCGACCACACCGACGAGATCGTCGACACGATCGGAACCTGTGGATCGTTGAACACCAACCCCTCCACGACCCGCGCGAACCCCGCCAACATCGGCTCCATCCGAGCCGAGTGGAACGCGTGGCTCACCGCCAGCCGCCGGGTGTCGCGCCCCCGGTCCCGCCAGGTGTCGGCGATCCGCGCCACCGCGTCCTCGTCACCGGAGACCACCACCGAGTCGGGGCCGTTGACGGCGGCGATCTCGACGCCGGCGGTGAGCACGACCTCCGCTTCGGCGGCCCGGATCGCGACCATCGCGCCCCCGGCCGGCAAGCCCTGCATCAGCCGGCCGCGCGCCGACACCAAAGTGCACGCGTCCTCAAGGCTGAGCACACCCGCCACATGCGCCGCGGCGATCTCACCCACCGAATGCCCGATCAAATAATCCGGCCGCAACCCCAACGACTCCACCAACCGGTACAACGCCACCTCGACCGCGAACAACGCGGGCTGCGCGTTGGCCGTCCGGTCCAGGTCCGCCTCCCGCAACGCCAACCCCAACCGACCGCACACCTCGTCCAACACCTCGGCGAACACCGGGAACGCAGCCGCCAACCGCCGCCCCATCCCCACCCACTGCGAACCCTGGCCCGAGAACACGAACGCGGTCTTGCCGCCTTCCGCCTTCGCGATCGGCGCGTCGGCCAGGGCGTCGAGGTCGGCGAGCAGCGTGGCGGGGTCGGTGAGCGCGACCCGGTGGGGGAACCGGGTGCGGGCCGCCAGCGCCGCACCCACCGCCGGATCACCGGCGAACGCGCGCAACCGCCGGGCCTGCTCCCGCAACGCCTCCGGGGACTTCGCCGACAACAGCCACGGCACCGGCTCGGGCACCTCGACGGCATCGGCGGGTGGTGCCTCGGCGAGGATGACGTGCGCGTTGGTGCCGCTGATGCCGAAGGCGGACACCCCGGCTCGGCGCGGGCGGTCGGCCCGCGGCCACGGCCGGGACTCGGTGAGCAGCCGGACCTCCCCCTGCTCCCACTCCACGTGCGGGGTCGGCTCGTCCACGTGCAACGTTTGCGGCAACACCCCGTGCCGCAACGCCATCACCATCTTGAGCACACCGGCGACACCGGCCGCCGCCTGCGTGTGCCCGATGTTGGACTTCACCGAGCCCAGCCACAACGGCTCCGCGCGGTCCTGCCCGTAAGTGGCCAACAAGGCTCGGGCCTCGATCGGGTCGCCCAACGTCGTCCCGGTGCCGTGCGCCTCCACCGCGTCCACATCGGACGGCGACAAACCCGCGTTCGCCAACGCCTGCCGGATCACCCGCTCCTGCGACGGACCGTTCGGAGCCGTCAACCCGTTCGACGCACCGTCCTGGTTCACCGCCGAACCCGCCACCACCGCCAACACCCGGTGACCGAGCCGACGGGCGTCCGACAACCGCTCCAACAGCACCAACCCCGCGCCCTCGCCCCAACTCGTCCCGTCGGCCGCCGCCGCGAAGGACTTGGCCCGGCCGTCGGCGGCCAGCCCGTGCTGCCGGGAGAACTCCACGAAGCTCGCCGGGGTCGCCATGACGGTCACCCCGCCCGCGAGCGCCAGGTCGCACTCCCCCGACCGCAACGCCTGCGCGGCCAGGTGGATCGCCACCAACGACGAGGAGCACGCCGTGTCCACCGACAGCGCGGGCCCTTCCAGCCCGAGCAGGTAGGACACCCGCCCGGAGGTCACGCTGGTCGCCGTGCCGGTCGCGAGGTAGCCCTCGACGTCCCGCGTGACCTGGTCGACCCCGCCCGCGTACCCCGACGCCCAGCTCCCCGTGAACACCCCGGTCCGGCTGCCGCGCAACGACGTCGGGTCGATGCCCGCGTGCTCGAACGCCTCCCAGGCGGTCTCCAGCACCAACCGCTGCTGCGGGTCCATCGCCAACGCCTCACGCGGCGAGATCCCGAAGAACGCCGCGTCGAACCCGGCCACGTCGGCCAGGAACCCGCCGGACCGGGTATAGGTGGTGCCGGGGCGGCCGTCCGGGTCGTACAGCCCGGCCACGTCCCAGCCGCGGTCGGTCGGGAAGTCGCCGATGGCGTCCACGCCGTCGGACACCAGCCGCCACAGGTCGGCCGCCGACCCGACCCCGCCGGGGAACCGGCAGCCGGTGCCGACGATGACGACCGGGTCGTCCGGGGTGGTGGCGGCGGCCGGGGCGGTGGTCGGCCGCGCCGCGCCCAGCAGGACTTCCCGGAGGTGGTCGACCAGCCTCTCCGGGGTCGGGTGGTCGAACGTCATGGTCGCCGACAGCCGCGCGCCGACCGCCGCGGCCAGCCGGTTGCGCAGCTCCACGGCGGTCAGGGAGTCGAACCCGAGGTCCTTGAACGCCCGGTCGGCGGCAACGCCGTCGGTGCGGCCGAGGACGGCGGCGCTGTGCGTGGTGACCAGCTCCAGCAGGGCCGCCCGCTGCTCGGCCTCGGGCAGCGCGCCGAGGTCGCGGGCCACGCCGGACGTGCGGGCGGGTCGGCGGCGGGTCAACGCGCGCAGCACCGGCCGGTCGCCGAGCGCCGACACGCGGAGCCCGGCGGCCACGACCGCGGCCCCGGGCGCGTGCAGGGCGGCGTCGAACAGGGCGAGGCCGTGCGCGGTGGTCAGCGGCACGACGCCGGACCGGGCCAGGCGCAGCCGGTCGGTCCCGGTCAGGTTCCCGGTCAGGCCGGTGTCGCGCGCCCACTGGCCCCAGGCGACCGACACGGCGGGCAGGCCCTGGCCCCGGCGGTGCTCGGCGAGGGCGTCGAGGTAGGCGTTCGCGGCGGCGTAGCTGCCCTGGCCCGCGCTGCCGAGCACGCCGGCGGCCGAGGAGAACAGCACGAACGCGGCCAGGTCGAGGTGCCGGGTCAGCTCGTGCAGGTGCCGGGCCGCGTCGGCCTTCGGCGCTCGCACGACCGCGAGCCGGTCTGGGGTCAGCGACCCGATCACGCCGTCGTCCAGCACGCCGGCCGCGTGCACCACGGCGGTGAGGTCGGGTATCCCGTCGAGGAGGCGGGCCAGCGCCGCCCGGTCGCCGACGTCGCACGCGACGACCTCGACCCGCGCCCCCGGGATGTCGGCGGAGCCGCCCGACCGGCTCGCCAGCACGAGTTTCCGCACGCCGTGGTTGGCCACCAGGTGCGCGGCGACCGCGCGGCCGAGCACGCCGGTGCCGCCGGTGACCAGCACCGTGCCGTCCGGGTCGAGCGGCGCGGGGACGGTGAGCACGACCTTGCCGACGTGCCCGGCGCGGCTCACGTGCCGGAACGCCTCGCGCGCCCGCCGCACGTCCCACGCGGTGACCGGCGGGACCGCCAGCTCTCCCGCCACGAGCAGCCGCACGACCTCCGCCAGCAGCGCGCCGAGCCGCTCGGGGCCCGCCTCGGCCAGGTCGAACGCCCGGTAGCCCGGCCGGTCGCGGACGTCGGCCTTGCCCAGGTCCACGAACCGGCCGCCGTCGGCCAGCAGCCGCAGCGACGCGTCGGTGAACTCACCGGTCAGCGAGTGGAGGACCACGTCCACGCGCGGGAAGCGCCGCTCGAACTCCAACGTCCGCGACGAGGCGATGTGGTCGTCGTTCAGGCCGAGGTCGCGCAGCACGTGCCACTTGCCGGGGCTCGCGGTGGCGAACACCTCCGCGCCCGCCCGGCGGGCGAGCTGGATCGCGGCCGTGCCGACCCCGCCCGCGCCGGAGTGGATCAGCACCCGGTCGCCCGCGCGCAGGCCGCCGAGGTCGAACAGCCCGTACCAGGCGGTCAGGAACGCCACCGGCACGGCGGCGGCCCGGCCGAAGGTCCAGTCCGCGGGCATCGGGACGAGCACCCGGTGGTCGGCGACGGCGGTCGGCCCGAACGCGCCCGGCAGCAGGCCCAGCACCCGGTCGCCGGGGCGCAGGCCCGGGACGGCCGACCCGACCTCGGCGACCACGCCCGCGCCCTCGCTGCCCAGTCGTGCCGGGACGGGGTAGACGCCCAGGGCGATCAGCACGTCGCGGAAGTTCATCCCGGCCGCGCGCACCCGGACGCGGACCTCGTGCGGCCGCAACGGCGCCTCGTCCTCCTCGGCGAACGCGAGGTCGTCCAGGTCGCCGGTGCCGGACTCGACCAGCGGGCCCGTGACGGCCGGGTGCGCGGCGGCGCGGACCAGCCTGGGCACGTGGACGACGCCGCCGCGCACGGCCAGCTCGTCCTCGTCGTCCAGCACGACCGGTGGCGAGTCGTCGGTGTCCACCAGCGCGAACCGGCCGGGGTGCTCGGCCTGGGCGGCGCGGACCAGGCCGCGGACCGCCGCGCCGTCGAGGTCGGTCACCCGGTCGCCGGGGGTCACCGCGACCGCGTGGCGGGTGTGCACGACCAGCCGCGCGTCACCGTCCTCGGCGAGGAAGGCGTGCAGCAGCTCCAACGCCTCGTCGGGCGACTGCGGCGACACGACCCGCGACGGGGTGACGGGGTCGTCGTCCCGGCGGACCCACGTCAGCTCGAACAGGGCGTCGTCGGCCCGGGTCGCCATCGGGCGGGTGGTGACGGAGCCGATCGTGGCGATCGGCGCGCCGGTGTCGTCGGCGAGGGCGACCGCGTGGCCCCCGTCGGCCGTGCCGGAGAGCCGGACGCGGGCGGCGGAGGCGCCGGCGCGGTGGACGGTGATCCCGGTGAGGGAGAACGGCAACCGCACGTCCCCGCCGGTGCCGGCCAGCAGCGCCAGCGGTTGCAGGGCCGCGTCGAGCAACGCGGGGTGCGCGCCGTAGCGGCTCCCGTCGTCCACGGCGACCTCGGCGAACACCTCGTCGCCCGCGCGCCACACCGCCCGCACGCCCTGGAACGCCGGGCCGTGCTCGTAGCCCGCGTCCGCGAGCAGGTCGTGCAGCTCCCGCACGTCGACGGGTCGCGCGTCGGCCGGCGGCCAGCTCCGGGGGAACGCGGGCGCGGCGACCGGGTCCGGGGCGAGCGTGCCGGTGGCGTGCCGCACCCAGCCGCCCGGTCCCTGGGCGCGGACCTCCACCGGGTGTCGGCCGGTGTCGTCGGCGGCACCGACGACGACCTGCACGCGCACCGGGCCGGGCAGTTCCAGGGGCGATTCGAGGACGACCTCCTCCACCGCGGCGCAGCCGACCACGCCGGCCGCGTGCGCCACCAGCTCCATGAACGCGGTCGCGGGCAGCAGCACCACGCCCCGCACCGCGTGGTCGGCCGGCCACCCGTGCGCGGCGGCGGACACCGTGCCGGTCAGCACGACGGCCCGGTCACCCGGCAGCTCGACGGACGCGCCCAGCAGCGGGTGGTCGACCGGGTCCAGCCCCGCGCCGGACACGTCCCCCGGGCCGCCGGGCGGCAACCAGAACCGCTCGCGGTGGAACGGGTAGGTCGGCAGGCCGGGCGGAGGCGCCGACGCGGGACCCCAGTCGACGGTCACGCCGAGCACGAACAGCCGTGCGGCGGCGGCCAGGAAGTCCGCGCGCCCGCCCTCGTCGCGGCGCAGCGTGCCGGTCGCCGGGAGGTCCCGCTCGGCCAGGGCGGGCACCAGCACGGGGTGCGGGCTGATCTCCACGAACACCGGCGACCCCTGGGCCGACAACGCGCGGACCGCCCGGTCGAACCGCACGGGCTCGCGCAGGTTGCGGTACCAGTAGTCGGCATCGAGGCCGGCGGTGTCGACCACCTCGCCGGTCACCGAGGAGTGGAACGGGATGCGGCCGGTGGTCGGCGCGATGTCGGCGAGGTCGGCGAGCAGGCGGTCGCGGATCGCCTCGACCTGGGCGGAGTGCGCGGCGTAGTCCACCGGCAGGCGGCGGACCCGCGGGCCGTCGGCGTGCGCCACCAGCTCGTCCAGCGCGTCGGTGTCACCGGACACCACCACCGAGCCGGGCCCGTTCACCACGGCGACGGTCAGCCGGTCGCCCCACCGGGCCAGGGAGGTCGCGGCCTCGTCGGCGGACAGGCCCAGCGACACCATCCCGCCCCGGCCGGACAGCGCGACCAGCGCCCTGCTGCGCAGCGCCACCACGCGGGCGGCGTCCTCCAGCGACAACGCGCCCGCGACGTGCGCGGCGGCGATCTCGCCCTGCGAGTGGCCGACCACCACGTCCGGTTCGACGCCGACCGAGGCCCACAGCCGGGCCAGCGCCACCATCACGGCGAACAGCGCGGGCTGCACCACGTCGACCCGGTCCAGGTCACCGCCGTCGAGCACCTCGACCAGGGACCAGTCCACGTGCGGGGTGAGCGCCCGCCCGCACGCGTCGATCGCGTCCCGGAACACCGGTTCGGACGCGTACAGCTCGCGGCCCATGCCGACCCACTGCGCGCCCTGGCCGGGGAAGACGAACACCGTGCGGTCCGGTGTGCCCGCCACCCCGGACACGACGTCCGCGCCGAGGATCGCGGCCCGGTGCGGGAACGCGGCACGACCGGCCAGCGCGCGGCCGGTCCCGACGGCCTCCGGGTGACGCGCGGCGAACTCCCGCACCCGGCGCACCTGCTCGCGCAGCGCCTCCTCGGTCTTGGCGGACACCAGCAGCGGCAGTTCGACGTCGGCGGTCGCCCCGGCCGGTTCGGGTGCCTGCTCCAGCACCACGTGCGCGTTGGTCCCGCTGATCCCGAACGACGACACGGCGGCGCGCCTCGGCCGGCCGGTCCCGGGCCACGGCACGGCCTCGGCGAGCAGCCGCACGTTCCCGGCCGTCCAGTCCACGTGCGGGGTGGGCTGGTCCACGTGCAGCGTTCGGGGCAACACCCCGTGCCGCAACGCCATCACCATCTTGATCACACCGGCCACACCGGCGGCGGCCTGGGTGTGCCCGATGTTGGACTTCACCGAACCCAGCCACAACGGCTCCGCGCGATCCTGCCCGTAAGTGGCCAGCAACGCCTGGGCCTCGATCGGGTCGCCCAACGTCGTGCCGGTGCCGTGCGCCTCCACCGCGTCCACATCAGACGGTGACAAACCGGCACTGGCCAACGCCTGCCGGATCACCCGCTCCTGCGACGGACCGTTGGGGGCGGTGAGACCGTTGGAAGCGCCGTCCTGGTTCACCGCCGAGCCGGCGAACACCGCGAGCACCCGGTGGCCGTTGCGCCGGGCGTCCGACAGGCGCTCCAGCAGCACCAGACCCGCGCCCTCGCCCCAGCTCGTGCCGTCGGCGGCGGCCGAGAACGGCTTGCAGCGGCCGTCGGCGGCCAGCCCGCGCTGGCGGGAGAACTCGGTGAACCCGACCGGGGTCGCGATGACCGTGACCCCGCCCGCCAACGCCAGGTCGCACTCCCCCGTGCGCAACGCCTGCGCCGCCAGGTGCATGGCCACCAGCGACGACGAGCAGGCCGTGTCGATCGAGACGGCGACACCCTCCAGCCCGAGCAGGTAGGCGATCCGACCGGACACCACGCTGGTCGCCGCACCGGTGCCGAAGTACCCCTCGACCTCGGTCGCGCCCGAGCCGTACCCGGAGGCCCAGATGCCGGTGAACACCCCCGTCGAGCTGCCCTGCAACGACGTGGGGTCGATGCCGGCGTGCTCAAAGGTCTCCCAGGCGGTTTCCAGCAGGACCCGCTGTTGGGGGTCCATCGCCAACGCCTCACGCGGCGAGATCCCGAAGAAATCCGCGTCGAACCCCGCCACGTCGTCCAGGAAGCCACCGGACCGGGTGTAACTGGTCCCGGGGTGATCAGGGTCCGGGTGGTACAGCCGCTCCAGATCCCACCCGCGATCCGCCGGGAACTCCGTGATCGCGTCCACGCCGTCGGTCACCAGCCGCCACAGCTCGTCCGGCGACCCCACACCACCCGGCAACCGACACCCCATACCCACGATCACGATCGGGTCGTCGTCCACCGCCCGCACGACCGGCGCGGCGACCTCGCGCCGCGTGCCGGCGATCTCGGCGCGCAGGTGTTCCGCCAGGCGGGCCGGGGTGGGGTGGTCGAACGTCACCGTCGCCGGCAGGCGCAGGCCGGTGGCCGTGCCGAGCCGGTTGCGCAGCTCCACCGCCGTCAACGAGTCGAACCCCAGGTCCTTGAACGGTTGTCGGGGGTCGATGGAGTCCGGTGAGTCGTGCCCGAGGACGGTGGCGGTGTCGGCCGTGACGAGGTCCAGCACCGCGGTCGCCTGTTCGGCTTCCGGCAACGACCGGAGCCGGTCGGCCACCGTGCCGCCGACGACCCGCTGCACGGGCTTGCGGCGCACCAGGCCGCGCAGCGCCGACGGCAGCACCGGCGTGCGGGCCAGGACCGACGGGTTGAGCGCGACGGGCGCGACCGCGGCCCGGTCCGCGGCGAGGGCGGCGTCGAACAGCTCCAGCGCGTGCTCGGCGGTCAGCGGCACCACGCCGGCGCGGGCGAGGCGCCGCCGGTCGGCGTCGGACAGGTGCCCCGTCATGCCGCTGGCCTGCGCCCAGTACCCCCAGGCCAGCGACACGGCGGGCAGGCCCAGGGCGCGCCGGTGCACCGCCAGGGCGTCCAGGAAGGCGTTGGCGGCGGCGTAGTTGGCCTGGCCGGGGCTGCCGAGCACCCCGGCGGCGGACGAGAACAGCACGAACGCGGCCAGGTCGAGGTCCCGGGTCAGCTCGTGCAGGTGCCAGGCCGCCCGCGCCTTGGGTGCGAACACGTCGGCCACCTGCCGGGGCGTCAGCTCGGCGACCACGGCGTCGTCCAGCACGCCGGCCGCGTGCACCACGGCCGTCAGGTCGGGGATCGACGCCACCAACCGCGCCACCTGCTCGCGGTCGGAGACGTCACACGCGACCACCCGCACGTCCGCGGGCAGTGCCGGAGCCTCACCACCGTTGCGACCGACCAGCACCAACCGCCGCACCCCGTGGTTCGCCACGAGGTGCGCGGCCACCGCGCGACCCAGCGTGCCCAAGCCGCCGGTGATCAGCACGGTGCCGTCGAGGGCCGCGGGCACGGTGAGCACGATCTTGCCGATGTGCCGCGCCTGGCTCATGTGCCGGAACACGTCCACCGCGTCGCGGACGCCCCGCACGTCGAGCGGCAGCGGTCGCAGCACGCCGTCGGCGAAGGCGCGCAGGACCTCGGCCAGGATCTCGCCCAGCCGCCGCGGCCCGGCGTCGGCGATGTCGAAGGCCGCGTAGTCCACGCCCGGGTCGTCGCGGACGTCGGTCTTGCCCATCTCCACGAACCGGCCGCCGGGCGCGAGCAACCGCAGCGACGCGTCGGTGAACTCGTCGGCCAGCGAGTTGAGCACCACGTCCACCGGCGGGAAGCGCCGCTCGAACTCCAGCGTGCGGGAGGAGGCGATGTGGTCGTCGTCCAGGCCGAGTTCGCGCAGTACGTGCCACTTGCCGGGGCTCGCGGTGGCGAACACCTCCGCGCCCAGGTGCCGGGCGAGCTGGATCGCGGCCAGCCCGACCCCGCCGGTGCCCGCGTGCACCAGCACCCGGTCGCCGGGGCCGACCCGGCCCAGGTCCACCAGGCCGTACCACGCCGTCAGGAACACCACCGGCACCGAGGCGGCGCGGGCGAACGACCAGCCGTCCGGGATCGGGGCGAGCAGCCGGTGGTCGGCGACGGCGACCGGTCCGAACGCGCCCGGCACGAGGCCGAACACCCGGTCGCCCGGCCGGAACCCGGTCACGTCCGGTCCGACGTCGAGCACCACGCCCGCGGCCTCGCCGCCCATCACCGCCTCGCCGGGGTAGACGTCGAGCGCGATGAGCACGTCCCGGAAGTTCAGCCCGGCGGCGCGCACGGCGATCCGGACCTGGCCCGGTTCCACCGCCGACAGCGGTCTGGGCACGAGCGCCAGGTCGTCGATCCCGCCCGTGCCGACGTCCTCCAGCCGCCACGGCCCGTCCGGCGGCGTCAGCGCGCGGTCGACCCGGGTCAGCCGGGGCGCCAGCAGGGTGCCGCGGCGGGCCGCCAGCTCCGTCTCGTCGGCCAGGCCGCCGTCCCACGCGTCGTCCGCGTCGACCAGCGTGAACCGGCCGGGGTGCTCGGCCTGCGCGGCCCGCACCAGGCCCCAGACGGCGGCGTGGGCGAGGTCGACCACGTCGCCGGGGGCGGCGGCGACCGCGTTGCGGGTGACGACCACCAGCGGGGTGTCGTCGCGGTGCGCCCGGATCACGGCCAGGGTCTCCTGCACCGCCGCCAGGGACGCGTCCGGGCCGAAGTGGTCGGGGACGTGGTGGCGCGTCCCGGCGGTGGAGTCCGCGGTGACCGGTTCCCACCGGAGCTGGAACAGCTCGTCCGGGGCGTCCGCCGGTTCCCGTACCGACAGTGACGCCACCGAGGCGACCAGCGCGCCGTCGGGGTCGGTCAGCGTCACCGAGTACGTGTCGGGGCCGCCGGACAGCCGCACGCGCAGCACCCGCGCGTCGGTGGGGCGCAGCACCGCGTCGGAGAACGCGAACGGCAGCCGGGCCGGGCCGCCGGGGTTCAGCAGGGCCAGGGGGTGCAGGGCGGCGTCGAGCAGGGCGGGGTGCACGGGGAAGCGCTCCTCGGCGGGCACCTCGACCTCGGCGTGCACCTCGTCGCCCACCCGCCACGCCGCCGTGACGCCGCGGAAGGCCGGGCCGTAGTCGTAACCGGAGGCGGCGAGGTCGTCGTAGAGGTGGGTGACGTCGAGCGGTTCGGCGTCCCGGGGCGGCCAGGCCGCCGTCCGGGCGGGTTCGGGCGCGTCGCCGAGGGTGCCGGTGGCGTGCCGGACCCACCCGTCGGTGTGGGAGTGCACGGTGACGGGTCGCAGGCCGGCGTCGTCGGGCGGCCCGACCACCACCTGCAGCCGCACCGCGTCCCGGTCGAGGACGAGCGGGGTTTCCAGCACCAGCTCGCGCACCGAGCCCGCGCCGACCCTCGCGGCGGCGTGGGCGGCGAGTTCGAGGAACGCCGTGCCGGGCAGCAGCACCGAGCCGCGTACCGCGTGGTCCGCCAGCCACGGGTGGGTGGAGGGCGACACCGCGCCGGTGAGCGCCGCGCCGCCGTCGGGCAGGTCCACCACCGTGGTCAGCACCGGGTGGTCGCCGGTGCGCGCGGTGGTCGGGCGCACCCAGAACCGCTGCCGCTGGAACGGGTAGGTGGGCAGGGGCGCGGGCGTGAGGCCGGGCGGGAACAGCGGGCGCCAGTCGACGTCGACGCCCCGCACGTGCAGGCGGGCCAGGGCGGCGCGGAACTCGTGCGGCCGGTCGCGGCGCAGCGTCCCGGTGACCAGGACGTCGCGCCCGCCGGCCGTTTCCTCGATCGCGGCGGTCACCACGGGGTGCGGGCTGACCTCGACGAACACGGCGTGGCCCTGGTCGAGCAGGGCGCGGGTGGCCAGGTCGAACCGCACCGGTTCGCGCAGGTTGCGGTACCAGTGGTCGGCGTCGAGGTCGGTGGCGGGCGCGCCGGTCACCGTCGAGTAGAGCGGGACGGCGGCCGGGCGCGGCGCGATGCCGGCGAGGTCGCGGCGGAGCCGGTCGCGCAGCGCCTCGACCTGGGCGGAGTGGGCGGCGTAGTCGACGGGCAGCGCGCGGGCGCGGATGCCGTCGGCGGCGCACGCGGCGAGCAGCCCGGCCAGGTCGTCGCCACCGCCGGAGACGACGACGGAGCCGGGCGCGTTGACCACGGCGACGGTGAGGCCGCCCGGCAGGCGGTCGAGGTAGGCGGCGGCCTCGTCCGGGGACAGGGCCACGGACACCATGCCGCCCCGGCCGGCCAGGGTGGTGAGCGCCTTGGCGCGCAGGGCGACGACCCTGGCGGCGTCCTCCAGCGACAGGATGCCCGCGACGTGCGCGGCGGCGATCTCGCCCTGCGAGTGGCCGACGACCGCGTCCGGGACGACGCCGTGGGAGCGCCACAGCCCGGCCAGCGACACCATCACGGCGAACAGCGCGGGCTGCACCACGTCCACCCGGTCCAGCGCGTCGTCGCGCAGGACGTCGACCAGCGACCAGTCCACGTGCGGCGCGAGGGCTTCGGCGCAGGCGTCGAGGTGGGCGCGGAACACCTCGGACGTGTCGTACAGCTCGCGGCCCATGCCGGCCCACTGCGCGCCCTGGCCCGGGAACACGAACGCGGTCCGGCCCGGGACGCCCACCCGCCCGGTGATCGGGCCGCGGCCGGCCACGAGCGCGTCCAGCCCGGCCCGGTGGTCGTCGAGGACGACGGCGCGGTGCTCGAAGTGCGTGCGGTCGAGCAGGGCGCGGGCGACGGCGGCCGGCGGCGCGTCGACCGCCCGCAACCGCTCGGCCTGGGCGATGAGGGCGCGCGGGGTCCGGGCCGAGAGCAGCCACGGCAGCGTGACGTCCACTGTGGACGGTGTTTCGGCCGGGACGTGTTCGAGGATGAGGTGGGCGTTGGTGCCGCTGATGCCGAACGACGAGACGGCCGCGCGGCGGGGGCGGTCGGCGTCCGGCCACGGCTCCGGTTCGGTGAGGAGCGTGACGCGGCCTGCCGTCCAGTCCACGTGGCCGGTCGGCCGGTCGACGTGCAGGGTCCGCGGCAGGGTGCCGTGCCGCATCGCCAGCACCATCTTGATCACGCCCGCGACGCCGGCGGCGGCCTGGGTGTGGCCGAGGTTCGACTTCACCGAGCCCAGCCGCAGCGGCTCGACCCGGTCCTGCCCGTAGGTGGCCAGCAGCGCCTGGGCCTCGATCGGGTCGCCGAGCGTGGTGCCGGTGCCGTGCGCCTCCACCGCGTCCACGTCCGCCGGTTCCAGCCGGGCGTTGGCCAGGGCCTGGCGGATCACCCGCTCCTGGGACGGCCCGTTGGGCGCGGCCAGGCCGTTGGACGCGCCGTCCTGGTTCACCGCCGAGCCGCGCACGACCGCCAGCACCCGGTGGCCGTTGCGGCGCGCGTCCGACAGGCGTTCCAGCAGCAGCACGCCCGCGCCCTCGGACCAGCTCGTGCCGTCCGCGGCGTCGGCGAACGACTTGACGCGGCCGTCCGGGGCGAGGCCGCGCTGCCGGGCGAACTCCACGAACCCGGCCGGGGTCGCCATCACCGTGACGCCGCCGGCCAGCGCCAGCGAGCACTCCCCCGCGCGCAGCGCCTGCGCGGCCAGGTGGATCGCCACCAGCGACGACGAGCAGGCCGTGTCCACCGACACCGCCGCGCCCTCCAGGCCGAGCAGGTACGACACCCGGCCCGAGGTGGTGCTGGTGGCGATGCCGGTGGCCAGGAAGCCCTCCAGGTCGGGCGGCGGCTGGGCGGCGTAGCCGGAGGACCACACGCCGGTGAACACGGCCGTGCGGCTGCCGCGCAGCGTGGTCGGGTCGATGCCCGCGTGCTCGAACGCCTCCCACGCCGTTTCCAGCAGCACCCGCTGCTGCGGGTCCATCGCCAGCGCCTCGCGCGGCGAGATGCCGAAGAACGCGGCGTCGAAGCCCGCGCCGTCGGCGAGGAAGCCTCCCGACCGGGCGTAGGTGGTGCCCGGCCGGTCCGGGTCGGGGTCGTGGGTGACGTCCCAGCCGCGGTCGGCCGGGAAGTCGCCGATCGCGTCCACGCCGTCGGCGACCAGCCGCCACAGGTCGTCCGGTGACTCGACGCCGCCGGGGTAGCGGCAGCCCATGCCGACCACGGCGATCGGCTCGCGGGCCGCTTCCTCCACCTCGGCCAGCCGCTTGCCCATGACCCGCAGGTCGGCCGTGGCGCGCTTGAGGTAACTGCGGAGCTTGTCTTCGTCGGCCATGGCGGCTACTCCCCCGAGGTGCGGTGCTCGCCCGATCGGATGACCTGGGTCCGGCGGTGCTCGTCGTCGAGGATGCTGAACAGCTCGCTGTCCGTGGCGTCGTCCAGGTCGTCCTCGGGCTCGCCGCGCTTCGCCGTCCACGACGCCAGCAACGCCTCCAGGCGCGCGGCGACCACGTCGTGGTCGGCCCGGTCCGCCCGGTCCAGCGCGGACTTGAGCCGGTCCAGCTCGGCCAGCAGCGGGTCGGGCGCGGCGACGGCCAGCCGGTCGCGCAGGTGGTCGGCGAGCCGGGCGGGCGTCGGGTGGTCGAACGTGAGCGTGGCGGGCAGCCGCAGCCCGGTGGCCGCGTCGAGCTGGTTGCGCAGCTCCACGGCGGTCAGCGAGTCGAACCCGAGGTCCTTGAACGCCCGATCCGGGCCGACGGCGTCGGTGGAGGCGTGGCCGAGCACCCGCGCCACGGCCCGGCGCACGAGGTCCAGCACGTCGTGCGCCGGCTCGACCGGCGCGCTCGCGCGGCGGTCCAGCCGGATCGGCGCGAGCACCGGCTCACCGGCGGTGACGGCGGCGTCGAACAGGGCCAGCGCCTCCTCGGTGGCCATCGGCAGCACCCCGGCCGCGGCGATGCGCCGCCGGTCGACGTCGGTGAGGCCGCCGGTCATGCCGCTGGTCCGCGCCCACTGCCCCCAGGCCAGCGAGACGGCGGGCAGGCCGTTGGCGTGCCGGTGGGTGGCCAGGGCGTCGAGGAAGGCGTTCGCGGCGGCGTAGTTGGCCTGCCCCGGCGCTCCGAGGACGCCCGCGGCCGAGGAGAACAGCACGAACGCCTCCAGGTCGCCTGCCAACTCGTGCAGGTGCAGCGCGGCGGCGGCCTTGGGCCCCCAGACCGCGGCGAACCGCTCGGCGTCCAGCGACTGCACCACGGCGTCGTCCAGCACCCCGGCCGCGTGCACCACGGAGGTGACGGGGTGCCGCGCCAGGAGCCGGGCCACGGCGTCCCGATCGGCCACGTCGCACGCGACCACGGCCACCTCCGCCCCGGACAGGCCGGCCACCAGCTCGGCGACGCCCGGCGCGTCGGGCCCGCGCCGGCTCGCCAGGATCAAGCGGGTGACGCCGTGCCGGGCCACCAGGTGCCGGGCGACCTCCGCGCCCAGCACGCCGGTGCCGCCGGTGACGAGCACGGCGCCGCCCGGGCTGAACGGCGACGGCCCGGGCGTGAACGCGGCGCGTTCCAGGCGTGGCGCGTACAGCTGCCCGCCGCGCACGGCGACTTGTGGCTCGTCGCCCGGTGCCGGCACCGGTCCGTCCGCGTCGACCAGCGCGAACCGCCCGGGGTGCTCGGCGACGGCCGACCGCACCAGGCCCCACACGGCCGCGGCGCGCGGGTCGGTCACGTCCTCGCCGGCCACCGACACCGCGCCGCGCGTCACGACGACGAGCCGGGCGGCCGGGTCCGGCTCGTCGGCGAGGAACTCCTGCACCGCGCGCAACGTCTCGACCGGGTCGGTGGCGTGGTGGAACCGGTCGGAACCCGACGTGGTGGTGCTCGGCGCGACCGGGGACCAGGTGAGCCGGTGGAGGTGGTGCGGCCGGGACCGCGGCGCGCGCAGGGTCAGCGACTCGACGGCGGCGACGGGCTCGCCGGCCGGGCTCACCAGGGCGACCCGGTAGGTGTCGGGCCCGGTCGCGGTCAGCTTCACGCGGACCGCGGTGTGCCCCGACGCCCACACCGCGACCCCGGTGAAGGAGAACGGCAGCCGCGCCCGGTCGTCGGCGACCGTGACGGCGTGCAGCGCCGCGTCGAGCAGCGCCGGGTGCAGGGCGAACCGGTCGGCGTCCACGGGCAGCCGCACGTCGGCGTAGAGGTCGTCCCCGTGCCGCCGAACGGCCCGCAGGCCCCGGAACGCCGGCCCGTACCCGAACCCGGCGTCGGCCAGCGACTCGTAGAAGCCGCCCAGGTCGACCGGCTCGGTGCGCGGCTCGGTCCACGGCTCGCCGGGCGCGACGCCCGCCCCCAAGGCGCCGGTGGCGTGGCGCGTCCACCCGTCGTCGGCCCGGGAGTGGATCGCCACGGTGCGCCGGGCGTCCGGACCGGGCGGTCCGACCGTGATCCGCACGTCGACCGGCCCGGTCAGCGCCAGCGGCGCTTCGAGCGCCAGCTCCTCGACCGCCGGGCAGCCCGCCTCGCGGCCGGCCCGCAGCGCCAGCTCCACGAACGCGGTGCCCGGCAGCAGCGGCGAACCGAGGACGACGTGCTCGCCGAGCCACGGCTGGGCGGCCGGCGACAACTGGCCGGTCAGCACCACGCCCTGGTCGTCCGGCAGCTCCACGGCCGCGCCCAGCAACGGGTGGTCGACCGCGCCGAGGCCCGCGCCGGCGACGTCCGCGGCCGCGGTGGCGGGCAACCAGAACCGCTCCCGCTGGAACGCGTAGGTCGGCAGGTCGAGGTGCGCGGTGGGCAGGGTCCACTCCGCGCCGTCGACCCACGACCGGCCGAGCGCGGCGAGCAGCCGCCCGGGTGAGTCGTCGTCCCGCCGCATGACGCCGGTCGGCACGAGTGTCGGGTGCGGCCCGATCTCCAGGAACGCCGTCACGCCGTGCGCGCGGGCCCACTCGACGGCCTCGGCGAACAACACCGGTTCCCGCGCCTGGCGCACCCAGTACCCGGCGTCGAACGCCACACCCGCGGGAAGGTCCCCGCCCAGGGGACCCCTGTTCTTCACGCTACCCGACCACACCGACGAGACCGTCGACACGATCGGAACCTGTGGATCGTTGAACACCAACCCCTCCACGACCCGCGCGAACTCACCCAACATCGGCTCCATCCGAGCCGAGTGGAACGCGTGGCTCACCGCCAGCCGCCGCGTCTCGTGCCCCAACACCTCCCAGAGGGAGGCGACCTCCAGCACCGCGTCCTCGTCACCGGAGACCACCACGGACTCGGGGCCGTTGACGGCGGCAATCACGACCCCGTCGGGCAGCGTCTCCGCCACCTCCGCCGAACCGGCCCGGATCGCGACCATCGCGCCCCCGGCCGGCAAGTCCTGCATCAGCCGACCGCGCGCCGACACCAAAGTGCACGCATCCTCAAGGCTGAGCACACCCGCCACATGCGCCGCGGCGATCTCACCCACCGAATGCCCGATCAAATAATCCGGCCGCAACCCCAACGACTCCACCAGCCGGTACAACGCCACCTCGACCGCGAACAACGCGGGCTGCGCGTGAGCCGTCCGGTCCAAGTCGACGTCCCACAACGCCAACCCCAACCGACCGCACACCTCGTCCAACACCTCGGCGAACACCGGGAACGCCGCCGCCAACCGCCGCCCCATCCCCACCCACTGCGAACCCTGACCCGAGAACACGAACGCCGTCCGACCGGTCCGCGCTTCACCGATCGGCGCGTCACCCCGCGCCACGGCGTCGAGGTCGGCGAGCAGCGTGGCGGGGTCGGTGAGCGCGACCCGGTGCGGCAGCCGGGCACGCGTCGCCAGCGCCGCACCCACCGCCGGATCACCGACGAACGCGCGCAACCGCCGGGCCTGCTCCCGCAACGCCTCCGGGGACTTCGCCGACAACAGCCACGGCACCGGACCCGTGACCGCGACCGGGTGCTCGGGCACGTGTTCGAGGATCACGTGCGCGTTCGTGCCGCTGATCCCGAAGGACGACACACCGGCCCGCCGCGGCCGGTCGACCTCCGGCCACGGCACGGCGTCGGTGAGCAGCCGCACGGTGCCCGCCTCCCAGTCCACGTGCGTGCTGGGCCGGTCGACGTGCAGGGTGCGCGGCAGGGTGCCGTGCCGCATCGCCATGACCATCTTGATCACACCCGCGGCACCCGCCGCGGCCTGCGTGTGCCCGATGTTCGACTTCACCGACCCCAACCACAACGGCTCCGAACGACCCTGGCCATAGGTCGCCAACAACGCCTGGGCCTCGATCGGATCACCCAACGTCGTACCGGTACCGTGCGCCTCCACAGCGTCCACATCGGACGGTGACAAACCCGCGTTGGCCAACGCCTGCCGGATCACCCGCTCCTGCGACGGACCGTTGGGAGCCGTCAGCCCGTTCGACGCACCGTCCTGGTTGACGGCGGTGCCCCGCACCACCGCCAACACCCGGTGACCGAGCCGACGGGCGTCCGACAGCCGCTCCAGCAGCACCAACCCGGAGCCCTCGGACCAACTGGTGCCGTCGGCCGCGTCGGCGAACGACTTGATCCGGCCGTCCGCCGCCAGGCCGCGCTGCCGGGAGAACTCCACGAACCCCGACGGGGTCGCCATGATCGTGACGCCACCGGCCAGCGCGAGCGTGCACTCCCCCGACCGCAACGCCTGCGCGGCCAGGTGGATCGCCACCAACGACGACGAGCACGCCGTGTCCACCGACACCGCGGGCCCCTCCAACCCCAGCAGGTAGGACACCCGCCCGGACGTCACGCTCGTGGCCGTGCCGGTGGACAGGTAGCCCTCCAGGTCGGCGGGCTGCGGGCCCGACCCGTAGCCGGACGACCAGATGCCGGTGAACACCCCGGTCCGGCTGCCGCGCAACGACGTCGGGTCGATCCCGGCGTGCTCGAACGCCTCCCACGCGGTCTCCAGCAGCACTCGCTGCTGCGGGTCCATCGCCAACGCCTCACGCGGCGAGATCCCGAAGAACGCCGCGTCGAACTCCGCCGCCTCCCGCAGGAAGCCGCCGGACCGGGTGTAGGTGGTGCCGGGCCCGCCGGCCGGGTCGTGGAGCCGGCCGAGGTCCCAGCCGCGGTCGGTCGGGAAGTCGCCGATCGCGTCGACCCCGTCGGCGACCAGCCGCCACAGGTCGGCCGCCGACCCGACCCCGCCGGGGAACCGGCAGCCCAGGCCGACGATGACGACCGGGTCGTCACCGGCGGGCACGGCCACCGGTGCGGCGTCCCGGCGTTCCCGGCCGAGCAGCAGCCCGTGCAGGTGGGTGGCGAGCGCGTCCGGGGTCGGGTGGTCGAACGTCAGCGTGGCGGGCAGCTTCACGCCCAGTGCGGCGGCCAGCCGGTTGCGCAGCTCCACGGCGGTCAACGAGTCGAACCCGAGGTCCTTGAACGCCCGGCGCGCGTCCACCCCGTCCGTGCGGCCCAGCACGACGGCGGTGTGCGAGCTGACCAGGTCCAGCACGGCGGTGCGCTGTTCGGCCTCGGGCAGGGAGGTGATCCGGTGCGCCGGATCGGCGGTGGCGGTCCGGGTGCGCCGCGTCAGGCCGCGCAACGACGGCGCGGTGAGGTCCAGGCGCGCGGGGACGAGCGCGGGCGCCCCGTCGGCCAGGGCGGCGTCGAACAGCGCCAACGCGTGCCCGGTCGACATCGGCACGATGCCGGACCGCGCGAGCCGCCGCCGGTCGGCCTCGGTGAGGTGCCCGGTCAGGCCGCTGGCCGGCTCCCACTGCCCCCACGCCAGGGACAGGCCCGGCAGGCCCAGGTCGTGCCGGTGGGCGGCGAGGGCGTCCAGGAAGGCGTTCGCGGCGGCGTAGTTGGCCTGGCCCGGGCCACCCAGCACGCCGGCGGCCGAGGAGAACAGCACGAACGCGGCCAGGTCGAGGTGCCGGGTCAGCTCGTGCAGGTGCCAGGCCACGTCCACCTTCGGCCGCAGCACGTCGTGCAGGCGGTCCGGGGTCAGGGAGGTGACCACGGCGTCGTCCAGCACGCCCGCCAGGTGCACCACCGCGCGCAGGTCCGGGATCGCGGCGACCACGTCCGCCAGCGCGGTCCGGTCGCCCGCGTCGCAGGCGACCACGGTCACGTCCGCGCCGTCGACCTCCACCGCACCGCCCGTGCGGCTGAGCAGCACCAACCGCCGCACGCCGTGCCGGGCCACGAGGTGGCGGGCGAGGAGCAGGCCGAGGGTGCCGGTGCCGCCGGTGATCAGCACCGTGCCGTCGAGGTCGGGCGGCGCGGCCGAGCCGGGCGCGCGGGTGAGCCGGGGCGCGAGCACCCGGTCGCCGCGCACGGCCACCTGGAACTCGTCGGCCGGCACCGGGACCTCGCCGTCGTGGTCCACGTCGACCAGCGCGAACCGGCCCGGGTGCTCGGCCTCGGCTGCCCGCACCAGGCCCCAGACCGCGGCCGCCGCGAGGTCGGTCACCGCCCCGGGCCCCGCCGCGCCCCGCGTGACGACGGCGAGCCTGCCGTCGTCGGAGGTGCGCAGGAAGTCCTGCACCACGGCCAGGGTCTCGGCGGTCAGGTCGTGCGCGGCCCGGACCGGATCGGTTCCGGCAGCGCTGATCACGCGGTGCACGACGGCGTCGGCGGGCGCGGCGGTCACCGGTACCCAGTCGAGGCGGAGCACGCGCCGGTCGCGGGTCCGGAAGTCCGCCGTCATCGGCCGCACGGTCAGCGCCTCCACCACCGCCACCGGCTCGTCGTCGGCGGTGAGCAGCACCCGGTAGGTGTCCGGCGCGGTCGGCGTGAGGCGGACCCGCGCCGCCGTGACGCCCGTCCGCAGCACGGCCACCCCGGCGAACGAGAACGGCAGTCGACCCGACGCGACCAGGGTGAGGGGCTGCAGGGCCGCGTCCAGCAACGCCGGGTGCAGGTCGAACCCGTCCGCGCCCGGCAGCGACACGTCGGCGAGCAGCTCGTCACCGTGCCGCCACACCGCCCGGACGCCCTCGAACGCCGGCCCGTACTCGTAGCCGCGGGCCGCGAGGTCGTCGTAGAAGCCGGCGAGGTCGACCGGTTCGGCGTCCGGCGGCCACGCGAGCGGACCGGTCGCGGGCGGTTCGCCGCCGAGCGTGCCGGTGGCGTGCCGCACCCAGTCCCCGTCGACGCGCGAGTGGATCGCGACCGCCGGGCCGTCGACCACGACCTGGACCGGCACGGCGTCGCGGGCGGGCACCTCCAGCGGCGCTTCGAGCGTCAGCTCGTCCAGCACGTGCCGGCCGACCCGGGCACCGGCCCGCAGGGCGAGGTCCACGAACGCCGTGCCGGGCAGCAGCACCGTGCCGTGGACGGCGTGGTCGGCCAGCCACGGGTGGGCGGCCGTCGACAGGCGTCCGGTGAGCACCACGCCCCGTCCCGCGGCGAGGTCCACGGCGGCCCCGAGCAGCGGGTGGTCGGTCGTTTCGAGCCCGGCCGCGGTCACGTCGGCGGTCCCCGGCAGGGGCGTCAGCCAGTAGCGCTCGTGCTGGAACGGGTACGTGGGCAGGTCGACGTGACCGCCCTCGGGCACGGGCCAGTCCACGTCCACGCCGGCGGCGAACAGGCGTGCGGCCGCGGCGGTGAAGTCGCCCTGGTCGCGGCGGAGCGTGCCGGTCGCCACCGGGACGTCCAGCGCGGGCACCAGCACCGGGTGCGGGCTGACCTCGATGAACACCTCGTGCCCGGCCGCCCGCAACGCCTCCGTCGCCCGATCGAACCGCACCGGCTCACGCAGGTTGCGGTACCAGTAAGCCGCGTCAACGCTCTCGACCAGGCCATCGGTCACCGTCGAGTAGAACGGCACCACCGCCGGCAACGACGTGACACCCGCCAAATCCGCCAACAACCGATCGCGCACCGCCTCCACCTGGGTCGAGTGCGCCGCGTAGTCGACGGGGAGCGTGCGGGCCCGGATGCCCTCTGCCTCGCAGGCGGCGACGAGTTCGGCGAGCGCGCCCGGTTCACCGGACACCACCACGGAGTCGGCCGCGTTGACCACCGCCACCGACAGCCGGTCGCCCCACCGCGACAACAGTTCCGCGTCGGGCGGCAGGGACACCGACACCATGCCACCGCGACCGCTGATGGCGACCAGAGCCTTGCTGCGCAACGCGACCACTCGCGCCGCGTCCTCCAACGACAGCGCGCCGGCCACGTACGCAGCCGCGATCTCACCCTGCGAATGCCCCACCACGGCATCCGGCTCCACACCGAACGACCGCCACAACGCGGCCAACCCCACCATCATCCCGAACAACGCCGGCTGAACCACATCCACCCGACCCAGGTCACCGCCGTTCAACACCTCGACCAAAGACCAGTCCACGTGCGGGGCGAGCGCCCGCCCACACGCGTCGATCGCGTCCCGGAACACCGGTTCGGACGCGTACAGCTCACGGCCCATGCCGACCCACTGCGCACCCTGACCCGGAAAAACGAACACCGACTTGCCCAACGACCCCGCCGCACTACCCCTCACCACACCCGGATGCTCACGACCCTCCGCCAACGCACCCAAACCCGCCACATCCACCACCACCGCACGGTGCTCGAACCGCGCCCGACCCGCCAGCACCCGGGCCACGGCGGACCGGTCGGCCGACCCGACGACCTCGCTCAACCGGCGTGCCTGGTCGCGCACCGCCCGTTCGGTCCGGCCGGTGATCACCCACGGCAGGTCTCGCGCGTCCCCGCCCGGCTCCGCCGCCGGTGGCGCCTGTTCGACGATGACGTGGGCATTGGTCCCGCTGACCCCGAACGACGACACACCCGCCCGACGCACCCGGCCGGTCTCCGGCCACGGCACGCTGTCCGTCAGCAGCCGCACGTCTCCGGCGGCCCAGTCGACGTGCGGGGTGGGTTCGTCCACGTGCAACGTCCGCGGCAACACCCCGTGCCGCAACGCCATCACCATCTTGATCACACCAGCCACACCCGCCGCCGCCTGAGTGTGCCCGATGTTCGACTTCACCGACCCCAACCACAACGGCACCGAACGACCCTGACCATAAGTCGCCAACAACGCCTGGGCCTCGATCGGATCACCCAACGTCGTCCCCGTACCGTGCGCCTCCACCGCGTCCACATCGGACGGTGACAAACCGGCACTGGCCAACGCCTGCCGGATCACCCGCTCCTGCGACGGACCGTTCGGAGCCGTCAGCCCGTTCGAGGCGCCGTCCTGGTTCACCGCCGAACCCGCCAGCACCGCGAGCACCCGGTGGCCGTTGCGCCGGGCGTCCGACAGGCGCTCCAACAGCACCAGACCCGCGCCCTCACCCCACCCCGTGCCGTCGGCCGCCGCCGAGAACGGCTTGCACCGACCGTCGGCCGCCAACCCGCGCTGGCGCGAGAACTCCGTGAAGCCCAACGGGTTCACGATCACGGTCACGCCACCGGCCAGCGCCAGGTCGCACTCCCCCGACCGCAACGCCTGCGCCGCCAGGTGCATGGCCACCAGCGACGACGAGCACGCCGAGTCGACCGACACCGCCTGACCTCGCAACCCGAGCAGGTAGGCGATCCGGCCGGAGGTGACGCTGGGTGAGATGCCGGTCGCCAGGTAGCCCTCGGCGTCACGCGGTGCCTGCTCGACCACGCCCCCGTACCCGGACGACCACAGGCCGGTGAACACCCCGGTCTGGCTCCCGCGCAGCGAGGTCGGGTCGATGCCGGCGTGCTCGATCGTCTCCCACGCGGTCTCCAGCAACACGCGCTGCTGCGGGTCCATCGCCAACGCCTCACGCGGCGAGATCCCGAAGAAATCCGCGTCGAACCCCGCCACATCGTCCAGGAAGCCACCGGACCGGGTGTAACTGGTCCCGGGATGGTCGGGGTCCGGGTGGTACAACCGCTCCAGATCCCACCCGCGATCCACCGGGAACTCCGTGATCGCGTCCACACCCTCCGACACCAGCCGCCACAAGTCCTCCGGCGACCCCACACCACCCGGCAACCGACACCCCATACCCACGATCACGATCGGGTCGTCGTCCACCGCCCGCACGACCGGCTCGCTGGTCTCCTCCCGCGTGCCCGTCAGCTCCAGCCGCAGGTGCTCGGCGAGTTCTTCGGGTGTCGGGTGGTCGAACACCAGGGTCGCGGGCAGGCGCAGGCCGGTGGCCGTGGCCAGCCGGTTGCGCAGCTCCACGGCCGTCAACGAGTCGAACCCGAGGTCGCGGAAGGCGAGCCGGGGCTTGATCGCCGCCGGGTCGGGGTGCCCGAGCACGGCCGTGGTGTGGGTCGTGACCAGGGCCAGGAGGTCTTCCCCGGGCGCGGGCGGCGGTGGCAGCGCACGCGTGGTGCGCGTGTCCAGGTGCGCCGTGGTCACGGTGGGCAGGCCGGAGGCCAGGGCCGCGTCGAACAGCGCGAGCGCCTGCGCGGTGGTCATGGGGGCGATGCCCGCGCGGGCGAAGCGCTCGCGGTCGGTCGCGGTGAGGTGGGCGGTCATGCCGGACTCCTCCGCCCAGTGGCCCCACGCCATCGAGACGGCGGGCAGGCCGAGGGCGTGCCGGTGGGCGGCCAGGGCGTCGAGGTAAGAGTTCGCGGCGGCGTAGTTGGCCTGGCCCGCGTTGCCCAGCACGCCGGCCGCGGCCGAGAAGAGCACGAACGCGTCGAGGTCGGACGTCAGCTCGTGCAGGTGCCAGGCGCCGTCGACCTTCGGCCGCAGCACGCGGTCCAGCGCCTCCGGGGTGAGGCCCTGCACCACGGCGTCGTCCAGCACGCCGGCCGCGTGCACCACGGCCGTCAGGTCGGGGATCGACGCCACCAACCGCGCCACCTGCTCGCGGTCGGAGACGTCACACGCGACCACCCGCACGTCCGCGGGCAGTGCCGGAGCCTCACCACCACCGCGACCGACCAGCACCAACCGCCGCACCCCGTGCCGCGCCACCAGGTGCGCGGCCACCGCGCGACCCAGCGTGCCCAAGCCCCCGGTGATCAGCACCGTCCCGTCGGCGAGCCGCGGCACGGTCAGCACCACCTTGCCGACGTGCCCGGCCTGGCTCATCAGCCGGAACGCGTCCACCGCCCGCCGCACGTCGTACGTCGTGACGGGCGGCAGCCGGAGCGCGCCGTCCCGGAGCAGCCGCAGCACCTCGGCCAGCACCTCACCCAGGTGGTCGGGGTCGGCGTCGTTGAGGTCGAACGCCCGGTAGTCGACGCCCTCGGGCGCGCGGACGTCGGTCTTGCCCATCTCCACGAACCGGCCGCCGGGCGCGAGCAAGCGCAACGACGCGTCGGTGAACTCACCGGCCAACGAGTTCAGCACCACGTCCACCCGCGGGAAGCGCCGCTCGAACTCCACCGTCCGCGACGAGGCGATGTGATCGTCGTCCAGGCCCAGCTCGCGCAGCACGTCCCACTTGCCGGGGCTCGCCGTGGCGAACACCTCCGCACCCAGGTGGCGGGCCAGCTGGATCGCGGCCGTCCCCACGCCACCCGCGCCGGAGTGCACGAGCACGCGGTCGCCCGGGCCGACGCGGCCGAGGTCGACCAGCCCGTGCCACGCGGTCAGGAACGCCACCGGCACCGCCGCCGCCCGTGTGGCCGACCAGCCGTCCGGGATCGGCGCGAGCAGCCTCGCGTCGGCGACGGCCCGAGGACCGAACGTGCCGGACGCGAGCCCGAGCACCCGGTCGCCCACCCGCCACCGGTCCACGCCCGGCCCGACCTCGACGACCGTCCCGACCGCCTCACCGCCCAGCGCCGCCCGCCCGGGGTACATCCCCAGCGCGAGGAGCACGTCCCGGAAGTTCAGCCCCGCCGCCCGCACCGCGAGCCGCACCTGCCCCGGCTCCAACGGGGTTTCCGCGACCTCGGCGAACGCCAGGTCGTCCAGGCTGCCGGTGCCCGACTCGACCAGCCGCCACGGGCCGTCGACGGACGCGGGCCGCGGCCGGAACGACACCTGCCGGGGCACGAGCGCGGCTCCGTCGCGGAGCGCCAGCTCCACCTCGTCACCCGCCACGGCCGCCGCGTCCGCCGCCTGCTCGACCGTCGCGTCCCCGGTCAGGGCGACCGCCACCACCCGGCCGGGGTGCTCCGCCGCCGCACTGCGGACCAGCCCCCGCACCGCCGCACCCGCCACGTCGTCGGCACGGGTGGGCACCACCAGTCGCCCCGGCGCGTCGGAGGCCAGGAAGTCCTGCACCGCGGCGAGCGCCCGCCGGGTGAGGGCGTGGACGGACTCGGCGTCCGGCGACCCGGACAGCAGGGGCGCGAGCCGAACGGGCACCGGGCTCGCCTCGACCAACGGCACCCACTCGGTGCGCAGGAGCGTCGTTGACGGCTCGCCTACGGGCCGCACGGTCAGCGCGTCGATGGTCGCCACGAGCCCGCCCGCCGGGTCCGTCACGGTGACGGAGCAGGAGTCCGGGCCGAGGCGGGTGAGGTGGACGCGGGCCGTCGAGACGCCCGTGGCGTGCACGGCGATGCCGCTGAAGGAGAAGGGCAGGCGCAGGCGGGTGTCGGGGTGCAGCAGGACCACCGGTTGCAGCGCCGCGTCGAGCAGCGCCGGGTGCAGGCCGAACCTGGCCCCGTCCGGCACGGCGACCTCGGCGAACACCTCGTCCTCGCCGTGCCGCAACGCCCGCACGCCCCGGAACGCCGGCCCGTACTCGTAGCCGAGGTCGGCGAGGTGGGCGTAGAAGGCGTCGGGGTCGACGCCCGTGCCCCGCGGGCTCCAGGCGGCCGGGGAGGCGGGTCGGGCGCGGTCGAGCGCGCCGGACGCGTGGCGGACCCACTCGCCGTCGACCCGCGAGTGCACGGTGACGGGGCGGTGGCCGGCGTGGTCCGGCGCTCCCACGGACACCTGCACGTGCGCCGGCCGTTCGGTCAGGACCAGCGGCACGTGCAGCACCAGGTCCGCGACGACCGGGTGGCCCACCGCGCGCCCCGCTTCGGCCACCAGCTCCACGAACGCCGTGCCGGGCAGCAGCACCGCGCCGTCGACGGCGTGATCGGCCAACCACGGGTGCGTGCGGGTCGAGAGGCGACCGGTGAGCACGGCACCCCGGTCGTCCGGCAGCTCCACGGACGCGTCCAGCAGGGGGTGGCCGAGCGCGGGCTCGGCGGCGCCGGACGTGAGCCAGTACCGGGTGCGCTGGAACGGGTAGGTCGGCACGGCGACGCGACCCGAGGCCGTGCCGGGCAGCGGGAAGCCGCGGGCCACCAGGGCGGCCAGGGCGAGGCGGACACCGCCACCGTCGCGGCGGAGCGTGCCGGTCGCCACGGGGACGTCCAGCGCGGGCACCAGTACCGGGTGCGGGCTGACCTCGATGAACACCTCGTGCCCGGTCGCTCGCAACTGCTCCGTCGCCCGATCGAACCGCACCGGCTCACGCAGGTTCCGATACCAGTAAGCAACGTCAACCGTCTCGACCAGGCCATCGGTCACCGTCGAGTAGAACGGCACCACCGCCGGCAACGACGTGACACCCGCCAAATCCGCGAGCAACCGCTCCCGGACCGCCTCCACCTGAGCCGAGTGCGCCGCGTAATCCACCGGAATCCGCCGCGCGTGCACGCCCTCCCGCTCGCACAACGCCACCAACTCGTCCAACGCCGCCGGCTCACCAGACACCACCACCGACGACGCCGCGTTCACCACCGCCACCGTCAACCGGTCACCCCACCGCGACAACCGCTCATCCCCCGGCGACAAGGACACGGCCACCATGCCACCCAAGCCCGAGATCGCCAGCAAAGCCCTGCTGCGCAACGCGACGACCCGTGCCGCGTCTTCCAACGACAACGCACCCGCCACGTACGCAGCCGCGATCTCACCCTGCGAATGCCCCACCACGGCATCCGGCTCAACACCGAACGACCGCCACAACGCGGCCAACCCCACCATCATCGCGAACAACGCAGGCTGAACCACATCAACCCGATCCAACTCGCCACCGTTGAGCACTTCGACCAAAGACCAGCCCACATACGGAGCAAGCGCCCGCCCACACGCGTCAATCGCCTCACGGAACACCGGCTCCGACCCGTACAACTCCCGACCCATGCCGACCCACTGCGCACCCTGACCCGGAAACACGAACACCGACTTGCCCAACGACCCCGCCGCACTACCCCTCACCACACCCGGATGCTCACGACCCTCCGCCAACGCACCCAAACCCGCCACATCCACCACCACCGCACGGTGCTCGAACCGCGCCCGGCCAGCCAAGGCGTGCCCGATGCCGGCGTGCTCGTCGGGGTGCGCGGCCACGAAGTCACGCAGCCGCGCGGCCTGCGCGCGCAACGCCTCCGGCGTCTTCGCCGACAGCAACCAGAGCGGACCCTCGCCCGCCGGTCGCGCGGCCTCGGGTGCCTCCTCGATGATCGTGTGCGCGTTCGTGCCGCTGATGCCGAACGCGGACACCGCCGCCCGCCGGGGACCGCTCCCGGGCCAGTCGACGGCGTCGGTCAGCAGCCGCACGTTCCCGGCGGCCCAGTCCACGTGCGGGGTGGGCTCGTCCACGTGCAACGTCCGCGGCAACACCCCGTGCCGCAACGCCATTACCATCTTGATCACACCAGCCACACCAGCCGCCGCCTGCGTATGACCGATGTTCGACTTCACCGAACCCAACCACAACGGCTCCGAACGACCCTGACCATAAGTCGCCAACAAGGCTTGGGCCTCAATCGGATCACCCAACGTCGTACCCGTACCGTGCGCCTCCACCGCGTCCACATCGGACGGCGACAGTCCGGCACTCGCGAGGGCTTGGCGGATCACCCGTTCCTGCGACGGACCATTGGGAGCCGTCAACCCGTTCGACGCACCGTCCTGGTTGACGGCGGTGCCCCGCACCACCGCGAGGACGTGGTGACCGTGCCGACGGGCGTCGGACAGGCGTTCCAGCAGGAGCAGCCCCGCGCCCTCGGACCACCCCGCGCCGTCCGCGGTCGCGGCGAAGGACTTGCTGCGGCCGTCCGGGGCGCTCGCGCCCTGCCGGGACATCTCGGTGAACAACGTCGGCGTGGCGTTGACCGTCACCCCGCCGGCCAGGGCCAGGTCGCACTCCCCCGACCGCAACGCCTGCGCCGCCAGGTGCAGCGCCACCAACGACGACGAGCAGCCCGTGTCCAGCGACAGCGCGGGTCCGACGAGGCCGAGGAGGTAGGACAGCCGGCCCGAGCCGATGCTGGTGGCCGTGCCGGTGACCTGGTAGCCCTCCAGGTCGTCCGGGATCGGCCCGGCGGCGTACCCGGTCGACCAGATGCCGGTGAACACCCCCGTCGAGCTGCCCTGCAACGACGTCGGGTCGATGCCGGCGTGCTCGAACGCCTCCCAGGCGGTCTCCAGCAACAGCCGCTGCTGCGGGTCCATCGCCAACGCCTCACGCGGCGAGATCCCGAAGAAGGCGGCGTCGAACCCGGCCGGGTCGGCGAGGAAGCCGCCGTGCCGGGTCGAGGACGTGCGCGGGCGGGCCGAGGTGGGGTCGAACAGCCGGTCGAGGTCCCAGCCGCGGTCCTCGGGGAAGCCGCCGACGGCGTCCACGCCCTCCGCCACCAGCCGCCACAGGTCGTCCGGCGACGCCACGCCGCCGGGGAACCGGCAGCCCATGCCGACGATCGCGATCGGTTCGTCGGTCCTGGTCGTCGCCGGGCCGGTGGTGGTGGACGGGGCCTCACCGCGCAGGTGGGCGGCGAGCCGTTCGGGCGTGGGGTGGTCGAACACGAGGGTGGCCGACAGCCGTCGGCCCAACGCGGTGGTGAGCCGGTCGCGCAGCTCGACGGCCGTCAGCGAGTCGAAGCCGAGGTCCTTGAACGCCTGCCGCGGGTCCACCGACCCTGGCGAGGCGTGCCCCAGCACGGCGGCCGTGTGGGTCGTGACCAGCCCGAGCAGGTCGACGTCGGTCGGCGTCCCCGGCTCGGCCGGTTCCTCGCGCACCTGCGCCTCGGGCAGGTCCGCGAGGAGTCGGCCGGGTCGCAGCCGGGTGTAGGCGGGCGCAAATTCGGCCCAGTCGACCGGGGTCACCACGGCGTGCGGCACGTCCTGGTCGAGCACGTCCCGCAACGCGGCCAGCGCCCGCCCCGACGGCATCTCGCCCAGGCCCAGCAGCCGCCGCTGCCGCCGCACGGACTCCAGCGCCGCCATCCCGCCCTCGGCCCAGATGCCCCAGGCCACGGAGGTGGTCGACCGGCCCTCGGCGCGGTGCCGGGAGGCGAGGGCGTCGAGGAACGCGTTGCCCGCCGCGTACGCCGCGCCGTGACCGTCGCCCCAGACGCCGGCGGTGGAGGAGAACAGCACGAACGCGTCGAGGTCGGGCAGCAGGTCCGCCAGGTGCGCGGCACCCGCGACCTTGGCCGTGACCACCTCGGCGAACCCGGCCAGGTCGTCGTCGGCCAACCGGCCGGACCTGATCACGCCGGCCGCGTGGAACACCGACCGGACGTCGCCGACCTCCGCCAGCAACGCCGCCAGCGCGTCCCGGTCGGCCACGTCGCAGGCCGCGACCGTGACCCGCGTGCCGGAGGCCGCCAGCTCGTCGCGGAGTTCGACCGCTCCGGGGGCGTCCGGGCCGCTGCGGCTGACCAGCACGAGGTGCTCCGCGCCCTGCCCGGCGAGCCAGCGCGCCACCCGGGCACCCACCGCGCCGGTGCCGCCGGTGATGAGCGTCGTGCCCTCCGGTCGCCACGCGCGGACGGCCGGGGTGGGCCGGGCCCGGCGCAGCCTGCGGGCGAACACGCCCTCCGCGCGGATCGACACCTGGTCCTCCGGGCCGCCGATCGCCGCGAGCAGGCGTCGCACGCCCACCGGGTCCGGAGCGGCGGGGACGTCGACCAGGCCGCCCCACCGCTCCGGGAACTCCAGCGCGGCCGACGTGCCCGTGCCCCACACCAGCGCCTGGCGCGGTCGGTCGCCGAACGCCCCGCTGGTCACGCACCACAGCGGCGCGTCGAGCGCCCGCAGCGCCTCCAGGGTGCGCGCCAGGCCCACGGGCACGGCCGGGTGGTCGGGGTGCGGTGACTCGTCCAGCGCCAGGAACGACAGCACGCCGTCGGCCCGTTCGGCGGAGTCGACCACCTCCGCGCCACCGTCCCGCAACGCCCGCACGGTCGCGTCGGCCCACGGGTGCCCACCGTCCGGTGCCAGGACCAGCCACCGGCCGGTGGGCGTCGAGGCGGGCGTCACCGGAGCCCACGCGACCTCGTACCGCCAGGGGTCCACCACCGGCGCGGTGGCCGTGAGCCAGAACTGCTCGTGCTGGAACGCGTACGTCGGCAGGTCCGCGCCACCGGCCGGCGGCAGGGCGGGGGTCCAGTCGACGTCCACACCGGCGACGAACAGCCGTCCGGCCGCGGTCAGGAACTCCTCCCGACCACCCTGCTCGCGGCGCAACGTCCCGGTCGTCACGGGGACGTCCAGCGTCGGCACCAGCACCGGGTGCGGGCTGACCTCGATGAACACCTCGTGCCCGGTCGCCCGCAACTGCTCCGTCGCGCGGTCGAACCGCACCGGCTCACGCAGGTTGCGGTACCAGTAAGCAGCGTCAACGCTCTCGACCAGGCCATCGGTCACCGTCGAGTAGAACGGCACCACCGCCGGCAACGGCGTGATGTCCGCCAGCTCCGCGAGCAACCGCTCCCGGACCGCTTCGACCTGAGCCGAGTGCGCCGCGTAGTCCACCGGAATCCGCCGCGCGTGCACGCCCTCCCGTTCGCACAACGCCACCAACTCGTCCAACGCGGCCGGCTCACCCGACACCACGACCGTGGAAGCCGCGTTCACCGCGGCGACCGTCAACCGGTCACCCCAACGGGACAACCGCTCGTCGTCGGCCGGCAAGGACACCGAGACCATGCCACCGCGACCGCTGATGGCCACCAGAGCCTTGCTGCGCAACGCGACGACCCGTGCCGCGTCCTCCAACGACAGCGCGCCGGCCACGTACGCGGCCGCGATCTCACCTTGCGAGTGCCCCACGACGGCATCCGGCTCGACACCGAACGACCGCCACAACGCGGCCAACCCCACCATCGTGGCGAACAGCGCGGGCTGCACCACGTCCACCCGACCCAGGTCACCGCCGTCGAGCACCTCGACCAGGGACCAGTCCACGTGCGGGGCGAGCGCCCGCTCACACGCGTCGATCGCCTCCCGGAACACCGGTTCGGACCCGTACAGCTCACGGCCCATGCCGACCCACTGCGCACCCTGACCCGGAAAAACGAACACCGACTTGCCGGTGACGCCCGGGATTCCGAGCAAGGGTTCCCGAGCCGGGCCGACCAGCACCGCGCGGTGGCGGAACCGGGCGCGGGTGGCCAGCTCGCCGGCGATCGCGGCGGCCGGGACGTCCGGGTGGGCGAGCGCGTGGGCGCGCAGCCGTTCGACCTGCGCGTGCAGCGCGGCCTCGGTCTTCGCGGTGACCAGCCACGGGACCGCCCGCTCCTCGCCCAGCTCGACCGCGCCGGCGTCCGGGGCTTGTTGGAGCACGAGGTGGGCGTTCGTGCCGCTGATGCCGAACGCGGACACCGCCGCCCGCCGGGGACGGCCGGTGTCGGGCCACGTCGTCGTCCCGGTGAGCAGCCGGATGTCCCCCGCCGTCCAGTCGACGTGTGGGGTCGGTTCATCCACGTGCAACGTCCGCGGCAACACCCCGTGCCGCAACGCCATCACCATCTTGATCACACCAGCCACACCCGCAGCCGCCTGCGTGTGCCCGATGTTCGACTTCACCGAACCCAACCACAACGGTTCCGCACGACCCTGACCATAGGTCGCCAACAACGCCTGGGCCTCGATCGGATCACCCAACGTCGTCCCGGTACCGTGCGCCTCCACCGCGTCCACATCGGACGGCGACAAACCGGCACTCGCGAGGGCCTGCCGAATCACCCGCTCCTGCGACGGGCCATTGGGAGCGGTGAGCCCGTTCGACGCGCCGTCCTGGTTCACCGCCGAACCCGCCACCACCGCCAACACCCGATGACCACGCCGACGGGCGTCCGACAGGCGCTCCAGCAGCACCAGACCCGCGCCCTCACCCCAGCTCGTCCCGTCGGCCGCGGCGGAGAAGGGCTTGCTGCGGCCGTCAGGCGCGAGCCCGCGTTGCCGGGAGAACTCGGTGAAGATCACGGGGGTGGCCATGACCGTGACCCCGCCGGCCAGCGCCAGGTCGCACTCCCCCGACCGCAACGCCTGCGCCGCCAGGTGGATCGCCACCAACGACGACGAGCACGCCGTGTCCACCGACAGCGCCGGCCCGCGCAGCCCGAGGTGGTAGGCGACGCGACCGGACGTCACGCTGGTCGCGGTGCCCGTCACCAGGTAGCCCTCGACGTCCTCGGGCACCGGCGTGCCGACCGCGTACCCGGACGACCAGATGCCGGTGAACACCCCCGTCGAGCTGCCCTGCAACGACGTCGGGTCGATGCCCGCGTGCTCGAACGCCTCCCAGGCGGTCTCCAGCACCAACCGCTGCTGCGGGTCCATCGCCAACGCCTCACGCGGCGAGACCCCGAAGAACGCCGCGTCGAACCCGCCGGCGTCCGCCAGGAACCCGCCCCGGGCCACCGAGGTGGTGCCACCGCTGCTCAGGTCCGGGTCGTGCAGCCGGCCCAGGTCCCAGCCCCGGTCGGTGGGAAAGCCGCCGATCGCGTCGACCTCGGACGTCACCAGCCGCCACAGGTCGTCGGGTGACGCCACACCGCCCGGGAACCGGCAGCTCATGCCGACGATGACGATCGTGTCGTCATCGGCCGGGTCGGCATCGGCCGTGTCGTCATCGGCCGGAGCCACGACGTCGGGCACGTCGACCGTGCCGTCACGCAGGTGCGCCAGCAGGGCGGCGGGCGTCGGGTGGTCGTAGATCAGGCCCGACGACAGCCGCAGGCCCAGGGCGGTGTTGAGGCGGTCGCGCAGGGCCACGCCCATGACGGAGTCGAAGCCGAGGTCCTTGAACGTCAGCGCGGGGTCGAGGTCGGTGACGTCGGCGTGCCCGAGGACGGCGGCGATGGTGGCGGTGACCAGTTCGGCGGGGTCCGTGGTCGGCTCGGCGAGGTTGGTGGTCGGCTCGGTGGTGGGATTAACGGTCGGCTCGGCGGAGAGGTCGGTGGTCGGCTCGGTGGCCGGCGCGTGGTCACCGAGCCAGTGCGGTCGGCGTTGGAAGGCGTAGGTGGGCAGGTCGACCGGTCGGACCCGGGCCGGGAACGCGGGCGTGAAGTCGACCGGCCCGCCGGCCGCGAACACCCGGCCCAGCGCCGTCAGGAACTCGCCCCGGCCGCCCCGGTCCCGGCGCAACGTCCCGGTGGCGAACGGGACGTCCACCGCGGGCGTCAGCACCGGGTGGGGGCTCACCTCCACGAACACGTCGTGCCCGGCCTCGGTCAGGGCGGCGGTCGCCAGGTCGAACCGGACCGGCTCGCGCAGGTTGCGGTACCAGTAGTCGGCGTCGAGGGTCGCGGTGTCCAGCGCGCCGCCGGTCACCGCCGAGTAGAACGGCACCCCGCCCGGTCGCGGGCGCACGTCGGCGAGGTCGTCGAGCAGCCGCTCACGAATGGCGGACACCTGCGCCGAATGGGCGGCGTAATCCACCGGGATGGCGCGCGCCCGAATGCCGTCCGCCGCGCACACGTCCGCCAGTTCGGCCAACGCGTCGGTCGGTCCGGACACCACGACCGAGCCGGGCGCATTCACCGCGGCAACTGTCAATCGCCCGTTCCAGCGGGCCACCAATTGCTCGGCCTGTTCGAACGGTAATGTGACGGAAGTCATTCCGCCGCGTCCGGCCAAGGCGATGAGGGCGCGGCTGCGCAATGCCACCACGCGGGCCGCGTCGGACAACGACAATGCCCCCGCCACGTGAGCCGCGGCGATTTCGCCCTGGGAATGGCCGACCACCGCGTCCGGCTCGACGCCGTGCGACCGCCACAGCGCGGCCAGCGACACCATGACCGCGAACAGCGCGGGCTGGACCACGTCGACCCGGTCCAGCGCGCCGCCGTGCAGCACGTCGACCAGCGACCAGTCGGTGTGGGGCGCGAGCGCGGCCGCGCAGGCGTCGATGCCGGCGCGGAACACGGGTTCGCCCGCGTACAGCTCACGGCCCATGCCGACCCACTGCGCGCCTTGGCCGGGGAACACGAACACCGTGGGCCCGAGGTCGGCGGCCCGGCCGGTGACCAGGTCGGGAGCCGGGCGGCCCGCGGCGAGCACCCCGAGGCCGGACGGGTCGAGCAGCACGGCCCGGTGGGCGAAGCGCGTGCGGGTGGTCGCCAACGCGTGGCCGACCTCGGCGGGCGTCAGGTCGGGGTGGGCGGCGAGGTGGTCGCGCAGCCGCGCGGCCTGGCCGCGCAGCGCCTGCTCGGTCCGCCCGGACAGCACCCACGGCACGACGGCGGACTCCGTGACGGACTCCGTGGCGGACCCCGCGAGGGACTCCGCGGCGGCCTCCGCGACCGGCACGACCGGCTCCGGGTCCGGGTCCGGCGGTTCGGCGACGACCACGTGCGCGTTCGTGCCGCCCATGCCGAACGCCGACACGCCCGCGACCAGCCGCCGGTCCGCGCGCGGCCACGGGGTCAGGTCCGTCTGGACCCGCAGCTTCAGCGAGTCGAACGGGATGTCCGGGTTCGGCGTGGCGTGGTTCAGGCTGGCCGGCAGGGCGCGGTGGCGGATGCTCAGCACGGCCTTCAGCAGGCCGACCACCCCGGCCGCGCCCTCCAGGTGGCCGACGTTGGTCTTCGCCGAGCCGACCAGCAGCTCGGTGGCCCGCCCGGCGTGGGCCGCGCCGAGGCCCGCGGCCTCCACCGGGTCGCCGACCGGGGTGCCGGTGCCGTGCAGCTCGACGTACTGCACGTCGTCGGGCCGGACACCCGCGTCGGCCAGGGCCTCGCCGATGACCTGCGCCTGCGCGTCGGCGCTGGGCACGGTCAACCCGCGCGTGGGGCCGTCGTTGTTCACCGCGCTGCCGAGGATCACCGCGTGCACGGGGTCACCGTCCGCCAGGGCCCGGGCCAGCGGTTTCAGCACGACCAGGCCGCCGCCCTCGCCGCGGGCGAAGCCGTTGGCGCGGGCGTCGAAGGTGTGGCTGCGGCCGTCCGGCGACAGCCCGCCGAACTCGACCGCGCTCGTCTCCCGGCTCGCCGCGAGGTTGAGGTTCACCCCGCCCGCCACCGCGAGCGCGGTCTCGCCCCGGCGCAGGCTCGCCACCGCCAGGTGCACCGCGACCAGCGCGGACGACTGCGCCGCGTCCACGGTCAGGCTCGGCCCGCGCAGGCCGAGGAAGTGCGACACGCGGTTGGCGATCAGGCCCCGGTTCGTGCCGGTCGTGGTGTGCGGGGTGACGTGCGCGGGGTGGCTCAGGGTGGCGTAGTCGTCCCAGGTCGCGCCCAGGAACACGCCGGTCCGGCCGCCCGCGAGCGTGCCGGGCACGATCCGGGCGTCCTCCAGCGCCTCCCACGCCAGCTCCAGGGCGAGCCGCTGCTGCGGGTCCGCGGCGGCGGCCTCGCGGGGCGAGATGCCGAAGAACCCCGCGTCGAAGTCCTCCACCCGGTCCAGGAAGCCGGCGGGCAGCCCGCCCGCCCGGCCGGGCGGCGGGGCGGTGATCGCGTCCCGGCCGTCGCGCAGCAGCGCCCAGAACGCGGCCGGGTCGGGCGCCTGCGGCAACCGGCAGGCCATTCCGACGATCGCGATCCGGTCGTCAGCGCGGGATTTTTCCCCACCCATCGGGTCACCTCTTCCGCTCGCGAGAATTCGAGTCGGTTCCCGGACGAAAGCAGTGCGGCCCGCGACCACCGCAACGGTCGATCGGTTTCCCCGGCGGTGGAGAAAGGACGACCCGAACGTACCTCGGTTCCGCGCGGCGGGGCTACGGGCGAACGCGTTTCCCACGACCGCGCATCGGGTTTCCGATCGTGCCACTGGCACCGGTGGCGTGATTCGGCTTCAATGCCGCCGGGTTCCGGCGCCCCGGCCGGAGCCGGTATCGGTGGCACGGCATTCGCCGCGACCCCGATTCACCCACCGGGCGGCACGGGCGCGGACGAACGGGCCGGCGCGCCCCTGCGGTGACCGGCCGCCAGGACAGCAGTCTGGAAGTTGTCGCGGCGACGGGCCGGCAAGGACATTGAGTCGACCGAAACGCGCCCCGACCCGCAGCGAGGTGACCGCCCATGACCCACGTCCGGCCCGTCATCGGGACCGACCGCACCACCACGACCAGACCGGGACGACTGATCGTCGGCAGCGTGATCGCCGGCGTGCTCCTGGCCGTGCTGTGGTCCTACGAGTTCGTCGATCAGGTGATCGGCGCCAACGTGGCGAACACCCTGCTCGGGGAGGAGGCCGCGACCGCGTCGATCGCCGGCACCGCCGCGGGCCTCGCGTTCGCGTTCGTCTCCGGGCTGGCGGGCACGTTCACCGCGTGCAACATCGCCATGGCGGCATCCATCGGACCGATGAGCCAGGCCGGCGGTGCGTCGCAGGGAACCGCGAGGGCCCTGTTGCGCCCCTTGGGCTTCTTCACCGCGGGCATGGTCGGGGTGTCGGCGCTGTACGGGGCGGTCGGCGTGCTGATCGGGCCGAGCCTGCCGCAGCTGTCGAGCGCGACGATCGGCACGATGCCGGTGCGGCTGCTGCAGTCGGCGATCGTGTTCGGCCTGGTGGGCCTGGCCATGGCCTACCTCGGGCTGGCCGCGATCGGCGTGCTGCCCGACCTGTTCCGCGACCGGCCGGTCGCCCGCGTGGTGGTGCTCGGCGCGCTGGTCGGCGCGTTCCTGATCGGCCGGCCCTACCCGATGTTCATCAAGCTGTTCCGATCCGCCGTGGACTCGGGCAACCCGCTGTTCGGCGCGGGGACGTTCGTGCTCCAGTCCATCGGCAACGTCCTGCTCGTCACCGTCGTGTTCGCGGCGCTGGCCCTGGGCACCAAGGGCCGCTTCCTGCGCTGGTTCAGCGCCAACACCCGCCGTTCGGCGGTGGTCAGCGCGGCGCTGCTCATCGCCCTCGGTGTCTTCCTGCTCGTGTACTGGGACGTCCGCGTCCCGTCGATCTTCGGGATCGGCTGGTTCCCGACCATGCCGTACAACTGACGAAGGAGTGCCCGTGACCGCGACAATCGCTGCCCCGACGACCACCAGGTCGGACTCCCCCATCCGGAACGGTGCGCTCGCCGGGCTCGCCGGCGGCCTCGTGTTCGGCCTGCTGATGGCCGGTGTCGGCATGCTGCCCATGGTGGGCATGCTGATCGGTGTCGAGAACGCCGTCGTCGGCTTCATCGTCCACCTGGTGATCTCGGCCATCGCCGGCGCGGGCCTCGGGCTGCTGACCCGCAACCTCAAGGCCGTGCCGCCCGTGTACGCCATGAGCCTCATGTACGGCGCGGCGCTGTGGGTGCTCGGCGCGCTGATCATCATGCCGCTGTGGTTGAGCGTCACCGCCGACCCGATGATGAGCGACATGGTGTTCGTCGTCGGCGGCGCCCAGTGGGTCAGCCTGTTCGGCCACGTGGTCGGCTACGGCCTGACCACCGGTGCCGTGCTGCTGGTGCTGCGCGGCCACGCGAAGTAGTGCCACCACCCGGTCCCGCCGCCTTCCCCTCCTGGTGGGACCGGGTGTCACCACTGCGGGAACACGCAGTGCGGCCGTTCACCGACCACCCCCCGAGTGGTCGGTGAACGGCTAGCGTGCGTCCATGGCGCACATCGAGCTCGGCTTGGACGAGACCCTCTTCCCCGGCATCAACGGACTCATGCGGTTCCGGCCCGAGACGGCCGTGCCGCTCAACGCGCTCGCCGAGGCCCTCCTGCGGGCCCCGAACTCGCTGCCCGCGGGCGAGCGCGAGCTGATCGCGGCCTACGTGTCCGGGTTGAACGAGTGCCGGTTCTGCTGCGACTCGCACTCGGCGTTCGCCGCCGCCCAGCTGGACGAGGGCATGACCCTGGTCCACCAGGTCCGGGCCGACCTCGACACCGCGCCGGTGTCGGAGAAGCTGCGCGCGCTGCTGCGGATCGCAGGCGCGGTGCAGGAGTCGGGCCGCAACGTGACCGCCGAGCTGGTGGACCGGGCGCGGGCGCAGGGCGCGACCGAGGTGGAGATCCACGACACGGTGCTGATCGCGGCGGCGTTCTGCATGTTCAACCGCTACGTCGACGGCCTGGGCACGCTCGCCCGCGACGACGCCGACGGCTACGACGAGGCCGCCCGCCGGATCGTGGAGCACGGCTACACCGGTTCGGCCTGATCCGCCTCGGCCCGCCGGTCGCGAGCCGACCGGCGCAGCCGCACCAGCGGGTAGGACAGCAGCACCAGCAGCACGAACGGCACGCCCACCTGCCACGCCGGTCCGAACGCCTCGGTGAACGCCGTCGCGGTCACCACCAGCACGACGTACAGCAGGCTCAGCACCGAGGTCACCGGCGCGCCCGGCAACCGGACCGGGGCCGGCGGCAGGTGCCGACGGGCGCGCCGGAACGCCAGGTGGCTCACGAAGATCAGCATCCACGCGACCATGCCGCTGAACATCGCGATGCCCAGCAGCACCGGGAACGCCGCGTCGGGCGAGAGGGCCGCGGCCACGGCGGCGGCGAGCAGGCCGGCGGTCGAGGCGAGCACCGCGTTCACCGGGCTGCCCCGCCCGGTCACGGCGGCGAGGGCGCGCGGCGCGTACCGGTCCAGCGCCAGGGAGTGCACCGTGCGCGACGCCAGGTACAGGGTGGTGTTCGCGGCCGACAGCGCGGCCGTGAGGATCACCAGGTTCATCAGGCCCGCCGCGGCCGGGACGCCGATCGAGGAGAACAGCCGCACGAACGGGCTCCGCGCGATGCCGTCGACCGCCGCCGCTTCCGTCCACGGCACGATCGCCACGATGATCCCGGTCGCCAGCACGTAGAACAGCGCCAGCCGCAGCACCACCCGCCGGGCCGCGCGCGGGATGTCCCCGGCCGGGCTGCGCGACTCGGCGGCCGTCATCGCCACCGACTCGACACCGCCGTAGCTGAACGTCGCCACGGTGATCGCCAGCAGCACGCCGGTCAGCCCGTGGGGCATGAACCCGCCGTGCGCGGTCCACGCCGCCAGCCCGGCCGCGTCCTGGCCGGGCAGGCCGAACACCACGCACAGCGCGCCGAGCACCAGGAAGACGACCAGCGCCGTCACCTTGACCATCGAGAACCAGTACTCGACCTCGCCGAACAGCCGCACGGCCGCGAAGTTCACCCCGAGGATCGCCAGCGAGAACAGGCACACCGACGCCCACAGCGGCACCTGGGGCCACCAGTACCGGACGTACAGGCCGGCCGCGACCACCTCGCCGCCGACGGTGATCACCTGGGTCGCCCAGTAGCACCAGCGCTGCACGTAGCCCACCAGTGGACCGGCGTACCGCGCGCCGACCGCGCCGAACCCGCCCGCCTCCGGGTGCACCACCACCATCTCGGCCACCGCGTAGGCCACCGCCACCGCCGCCAGCGCGCCGACGAGGTAGACCAGCACCACCGCGGGCCCGGCCATGGAGATGGCGAGGCTGGAGCCGAGGAACAGCCCCGTGCCGATGGTCCCGCCGAGGGAGATCATGCCGATCTGGCGGCTCGTCAGCTCCCGCCGCAACCCGCCGTTCGCCTGGTCCAAGGCAGCCTCCGAGGTCGCGCCGTCCGCGGGCAGCGCGACAGTGCCAGGCGCGGGCGGGTCGCACCATCGTCGGGAACGGCGGCACTTCGGCCAGCCGAAGCCCGTCGTCCTCAGTGGACCGTCGTGAACCGTTCGAACCGGAACGGGGCGAGCGCGTCGCCGACGTCCTCGCCCAGCACCTCGGCCGCGACGAGGTCACCCGCGTGCAGGCTCAGGGTCGCGCCGCTGTGCGAGACGGCGAAGTGGAAGTTCGGCAGCTCCACCACCCGGCCGAGCACGGGCAGCCCGTCCTCCGGGATGGGCCGCTCACCCACCCGGACGCTCTCCGCGGTCGCGGCGCCGATGCCGGGGTAGAGCGCGCGGGCCGCCTCGACCACCGCGGTGGCGGCACCGCCGTCGGCGGCGACGTCCTCGGGGTCATGCAGCAGCAGCCGTCCCCCGCCGTCCGGGCGGAGGTGGACGTGGGGCGCGTGCACCACCCGCCCCACCGCCACCGCGACGGGCGGCGTGCACACGAGCACACCGCGGGTGTTGCGCATCGGCAGCGCCAGCCCGGCCAGCTCCGCGACCCGCGCGGCGCGGGGTCCGGCGCAGTCGACCACCGCGTCCACCGCGGCCCGCCACCCCGAGGAGAGCCGCACGGTGCGCACCGCCCCGCCGGCCACCTCCAGCCCGGTCACGGCGTCGCCGCGCACCACCTGCGCACCCGCCCGCGCCAGCAGGTGGCCGATCAGCCGGGTCGGGGCGACCCAGCCCTCGCGGGGGAACCAGGCGATCCCGTCGTCGGGCAGCGCGGCCGGGTCGAGGTCGGGTTCGAGGTCCAGCGCCTCCGCCCGGGTCAGCCAGTGGGCCTCGTAGCCGTAGTCGAGCACGCCGTCGACCTTCGCCCGCAGGCTCGCGAGCGCGGTGTCGGTCGCGGCCCACTCCAAGTTGCCGGTCTCGTGGTACCAGTCGCTGTGCGGCACGGCGGCCGCCAACCGCCGGTGCGCCCGCATGCCGGCCACGTTGAGGTCGTGGTAGGTCCGCGGCTGCTTGCCGCAGGAGTTCGTCCACGAGAACGTCGCACCGGACGTGCCGCCGCCGGGCTCCGCCGCGTCGACGACGGTGACCCGGGCGCCCCTGCGGGCGAGCGAGGCGGCGACCGCCGCGCCGTAGACCCCCGCTCCGATGACGACGACGTGCGCGACCATGCGACCTGCCTCCCGAGCCGAGCCGAGCCGGGGCCGTTGCGTCGTTCCAGGTATAGCCGAGCGGCCGGTACCCCGCCACGCCCGTCCCGCACCGGCACGCCCGGATTGCCGTTGCGCGGTGACGGGGAATACCCGTCGCCAATTCCGGTCGGCGTGGCCGGAATCACACGCGCTAGCATGCGCGAATGAGCGATTCCGCTTTCCTCCCGCGCCGTCGGGAGCTGGTGCTGGCCGGGCGGACCGCCTCGCTCACCGAGATCGGCGCGCGCACCGGGCAGGCTTACCCGTTCGAGTTGTTCCGACTCCTGGTGGAACTCGTGTCCGGCCGGGGTGGAATGGTTCTGCTCTCCGCTCCGGTCCCCTGGCGCGAAGTGCTCGACCGCCACCCCGACGCGGATCAAAGCCGCTGGTCACAGCCGCTGAACCTGGCCCACTCGCTCGGTCCGCGCTTCTCCTGCGTCCGCCTGGACGACCTGCGCCGCGGCCCGGGCGAGGATTTCGTGACGGTGGACGAGCGCGGCGCGGTGGTGCCGCCCGAACGGCGCGCCCGCCGATCACGGCCACTGGTCATCCGGTTCCCGGAAGACTTCCCCTTGGTCATCGGTTCGTCGCACGCCATTCACGCACTGGCCTCCGCCGCGCCCGCTTCGCCGCACACCTTTCGGGCCCGGGACCCGCGGGTCGACTTCGCCGCATTCGACCACCTGTGGCACGGCCCGCCGGGCGCGGAACGCGACACCGTCGAAAAACTCCTCCGGACACCCGGGGGCCGCAACGGTTTCGCCGCCGCCCGGGAAACCGGGGAAACGTTCGGTTCGGCGCACCGGAATGCCTCGCTCGTCGGCGACGGACGAGAACCCGTCGCCCTCGTCCACCACCCCGGCGACGCGCAGTGCGCCGCCGACTTCTCGCCGTTGTTGCCGGCGATGCGCCGCCCGCAGTGGCTCGCCTTCCGCGCCGGCTACCTGTGCGGCCGACCGGACGGCCAGGGCGTCCTCGACCTCGTCGAGCACGGTGACACCACCGGCTGGGCGCGGGCCGCCAGGCGGGGCGACTGGGCCACCGCGCACGCCCTCGTGCGCACCCAGCTCACCACCTCCGACCAGGCAGACCCGCGCCCGGCACGCGCGTGCGACCTGATCGGCCGCCGCGCGCTGACCGACCCGGTGACCGTCGACGAGCACGAGCGGGCGATGGCCTTCGCCCGCTCCCGGAGCGGGCCGCCGGCGACGACCGACGAGGCGATCCGCGGGCGGCGCCGGCGGCGGTCCTGATCACGCGGGAACCGCGACGAACGTCACGGGGAACGCGGGTTTCGACACCGCATTCACATTTCCCGGTGGTCTGGAAATGATCGGGAACGCGCCCGTCCCGGCACGATCGGCGGTAGCGGATACCATGGGTCCGATGCCCCACGACGCGGAATCCGAATGGCACCGGCGCACCCCTCCGACGCCGAGGCGCACCGGCCGCCGCGGAGCCGGCACCTCGACGCTGCTGCTGTTCGTGGCGCTCGGCGCGGTCGTCGCCGCCCTGCTGGTCGTCACGACCGCCGTGCGCGGTGACCGGTCGGCCGACACCGCGGCCCGGGGGTCGACGTCCACGACCGCCCCGCCCACGTCCACGTCCGCGCCGTCGTCCCCTTCCTCCTCCGCGCCCCGGCCCGCGCCGGTCGTGGACGCGTGCGCGGAGAAGGTCGCCGCGCTGCCGCTGCGGGCCCGGCTCGCCCAACTGCTCGTCGTCGGGGTCGACCCGCGCGGTCCCGCCGACGCCCTCGCCGCGGTCCGCGACCAGCAGGTCGGCGGGATCTTCATCGGTGGGGACGACGTCGGCCTGCTCAGCGCCGGCGCGCTGGCACCCGTGCACGCCGCGGCCTCCCTGCCGCTGACCGTCGCCGTGGACGACGAGGGCGGGCGCGTCCAGCGCCTGGACGTGCTCGACGGCCCGCTGCCCAGCGCCCGCGAGATGGCCGCCGAGCTGACGCCGGACCAGGTCCGCGCCCTGGCCGTGAAGCGCGGGCAGGCGTTGCGCGCCCGCAGCGTGACCACCGACCTGGCCCCGGTGCTCGACACCAGCGGCCAGCCCGACCGCACGGTCATCGGCGACCGCTCGTTCAGCGCGAACCCGGACGTCGCGCTGGGCTACGCGCTGGCGTTCGCCGAGGGCCTGCACCAGGCGGGCGTCACGCCCGTGGTCAAGCACTTCCCCGGGCACGGCAACACCAGCGGCGACTCGCACCTCGGCGCGGTCACCTCGCCCCCGCTGGACGCGCTGCTCGGCGCGGACCTGCTCCCCTACCGGGAGCTGCCCCGGTTCGGCGACGTCGTGGTGATGGTCGGCCACATCGACGTGCCGGGCCTGACCAACGGCGTGCCGGCCACCCTCAGCCCGCAGGCGTACGCGCTGCTGCGCGGCGAGTTCGGCTTCTCCGGGCCCGCGATGACCGACGACCTGGGCGCGATGCGCGCCGTGACGGACCGGGTCGGCCTGCCCGACGCCGTCACGCAGGCCCTCGCGGCGGGCGCGGACATCGCCCTGTGGTCCTCCGGCGGTCGCGTCGCCGAGGTGCTGGACCACCTGGAGGGCGCGGTCGCGTCCGGCGCGCTGCCCGCGCCGCGCGTGGCGGAGGCGGCCAAGCGGGTGCTGACCGCCAAGCACGCCTGCTGAGCCTCCTGCGGCGAGGCCGCAGGAGGCGGCTCATATGCTGGCCCGTGACGTTCCGACACGGGAGGCGGCGGCAGTGCGATACGTGGCCATCGGCGACAGCTTCACCGAAGGGGTCGGCGACGAACGCCCCGACGGCACGCCCAGGGGGTGGGCGGACCTGGTCGCGGAGGGGATGGCGGCGGCGCTCGGCGAGACCGTCCGGTACGCCAACCTCGCCGTCCGGGGCAGGCTGCTCGAACCCATCGCCACCACCCAGCTCGACAAGGCGCTGGCCCTGTCGCCCGCGCCGACGATGCTGACCTTCAACGGCGGCGGCAACGACATGATGCGCCCCGGCATCGACGTGGAGCGGCTGGTCGGGCTGACCGAGCGGGTCATCCTGCGGTGCCTGGCGGCGGACGTGCGGCTGGTGCTGCTCAGCGGCGCGGACCCGTCGCAGCGGCTGCCGTTCGGCCGCATGATCCACCGGCGCGGCGAGGTGCTGACCGCCCGGATCGCCGAACTGGCCGCCCGGCACGACATCCTGCTGGTCGACGCGTTCAACGACGTCGAGAGCCGCCGGGCCGAGTACTGGTCGCCGGACCGGCTGCACCTCAACGCCGCCGGCCACCGCCGCGTCGCCTCCCTGGTCCTCAAGGCGCTGGGGCACACCGCCGAGGCGCACGCCGTCGCCCCGGGCCCGGTCGCCCGCCGGAGCCTGCGCGTCGAGACCCGCTACTACCGCGAGCACGTGCTGCCCTGGGTGAACCGCCGCATCCGCGGCATCTCCTCCGGCGACGACGCGACCGGCAAGCACCCCGACTGGGTGCCCGTCGAGGCCCGCCCCCTCGTCTGAGGGAGGCCGACCCGCCCGACGGCCCGCCGGCCGCCCGGGAGAGGGTGACGCCATGCGGAAACTGATCTACGGCATGAACCTGAGCCTGGACGGCTACATCGCGGCGGCCGGCGACGACCACAACTGGGGCGAGCCGAGCGACGAGCTGTTCCAGTGGTGGCTGGAGCGGGAGCAGGGGATCGACCTGCTGCTGTACGGGCGGAAGCTGTGGGAGACGATGAGCTCCCACTGGCCGACCGGCGACCAGCACCCCGGCGCCACCCCGACGGACGTGGCGTTCGCGCGGAACTGGCGGGACACGCCGAAGGTGGTGTTCTCCTCGACGCTCGACGGCGTGGCCTGGAACGCCCGCCTGGTCGGCGGCGACGCGGTCGAGGAGATCACCCGGCTCAAGGCCGGGGACGGCGGGCCGATGAGGGTCGGTGGCGCGACGCTCGCCGGGGCCGCCGTGCGCGCCGGGCTGGTCGACGAGTACGAGATCGTCACCCACCCGGTCCTCGTCGGCGGGGGCACCCCGTTCTTCGGCGCGCTGGACGACCGGGTGCGCCTGGACCTGGTGGAGACCCGCACCTTCCCCGGCGGCGTGGTGATGACCAGGTACCGGACGAAGCGCTGACCGCGCACGCACCGGTGGCCGTCCTCCGTGGTCCCGGCCGGTTCACCGGGATCACGGAGGCGCCGTCACCCGCCGGTGCCCGCGACCGGGTCAGACCAGGTCGTCGAACTCGCCGTTCTTCGCTCCCAGCAGGAACGCCCGCAGCTCGCCCTTCGTGTAGACCACGACCGGGCTCGCCTCGCCGAGGGTCGAGTTGCGCATGGCCACCCGGCCGTCGGCCGTCGGCGCGAGTTCGACGCACTCACCGCCGCTGCCCTCACCGGTGCTGAAGCTGCTCTTGCGCCACGCCAAGTGCTCCGTCATCGCTCAATCCGCATCGTCGTCGGGTCAAGGGGCTGCTTCCGGGCCGAAGGAGGCCGCTGCGTCCAGTATCAGGGCCTTGGAAGCCTGCAAGTCCAACGCGGCCACCCTGCGGCGGTCCCACACGGCCCGATAAGGCTCCGTCGCGGCCCGGCGGTCGCGGTAGAACGACTCCGCGTGCCCGTAGACCTGCACCACGTCGCCGGATACCCCGGCCGGGAAGCGCAGCAGCGAGAAGGTGGAGTCCATGCCGGGGAACGCCCCGGCGGCGATCGGCTGCACCTGGATCTCGACGTTGGGCAGCTCGCACGCGGCGGCCAGCACGCGGAGCTGCTCGCGCATCACGTCCGGACCGCCGACCGGCAGCCGCAGCGCGAACTCGTGGATGACGGCGCGGATCATCGGCGCGTCCCGCTTGGTGACGACCTGCTGCCTGGTCCGGCGCAGCTTGACCAGCTCCTCGATCCTGGCCGCGGACAGCAGTTCGCCGTTGCGCAGCCACAGCTCCCGCATGTACGCCTCGGTCTGGAAGTACAGCGGGATGAAGCTCAGCGTCACCGCCATGATCTCCACGGCGTCGTTGCGCTCCAGCTCCAGGTAGGCGCGGGCCCGCACCGGCACGAACATCGGGAACTCGCCGCGCTTGGTGCTGGCGCGGGCCTCCCGGGCCAGTTCGACCAGCATGGCCAGCTCCTCGTGCCCCACGCCGTAGGCGGCGGCCAGGGTCTCGACCTCCTGCCGCTTGAACTTGAACTGGCCGGACTCCTTGCGGGTCAGCGTCGGACCGGTGACCTCGATCAGCTCGGCCGCCGCGTCGCGGTCGATGTCCGCGTCCTTGCGGAAGCTGCGCATCGCCGCGCCGAGCTGGCGCCGCTGGCTGATCGCGCTGTCGTCGCTGTTCTTCACCAAGGCGCGCTCCCCGTCGTCCGATGACCAAGCTGTTAGTACGTGCTTACCGCACGTACACCCGAAAGGAAACCCGTTTCACCCGATAGAGCAGCGCAAAAAAGGTACGTACGTGATTAACTCATGCCGGAAGTGTTGTGCAGGCCACAGCGTCTCACGTGCGCGGCGGCCGACCCAGCGGGTCACCAACTCCGGAGGAGGCAGGGCATGGACCGGGACAGAATGCGGTTGAGCAGCGGCTTTTCGGTCACACGGCGTGCTCCCCGGCCGGCGCGGCGATGTCGTGCGGTGTCGATCACCACGCGCGGAACCACCCGTACGTGTGTTTTCGGCGCGGAGGTGGCGACGTGACCGCCGCGGGCCCGGGTGACCCGGAGTCGTGGTGGGCCACGCACGACAGCGGCACCGGCCTGCGTCCCAGGCCGGGCACGCGGGTGCGGCTGCGCGACGGGCGCACGGGGACCGTGACGGCGTACGAGGGCTGCTGGAAGTCCTGCGCGTTCCCCGTGCTGATCGACCGGACGGGCCAGTCGGTGATGGTGTCGGCCTCCGACGTCGCCGAGGTGGTGACCGGTGGGTCGAGGAAGGAGACGGAGGTGTCGGTGGACGACAACGGACAGGTGGAGGCGTCGTGAGCTGGGTGGACCGGCAGGTCGTCACGAGCGTGGGCCTGCGGTTGACCGAGGGCGTGTCGATCGACCTGCGCGGGAGCCTGGACAGCCAGGCGTTCCTCGCGATCGGGGACAACGTGGAGATCACGCTGGGCGAGTCGCACCTGCGGGCGCTGCGCGACCAGGCCGCGACGGCGTTGCGCGACATGGCGCGGGTCGACGCGGCCGAGGACGTCGTGGGCGACGCCTACCACGCCGGGGCGCAGGCGCTCACGGCCGCGGACGTGGCGCGGCGGGAGGCCGGTGCCGCGCGGGCGGCGGGTGCCGGCGAGCAGGCCGACCTGGCGGAGCGCGCCGCCGCGCGGGCCGCCGAGGCCGCGGAACGCGCGCAGACCGCCGCCCGCGCGGCGGCGCAGGCGATGGGCCAGGCCGACGAAGCGGCCGAGGCCGCGTGGGCGACGGCGAGCCTCGCCGCGCGGGCGGCGGGCCACCGGGGTCCGGCAGTGGTGTGAACCCGACGGCCGCCCCTTCGGGGGCGGTCGTTGCCCCGCCGGCCGATCGCGCGCCATGATGGCTGTCCGTCAGCAATCGACCGACAACGGTGGTGGTCTGGTGAACAAGTACCGAGTGGCGGTCGTCGTGCTGGCGGCGGTCCTGGTCACGGCGATCACCCCGGTGGCGCGAGCGGCCGCGGCGTTGCCCGCCGCGAGCTTCCGCCTCAAGGCCACCGCGTACTCCGGGCTGATCGACGACCTCGACGCGGCCCTGCCGAACGTGAGCGTCCCGACCGTGGTCGGCGACGGCAACCGCGCCGCCACCCCCTGCTCCCCCGCCGCCGCCAACCGCGTCGCCGCGTTCTGCTGGAACAGCGGTGACGACGACGTCGCCTACTGGGTGCCGCAGGGCATCACCACGACGGCGGACGCGTACGGCGAGGGCACCTACGAGGGTTCGACGGCGATCCTGGTGAGCTGGTACGACAACGGCACCGACGGGCTGGACCGGGGCATCCGGGTCTCGTTCGTGGACTACGCCACCCCTTCCGCGCCCACCTACCGCCACGTGCTGCTGGTCGAGCCCTGCACCACCGGCGCGGGCCAGGCGTCGTTCCGGCCGATCAACCTGCACGTGGGCGGGATGTTCTGGTACGGCCACCACCTCTACGTCGCGTCGACGAGCAGCGGTTTCCGCGTGTTCGACCTGCGGCACCTGTGGCAGACCAGCACCAGCGACGGCTCGGCCATCGGCCGCCAGGCCGACGGCAGCTACCAGGCGTACGGCTACAAGTACGTCCTGCCGCAGGTCTTCGCGTACAACCAGTCGACCACCGACGGGCAACCGGCGATCCGGTTCTCGTTCGCCTCCCTGGACCGCACGAGCACCCCCGACAGCGTGGTCGTCGGCGAGTACGCCAACCCGGGCGCGGGCAGCCGCCTGTTCCGCTTCCCGATCGACTACACCACCCGCATGCTGACCACGGCGCCGGACGGCTACGCCCACGCGAGCGAGGCTTACGACGTCTCGGTGCAGAGCATGCAGGGCGCGACGGCGATCAACGGCAAGTTCTACCTCTCGACCAGCGACGGCAGCGGCAACGCGGGCGACCTGGCCACGTTCGAGCCGGGCGGGTCGGTGGTGGTGCACCGGGACGTGCTGCCGATCGGGCCGGAGGACGTGTCGTACTGGCCCGCCAAGGGCCAGCTGTGGTCGCTGACGGAGTACGCGGGCAACCGATCGGTCTTCGCGGTGCGCGCGTCGGCGTACTAGGAGCTGTTTGGGGTTCGGATCATGTGGTTGGGGTCAGGGTCTTCAGCCACATGATCGCTCCTCGTAGATGCAGTCCTGCTTCGTAGCTTTG
>NZ_JBITXT010000013.1:0-229039 GCF_044544865.1 Actinosynnema sp. NPDC053489 | reverse complement strand
GCGATGGCTGCACACCTACAATCACCACCGCGGCCACACCGCACTCAAGGGCCTACCACCCGCCAGCCGCGTCCCCAACCTCACGGGGCAGTACAGCTAGTCCTCCCACCCAGGAAGATCAAAATTATCCGGCAGCGGTTGCCACCCGTCGGGGTCGAGACCATTCTCCAGGCGGGGGACTGCGGGAACGCACCACTGACGTCGGGCCGGAACCCAGACCATGGGAAGTTCGGCGGTGCCACCGCCAGCGAGAGGGCAACTGCCTATCACGATCGTTCCATCTTGCGGGGCGCTGTCCATCGGTCGCGGCAAGCTCATCGTTCCTCCCGGGGTGCCAGAAGGCACCAATCGCAGAGCGTGGATAAGTAGAGTCCCGCTCAACTCCCAAGATCGCAGGTCGCTCGTCCACGGGGATAGTCGTACATGAGAATTACTCACCACTCAAAGGTCTGAAGCCCGCTGACCTGGAGGTATACGCCAAGTCAGCGGGCTTCGTATCTGTCGTAGTGAAGTCAACTCGCTCTGGGGAAGATGCGGTCCATAGCGGTCGCTCCCTCGACCATCACGGGCACGATCTGGTGTCGGTAGACGGCCTCCGTTACCGCCGTGCCGCTGTGCCCGACCAGCCGTGCGATGTCCTCAAGCCGCACGCCGGACGCGGACAGCACAGACACGAAGCTGTGTCGCATTTCCCGAGGTGTCCAGTCCTTCGGGTTGAGGCCCGCGGCCTTCAGCACCCGCCGGAAGGCGCGCCGGACGTTGTGGGAGTCCAGCTCGGTCCCGACCTGCGAGGCGAACACCAGTCCGTGTTCCTGCCAGCGCTTGCCCGCCAACTCGCGTCGGGCGTCCTGGTAGACGCGGTGGGCCTTGAGCGCGTCTACGCATCGCGTCGGCATGGCCAGCGTGCGTCGTGACTTGCGAGTCTTGGTGTCACCGTCCTGGCGAACCGACCGCCACACGGAGATGGACGGCAGGACGACCGGATCGGCGTTCGGCTTGCCCTCAAGATCCACGTGTTCCCAGGTCAACGCGCGGAGTTCTTCGGTGCGCGCGCCGATCAGCAGCGACAGCACGATGTAGGCGTACATCGGCGTGTTCTCCGACGCGTCGAGCACTGCGGCCACCTGATCGAGCGTGAGCGCTTTCGACGGACGTCCGGCCTGCCCGGTCGGTACCTCGCACAGTGGCACCACATTGCGCTTGACTTTGTCGCGTGCCTGCGCCATGCGCACCGACCGGTTGAGGATCGAGTACACCAGCCGCAGCGTCCGCGTGGACAGCGTCAACGACAGTTCGGCAAGGAACTCGTCCACGTCGTCGGCGGTCAGCTCCCGCAGCTTCCGCGCTCCCAGGTTCGGGATGATGTGCCCTTCGGCCTGGTAGCGGTAGTTCTTCACCGTCTCGGGGTCGCGTCCGCGCAACCCGTAGTCCAACCAGGTGGTGACGGCGTCCTTGACGGTGTAGCCGCGCGGCGTGATGGCCAAGCCGTCGTCAAGGTCGCGGAGGATTTCCTTGAGCTTGTCCTTGGCTTCGGTCTTGGTCTTGCCGCTGGCCTTACGGGTGATCCTCTTGCCCTTGGTGTTGTAGCCGATGGTGGCGGTGGCGATCCACCGTTGCCGCTTCTCGTCCCAGTGCAGTCCGCCGTCCCCGCGGCTACGCCGTTTCGCCATAGTGCACCCCCGCTTCCTGCTCCAACAGTGCGACGTAGGCCCGGATCGCGGACGCCGGGATGAGCGTGGCACTGCCCTGCTTGACGAACTTGATCCGTCCAGCCCGCATCTGCTCGTAGAAGGTGCTGCGGCTCAAGGACAACAGCTTCATGGCTTCGGGCACTCTGTAGAGGTACTTGGTCAGTTCGATGACCACGGCCGTGTCGTTCACCGGTCCCCCTTGTCGTCCGCGTTCTCAACCGGCAGGTAGCGCGCCCAGGCGTCCGCCAAGCCGACCTGCTCCACCTGCTTGTCGGTGGCGTAGGTGACGTAGCCCTTGGCGTTGGTGGTGTTGTGCTTGAACGTGAGCGGCGCGACCTGGTAGCGGCTCAGCTCGCGGGCAAGTCGGCGCGAGTCGAGCGGTTTGCCGTGCAGGTCGGCCCACGGCGAGTCGTCAAGGGCACGGAGGCGTTCCACGATGTCGGTGGTGTGCATCCGGTCCGTTCCGGCCGCGGTGAACAGCGTGCGGAGGTCGGCCAGCAGTTGGATGCCGAGTGACGGTGTGGGCTTGTTGGCGCTGAGCACGAAGTGCACGCACGCGGCGCGTGCGGTGTCGGGCCAGTGGCCTCCGGCGGCGTCGGCGATGGCCAGTAGCGGTTCCCAGATTTCGGCGGACCGGTCGTGCACACCGTGCGGCATGGCCGGTTCAGCGTCGCCGAGCTGTTCGCCGATGCCGGTGATCCAGGTGGCCAGGGCGTTCCGGATCGGTGCGGCGTCGCGTTCGGCGCGGCGTTCCAAGTAGCCGTCCACGTGTTCGTCGTGGCGACGCTTGCGCAGGTTGACCGTGATGGCGCGGGTGGTGATGGTGTCGGGCATCGAGCCGACCAGTCCGGCCAGCGCGGCGGGCGCGAAGATGGGGAGGCGTTCGACCACGAAACCGGAGCCGGAGTCGCCTTTGACCTTGGGGATGGTGGCGGTGCGCTTGTAGCCGAGGTTGAGCATTCCGCGCACGTCTTCGTTGCCGCCTCCGCCGGCGGCGAAGATGGTGTCCACCTCGTCCAACAGGATTGTGATCGGACCGGCCGCGACCATGCGCACCAACGCCGCGGCGGACCCTGACGCGGTCATCTCCGGTGCCTGGGTGAGGTGCTTGGCGACTTCGAGCACGCGGGTCTTGCCCGATCCCGGTTCGGCGGAGGAGAGGATGAGCCGGGGCGTGACGTAGAAGTGCTCCGCTGCCCAGGTGTGCGCGTACCAGAGCGCGAGCATCGGGGCGCAGTGCTGGGAGGGGAACGCGGAGAACCGCGCCACGAAGTCGCGGGCCTGGTCGAGGATCACGTGACCGGGCAGGGGTGGGGCGGTCGGGACGACTCGGAGTGCGGCGGTCATGCGCGTGCCTCCTGGTGCTGGTTCACGGTGTTCATGCGGTGTGGCTGTGCTGGTCGAGGTCGAGGAGGTAGCGGCCGAGGTGTTCGGCGACCTGGGGGACGACGGCGTTGCCGAGTGCGGTGACGCGGGGGCCGTCCAGTCCTTGGGGAACCCCATCAGCCACTCGACCGCGTTGGGGTGTGGCCGCCAGGAACCCGTTGATCGGATCAGGCCACGGATTCGGGCTTCGGTCTCCGCTCGGTACCGGCCGCCCTTGGCTCCCAGACCCCAGCCGCTCTTGCCCCACCGCGCCAGCGGGGTAGGCCACGAGGAACAGGCGGTTGCGTGTGTGTGTGGGGCACCCACGGCGCACGCGGGAAGCACTCCCCATTCCGCATCGAACCCGAGGTCGGCCAGGTCACCGAGGAGCCATCCGAAGGCGACCGCGTCGGTAAGGAGAGCTGCGACGTTCTCCACGAGGACGTAGCGGGGTCGAACCACGCGAATGACCTCGGCCATCCAGGGCCATCCCCAGCGTTCATCGGCAACGCCGCGGTGTTCGCCGGCGGTGCTGAAGGGCTGGCAGGGGAATCCGCCGCAGACGACGTCGACAGGGGGACGTGACCGCGCTGTCCACCAGGTTGGGGCGGTGCGGACGTCGTCATGGCGGTCAACCTCCGGCCAGTGGCGGGCGAGTACGGAGCGGGCGAACGAGTTGATCTCGACCTGGCCGACCACGGTCATCCCGGAGCGTTCGAGCCCTAGTTCGAGACCGCCGATACCGGCGAACAGCGACAGGACGTTCATGCCGCGCCCCGCTCGGTGAACAGTGCCGCCGTGGTCGTCGCGGTGTTGTCGGTCGGGGTCTTTCGGGGACGTGACATGCCCGCGCGGAGGCCGTTGTCGATGGTGCGGAGTACTTCCCGGTCGGTGCACTGGCACCGGTCGGTGATCATGTGCAGTGCGGCGTTGAACAGTTCGGCCTCTGCTGTAGCCGAGGGGAGCAGTCCGGCACCCACGAGTTGCCCGAGTGCGACGGAGGCGACGAACAGCGTCCGCGTGTGTGCGCCTGATTGGGCTGCTGCGACCCTGTCCCGCTCACCCCGGACCGCTGCAGTGACGTAGGCGGGTAGCCGCTCAGAACGGCTCACGATCGGCGCTGTACGGGCCGGTGGCGGCTTGGGGGTGAGGCGCTGGACTAACCAGGCGGGCAGTTCGGCGGGTGGGGTGTCGTCGGTGACGGTGTAGCCGCCGTTCGGGGTGACCGATCCCGGTCCGACGACGTGGCCGCCCCAGGCGCGGGTGTCGACCTTCCACCCGAGTCCGTTGCCCTTGTCGCCCTCGGTGCTGCGCAGCTCCACACCGGACGGTGCCCGGAAGTACAGGTGTGTTCCGCCGCGGGCGGTGCGCACGGTGCGCGTCTCCCACGGCACCGGCTGTCCTGCTTCCTGGCAGACGGCGGTGAACACGTCGTGGCCGTCCACGATGCCCCTCCGGTTCCAGCCGTCCTTGGGCACGTCGTCGGGTGACTTGCGGGTGTCCAGGTCGATCACGACCAGACCGCTCGGGCCGGTGGCGATGCCGATGTTGAACGGTCCGGCCGACCAGCAGCGCTCGATGACGGCGGGGTCGGTGGTGGCGCGCTGTTCGGGCTTGGCGTGTCCGTCGCGGCACGCTCCGGTGCGGGGGCAGCGCTTCTCGCTGTGCAGTGCGGCGATCTTCTCGCCGGGACGCAGCGGGAAGACGTGGAAGCCGAGTTCGGCGGCGGCCAGGGCGTGGCGCATGAGTTCGTCGCGGGAGTCCATGACTGTCTCCTGTGGACGCTGTTAGTGAGGTGGCGGAGGGGTGCTCGCACCGGGGACGGGGTTGGTCACGTCCCCGGTGCGAGCTGCGGTGATGCGGAATCGGTCCGTGCCGTGTCGGCGGTGCCGACGTGGCTGCCGGTGTCCGGTGTGTGGGTCACGTCCCCTGCGTGCGGCGCTGTTCGCGCTCCCGCTGTGCCTGCTCCTTGAGCGCGGTGACGGCCTTGCTGACCGCGTCGTCGATCTCGAACTTGCCGCTGTCCCCGAGGCTCTCGTGACGCTTGTTGCGCAGCCGCTTGACCTCCTCGCCCATCAGCGCGCGGGCGAGCTTGTCCCCTGCCGCGACACGACCACAGAGCTCCAGCAGGGGCTGTAGCTCCTTGTCCGGTTCGCGGCGGACCATGGGGACGGCGTGCAGCTTGCGCACCAGGTCGTGCAGGGCCTCGGGCGTGCCGTCCGGGACCTGGGGGACGGGCGTGTCCGGGCCGTCCATGTTGCGGACCGCCTGGGACAGGCACGTCTTGGCGCGGCTGCCCTCGGGGAGCCGGTCGCGCAGCTGCTTGAGGTTGTCGACGGCCTGCTGGGCCGTGGTGTTGCGGCGCACGACGTCGGTGGCGATACGGCCCACGACGTTGGCCAACGGTTCGCCGTCCACGTTCATCCGGGCGTCGGGTCCCATGTACTTGACCGCGGTCCCGACCGGGCCGTCGTCGTGGTAGTGCACCGGGCTGTTGTTGCCCAGGTCGCCCCAGGTGTTGTCCAGCAACGGCTTGTCGGAGAGTTCTCCGGTCACCGGGACGGACACGGGGGCGGGTTCGGTCACGTCCCCGCTGTGATCTGCGGCGTTGCGGTTGTCGTTGCCGTGCACGATGTTCTCCTTGGCCGCTTGCACGTTGGCGTTGGCTTGCGCGAGTCGTTGTTCGGCCTTGGCGATGGCGTCGCCGTCACCGGCGGCCTCCGCCTGGCGGAGCGCCTGCCGTGCCCGAGAGAGCTGCTTGCGGGCGGTCTGGGTGGCGCGGCTGCTGGCCTGGCTGCCCTTGCAGCGACGCCCTCCGGCTCGACACATGTCACGTCCCCTGGTTGCGCTGGGAGTTGTCGTTGCCGCGCCGTTGGGCGCGCAGGTTGCGACGGGTGCGGGTGAACGCGTTCCAGACCTTGCGGCCCGCACGCAGGCGCATGCCGCTTCCGTCGCAGCGGCGGCACGGGCGGTAGGCCCTGATCAGGCGGGACTTGTGGTGACCCGCGCCGTTGCAGGCACGGCAGCGCTTGAACGGCCAGACCGCGCACGACAGGGCGTAGCAGAGCGTGACGGCGATGGTGAGCAGGATCGGGCTGGTGATGATCGTTGCGAGGGGGTCCACGGGTGGCCTCCGGGCCGGTTTTCGGGTGCGTGGAACCAACGCCGCTAGGTGCTAGGGCGCTGATCAGCGATGTTTGGGGGTGCTAGCGGGGGCGCTAGGTCTAGCGGGGTCCGGTGCTAGACCTAGCGCCGTCCGCCGGTCGCGCGGGCGACTACTTCCGGTCGCGCTCCGTGATGGCGGCGGTGACGTCGGAGCGTTCGACGCCGCGCCGGTTGGCACCCTTGCCGGTGACGGCGTCGGTGCCCCACACCTGGCCGGTGCCGACGCCGTAGGGCTTGAGCGCGGCGGCAAGCGCGGTCGCCTTGCCCTTGCCGTCCTGGTCGGCCCACGCCCCGTAGACGGCGGGCCGAAGGTCGGCAAGCTTGTCTACAATGGACTCTGACCACATCTTGTCCGCCGTGCCCATGGCGGTGACCACGTCGGCCAGCAGGGTGGACGTCACGTCCCCCGGCTCGACCTCGGTGTCCAGCCCCGCCGCGTAGCCGGTCAGCAGCCCGGCGGCGGTGCGCAGGGCACGCGCCCTGCCCGCGATGGTCTCCGCTCCGGGGCCGTCGATGTAGACGCCCTTGACGGTGGTGGTGTCGTCGGTGACGCCCTTGAGCAGCCCGATTCCCTTGTCGGAGAAGGAGAACTGGGTGGCGCGTTCACCGTTGCGGTAGGACGAGGTGCCCAGCACCATGTCGTTGGCCATCTGCCCGGTGACTTTGAGGCAGAACCGCAGCACGGCGTTGTCGCTGATCTGGGTGGGGATGGACTTCGAGTCGGGCCGCTGGGTGGCCAGGATGAGCACGATGCCGGTGGCCGGTCCGCGCTTGACCAGGTCGGTGCAAATCTCCTCGATCTCCGCGCCGTGGTCGGGGTGTTCGAACCACACCTGGCACTCGTCCACCCCGATCACGATCGGGTGCAGCCGCAGCGACCGCTTGGACGCCAACTCCGAGGTGACCTTGTTCTCGGGGCACAGGTCCTTGGGCAGTTCCCGGATCACCTTGGTGCGGCGGCGCATCTCTTCCCGCAGCGCGCGCAGGTCGGCCAGGGCGTACTCCAGGTCTTCCGGGTCGTCACCGGCCCGGTAGCGGTGCGACACCGGGGCCAGCGGCGACAGGTCACCGGTGCCCTTCAGGTCGTAGGTGTGCAGCTCCGACCGCAGGTCGAGCGCGGCGATGAGCAGCAGTTCCCGCAGCGTGAACGTCTTGCCCATACGCGGGATCGCCCCGACGATCCCGGCGACGAACATCAGCACGATCTCGACCCACCGGCCGCGCACGTCGGTGCCGAACGGCTGGGGCTTGAACAGGTCGATCGCGGCACCCTTGGCCAACGGCCACGCGGGCTGCCTGGCCTTGGACATGTCCCGGTCACCCACCCACAGCACGAGCTGACCGGGGTGGCCGGTGGTGTTGTGCTCGGGCCACACGCACCCGAGCGGACGCCCGAGCCCGGACGCGAGCTTGTCCCGCTTCTCGATGACCTCCGCCGCGGTCACACCCGGCGGCAGCTCCACGTCCGCACGCCAACCGGGTCCGTCACGGGTGATCGGGGCGGTGAACCCGATGGCGCGCTCACCGTGCTTGCTGACCGCACTGGTGATCCCGCCGATGCCCAGGCTCGACAACGCCCGCACCACCACGTCCGAGGTGAGCTTCGCCGCCTGCGCCCCGATCACCGCACGCCCCGCCAGCGGCTTGTCTGCCGGGGTGCCGAGCTTGCCGAGAATGCCCAGCGCAACCATGCCGCAGACCCAGGTGACCCACCCCGGCGTCACCGAGGGCAGCACCATCAACAGCACCACCCCCAGGGTGGACCCGACCAGCAACATGATCGTGCGCAGCCGGACCCGCGCGTTGCGCTCCGCGACGAGCTTGAGGTACTTCTCGGCCTCGCCCCGCAGCGCCATGTCCCGCCGCAGCGGACGCCCTTCCTGGTCCGAGACCCACCGGCCGGTCGCGGCCAGCAGCAGCACCGCACCGTGCGGGGACCGAGCGGCGAGCTTGAGCAGGTACAGCGGCACCCGCACCGCGTGGTAGCCGGTGGCGTGCGCGTAGTGCCGCCCCACCCACACCGCCGTCTGCTTGGCCTCCGACACCGTCCGCAGGTAACCGGGGACGATCGGCAGCCGCTCGGTCTCCCGCAACCGCGCCACCCAGTCACCGTCACTGGTGCTCCCGGGCTGGTCGACCAACACCGGCCGCGCGTCGGCGGCCGTGTCGTCGTCCTCGACCAACTCCGCATCCAACACGTCCGACGCCGGTTCGACCGCTGCCCCCGGTGCCGCCGCAGCTGCGGCGGTGGACGCGTCGGCGGTGGGCAGCCGGTAGACGTTGGCAGGCGTCTCGTCGGGCCGGTCGGCGGGGTCGGGCGTCCCGACCGTTGTGGTGGTGATGCTCATCGGGTCACCTCCGCGTCGTCGTCCTGGTCGTGGAGCAGGTGGGTGAGGGCCGCGCCGCAGCCGAGCACGACCACGGGCAGCACGGAGACGAACGTGGTGATCCACCACGGGGCCACGTCGATCCCGGACGCCTGCATCAGGTGGTAGGCCACCTGACCGAGCGCACCGAGCACGAGCGACCCGATCGCCGACCAGCGGGCGAACGACCGGGCACGGGCGGACTTGGTCGCGCCAGACAGCCACACCCGCAGCGCGTACGCGGCGTACGCCTCCACACCGATCGGGAGTGTGATGGCGGAGTTGATGACGAACGAGTCCGCGATACCGGGCAACAGCCGGATCTCACCGAACCCGGCCTTCTCCCCCAAGCCGACCCAGCCACCCCAGATGGCCACGAACGCACCCGCGGCCAACAACAGCAGCGGCCACGACCGCACCCGCGCACCACGCCCCGCAGGCGTCGTGACGGTGGGAACGGACTCGACCTCCGCCGGAGCGGGGATCGGGTCCACGACCGGCGTGACCTCGGCATCCTCCTCGGGCACCGCGCTGTCCGCGATCGGGGCCGACTCGGCGGGCGCGGGCTCCGTCGTGGGCCGGGTGGGCTGGTCGGACTCGACCGGTACCGCGTGCAGCCGCCGGACCGTGGCGGGGTCGGTCGACGCGGTGGCCTGCTCCGGTGTGAACCCGGTGGCCTTGAGCGCGTCCAACGCCGCGGTGGCCTTGGGCGCACCGACCTTGCAGTGCTTCATCACCTGGTTGCGCGAGGGCCACTGGCCCAGGTCCGTCGCCAGGTCGCGGACCTGGTCGGTCAGCGTGTCCAACGGGGTCGGGTACGCGCTGGTCATCGGGTGCCCCCGTTCCGGACGAACTCGGTTAGCAGAGTGGCCACGGCAGGGTCGTAGTCGCGGGGCAGTTCCGCGGTCAGTTGGCACAGCAGACGTGCGGCTGTGCCGTAGTACTCCGCGAGTCGGGCGGCCACGGCGGTGTTGAAGTCCCGGGGCAGGTCCCACACCAGCAGCCAGAGGGCATCGGCCGCCGCCGCGTAGAACTCCGCCAGCGCCAACGGCGCAACGTCGGCACCGGGACGGCGGGCGCTGACGGCCTCGACCGTGGCCACGAGCGCGGCCCGGTTGGACATCAGATCGGCGGTCATCGGGCCACCTCCACCCGGCTCATCCGCACCGGGCGACGCACGCCCCGAGCGGGCGGGAACAGCACGAGCGCGGCGCAGGTCAGGACGCCCAGCGCGGCCAGCACGGCGGCGGTGTGCTCACCGTGCGCGGCCAGCGTGTAGAGACCGCACGCGGTCAGCGCGGCCGACACGACCAGCCGCCACAACAGCACCGCCACCACCAGGGCGACCAGCGCCAGCAGCGCGAACGGCAACGGGTAGACCGTGATCAGCTCAGCGGGCATCGGACACCCCGCACAGCAGCGGCGTGGCGGTGACCGTGGTCTGTCCCAGGACCATGCAGCGCAGGTCCAGGTCGTGCGGCAGCACGGGCGGTGCACCCAGCAGGGCCGCGCCGACCGCGACCAGGAACACGCGGTTGCAGGCGTCGCTGCCCTTCTTGAACTGCGGGGCCTGGTAGAGCAGGTAGGCGGCGTTCCACCACGCCGTCCAGTCGCCGCGCTCGGCGGTGGCCAGCACGGTCATGGCCTCGGCGAACAGCGTCCGTCGGGACTGGGTGTCGGCGGTGATCGTGTACAGCGGGGCACCACCGGTCTCGACCTCGGCGACACCGCGCCGGGCCGTGACCCGCGCGGCCAGCAGCGCACCGACCAAGTCGGCGGCCTCACCGCGGACCAGCTCGTTGCCCCACACGACGCCACCGCTGACCGGCAGCGCCACCCGGTTGCGCACGAGGTCCAGGCGGGGCGCTTCGACGGCGAACCGGCGCAGCGCGGCGTCACCGTAGACGGCCACGATCCGACTGGCCGGGGTCTCCTCACCACCGACGAACGTGCGGGTGGACTCGTCCCAGCGCGAGCCGCGCCGGAACCGGCCGACCACGCCCAACCGGTCGTAGTTCGGCCCACCCTGCTCCAGGGTGACCGAGTACCGCTCCACTGCCGGACGGCCCGACGCGTCGTAGCGGGCGTCGTCGGCGACCGCGGCCACCGACCGCCGCCACCGCACCACCGCGTCGTAGGCGGCGTTCAGCGCGGCCACCCGCCCGCCGACGGTCAGCCCGACCAGGCCGAGGGCGACGTGGGCGTACACCTGCCGCGCCGCGCGGGCCTGCTCGTCGGCGAACGCGCGCACCGCCGTCTCGTCGGCCGTGCCACGCAACGCCAGGTGCGGAGTCGGGAAGTTCGCGGCGGTGAAGTCCGCCGTGGTCGCGGCGTTCATCGCTCCGCCGCCGGAGTGGTCGGTGTGGTGCCGGGGTTCCCCGTCCGACATGCTGATGCTCTCCTGCCTGCTCTCGTGGGCGCTGGAGACCAGGACCGGCGGTGTCTTCTTGGCGGGAGTCCGCCGCCGGTCCGAGGTGATGCGGGAGTGGAATCGGAGGCTCATCACGCGGCCTCCGCGTAGTCCTCGGCCGTACCGCCCTCGGCGGTCTCGGCCTCGAAGCACGGCCAGCACAAGCGGGTGCTGGTCGGCAGCACGTACAACGGGTCCTTGCCGCAGCTGCGGCAGATCCGGCGCGCGAGGTTGGCCTTGGCCAACGCGGTGAACTTCGCCGGGGTCATCGGCCGGACCGGCGCGGCCCGCTCGATCAGGTACAGCGACGCGAACACCGTCTTGCCCGACCCGCTGTGCCGCACGTACAGCACCGCCACTGGGTCCTGACCGTTCGGCCGCAACCCCATCGCCCGTAACTGCCGGTAGGTGGCGAGCCTGTCCCGCGGAGCGCAGCCGTAGGACAGCAACGGCAACCCGTCGTGCGTGCCCCGCGTGAACTGCGGACCCTCGGCCCACGGCACCGACGCCACTTTGACCCACGGGAACGTCTTGCCCGCCATCACGCGGCCTCGTTGCCCATCGGGCCGGACTGCGGGACGGACGTGCGCAGCACGCGCACCGTGCCGCCCAGCGTGCGCCGCTCCTCCCGCCGGTCCCGCCGCTTGAGCGCCGAACCGTCCAGCAACGCCGAAGAGGCGGGCGGCAGGTCCGCCAGCTCGTCCGCCACTGCCGTGATCAGCGCGTCGATCAGATCTTCAGTCAGCCCATCCGGGCTGAACGACGTCGATCCGTCGATGGTTTCCACCGTCTCGCTCCCATCTGCCTGGCGAGGCGCACTCGGCATGTCTGCCGATCCGCCTGCCGCCCAGTTAGAACTATCTCTATTAGCGCACGAGTGGTGCCGAGAGTCAATAGAGATAGCTCTATGTGGTATCCTCGCAGGTCAGAGACGGTAGAGATAGGGTTATCTGACCCGATCGAGGGAGCTGAGCGTGACGACTGGGTACCGAGAGCTTGCGGCTGTGCTACGGGAGGCGATCCAACGCGGCGACTACCCGGAGGGCACCACGCTGCCGAAGCAGGACGAGCTCGCGACGCAGTACGGCATCAACATCAACACCGTGCGCAAGGCTGTCGCAGTGCTTGAGGCGGAGGGGTTGGTCGACTCGGTTCGGCGGCGCGGCACAGTGGTTCGATCGCGCCCTGCCATGAAGCGTCTGGGCGTTGAGCGCTACGCCAAGAGCAAGTGGAAGTATGGCCTTGTCGCGTTCGCCGCAGACCGGGAGGCGTCCGGGCGCGCGTGGAAGCCCGGGGATCAGACGAACAAGGTCACGAAGGTCAAGGCTGACGCGGAGATCGCCGCTGCACTCGGCCTCGCGCCTGGTGTCCCGGTTTACGAACGGGAGCGGCTGGTGAAAGACGGCGACACTCCCACGCACACCCTCACGAGCTACTACAACCCCGAACATGTCGAAGGCACGCCCCTAGTCGACCCGAAGCCAGGTCCGGCCACTCCGGGCGGGGGGTTCGCCGTGCTCACCTTGCAAGGGCTGGAGCCGGACCATATGACGGAGAGCGTCCATGCGCGGATGCCGACACCCGAGGAGATCGACACCCTGCATCTACCGGCGGGCGAGCCGGTGATGATCCTCAAGCGGAGGACGTTCACCAAGGACGGCGTGCCAATCGAGTTCGCACGTGGTGTCCACGCGGCAAGCCGCTTCGAGTGGTCCTACAGCTTCCCGCTTCCCGACTGACCGCCGAGAAAGGTTAGGTACCAGTGCCTTCCACTGTAATCCCGGACGAGCACCGCGCCGATGTCCTAACGTTGTGGGACTACCACGATATGAAGCACCGGGTGCGCCCGGCGGACATCGCAATCGGTCTTGGTAGCCACGACATCGGCGTAGCCGTCCGGGCGGTCGAGTTGTACGAGGCAGGCACCGTGCCGGGGCTTCTCTTCACTGGCGCGAACGCCCCTACCACTGTAAAGCGCTTCCCGCGGGGGGAGGCCGTCCACTACCGTGAATACGCACTGGAACACGGGGTGCCGGATGAAGCGATCCTCATCGAGACCGAGGCCACGAACACGGCCGAGAACTTCACGCTCAGTCGGAAGGTCTTGGAGGATAAAGGCGTTCAGGTGGCATCGGCGGTATTGATCGCTCGTCCGTATCAGGAACGCCGTTCGTACGCGACGTGCAAGAAGCTGTGGCCGGAACTTGACATCGTGTGCACATCCCACCGCCCACCGTTGGACGAGTACGTTGCCGGGATTGGGGACGCTGATTTCGTGATCAGCATGATGGTTGGTGACACCCAACGAATGACGGTGTTCGCCGAGGCTGGATACGCCATCCCTCAGGAGGTGCCCGTCGAAGTCGACGCCGCATATGGCCGCCTGGTCGCAGCGGGCTATACAAGCCGCCTCGTTCGCTGACCAGTTGTAAAGCGGGATTGGCGCAATCGTGTACAGAGTTTCTTGTTCAAGGCTGCCCTGCCGGGTCGCTCGCGCCGCTCCGCCTATGCCGCTCGGCAACGGCCAAGTCCAGGTCGGAATTCCGGCAGTAGTTGAAGGGTGCTGGTGTATCTATGCGCGAACTTCTGCGAAAAATTCTTTCACTTCAGCCTGACTGGAGTTCGGATAACACTCCTGCTATGCAGGAACGGGGTCTTTTGGTTCGGCGTGAGGTGGTGGGATGGCTACGAGAACGGTTACCGTCGATCGTTGAAAACGCGCCAGAAGAGATTGACGACTGGCGGGTAGAAGCGCGCGATGGTACAGGGCTGAAGAATGAGATTCCTTGGGCTCGCGTGTACTCGGCCAGTCGATCGCGTTCTGCGACCGTGGGTTGGTATATTGTTTACCTTTTCGGTGCTCAAGGGGACCGTGTCTACTTGTCATTGAACCAGGGCACTACTCGTTGGGAGAAGGGAGACCTCCATGCTCGGCCTGTAGCGGAGCTTCGCCAGCGTGCCCGGTGGGCCTATAAAGCTCTATCACCTCTCTTGCAAAGCCGAGTCGACTTGGTGGAGCAAATCAGTCTCGAGGCTCGCAAATCTCCGCTTGGACCTGCTTACGAAGCAGGAAATGTGATGGCGTTCGAGTATGCGCTAGATAGATTGCCGAATGAAAAGGTCCTCGCGGGAGATCTGCAGTTTCTCGCGTCCGTTCTCGGTCATCTTTATCAACTGGCCGAGCAAGCAATCGATCTCCCTGGCGACCTGTCTCCAGAGGTGGTTGATGCGCTCGTTACGGCTGAACGGTCGGCCGGTAAAACCCGAAAAGGGCAGGGACTTCGCCTTACCTCGGTAGAACGTACAGCGATCGAACGCCAAGCGGTCACGGTCGCCATGCGTTACCTCACCACAGAAGGGTTCACGGTCACCGATGTCGGGGCAACCCAGTCCTACGATCTCGATGCATTACGCGGAGAGCAGCATCTTTTCGTGGAGGTCAAGGGCACTACCTCCATGTGGAGCAGTACTTCAGAGATTATCTTGACCAAGAACGAAGTAGATCTTCATGAGCGTGAGTACCCCAACAACATGCTGGTGGTCGTCAGTCAGATCACGCTCGACCGCACCGCTACCCCGCCATCGGCGTCCGGTGGTGAGCTCCATGTGGTGCACCCGTGGCAGGTCTTGCCGTCAAAGCTCACGCCTGTGACCTATCGGTACGTCGTTGGCGAGTAACCGCTCCGACCGCCGCAACGATCACCGGTCATCACCACAGTATGAAGCCGTTGCCTGGTCGGGGCAGGAAGACGGCTGTAACCGAGGGGGGTTGGTCTGGTGACCGGGTCCACCCCTTCCGGATGTCCGTAACTGCCGTAACTGCCGTAACCTCGCTGGTCAGGCGGTTACGGATGGCTCGTGGTCACCGTAACCGCCCTGGTCATCCGTAACCAGTTACGGACGCGGGCGGCTATCCGTAACCGTCTGACCTGCATGGTTACGGCAGTTACGGCAGTTACGCTTCTGGGGAGGAGGGGAAGGGGTGGCGGTGCTGTCGCAGGGTATTGGTCCACCCTTCGGCTACAGCCTGCCCTTGTCCGCCCGCGGACGGCTAGGCTTGCCCGCTATGACGACTCCGGCGGAGCTTGAGCGCAAGGTGCGGCAGCTCGACAACGACGTTCAGTCGATCTACGAGATGCTGGCCACGATCGAGGCCACGCAGAAGCGGCAGGGTAACCGGCTTGCCGAGATCGCGAACGCCCAAGTGGAGCACGGGTCGAAGCTGGACGCCATCTTGGAGCTGTTGCGAGGCAAGCGGCCCGAGTAGGGCTGACAGGCCGGAGAGCGGCGCTCACTGCGCCCGGAGTTGGCCGTAGCCGCGCTCGCGCGCGACAGCCTTTGTTGAAGTGCCCGTGGACCCGCTACGTGCCGCTCAGGAGTTGTCCATAATGGACGCTACGTGCGGGCGTCCGAGTGACTAACTGAGTGACAACCTAGCAACACGGGGCCGGACGCCTGTGGACGTTGCGGGACAATCGATGCAGGTCCCACTGACTGTCCAGGCTGGACTATCGGCCCTGAGAAGTGCCTGGGGGTCAAGGGGTCGCAGGTTCAAATCCTGTCGTCCCGACGGTCTGAAGAAGCCCGCTCGATCTGGATGAAAGCCCAGGTCGGCGGGCTTTTTCGTGTGCTCGCGTCGATCTTGATTTGACTGTCCACAATGGTCTCTACTGGCCGGTAACACGCTGTTTGGGAGGATTTTGGGAGGATCGGGTTGCGCGGGACGAAATGGGGTCGCGTTGGCTAAAGCGAATCGTGTCCTCCGTTCGGGTGTTCTTCCTGGTCGTGGTCGACGTGCATGGTGGTGTTGTCCGGGTGATCCCGGTCTGTGATCTTGCGGAGCGCGCACGCCGCTATCGGTGAGCACGGGTGGTGCCCGGCGGGGCTGCGGGGGTGTTCTGCGCGCGGTGGCCGTCACGGGCGGCATTCCGACGGGACATCCGGCTGTGTGGCGGATCGTGACAGTCGCCCGCTGTGCCGCGATCCGTGCCACTTGAGCAGTCGTCGTTGCGGGTCACGCGGCGGTTCGTCCCGTCGGCGGTCGTGTCCGGGTCTGTCAAACGAGCTCGTCTTACAGTCCCCGGCCAGGACCTGTGTGAACGCTGTCGGTCGACCACACGCGTCCCCTGTGACAGCACCGGTGGCCGGGACGGGTCCGATGGTGAACAGCCGACTCATGTCTACGGATGGGTCGTCATCGGCTACCCAGCGGTCACGACCGTCCGAGGCGGTGCGGACTCCGGATCTGTGTTCGGAGTGTCTCCCCAGCCGGATGCGCCGAGAAGGCTGTTGTTGCGACGGCGGATGCTGGCGGGGACGGTGGTGTTGTAGACGGTGATGAAGTCGATCTCGTCTTCGGTGACGTCGGCTTCGTCGTAGGTGTGTAGGACGGTGAACCAGACGTTGAGCAGGCCGCTGAAGTGGACGGTGAGCCAGGTGAGTTCGACGAGCATGCCGGTGGCGTAGGCGTTGTGGTAGGCGGGTGTGTCGGTGTCGGGGTACTGGTCGAGGCCGTGTGCGGTGATGGCGGCGGGTGCGTGGTCGAGCAGGACCTGGTGGGTGTGGCGGATATGGTCGTCGGTGATGGCGTGGGGGTGGGCCTGGGTGGCGGCGGCGAGTCGGAGGCAGGCCAGGTGCAGGTCGGTGTAGGGCGGGGCTTCGGGGTGGTCGAAGGTGGGGTTGCCGTGGTCGTCGACCAGGTGTAGGAGCATGGCTTCGGCCTGTTGGGCGCGGGTGTCGGGGTCGGGGTGTGGGAGGTGTTCGGAGAGGGTGTTGTAGCCGATGACGGTGTGGTGGGTCATGGAGTAGCGGCTGCGGTTGAGCAGGCTGACGGTGTTGATGACGAGTTCTTTGGTGACGCGGTCGAGGAAGCCCGAGGTGGGGTAGCGGACGGTGCCGCCTCGGGTGGTGTCGGGGTTGGGGATGTCGGTGAGCTCGCCGGTGTCGAAGATGATCGAGTTGGCGTAGGGGACTTCGGTGATGGCCAGGGTGGGGTGGTGGGCCATGGTGCGGAAGAGGTTGCTGGGGATGCCCCAGGTGGTGATGCTGAGGTCGTAGGCAGCTTCGACGTCGGGGTTCATCCTGGCGCGGGGCAGTGGTGGGACGCGGGTGCCGGTGGTGGGGATGACGAGTTCGTCGGCCATGCGGGGTTCCGCCCTTCTCGGTGACGGGGTGGTCGTCTGGGGCGGTGGGGACCGGGTTTCCCGTCGACGGCGACAGCTCCTACCGGGTGTGTGGGTGAAGGTGGAGTCGGACGATCTGGGGGTCGTGGTCGCTGACCTGGTCGTGGAACTCGGAGTTGACGTGGACGATGTCGTAGTTGTGGCCGGTGTGGGTCAAGCGCGGGCTGAGCAGGATGTGGTCGATGACCTGGCCGTTGCCCTGGTAGATGTAGGTGTAGCGCTCGTGTTCGGGCAGGGTGGTGGGCAGGTCCAGCAGCCCGAGGTCGGTCAGGGTGCGCACCGGTGGCGAGTACTCGGTGTCGTTGAAGTCGCCGGCCAGCAGCAGCCGGGCGTCCGGGTCGCGGGCGAGCAGGTCGCGGGCGAAGCCGGCCAGAACTGCGGTCTGCTCGCCGCGTTGGACACGGCTGGGCGTGCGGGCCGGTTGGTGGCGGCCGAAGATGGGGTCGTCGCCACGCTGTGAGCTGAGGTGGTTGGCCACGACGATCAGCCGGGTGCCGCGGAAGTCGAACTCGCCGGCCAGTGACTTGCGGGTGTGGATGAATGCGGGGTGGTCGGGGTCGATGCGTCCGGGGCTGATGCTCAGGCTGCCGTCGGGGGTGACGTGAACCGGGGTGGTGGCGTCGCCGCCGGGCCGGTCGACGAAGGACAGGCCGATGTCGGTGCGGAACAAGAACCCGACGCGGATGTTGCCGCCGGGAGCGCCGCCGTCGGCGCCGTCGAGCGGGTCGATCTGCCGGTGGTCGTAGCGGGGACCGCCCGCGGCGACGATGGCGTCGATCAGGGTCTGCCAGGTGTGGGCGGCGGTGGCGGTGCCGGTGTCGGCGGGTCCGTCGTCGTCCTGGATCTCCTCGACGATGACGATGCCCGGGGAGGCGAGGTTGGTGTGGATGGTGCGGGCCAGTTCGGCGACCTTGCCGGCGGGGGAGACGGCGGAGAGGTTCTCCACGTTGAACGTGGCCACCGACAGCTCCCCCTCGCCCGCGGGGGTGGCGGTCTGGCGTTCGAGTCCGGCGGGGGTGCGGGTCATCGGTGCGGTGGCGGGGATCTCGTAGGCGCCGTAGCGGTAGTCCAGGACACCGCGGGCGGTGGAGAGCCGGTCGCCGACGTCGATGTCGTCGGGCACCGCGCCGGGCGTGATCGCGCTGGTGAGGATGAGGCGTTCGGGGTTGGGATCGTGCTCGCGGGCGTGTGGGGTGCCAGAAGTCGGCTGTATGACCTGGCCTGTGGTTACGCTGCTGCAGGTTCGTAGTCGTTGATCAGGCCGCCGAGGACTGGTCGGCGGCGTATCGAGGTGTAGCCCTGCTCTGCGATCGGCGGGTCTGGTCGTGGTGGTGCGAGTTGCAGTGCTCTGTGGGGTCGTCGGTGGTTGTAGTGGGTCGCGTAGCGGTTCAGCACCGTCCTCAGGTGGTGTTCGTTGAGGATGAGCAGGCGGTCGGTGACTTCTCTCCTGACTGTTCCGACGAACCGTTCGGCGTGGGCGTTGGCTCGTGGACACCGGGGTGGGGTCTTCACAACCTGGATGCCCGCATCGAAGAGGATCGCGTCGAACGAGGTGGTGAACTGGCTGGCCCGGTCTCGGATGAGGAATCGGAAGTCGTCTGCTCGGTCACCCAGGTCCATGATCAGGTTGCGGGCTTGTTGGGTGGTCCATGCCCTGTCGGGGTGGGTGGTGGTACCGAGGATGTGGACGTAGCGGGTGGCGACCTCGATCACGAAGAACACGTAGACCCGCTTGAGCGTCAGCGCACAGTCGACGTGGAAGAAATCGCAGGCCATCAGGCTCGCGGCTTGCGCGCGCAGGAACCGTCGCCAGGAGGTGTCGGTGTCCCGCCGGGGCACGGGCGGGATGCGCAGGCGCTTGAGCACGCGGCGAACCGTTGACGCGGCTACCCGGTGGCCGAGCTTGAGCAGCTCGCCCTGGATCCGGCGGTAGCCCCAGCCGGCGTTCTCTCGGCCCATACGCTCGATCAACGTCACGATGATGTCGTCGACAGGCGGGCGGCCCGTGCGGTGGGGATAGGTCCACTTCTTCGCGACCAGGCGCCGGTGCCATCGAAGAAGAGTGCCTGGCGTCACCAATCGGTGCTCGCGCAGCAGTCGGGGGAGTCGGCGCACCAACGCGGCGAGCACCGCGCGATCGGCCCACTCCAGCCGCGGGCGGGGGTTGGTGCGGCGCAGTACGGCGACTTCGTGCCGTAGCACCAGCAGCTCCACGTCCTTGGCCGCTGATGACCGGCCAAGGAGAACCAACCAGCCGACGACCCGGATGAAGACCAGGTATAGCAGTCGTAGCGCCACGCCTCGCGATCATGCTCCTACAGCCCATGGTGCGCGATCGCCGCAGGTCGGCACCTCAGTGCAGAGTTCTGGCACCCCACACGGTCGCTCATGGGCAGCAGGCGCAGCAGCGCGAAGGCGTTGGTCACGCCGAGGTAGGCCAGTCGGAGCAGCACAGCCGGTCATCATGCCGTGCTGGTCGATGCCGTGGCGGATGACAGCCGTGCTGTGAGCGCTTCGAGCTCTTGGGCTTCGCACGCCCTCTACCTGCGTGGATGGAGTTCTCGGCAGGTACAACGCTGAAGTTCTTCCAGCTCGGCCAGATCACCGCCCAGGACTCCCGCTCCTCCCTCGCGGTCGCGTTCCTGCTGGCCAACGAAGCCGTCGCCTACGCCCACCTCGCCGACCGCCGCCAGGCCCTCACCGCCCTGCGCCGCGCCGAGGACGAGTTCGCCCACGCCGTCCACGACGACCAGCACCCGGAGTTCACCCGGTTCTTCGACCAGGTCGCTCTCAATACCGCCGTCGCCCGCGTCCACAGCCAGCTCGGCCTCGGCGACGCCCGGCACCGCGAGGAGGCGATCACCCGCCTCAACCGGACCCTGGCCGATACACCCGCCGACCACGGCCGCCAACGCGCGTTCAACCTCGCCTGGCTGGCCACCTACCTGCTCGCCGACGGCGACCTGTCCGCTGGCACCGAGATCGGCAACCAGGCCCTTCGAGATCATCGCCAACCTGCGCGACCGAATCGAGGAGGCCCGGATGAACGGCTGGCTCGGCGAAGTCCAAGGCCTTCAGGTCAGCCTCAACGAAGCCGCCCGCAAGCTGGTCGGCCTCGACCGGGCACGCGACCGTCAACCCGCCGGCGCGATCAACCTCGGCATGCCGAGCATCACCGACAGCAACACCTAGCCGGAGTGGTGGGCCGGGCCCGTCCGGCCCACCGCTCCGGTCCGACCACCAAGCAGCGCTGCCACGCTACGACAGCACGTAGCCGAACAACATAAGGCAGAGCACTACAGTCCCCGCGAACGCGCCGGCAGCGGCCACTATGGCCACGCGCAGCCCCTGGGAGGGCTTCGTCAGGACCCCAGCTACCACAGCCACCGCCAAGCCCAGCAGGCACGCGATGAAGGCAGTGAACACCTTCATGATCACCGGGTGGGCCAACACCTCCGGCGCGCTCGACTTGTCGGTCGAGACCGCAGGATCGGTGAGCCGGAGGGTGAAGTCGATCAACAGGTTCAGATAGGCGCTCATCGCCTGGTCCTCCCGATGGGCTCGGAGACCAGGGTTGACCATGCCGTCACAGCGCCCTCGTCGGCGGCGCACGGCTCAACCCCGCCCTCCGTCAACAACGGTTGACGAGGACGGGTCGGCCTACGCGCGCAGAACGCAGAGGCTGTCGATCAGAGGGTCATCGCGGAGCTGGAGGCGACGCAGCTCGCGCTTCGCGACTGAAGCGCCTTCGCTCCACAGGGCCAGCACCCCCGCAACCAGCACCAGCACGAAGACGTAGACGACGAAAACCCGACGCCTTTGCGGGGCGGCGAGGCGCTCGTCCGCATGGTGGCGATCAGCATGTCGCCACCGCTCGTCTGTCACGCCTCGGATCGTATCTCTCAGCCCTAGTTGTTGCGGGTCATGACGTTGGTGACGGCTGGTAGGGCCTGAGACGGGGGACGGGTCTTTCGGCGGCAGGATGGAAGTGCGACCAACACATCCGCCGAGCAGAAAGACCCGTCCGTGCTCCACCGTAACGCTCCGCTGCCCGTTGAAGGCCGCCACCGCCTGGTCCAGCGCTGCAAGACCCGTCCGATCGCCCACGTCGCGGTCGAGATGGGTATCTCCCGGCAGTGCGCTTCCAAGTGGGTCAACCGCTATCGCCGTTTCGGCGAGGCCGGACTGGCCGACCGTCCCAGCGCCCCGCGCCGGCAGCCCACCGCCACGCCGGCCGAGGTAGTTGTCCGGATCGAGCGGCTGCGCCGGGAGCGCAAGTGGTCGGCCCGCCGCATCGCGCTGGAACTCGCCGCCGAGGGCACGGCCGTGTCGGTGCGCACCGTCGGCCGGCACCTGGCCCACCTCGGTCTCAACCACCGCCGGTTCCTCGACCCGACCGGTGCCAACAACCGCGCACCCCGCCGGATTGTCGCCCGGTGGCCCGGTCACATGGTGCACCTGGATGTGAAGAAGGTCGGCGTGATCCCCGACGGCGGCGGCTGGCGGATCCACGGCCGGGGCAGTGAGCAGGCCAAACAGGTCGAACGCGCCAAGAACGCCTTTGGGCTGCCAGAAGTCGGCCATATGCTCTGACCTGCGGTTAGGCGGCTGCGGGTTCGTACTCGTTGATCAGGCCGCCAAGGACTGGTCGGCGACGTATCGAGGTGTAGCCCGGCTCTGCGATCGGCCGGTCTGGTCGCGGTGGTACGAGTTGTAGGGCCTGGTGTGGTCGACGGTGGTTGTAGTGGGAGACGTAGCGGTCGAGTACCGCTCGCAGGTGGTGTTCGTTGAAGATGAGCAGTCGGTCGGTGGTTTCGCGTCTGACGGTGCCGCCGAACCGTTCGGCGTAAGCGTTGGCTTGCGGGCACCGTGGTGGGGTCTTCACGACCTGGATGCCTGCACCGGAGAAGACCGCGTCGAACGAGGCGGTGAACTGGCCGGCCCGGTCGCGGATCAGGAACCGGAAGTCGTCGGCCCGGTTGCCGAGGTCCATGAGTAGGTTGCGGGCTTGTTGGGTGGTCCAGGGGCCGTCCGGGTTCGTGGTGGTGCCGAGGATGTGCACGTAACGCGTGGCGACCTCCACTAACGAAGAACACGTGGACGCGCTTGAGGGTGACGGCGCAGTCGACGTGGAAGAAGTCGCAGGCCAACATGCTCGCGGTATGCGCGTGCAGAAACCGTCGCCAGGAGGTGTCGGTGTCGCGCTGGGGTGCGGGCGGTACGCGCAGGCGCTTGAGCACACGGCGAACCGTTGCAGCGGCTACCCGGTGTCCGAGCTTGAGCAGCTCACCCTGGATCCGGCGGTAGCCCCACCCGGTGTTCTCCTGGGCCATCCGTTCGATCATCGCCACGATGGCGGCGTCGATCGGAGGGCGGCCGGTGCGGTTCGGGTAGGTCCACTTCTTCGCGACCAGACGCCGGTGCCACCACAGGACGGTACCCGACGTCACCAACCGGTGCTGCCGTAACCAGCCGGGTAGGCGTCGCACCAACGCGGCGAGCACCGCGCGATCGGCCCAGTCCAACTCCGGGCGGACTGACCCGACGCAGCACGGCGACCTCGTGCTGCAGCACCAGCAACTCCATGTCCTTGGCCGCCGATGATCGACCGAGCAGAATCAGCCAGCCGACGAGCCGGACGCAGATCAGATAGAGCAGTCGTAGGGCCACGCTCCACGATCATGCTCCTACAGCTACTTCTGCGCGATTACCGCAGCTCAGCGCCTCAGTGCAGAGTTCTGGCACCCCACACGGTGGCCTGTGATATCGCGGCGTCGAAGGCAAGGCTGTGGACCCGGCCGCGGTCGTGGAACCAGCGCACGACCAGCACGGCCTGACGGAACGGCCCCAACACGCGGCTGTCCGACGGCGTGCCGACCGAGCGGCGATGAGCAGCGGCCAACAGCCGGGCGAGAAACTCCACGACAGGGCGAGGGACGTCGAGCATGGCAGAATAGGGAATCACGTGAGCCTCTGGTGTCCGGGACAAGATCTTCGCAGACCTGTTCCTACCAGAGGCTTACGCCTTTCCGCAGGTCAGCACCTACTCGGTTTCTACACGTCGCTCACCCACGGTGCATTTCGCTGAGACAACCTCAATATGTCCGGGTGAACCGCGACGCCGACACCATGCAGTCCTGACTTCCGGCGAGTACCGGCCACTTGGTGCACATCAGGCGGTTCAATTGAATCTATGGGGCGAAAGACAACACGGTAATTCTGGCCTGCGCTTAGACTGTCTTAGCTTCGTCGCGCAAATCGAGTTGAGTCGTCAATGTGGCCGCCGAGGCCGTAGCTATGCTGCTGTACGTGAAGTTGCTAGCTGCCTGTTGAGCATTCAAATTCGCTGGCCGCGGCGACGGGTCACCTCCGCATGCACAGGTTGAGGTCGATCGCCGGCTGTCCGTCCTGGCGGGTGAGAAATTACCTCCCATGCGCGCGAGATCGCGAGGCGGCGGATCGGCATGTCGCTGTAAGGGGTAGACCGCTCCGCAGGCATGGGCCGAGTTCCGGTCAGGGTTCCTTGTCGGCAATGGTTTGCTTATCAGGAGGGCGGACTTTGTCTAGGAGATGAAGAATGTTTTCGGCTCGGCGGTGCTCTTTGCCTGTCTTGTAGGCGGCGTAGGCGCGTTGCAGGTGGTCGTATGCGGTGTGGGGATCGCCGAGGTCTTCCGCCATCAGCGCGAGTCGTTTGTGGGAACGCCCTTCCAGAGCGTGCAGGTCGATCTGCCGGCAGATCTCGATGGTTGCCCGGTAGTAGGCGGCTGCCTGCTCGAAGTCTTCCCGGCTGCGAGCCAGAACGCCCATGCTGAAGCGGATCTGGGCTTCGCCGATGCGGTCGCCGGCTGCCCGGTAGGCCGTCAGCGCGCGATCGTAGTGCTGTGACGCGGTGTGGAAGTCGTGCTCTCGTCGGGCCAGCGATCCCAGGTTGTGCAACGCGCGTGCCTGGCCCCGGTGGTCGCCCAGGGCCAGGCTGAGGGTCAGGGCGGCGTCGAACCGCTCCCGCGCGGCGGTGTGGTCTCTCATCTCCCGGTGAATGCGGCCGAGACCTCGCAACGCCTTGGTCTGGGCGAGCCGGTCGTTCAGGCGCACGGCGGAGTCGAGGGCCAGTTCGTAGGAGGCGAGCCCGTCTTCGGCGTGGCGGCGGCGGTAGAACAGGAAGGTGCCCATCGCGAACGCCAGCCGCAGCACCCGGTCGTGGTGGCCCTGCCGGTGGGCGAGCGAAATGGCGCCGACCAGGTTGGTCCGCTCAACCGCCAGCCACGCGTAGGCCTCGCCGCGGGTCTCCAGCGACGGGCGCCGCCGCTGCGCCAGTTCGGTCGCTTCGGTGTAGAAGTCGATCAAGCGGAGAGTCGCGGCGTGGACGCCGCTCTCCGGTTCGTCCGTCCTGGCGCGTTCCTCGGCATAGAGCCGCAGCAGGTCGTGGAAGCGGAACCAACCGTGCGGCTCGCCCGATTCGATCACATGAGCGCGACGCAGGCCGCCGAGCAGCTTCCCGGCCTCGTGCGGCGGCAGGTCGGCCAGCGCGGCGGCCGCCTCCGTGCTCACCTGCCTGCCCGAGTTGAGCGGCAACAACCGGAACAGACGCGCTTCGGCGGTCCCCAGCCGGGCGTAGGACAGGTCAAACGCCGCGCGCACGGCGAGATCACCCTGATACGTCAGCTCGCCGAGCCTCGTCTTCGCCTCGCGCAGTGACACGGCCATCCCGGCGAGCGGCAGCTCCGGGTCGTCGGACAGCAGCGCGGCAACGATGCCCAACGCCAACGGCAGCCGCCCGCACAACGCGGTGATCTCCCGTGCCGCTTCGCCATCGGCACTGATCCGCCCGTCGGCAGGGTCGGAGGCTCTCAGGACGTTGTCCAGCATCGCCACCGCCTCGGCCTCAGGGAGCACGTCGAGCGGAATCCTCCGCGCACCCTGCAACCCGCCCAGGGTGTGCCTGCTCGTCACCAACACCCGATGGGCCGCACCGGGCGGCAGCAGCGGCCTGACCTGGTCCGCCGAGGACGCGTTGTCCAGCATTACCAGCACCGGCGCGGTGCGCTCGGCCAGCCGGGTGCGGTAGAGCGCCTCCCGGGCCGCCTGCTCCGCCGGCACCTGCCCGGCCGGCACGCCCAGCGCGTGCAGGAAGACCGCCAGGGCTGCCCGCGGCTCGACCCGCGTTCCGGTCGAGTAGCCCTGCAGGTCGATGAACAGCACACCACCCGGGAACAGGCCCGCCTTGACGGCGTCGTGCGCCGCCCTGATCGCAAGCGTGGTCTTGCCGACGCCCGCCAGGCCCATGACGGTGGACACCACGACCGGCTGCGCGGAGCGCAACGCCTCGGCGACCAGCGCCAGGTCGGCCGTCCGGCCGGTGAACCCCGCGTCCACCGGCGGCAACCCCGCCAACGCAGTCACCGCAGGCACCTGCAGGTGGACATCCGCAGCCTGCAGCACGAACCCGTGCACGTCCCCGGTCAGCTCGTTGTGCACGAGGTCCGTTGTACCGCACAACCCCATCCCCGAAGGCCGAAAACAGGCGTTCGGCACCTGCGAGAGCATCAAGTGGTGGAGCAGGAGGGAGCGGAAGAAGGAGAGTCCGTTGTGCCGCAACGGGGTTGGCATGACTTGAACTGAGCTCGTTGCCTGACGCCGACCTACGCCTCCTGGGCCAACCCGATCGAGCCACAGTTCGGACCGCTGCGCACCTTCGTCATCGCCAACTCGAACCACCCCAACCACACCGTTCGGGCCAGACGGCTCCAGCAACACCTGCGCTGGCGCAACGCCAACGCCCGCCACCCCGACGTCCTCGACGCCCAACGCCGCGAACGAGCACGCATCCGCAGCGAACGCCACCAACGCTGGGGCCGACCACGACCTCAAGCGGCCTGACCAACCCGGCGAACCTAAGCGGTCAACGCACTAGCCGGGCTCGCACCTGGTCCGCCTCCGGCGCGTTGAGACCGGTGAACAGCGCCAGCGCCCGCTGCCAGTGCGCCACCGCGTCCGATAGCCCCTGCCGCTTGAGCACGATCGCCAGCCGGTCGTGCGCGACCGCCAGGTGGTACGGGCTGGCCGCCGCCGAGGCGACCGACAGCGCCGTGCGCGCCGACGTCACCGCCCCCTCGTGCTCCCCGAGCTCCAGTTGGAGCATGGCCAGGTCCGCGTGGCAGGTCGACTCGCCGCACTGCTCGCCCACCTCGCGGTACATGTCCACGGCTGTGCTCAGCCACGTCTCCGCCTCGCCGTAGCGCCGCGTGGCCAGGTGCAGCAGCCCGAGGTTGTGGTGCGCGTTCGCCTCGGCCCACCGCGACCCCGCCAGCCGGCTGACCTCCAGCGCCTCCCGGTAGGACGCCTCCGACTCGTCCACCCGGCCTAGGCCCTGGAGCATGTCCGCGACCGTGGTCAGCGCCCGCGCCTGCGCGTTCGCGTCACCCGACGCGCGCGCCACCTCCAGCGCCTCTCGGTGCCGGGCCAGCGACTCGTCCACCCGCCCGAACTGCGCCAGCGCGATCCCGGAGTTGAACAGCATCACGAACTTCGCCTCGGGGTCGCCCAGCTCGGTGGCGGCCTTCAGCGCGGTCTCGGTGGTGCGCAGCCACGTCGACCGGTCGGCCCGCAGCCAGAAGAACCGCGACAGCGTGTAGGGCAGCTGCCACGCGTGCACCAGCCATGCCCGGTCCGCGCCCTCGGCGGCCAGCTCGGCGGCGGCGATGACGTTGACCTGCTCGGCCTCCAGCCAGGCCACCGCCTCGGCCGAGCCGGTCAGCTTCGGCACCTCGGCGGGCTGGTGCTCGGGCGCCACCCGCACGCTGTTGCCCCGCGCCACGGGCAGCTGCCCGTCGGCCAGGTCCGCGCAGTGCAGGTAGTAGTCGAGCAATCGGCGCAGTGACGCCGTCCTCACTGATTCGGCCAGATCGTGGTGGGCAGTGGTCGCTGCGTAACTCCGGATGAGGTCGTGCATTGTACAACGGCCTCCAGCGTTGCGGTTGATCAATGAGGCGTTTTCCAGAGCGTGCAGAACCTTGCGGGTACGCGCGGGGGAAAGGCCCGTAAGGCTCACCGCGGCCGGCAGGCTGAGGTCCGATCCGGGTGCGATACCCAGCAACCCGAACACCACACTCTGTTCGGAGGTCAGATGGCGCAGCGACCAGGACAGCACCGCGGGCAGGCTCGCGGCGGGATCGTCGTCATCCAACGCATCCAGACCGAATTCACGCAGCTCAGCCGCAAGCTCGTCCAGGGGTTGATGTGGCCGAATGCGGGCACGGGCGGCGATCACCCCCAACGCCAGGGGAAATCCGCCGCACAACCGGATGAGAGTGGCCACCGCGTGTTCTTCACCCACGATGCGCTCGACGCCCAGCGAGGCGGTCAGCAGGGCGTGGGCCTCGACATCGCTCAGGACGCCCAAGGACACGGGGCGCGCTCCATGGTTGACGACCAGCCCGGTGAGCCGATGACGGCTGGTCACCAACACGGTGCACGAGCCCGTACCGGGCAGCAGTGGCACAACCTGCTCAGTGGTGGCCGCGTTGTCCAACACGACCAGCATCCGCTTGTCGGTGACCAAGCTGCGGTACAGCCCTGCCAGGGCACCCAAGTCGGTGGGCAGGTCTTTGCGGTCTGCTCCCAGAGAGGTGAGGAATCCGCGCAGCGCTTCCGCTGGTGCCACCGGCTCGTCCATAGGGCTGAAGCCACGCAAGTCGATGAACAGTTGTCCGTCGGGGAACCGCTCAACGTGCCGGTGCGCCCATGCGAGAGCCAGCCAGGTCTTGCCGACCCCTCCGGCCCCGCCGATCGCCGAGATCACTGCCGTCGCCGACATACCGACACTCGAGTCGGCAGCGGCCAGGATGCGGTCCAACTCGTCCAACTCCGTGACGCGGCCGGTGAACAACTCCCGCGCGGCGGGCAGCTGACGTGGTACCACCGACACGGGCGGTGATGACAGAAGACTGAGGTTCACGTCACCGTGCACGACGCCAGCCTGCGCCACACCACCAACAGGCCCGGACACCGCGTTGCGCACCCGCGGCACGTCCTCGTACTTGCCCACGGCGATACTTTCGGGGGTGGAATATTCCGGTTCGGATACCACCACCGACACACCTCCTATCGTCTCCGCGAGCGGAGACACCAGCGTGGCATTCGCGCCGTCGACCATTGAGGTAACGCCAACGGATTCACCCACCTGAGCTAATTGTATGAGGGTCACTGCGTTGTGGGCTGCCGCAGCGCCGCAGTCGTCGCCGTCGCGCAGCGCGTCGAGCAGCGGGGCCCAGTCGCCCAGGCAGGCAAGGCCGATGGCCCGTTCCAGGATTGTGCTCGGGTAGGCGTCGGTGGGTGGGACGTCCCGCAGGAACCGGTAGACCTCGGCCACAACCCGCTCTTGTGCTCCCCGCTCGTGGGCGTCGCGCGAGCAGGCTCATCGCCGACAGGAGGTCGGCGGGGCCGCTCACGTCGACCACCCGTACCGGCCACTGCCCACCGCGGTTACCCAAACGTCGGCGATGTGCTCCGTGACGTTGTGCTTGCCGAATATGTCCTCCGCGAAGGTTAGGCGGCATGGCGGTATTTGTTGAGAATGTCGCCAGACCGTCGTCGTAGGCGGCGGCGCTGTTGCGCCGGTCGGACGGCGGGTGCGGGGACAGTTGATCCGTCGCTGCGTCGTCGCGGTCGGACAGGACGTCGCCAGCCCAGGCCACTCGGTAGGCCGCGTTCTGGTGGGGTGGCTGCCGGAACGCATCCCGGTGCTCCGGTGGGGTGGTTCGGGCGGCCATCTCGTCAGGCTGGTGCCCGCCAGGTGCGGGAAGCGGTCGTCAAGTCCACGGGTGAGTGCGGCAGGCGGGTTGCGCAGCGTGTACCCCGGTGCCGCGGGGCCGGGACGGTGTGGTCACTCCATCTGCGGGCGGCGCGACGGGCATGGTCGTATCGCCGAAGTGCTCAATCCCGGTGGAGTCTGGTCACTTGACGAACGCACATGTGTTCGACGACTGCTCCGGTCGACACAAGCCCGCGCTGGGAGGAAGATGGGAGGTGATTGGGAGGATTCAAGGAGAATGAACCGGAGTGAACCTCAATGAAGTGCATTCAACTGCACCGTCGTCACCTGCTGATTTAGTGTTTTCGCAGGTCAGGTCATGATTTGGGCAATTCTGGGGGAGGAGTCCGCAACATATCGGTTGGTCAAGTGGTCGCCTCTTCAAGCTGGGCTGAAGGCGACTCGCGGTATGCTGTATGACTCTATCGCTTTGCTCAGATGTTGCCGTTCGAGGTGCTTCTTGCAGACAGTCGAGGGTGCAGCGCGGCGTCGCGCAGCCAGCGGTACCGGTAGTCCCAGTTGCGGATGCCGCCCAGTTCCTCGGGTAGCGAGGTGGTGGCGACGACCATGATCACGTCGGTGTCGTGGTGCGCCAAGTCCTTGAGGGGGAGTGCGGAGAGCAGCACCAGCTCGACCGCAGGCAACTTGAGCGTAGCTGGCCAATCCGAGTAGAACGCACCGGCGCGGACGCGCCGCTCCGGCTCGCCCAGGGTGGCCTCGGACAGGTCGTCGGTGCCGCAGCGCGGACCCCGGCGGGATCGCCGCGTCCTCGCGCGGGTGGACCACCGCGGTGGCGGTCTCCTGCTGGCCGTCGGAGGTGATCTGCCAGTCCACGCCCGGCGAACGCAGCACTATCGGCTCCGAGGCGCCCACGATGCGCAGGCCCTCGCACTCACGCAGCAACCGCACCAGCTCTCTCGTGGTCACCCCGTAACCCAGCTCACGCCAGTGACCTGTGACGATGACTTTTCGGGTGGCAGAGGGTGCGGCGGTAGCCCCGGGTCGGATTCTCTCGTGCCAGGCGTAGCCCCAGGAGGCGGATCGAGCGGATGGTCCGTGGTCGGCCGGGCCGTTTGGGGCGGGATTTGGCTGCGTGGCGGTGGGCGAGGAAGTCTCGGTGCCATCGGAGCACCGTTTCCGGGCGTACCAGTAGTCGGAGCCGACGAAGCGCTTGCATCGGGAGTCGGTGCGGCAGTGCCGCGAGGAAGGCCGGGTCGGCGGGGGGAGAACCGTGGGCGGGCGTCTCTGGGTTGGCGTTCCAGGACTACGATCTGGTGGCGCAGCGCCAGGATCTCTGTGTCCTTGTCCCGGTCGCTCATGGGCAGCAGGCGCAGCAACGCGAACGTGTTGGTCACACCGGGGTAGGCCAGTCGGAGCAGCACAGTTGGTCATCATGCCGCGTCAGCCGAGGACGCTGTGGGCCTGCAGTCGCACTCACGAGCACCTCGGTCCCTCACGCTATGTACGGCTTCAACCTGCATGGATGGAGTTATCGGCAGACACAAGGTCCACATCGTCGACGACCAGGCGTCGGTGCCATCGCAGGATGGTGTCCGGTGCCACCAACCGGTGCTCGCGCGGCCGTCGGGGGAGTCGGTGCACCAATGCGGCGAGTTCGGCAGGTCAGCCCACTCCAGGCGTGGGCGGGGTTGGTCCGACGCAGTATGGTGACGTGGTGCCGCAGTACCAGCAGCTCCACGTCCTTGGCCGCGGAGGACTGGCTGAGCAGAACCAGCCAGTCACCGACTCGGACGAAGATCAGGTAGAGCAGTCGTAACGCCACACCTCACGATCGTGCCCTGGAGGTCCAGCGTGCGCGATCGTCGCAGCTCAGCATGCCAGTGCAGAGTTCTGACACCCCACAGGGCGGTGTTGAGACCGCCGCGCTGCGCATCGCGCGTCAGCGTCCCTGCGGTAGTTCAACGCCTGGTCATGATGGCAGGGATCGCTCGTGCAGTCTGCATGCCAATGGAGAGCGGCCATCGAGCTTGAGGAGTGCTCGGCGCGTCCTCGATGTGCACTGATCGCCGCTCAGTCTGTAGCGCAGCGCAGTCGCCGCGGACCTACTGGATCATGATCGCGCTGGCCGACGCACCCGACCGAGTGCCGAAACATCACTGTCGAGGCACAGCTGGCCAACGTCAGCCTGCATGTCGGCTACGCGACGGAGCCACAGCAGGCTGCACGAGGCGTGTACCTGCGCCAACCTGGTGAATCCGTCGCTTTGGCCACCATCACACTGTACCCTTCCGATTTGGGCACGTAGAATCGAAAAGGTACAGGTGGATCGAGGAGGTGCGCGATGGGCATCACTGCCGTCGTGGAGCGTCAGCGCGAGCAGGTCGCCACGACGTTCGACGCTGTCGAGGAGATCGAGGATGTTGCCTCCGGTCTTCCTGCTGAGGAGGACCAGACAAGGCTACGTGCGGTAGCGAAGTCGTTCCTGGGCACGCTCCCCCCTGTTCGGGCGAGTGTTGCGGCCGAGCTGCTCAACATCTCCACACCGACTGTGCGTAAGTGGGCTCGGCTGGGGATGCTGCACGAGGTCAAGGTTCAGTGGAGCCGGGTTCTGCACGTCGATGCGGTGCACCTGCACGAAGTGCTGCATTTGGTGCAGGACTTGCGCAAGGCTGGCAAGGACAACGTCGAGTTCTTCCGGCACCTGCGGTGGGCGATGGAGGACCGGGATCTGCTAGCAAGCAGCGACGTGCAGGAAGGCTTGAAGCAACTGCGTGAGGGTGCGGAGCGCGTCGAGCTGTAGTTCCGCCTAAGAGGTGGTGTTGCTGGCCGGTGCTGGCACGGTACTGGCAGGATGTGCCGATGCCATGCCGCGTTGAGGCCCTTCCTCTTGCCAGCAGACAGATCAACGCGCTGCGCGGGAAAGATCGTGACGCGTGGCTTGCGTGGCTCGCGCGGGTGAAGGCCGAGGGGTGCCGTGCGCTGCAGTACCGGCTTTCCGGCGAGATGGTTGAGCGTTTGTGTGTATCGCACCTGCGGAATCGCTGGCGCGTCCTCGTGGCTTTTGAGAGTCCGAGCAGTGCGGTAGTCGTGACGGTTGCCGAGCACGACAACCGATCCAGCGCGAACGTCTATGACGAGGTGTACAGGATGTTTCGCGTTGTGGTGCCGGAGCAACCTCGGCTCAAACCAGCGTGCTGTGATGGTGATGGACAGCCGCCGTTGTGGGGTGCCGATATCGACGAGCTCGGCGCTCGTGCGCAGTCGTTGCTACGTGCCGGACGACGCCGCCGGTAGGCAACGCTGGGCTCGTGCGTTTTGCTGTGCTGGCAACCAGGTATCGGGACTGCCGAGCTGCGCATCACTCATCGGTTCGCGTAATGGCCCAAAGCGCGCCACGCGGTGCTGGCTAGTCATGCACGCTGCATGACTTGTGGGGTGCCAATAGTCGGCCACGGGGTCTGACCTGTGGTTAGGCGGCTGTGGGTTCGTACTCGTTGATCAGGCCGCCGAGGACTGGTCGGCGGCGTATCGAGGTGTAGCCGTGCTCTGCGATCGGCGGGTCTGGTCGTGGTGGTGCGAGTTGCAGTGCTCTGTGGGGTCGTCGGTGGTTGTAGTGGGTCGCGTAGCGGTTCAGCACCGTCCTCAGGTGGTGTTCGTTGAGGATGAGCAGGCGGTCGGTGACTTCTCGCCTGACTGTTCCGACGAACCGTTCGGCGTGGGCGTTGGCTCGTGGACACCGTGGCGGAATCTTCACGACGTGGACACCTATGCCGGAGAGGACCGCGTCGAACGAGGCGGTGAACTGGCCGGCCCGGTCGCGGATCAGGAACCGGAAGTCGTCTGTCCGGTCGCCGAGGTCCATGAGTAGGTTGCGGGCTTGTTGGGTGGTCCAGGGGCCGTCCGGGTTCGTGGTGGTGCCGAGGATGTGCACGTAGCGGGTGGCGACCTCCATCACGAAGAAGACGTACACGCGTTTGAGGGTGACGGCGCAGTCGACGTGAAAGAAGTCGCAGGCCATCAGGCTCGCGGCTTGCGCGCGCAGGAACCGTCGCCAGGAGGTGTCGGTGTCCCGCCGGGGCACGGGCGGGATGCGCAGGCGCTTGAGCACGCGGCGAACCGTTGACGCGGCTACCCGGTGGCCGAACTTGAGCAGCTCGCCCTGGATCCGGCGGTAGCCCCAGCCGGCGTTCTCTCGGCCCATACGCTCGATCAATGCCGCGATGATGTCGTCGACAGGCGGGCGGCCCGTGCGGTGGGGATAGGTCCACTTCTTCGCGACCAGGCGCCGGTGCCATCGAAGAAGAGTGCCTGGCGTCACCAATCGGTGCTCGCGCAGCAGTCGGGGGAGTCGGCGCACCAACGCGGCGAGCACCGCGCGATCGGCCCACTCCAGCCGCGGGCGGGGGTTGGTGCGGCGCAGTACGGCGACTTCGTGCCGTAGCACCAGCAGCTCCACGTCCTTGGCCGCCGATGACCGGCCGAGCAGGACCAGCCAGTCACCGAGTCGGATGAAGACCAGGTACAGCAGTCGTAGCGCCACGCCCCACGATCATGCTCCTACAGCTACTTCTGCACGATCACCGCAGCTCAGAGCCTCAGTGCAGAGTTCTGGAACCCCACACGTCCACTGGCACTTCGCGTCCCTGCCACCCGGCGTCCCCTACGACCAGCGGCAGATCGCTGTGTTCGACCCCGCGCACGGTCACCTGGACATCTCTGACGACGTCTGAGATACCAAAAGTCGGCTACGTGGTCTGATCTACGAGTTGGCGCCGCAGTGCTGGACTTGTTGAACCCGCGTCAGTGGGGAGATGTCGTGGTCGCAGCACTCTCGGTGCCGGTGACAACTCCAGTCACTTGATTTGTGCAGGTGTCGAAGCGGTCCCACCGGTCGGGCCACTGCTCGACCTGACCGGCGCTCACGTCGGGTGGGGTGATGCAGAAGCGCGGTGTGGGTTCGGAGAGGTCGACGAAGATCAGGGAGTGGGCGTCGGCTGTGTCCTGCCCGGTACCGCGGCGCATCGGCCGGGCTGCGGCGGTGCGACGGGCGAAGACCCGCGCATGCTGCCCGTTGACGATCAGCAGCCATCGTCGTCCGTCCTCTCGCAGCGCGATTGGGTGGAGGGTACGGCGGGCGGCCTCACCTGCGGCGAGGTAGCAGGCCACCTCGTTGGGCCTGTCGGTGCTCAGATCCTCGAGTTCACCTGCTCATCCTGGACCGCTCTCTCGGGCTCATCCGCCGATTCGGAGGGTTCGGCGCGTCTTGAGGTGCCTGGTAGCAACCGCACCGGATCGTTGATCCACGGTGCGGTGCTGGCGTGCGTGGTGTGGGTGCTGCGCTATCAATGAGAGATGGTCGACCGAACCTCGGATGTCTTACCCCGTCGAGCGTTGGTGTGGAGCGCTGTCGTCATCGTCGGTGTCGCGGCGCTGCTGACCGCGGTGTTGTGGTTCGTCGGGACCTCTGGATTGACCGGTCGCGATCTGAGCGTCGCGAGACTGGATGCGGTCAAGATCGGATTGAGCGTCGCCGCAGCGTGTGGTGGGGCCGTTGCGCTCTACCTGGCGTGGCGCCGGCAGCGCTCCACGGAACAGGTCGCCGCCGACACCCGCCACGACAACGAGCAGCGCCGGGTGACCGACCTGTACACCAAGGCATCCGAGATGCTCGGGTCCGACCAGGCCGCGGTTCGGATGGCCGCCCTCTATGCCCTGGAACGGCTCGCCCAGGACCACCCCGACCAGCGCCGCCCGGTGGTCAGCGTGTTCTGCTCCTATCTGCGCATGCCCTACCTCGACCCCGACGAACGCCCCACACCGCGACAACTGGAAGCGGGCGCCGAACCGATCGGGGAACAGGACCGACGGGAACGTCGACAGGAGATCGAGGTCCGCTACGCCGTCCAGAGCCTCCTCCGCGCGCACATCCACCGCCCACCGGCGGTCGAAGGTCAGCCCGTACCGGACTACTGGGGCGACGACCTGGACATCTACCTCGGCAACGCCACCCTCATCAACCCCAATTTCGAAGGCTGCCGCATCCACCCCAACACCCGCATGGCCAGCGTGACGATCATGGGTAACGCCTCGTTCGCCGACGCGGTCTTCACCGGCCCTACCTGGCTACGTGGAGCCACCTTCCACGGCGACGTAATCCTTGACCGCGCCAGTTTCCGGTACCGGGCCAACTTCCGCTCCGCCACCTTCCACGGCAACGTGTCCTTCGCCGACGTCGAGGCACCCGAGGGCATCGACCTCGATGACGCCACCACTCGTACCAACAAGACGACCACATGGCCACCGGCGTGGCACCAGAACCCGCCCAACGGAGACGACGGTTGGACCAAGCTCCAGAAGCGAGCCTGAGCGGGGACTGTAAGACGAGCGGCTCTGGCGTACTTTCGGTGATGTAACCCGAGGAAGATCCGGTGGCGTAGGAGGGAACACTCCGCGCGTGCGCGGAAGCAAGATCGTGTGCCGCTCGACAAGTCATCGCTGCTGGTCAAGTGACGTGTCCGTACTCGTCCATCAGACCGCCGAGGATGCGGGTGAGGACAGGGTCGTGGTCGTGTTCCCGACGTCTCGGATGGCTGGTCGGGAACCTTGTCCGTCGGTGGCCTGTTGGTGGGGTAGCGGGCTTCCCCCCGGTGGTCGCGGTGGGGAGCAGCGGTCTGTGATTGGCGCGGGTTGAGGTGTCTCCCTGCCGAGTGCTGTCTCCACTGGCGAATCGCCACCGTCTCCGCGTGGTTCCCGACTTCGCTTGAAGTTTGAGGGGTCATCTGAGCAGGGACGGGAGTCCGGTATGCCTTTGGAACTGTTAGTCGTGATCATCTCCGCCGGTGCGGGCGTTGTTGCTGCGGTGATCAACGCCGTGGGCAGGATCGTTGCAGCCCGGCTGGCGCGGTCCAGGCGGGAGGCCAAGGCGGTCTCGGAGGAGTGAACGATGAGGGGCGGGGTGGGTCGCTGGGCCGGCCCCGCCTACCGAACGTGGTTTTCGGGCGGGCCGATCGAGATCCGCAACAAGCTGTCAGTTCGCCGTCCGTGGGATCTCCAGCTGTTAAGTCATCGCACCAGCGGGTCTACCAGAGCGCGAAGGTGACGTGGCGGCTTTGACCTGCGGCTTCAAGAGTCATGGCTACGCCCTGACGGTCAAGTTGCGTCGGTGGCACAAACTGTTGCGGCTACAGCAGTGCCGCTGTCTATGGACGCGCTGGTCACTTGATTTGCGCACATGTGTTCGACGGCTGTTGCGGTCGACATGAGCCTGCGGTGGGAGGAAGATGGGAGGCGATCGGGAGGATTCAAGGAGAATGAACCGAAGTGAACCGCGATGAAGTGCATTCAACTGCATCGTCGCCACCTGCTGATTTAAAGTTTTCGCAGGTCAGGGCATGATTTGGGCAATTCTGGGGGTTGAGTCGACAACATATCGGTTGGTCAAGTGGTCGTCTCTTCAGGCTCGACTGAAGGCGACTTGCGGTGTGCTGTCTGACTCTATCGCTCTGCTTGGATGTTGCCATTCGAGGTGCTTCTCGGGAGGTCGGCCGGGGTCACAGCGTGCCGTCGCGCAGCCAGCAGACCGGTAGTCCCGGTTGCGGACGCGCCCCAGTTCCTCGGGCAGGAGGCGATGGCAACGGCCATGATCACGCCGGTGTCGTGGCGGACCAGGCCCTGAGGGGCAGGGCCGAGCGTGGCACCAGGCCGGGCTCGGCGGTGGGCAACTTGAGTGTTGCGGCCCAGTCCGACCAGTGCGCGCCAGCGTGGGCGCGCCGCTTGGGTCCGAGGGGGATAACCTCGGGCAGGTTGACGGCAGCGATGTGTTGTCGGGGCGAGGGCGGACGGCGAGTGGGTGGTGCATGATCGTGTCGTGCTCGGCCTCCGGCAGCAGTCGGTGTGCTTGCGGTAGAAGTAGGCATGGATACGACGCCCTTATCATCCGGGACCGCGGGTATCGGTCCGACCGCCTCGCCGGAGTCCGGGGTGATCCGGGTCGGGTTGATCGACAATGATCCGATGGTCCTGGGCAGCGCTGGTGCTTGGCTGTCTGGTCGGGCGCCGGACATCGAAGTAGGGAACGTCGCCACCGGGGTGGCGGGGTACCTGGCCCTCAGTCCGTCCGATGACGTCGTGCTGTTGGATCTCCAACTCGGGAACGGGACGCGGTTCGTCGACAACATCGACCGCCTCGTGCGCCGCGGGGACAGGGTGTTGCTGCTGTCGGTGCACGCCCGGCAGCGCTACAAGGTGGACGCGGTCAGGGCGGGCGCGGTCGGCTACCACGTCAAGGACGGCGACGTGGATTCTCTGGTCCGTGCGATCCGCGACATCGTTGCTGGCCGGTACACGCTCGACCAGGAGTTGGCGTTCGCGATCAGCCGCGACCGTACTCCTGATCGTCCTAAACTGTCCGTCCAAGAAGCCGAGGTGGTCAAGCTTCGTGGTCGAGCTGTGCCCATGAAGGTCATCGCGGAGCGGTTGGGTGTCACGGAAAGCACCGCCTACGGCTACCTGAACCGGGCCAAGGACAAGTACCGCGCGGCGGGCAGGCACTTCAGCACCGTGGCCGACCTCCAGGAGCGACTTCGGGAGGACGGCGACGATCTGTGAGATGACGATGAAATCATCGTCGCGGAACTGACCACGAGGCGTGCAGGCTTGTCACCATGCACACCCGAGGAGTCGAGAGCCAGGTCAGAGCCTGGTTGTTACGCGCGTTGACCCTGCTCTGGACGGCTCAGGTCCTGCCGTGGGGGCTGCTCCTGTTCTGGTCGGAATCGGAATCCTCGCATGCCCCCTTCTCTGCCGTGGCGAGCTATGTGGTCTACCTGTTCTGGGCCACAGGGTTTCTATGGTGGTTGCGCGGACGTCCCGAGGTCGGCGCATTCCCGATCGCCGCCGCCGTTGCCGTGATGACGACGGCTGAGCTATTGGTCGGCTTCGTCCTGCCGGCCGAGGCGGTGGCGACCTGGCAGAACTGGACACCCGCACCCGCCACCGGCGTGGCCGTGCTGGCGCAGGTCTACGGCGGCTACCGGTGGGGTACGGGCGCCGTGGCGGCCCTGGGCGGGGCCTACCTGGTGACCGGACTGCGCGATCGGGGCTTCGAGGAAGCTGGCACGCTGCTCGGGGTCACCGGCCAGCTAGTGGTGTTCACCGTCGCGGCGGGTCTCGTGGCCGCCAAGCTAGTCGACACCGCCCGCCGGGCCGATGCCGAAGCGGAGGATGCCTTACGGGCTCGGGAAGCTGAAGCACGCGCGCGGGAACGCATCCGCCAATACGACCTGCTGCACACGAATGTGCTGACCACGCTGACCATCCTGTCCCGTCAGGAAGACCTGTCACCGCGGGTTCGGGCCAAGTGCGAGCGTGACGCCCGCTACCTCCGCTCGGTCGTCGCCTCCATCACCTCCGACGCGGCACCCGAGCTCGACTCGGCGCTGGCCGAGGCGGTCTTCTTGCAGGGCGCACACGACCTGGACGTCCACTACAGCTCGGACGGGCTGCCCGCCGGGCTGGAGGCCGACGCGGTCAACGCTGTCACCCACGCGGTCACCGAAGCGCTCAACAACGTCGCGAAACACGCTGGCACGACCCAGGCGTGGGTCGTCGCCACCGGAGAAGAGGACGGAGAACTAGTCGTGACCGTGACCGACCACGGCTCCGGCTTCGACCAGGACATCACTCCGCTCGGCACGGGCCTGTCCTACTCCATGTCGGCCGGATTGGCTGAGAAGGGCGGCACTGTCTCAATCGACAGCCACCCCGGCAGCGGCACGACCGTGGAAATCCGCCTGCCGAGCGGAGGTAATCGGGCAGCGATCCCGGTAACACCACCTGCAACGACACGAGAAGGTGAAATCATGGCGGAACCAGGTGACAGCCACGGCAACGCGACCGAGGTCGCCGCGTTGGGATCGATGTACCAGGCGGAGCGGTCGGAGAACGTCACCCTGCTCAACATCAATATTGCACTCCTTGGTGCGGTCTTGGCATATGCGGCGGCGTCGGTGGCATTCCTGGACAAGGTGCCCCAGTTGCCGCAACTGGGAGCGGCGCTGGTACCCATCCCGTTGTGGATCGGCATGCTCTACAGCACGTTATTAGTGGCTTTGCAGGGCAGACGAGGGGCGTCCGCGATGGCTGTCGAGAACGTGCTGTTCGAGCAGACGGGCATCGCTCCGGACGCCCGAGATCGGATTGGTTCACGGGCGGGGGAGTATATTGTTAACCCAAGTGTTGCGCCATGGCCGTACCGGATTCTATTGGGCGTCGTCTACCTTGTGCCGTGGGTGTTAGTGGGCCTCTATACCACCTACATGCTAGTGGCTCATGTGAAAACAGGGTCGACGTTGTACGGCTCAGCGGCCGCTTACGCATTACTGTTGCTGGTGGCAATCGCGGCATATATTCGGGCCTATCGGGACAAGCCTGTGCTTACGCCTTCTCCTTGACTTGCAAGTGCTCATAGCGGGCTGGTAATCCTCTTCTTCGATGGCTGCGGTCGACCACTCTGGGGACTTGGTTAGGTTCAACCCTATGAGCGGACTGCTGTAGCGATGGTGCTGCTGAAGGTAAGGAAGTGGTCACTTGACCTGGTGGTAATAACTACGATATGGCTCTATAAAAGTAGGCGACCATTTCCGACTTTTCGGTTTCTTTGCCCACTCGTCCGCGCTCGTGGCGGCAACGAGAGTCTTAATCGAATTGTGCGCGAGTCTCGCGCAAACGAGTCGATATCACTTCTGTCGGCTGCCGCTCGTCGCTATTGTCGCCTGCATCAACGGCAGGCCTTAGTGGATCAATTACCGGAGAGGGCTGGCAAGGTATTCGACGGACTTCTGGAAGCGGTGGATTCCGCTACTTGACTCGCCATTTGCTGAATATCTTCATGAAAGAAGTATTGTCATGGAAGCCCCGGATCTTCCTGCCCCCGACGACGTTGTACAGAACTTGCTGGAGCAATTATTCGGCAAAGAAAGCCTAGTCGTTCTACTGTTTGTTATTCTTGTATTTCTTTCGAGTTGGTGGAAAGTTCTGCGCAGTGTCGCCGCTGGGGCGGGGCAGGCCTACGGTCGGTTCAGAACCGTCGATATGCCGCGAAAAACTAGAGTGGCGTTGAATGCGGTCATTGTAGTCGTCTCACAATCTTTATACTTGATCGTTGGTCATCTAGTAGCTGTCGAGATGGGAGTCTTGCTTGGGTTGCGTGAGGGTGTGCCGCTGCCGGACTACGTAAACTGGGGAAATGTTCCTGCCACTGCTCACTGGGATCCGTTCACGGAGGTGTATTTCATTATTTCGGTCCTGGTTGTGATACTGGCGCACGTGGTGGCGGTGCAGAAATGGTCACCATGGCCGCTGTTCGCAGTATCGATCCCGGGTTTTCTTAGTGCTGCGTTACTTATTTTTGCAGGTCTGGGCGCGCTGATTGGGTATAACGAAGGCGACCCGCAGTACACGACTGAGGTGGTGTGGTCCTATTGGGTCGTGCTGGCAGTTCTCGTTGGATACCTGATCCTCTTCTTCCTTGCCGTCACCTCACCTGGCCGGTTTCGGCAATCTTGGAAGGAAAAGCCTAGGAAGCTTTACGTCTGGGAGGAATGGGGGGACTAATTGTATGAGGCCAGGACGCTGATGTGGAGCCGCGTGGCTGGTGGTCGGTTTCCGGTTACGGTGTGGGGTTCGCCGCTGAGACACTCGCAACCATCGTTTGTAGCGCCCGACACCCGATGGGCAGTTGAGCCAGCTCAGATGGTCCCTTCGCCGTGGGTAAGACGAGTTCAGGCGGTGGAAGCATCCAGTTCGAGTAGTTCGGTGAATGCCTCGCTGGGTTTGCGCTAGTCGTAGATTTTACGGGGTTGGTCGTTGATCTTGACGGCGATGGCGGCCAGGTAGTGCGGGTCGCTGGTGATCTCGATGCCCTTGGGCAGGTACTTGCGGACGATCCGGTTGAGGTTCTCGTTGCCGCCGCATTCCCACGGGGAATGCGGGTGCGAAGAACACCGGCAGCCCGGTGGCGGTGACATCCTTGTGCAGGGCCATCACGGAGCCGCAGTCCCAGGTCGGCGACCGTGTGATCGAGGCCGGGAGCGGGCCGACCGCGGAGATAATCGCCTGGGTCACGGTCAGGGAGTCGCGCCCGGTCAGCGGATTCGGGACGAGGAACCGGCTGGTCCGCTCGACCAGAGTGGCCACGGCAGTCCTGCCGCCCTTGCCCACGACGATGTCGCCCTCCCAGTGACCGGGCACCGCCCGGCCCTCGGCCTCGGCGGAGGTTGGTCGAGGTAGCGGGGCTCGCGGATGCGCCGTGCCGGACGCGGCCCGCTCCTTCGGGTGCGCCCGGTGCGCAGTGCGACCAGTTCCTGGCGCAACGTGGCGACGGGCTGGGCGTAGACCCACTGGTAGATGGCCTCGTGACTCACCCGATCAGCCTGCCGCCGGTCGTGATCACGTGCCAACCGGCCCGCGATCGAGGCCGGTGACCAGCCGATTCACAACAATCCGAGCACCCAGGCACGCACTGCGGGGTCCCGGTCGACCGCCAGGACCTTCGGCCGGGCCCGCGACCCCGCCGCCGCCCGTTCGGCCACCACCGCCCGGTACCCCTCACGACCTGCGGGGTGTCAAAAGTCGGCATCCTTGGTCTGACCTGCGCGTTGGCCGCCGCAGTGCTGAGCCTGTTGATCAAACCGTATTGGTGGGGAAGATATCGTGGTCGTAGCACTCTCGGTACCGGTGACAACTCTGGTCACTTGATTTGCGTACATGTGTTCGACGGCTGATGCCGTCGGCATAAGCCTGCCGCGGAAGGAAGATGAGAGGCGATTGGGAGGATTCAAGGAGAATAAACCGGAGCGAACCGTGATGAAGTGCATTCAACTGCACCGTCGCCACCTGCAGTTTTAGTGTTTCCGCAGGTCGGGTCATGATTTGGGCAATTCTGGGGGGAGTCCGCAACATATCGGTTGGTCAAGTGGTCGACTCTTCAGGCTCTGCTGAAGGCGACTTACGGTGTCCTATATGACTCTACAGCTTTGCTTGGATGTTGCCGTTCGAGGTGTTTTTGCACGCAGTCAAAGGTTTACAGCGCGGTGTCGTGCAGCTGGCGGTACCGGTAGTCCCGGTTGCGAAGGCTGTCCCCGCCCTTTCGAGGAACCACGCTGCGTGGCGGCAGGTGCGTCGGCGCATTCCGTACTCACCGGCTGCAGTGTTGCCCGAGGTCGTGGGCTGGCGTACTTCCGTGAGGTCGTAGAGCGATGTCGTGCCGACCGAAGGGCATTCCTGCCGGTCGAGCGATTGTGTCAGGAGTGGCGGGCGACGGCGTGGGTGATGGAGGTGACCAGTCGGGTGATGGCCGCGGTGGTCGAGGGGTCGGTGTTCGTGGTGTGGGCGTGTTGAGTGAGCACGGTGTGGGCGAGGTCGTGCCAGGTGGTCCAGGCACAGACGTCGGGGATGCGGGCGGTCAGTTCGTCCACGGGGCTGGGGTGATGTGCGAGGGTGTGGACGGTGGGCAGGTGGTGTGCGATCGCGTCGTGGATGGGCAGGCGGCCGTGTCCGGTGACGGCCACGGGTGGTGGGGTGCCGAGGATGAGCAGCAGCAGCGGTGTCCGGTCACCGGCCTGTCGGGTGACGGCGAGGTATTCGCGGGCCAGCTGCTGGGGTTGGAAGGAGCTGCGTCCGATTTTCTTGGCCTCGATCAGGGCGTGGGCGGTGGGGGTGGTGATGGCGGCGTCGGGTTGGACGATCAGTCGGTCGCCGCGGGAGCGTCCGTCGGGGTTGAGGACGATCTCGTCGGGCAGGAAGACCACCTGGGCGTCCTCGATCTGTCGGGACAGGGTGTGGCGGGCGTGGTCGGCGCCGTGGGCGTTGTCCAGCACGGCGCCGAGGAAGGCGCGGCGGGGGAGGAAGTCCAGGGCGGTGAGGACCTCGGCGGTCAAAACGTTCTCGCGTCCGCGGCCCCCGTCGCGGTAGCTGCGGACGTTGGCGCCCTCCCAGGAGATCTCGTCGAGCAGGCGACCCAGTACCGAGGTGTTGTCGTGGGCCTGCGGCTGCATCAGTCCTCCAGGGGATGCGGGATCGTGGACACACTGTCGGGCACTCGGGCGCTTCTGTGTCGCGTGGTGGGTACGAATCGTTCCCGACCGCGGGTGCCGCTCAGTCCGATAGCAGTCGGTAGCGGCCGCGATCAACTCGTTCCAGGTCGTCATAGGTGGTGGCGGCGTGGTCGGGGGCGTTGCGGCACAGGTGCGAGGTGACCATGGTGCGGATGGTGCCCTCGGCGTAACCGGTGCCCCGGCGGGCCATCTCGGCGAGCACCTCGGCCAGCGTGAAGGTCGACGCGCCGGACCGGGTCAACACGGCTTGGACCGCATCGAGGATCTCCCTGCGCGCACCCTCCCGTACGGCGCGGGCGGTCGATCGGATGGGCGGCGTGTCGGTTCCGGTGACCGTCTCGGCCGCTTGCCGCGTCACCTCCACCGCAGGTACAGGCCGCTTCACCCCGGGATCGCCTTCGGGCAGGTCCGCGGTCTGCGCGGTGGCGAGCGGGTCGACGTGGTAGACGGTCAGGCGCAGGGTGTCGTCGACGGGGATGAGCGCGAGACGGGTCGCCGTGACGGAGTGGCGGGCCAGGTCCGCGCCGATGATCCTCAGGGCCGTGGCGGGCAGTCCGGCGACGGCGGCAGGGGTGAGTGCCACCGTGTCGGCGTCCAGGTCGACGCCGTGGCGCCGCGCGACACCGGCCATGTACCCGCGCAGGCGGGTGCTCTCGACGTAGACGAAGACCCGGTCGACCTCACCGGGATAAGCGGCCAGCCGGTAGAAGTCCTTGAGAACCTCGCCCAAGGCCATGGTCCACGCCGCGTTCACCTCGTTCGGCTCCCGCGGGAACTTCAACTCGATCAACGCCACCGGTGAAGGCCGCCCGACCACCAGATCGACCCGTGAACCCTTCAACGCCGGGTGCGGCGCCTCGACCCGCAACATCGCCGCGTCCACACCGGCGGCCACCAGGGCCCGCGCGGTGGCGAACCGCACCACGTCCTCGGTGAGCAGCCCGCCGAGCCCACCATCCAGATGATCCCGCAGTTCGGCGGCCACCGACGTCCACACCGCCTTGGACCACCACGAGCACGTGTTCACCACACGATCTGAGTCGTTCCGGATCGGTGGATCATTAGCCATCGGTCTGATGCCCTCTATACGCCGCTGGGCAGGACGCCCAGATAGAAAGGCATCCAGCGACCGCGGCCCGGTCCGCGTGCCCTGTCGCGGTAAGTGGCACACCTTCTCACCCGGTCAGCAGGCGCTCAACCGCTCCCACGTCCGCACCCGCGCCCTGGGCGAACGGGTCGTCTTCACCCTCAATGCCTGGCGGCTGCTGCGCAGGATCCGCTGCTCCACCGTTCGCATCACCGAGCTGACTAGAGCCTTTCTCGCTTTCGTCTTGTGGCTGGGTGAGGTGGGAAAGGGCTCATGGACACCCGGTCGTCGGCGGGCGTCATCCGATCCGGCCGGGCAACTCCGCCACGACGAGGCGGGCACCGGCACAGCACGGGTGTGGGTGGGTTCCTGGCGCCGGTCCCTGTGTAACGAACGGGTGGGGTGGCCCGACGTGCGGGTGGTCGGGCGCGGTATGAGGGCCGGAGGGGTTGTTCGGTGGTTTGGGAGTATGGGCCTTATCGGGTGGAGTCGCTCATCGCGCGGGGTGGGATGGGTGAGGTGGTGCGTGCCTATGACACCCGGCACGACCGGATGGTCGCGCTGAAGTTGCTCGCCGCGCGGTTCGCGGAGGACGAGGAGTACCGGGAGCGGTTTCGGCGGGAGGCGCACGCGGTGGCGCGGTTGCAGGAGCCGCACATCATCCCGATTCACGCCTACGGTGAGCTGGACGGGCGGCTGTACCTCGACATGCGGCTTGTCGACGGACAGGATCTGGCCGCGCGGTTGCGCGGCGGCGGCCCGCTCGACCCCGGGGAGGCTGTGGGGATCGTCGAACAGGTCGGGCAGGCGCTCGGCGCCGCCCACGCGCAGAACCTGGTGCACCGGGATGTGAAGCCGTCCAACGTCCTCGTCGCCGATGCCGGGTTCGCGTATCTGGTGGACTTCGGGATCGCGCGGGCGCTGGACGCGTCGACGGGGCTGACCGGGACCGGTGCCGCGATCGGCACGCTGGACTACATGGCGCCGGAGCGGTTCGGCGATGGCCCCACCGATTACCGGGTGGACGTCTACTCGCTGGCGTGCCTGCTACACGAGTGCCTGACCGGCAGCAAACCGTTCCCCGGCACCACCGCCGCATCGCTGATCGGCGCGCACCTGAACCAGCCGCCACCCTCGCTTGCCGCGGTGCGACCCGGGCTGCCGCCCGCCCTGGACGCGGTCATTGCGAGGGGGATGGCGAAGAACCCGGCCGACCGCTTCGCGAGCGCGGGCGCACTGGCCGCCGCCGCGCGGGCGGCGCTCACCGGACATGCGCTGCCCGCCCCGCTGCCGCCGGTCGCGCCCCCGCCGACGTTGGTGCACGCGGTTGCACGGCCTCGACGGACGCCGTGGCTGGTCGCGGCCGTGGCAGTCGTGCTGGCGACGGCCGCGGTGAGCGCGACGGTCAACCTCGCCGGACGGTCGACGCCGGGGACCGCGACCAGCGCTGACGGGACGCGAACGAAGCAATCCATCCCGGCGAGCGGCGCCGGGATCACCACGTCGTCGACGCCGACGCCCTCGTCGTTGACGCCCTCGTCGGCGACAACAGCAGCACCGGCGACAACCTCACCACCGCCGGTCAGCGTGCCACCGGCCGTCGCGGCGCCTTCCGGTGCGGACCTCGGGCTGGCCGAGCCGATGAGCGTGCCCACCTGTGACGGCACCTACGTCACGTTCGTCGGGGCGGCCGTCGAACCGGCGCGATACCGTACCGACGTGCAGCGACTTATGGCCAACCACCCCGGCGCCCGGTACCTGCACTCGCCGACGACCGGGTGCGGCTCGCTGCGCAGGCAACTCGACGGGGCCGACATCTACGCGGTGTATTACGGCAGCTTCGCCACCCAGGACGACGCGTGCGCACAGCGCGCCGCCGTTGGCGGGGACGCCTACGTGAAACGGCTCGACCACACGACCCCGCCGTCTCAGCTGCTCACCTGCTGAGCACGGGGGCTCTCACAGGCTCGCGACGCAAGTGGGGCGTGCGCGGGTCCTGATAGGGGACGACGACATGCGGATCCGCGAACTGTCGGAGAGCACACCGCGGTTCGCCGGGCTCGACGTGGCGGTGACCGGGTCCGGTCGGGCGTGCCTCGACGCGGTCATGGATGTAAACCTGGTCCTGCTCGACGTGATGCGGTTCCACCTGGACGGGGTCGAACTGGTGCGGCTGCTGCGATTTCGGCTTGATCGGCCCACTCCAGCCATGGGCGGGGGTCTATGCGGCGTAGTACGGCGACTTCATGCCGCAGCACCAGCAGCTCCACGTCTTTGGCTGTCGATGACCGGCCGAGCAGGACCAGCCAACCGACGAGCCGGACGAAGATCAGGTACAGCAGTCGTAGCGCCACACCTCGCGATCATGCTCTTACGGCACGTGATGTACGATCACCGCAGCTCAGCGCTCAGGTGCAGAGTTGTGGAACCCCACAGGATCACCGGACACCGCCGCTGCGTCCGCGACTACGAACGCCTACCCCACTATCACGAGGCCATGGTCCGCTGGTCCGTGATCCGCATCACCAGCCGCCGACTCGCCCAACCCCAGTAGCTCGGAAACGGCTACTTACGGGAGCCACCCAGGCTATGCGGCGTGCGCCGCTGTTCGCTGCTTCAGATGTCGGCCATGTCATCTCGCGATCCGACAACAGACACTCGCTGCCGGGACGGATAGGTGAGAGTGCAGTACACCTCTTGCATGGTGCTGCGCTGCGGTGTGGTGGATAGGCACGAAGGTACGGCCGCGAAAACCATGACGTAGGCATCTCCTGGCGGCCGTACGATCCCGTCGTGGATAGCCCAGATGATGTGCCTACCTCCGCCTTGCTGCATGTGCCAGCGTGGTTCCGGGGCAAGGCGCCAGCGCGGTTTCTTGAAGAGGCAGGGTTCGAGGCGCGGCCCGTTGATCGCGCTACCAGCACCTGGCGGCTGACAACCCAAGAGCGGTACCGCAACCAGCGTCCTCGACTAATAGAGCTCGAACACCTCGCCGGTCCCGGCCATGGCCAGCCGCGGTTCGACCAGTTGACGGGCTCCGCCAGCGGACCAGACATGGACTATCTCCATGACGCAGGCCTCATTCAGGCTGAACTTAAGAAGCGCGGCGAGCGGGCCGAACTGACTCACGCCCCCGTCGACCTGTTTGCCTTCTGGACGCTCCAAACTCAGGTGATGCCACGCGCACAGTTGCCCGAGGCGGTCCGCATCGCCTTCGAGGGCTTGACCGATATCCGACTTGCGGAGGACAACTCGGTTCGCCCATTCGAGCATGCCGGTGTACATTTCGTGCGGAGGTCACTGGCGCTTTTGCATCGCGTGAAGATGGTGAGCATCCTTCTGCGCATGGAGCACGATGAAAGGCTTCGTGCGGGTGACATTAAGCATCTCAATCAGCCGGGCCAGCGCGGCGACAGGCTCTTTGGCGCCTCCGAGCAGTTGTATGACGGTACCTACGTCCTTGATGCGTACCTCGGTCCGTTGTGGGGCGCGCTGACGCTGGCCATCTGGAGCCTCGCCACGCACCGCGAAATAGGAGTGATCGCCTACAGCTTGGGACAGCCCGCGTCGGGGACCCAAGGTGATGCGGCTGAGCTGCTGCAGCTCCTTCCTGTCAAGGCGCCGTTGATGACGGTGCGAACTCCCAAGCCCGGTCCGCATGCGGCTACTGACGCACTCAACTGGTGGGTGGCGCAGCTCGATGAGATGTTCAGCGTCGTCAGCGACCCGGCCGTTTTCTCCGACGCCGCAGGTATCCACAGCGCACCTAGGCAGATGCAGGCTGTGCTGACCGCTGAGCAACTGTTTCGCTGCGTCGCCTCGCTCCAGGTATCGCACCGCGACCTCAACGCGCGGCGGGTCTTGTTGTTCACGGTGCTTGACACGCTGACACGGCTGAAGGGAGGAGACCTGGGCAAGCTCTTCAACCTCAGCTCCGCGCGCAAGACATTGGAGCACTTGAAGGAAACCATCCCAACAGAAGCTGCCGAGATCTTGCTTCCTGCTGCTGAGCGAGCCGTGAAGGCCCTCGAAGGCGTGCAAGACGGCTTCTATCTCCGCCGGCAGCTGGGTACTGCGGACGTTGAACTAGCAGGAAGCGGCGGCCGCATAGATCGGCTTGCGCCGGAGAAGGCTGCGGCGGAGTACCTGACGCTTCTGCGCAATGCGACGCATGGCCATGGTACGAACAAGTCAGCGCGCGTCGACCGGACCAATGCGCTGCTGGCTCATCACACCGGCCACCTGCCTGATGATTTGGATTTGCTGGGCTACCTCTACCTTCTCGATGTGCTGGCCCGTCCGCGCGAGTTGCGGCGGCGGCTCTACAGCGAAGGGCGGTAGCCCGCTGTTCGATGACGTTCGGCTTGGTGCTGTGCCGCATCCTGGCTCTTGCGGATCTGGGGTCTACCGGCTTGAGGCAGCACTACCGGGCCTGCCGCCAGCGCTGGCGGCAGGCCGGAGTGGTGGTGAGCTGGCGCTCGTCTGGGCTCGGCCTCGACTGGTACAGGGTCCAGAGCTGGTGCTTGTCAGTCGGTCACGCAGGGGCTTGGTAGGTGACCATCGGCCACGCCGTCGTAGTTGGTGTCGATGGGAATCCAGGTTTTCCTGTTGATCCCGCAGGCGAAGTATTGAGCCGAAAGGGTTCGGTTGCCTAAATGACGGCGTAGCGGACGTGGCGAGCCTGGAAGTAACCGCGGACGATGCCCGGCTGGCGTTGGCGGCGGCGCAGGAACCGTCGGGTCTCGTAGGCGAGTCGGTCGACGCTGTGGGCGCGGGAGGCGTTGACGTTGCGCTTGAAATCGGCGTTGAGCAACTCGTCCGGGTTCAGCTCGGGGCTGTAGCCGGGCATCAGGTGCAGCTCGACTCGGTCGGCGTTATCCCGCAGCCAGGCACGGACCGTGTGCTTGCCGAAAATGTCGTCCGTGCAGGTCAGGCGGCGTGGTGGTACTCGTTGAGGATTCCGCCCAGTCGTTGCCGTCGGCGGATGTCGAGGCGGGTGAGGGTCGCCTGATCGGTGACTGGCTGTGGCAGTGGTTGTAGTGGTCGAGCGTTGTCGATGCCTTGGTGGGGCCGGTGGGTGTTGTAGAACCGCTCGTACTCGTGCAACGCGTGGAGCAGGTGCTGCTGGTTCCAGATCAGCGTTCGGTCGAGGAGTTCATGGCGGCAGCTGTGAATCCAGCGCTCCATGATCGCGTTCATGCGCGGGATCCGCACTCCACTGAGAACGACCTGGATACCCGCGTCGGCGAGGACGGCGTCGAACAGTGCCGGGAACTTGCCGTCCCGGTCGCGGATCAGGAACCGCGCGTGTCGGTCTTGGTCTCCGAGGTCCATGATGAGGTTTCTGGCGGCTTGGGTGACCCAGGATGTGGTCAGGTGTGCGGTGGCCCCGAGGACGCGGATCCGGCGGCTGGCGTGTTCGATGACCGCGAGCACGTACAGGCGGGTGCCGCTCAACGTGGAGGTCTCGAAGAAGTCGCAGGCCAGTAGAGCGCTGGCTTGTGAGCGGAGAAAGGCCGGCCAGCTCGTCGAGGTGCGCTCGGGAGCGGGGTCGATTCCGGCGTCCTGGAGGATCTGCCACACAGTGGAGGCGGCGACCTTGATGCCGAGGACGAGGATCGCCGTGGATGCGGCGGTAGCCCCAGGTGGCGTTCTCCCGTGCCAGGCGCAGCACCAGGAGCCGTATCGAGCGGATGGTCCGCGGTCGGCCGGGCCGCTTGGGACGGGAGCTGGCTGCGTGGCGGCGGGCGAGAAGGTTCCGGTGCCACCGCAGAATCGTCTCCGGGCGTACCAGTAGCCGGAGCCGACGAAGCGCATCGACCGGGAGTCGGTGCAGCAGTGCCGCGAGGAACGCTCGGTCGGCGGGGGAGAACCGTGGGCGGGCTTCTCCGAGTTGGCGTTCCAGGACCATGATCTGGTGGCGCAGCGCCAGAATTTCCGTGTCTTTGTCCCGGTCGCTCATGGGCAGCAGGCGCAGCAAGGCGAACGCGTTGGTTACGCCGAGGTAGGCCAGTCGGAGCAGCACAGCCGGTCATCATGCCGTGCTGGTCGATGCCGCGGCGGACGGTAGCCGTGCCTCGTGAGCGTTTGGAGGACTTGGGCTTCGTAGGCCCTCTACCTGCTTGGACGAAGTTATCGGCAGGCACAGGGTTCAGCGGCTTATCCGCTCGCGCCATCGGACAATTCTACAGCACGGCACCGTCATGGAAGACCCGATCCGGCGGGCCGCACCCCGCCTGCCGGTGTACACCGCGTGTCTCGGTGGCTTGCCGTCCCACTGGAGATACCTGATCGGGGGTTCGGCACCCACTGTCACCTCCGCGGGACGGACAGTGGAGCCGGGCCGTGGTGAAGTCCGACGAGGTTCCGTAGCGTCGGACCCGTGTCCGACTCTGTGCGCAACGAGATGTCCGGCGAGTCGGCCGCGGTCGTCCAGGCCGGGTCGATCGCGGGCGGCGTACACATGTATGCGCACATACGGCACAACGCCCTCTCGCCCGCCCGGCCGATCAGCGAGTGGCATCCGTTCGACCTGGACGTGCACCGGGCCGTCACGGCCGGTGAAAACCGGCTGCCGGATCTTCCGGCGTACGTGGCGCGTGAGCACGACAGGGCGCTGGTCGACCTGCTCGCTGCGAAGCGCACCGCGATGGTGGTGCTGACCGGTGAGTCGTCCACCGGTAAGACCCGTGCGCTGTACGAGGCGGTCACCGCCGAACTGGCCACGTGGCCGCTGCTCTACCCGCGCACGGCCGAGGATCTGCTGCACGTGCTGGCGAACGGCGTCGAGCCCGGTACCGTCCTGTGGCTCAACGAGACCCAGAACCACCTGCTCGACACCCACGGCGAACGCGCTGCCGCCGCGCTGCGCGCCCTGCTCGAACTGCCCGGCCCGTTCATGGTCGTGGGCACCCTGTGGCCGCAGTACTGGTCCGCCCTGACCGGCCCGAACCAGCCACAGGCCCGCGACCTGCTGTACCACCGCGTCACGCGGATCCGGGTCGCCAAGCGGTTCACCGCCGCGCAGATGGCCGCCGCCCCGACCGACCCGCGGCTGGCGAAGGCTCTCGCCACCGCGCACAACGGCGAGGTCGTCCAGGCCGTCGCGGGCGGCCCGGCCGTGGTCGAGCGCTACGAGCACCCCGACACCCTCGAGGACCGCTACGCGACCGCCATCCTCACCGCGGCACTGGACGCGCGCCGTCTGGGCCACCACGCCCTGCTCACCACCGCGCTCCTGACCGCCGCCGCACCCGGCTACCTGTCCGACGACGACCGGGTGGACGCGTCCGGAACGTGGTTCGAGAGCGGCCTGGAGACCGCCACGGCCACCCGACTCGGCGTCGCCGCGCTGATCCCGCAACGCCTCCGCCCTGGCGTGGGGCCGCCCGACGGCTACCACCTGCACGACTACCTGGATCAGCACGGTCGCTCCACCCGCCGCCGCGCCCTTACCCCGGACTCCCTCTGGGACGCCCTACTGGCCTACGCCTGGGACTCCGAGGACCGCTTCCGTCTCGCCCGCAGCGCCTACCACCGGCTGCGCTACCGCCACGCCGATCCGCTCTACCGCGAGGCCGCCGCCACCGGCTCCACCACGACCGCGCTGCGAATGTTGGACGTGCTGATCGCTCACGGCCGGGTCGAGGAGGTCCGCGAACTACTGGACCGCGAACCGAGACCCATACACGCCCACGACTTGACCGAGATGCTGCAGCGATCCTGGCTCCCCCATCGCCAGACGTTCCTCGAATTACTGAAGCGCTACCGGCCATCCCCAGAAAGCCTCCCGTCAGCAGACGAACTGATCGTGGTTAGTTCGGCCGACGACAGGGGTGGAGTGTTGTCGCAAATGCCGCACGGCCAGCCTCGACGACTGGCCACCGTGCTGGCCGACGAAGGACGGTGGGACGAGGCGCTGGAGATCGTGCGCACAAAGCCAGCCGGCTGGGCCGGAGCCTGGCTGGCGGAGCGGTTTGCCGCGGCAGGCAACGTCGCCCGGCTTCGCCAGCTCGCGGCGACCGGAGTGCCGGAAGCCGTCGCCAATCTGGCGGCTCATACTCTGTCCACCGACGACCGAGCCGACGCCGCGGCTGCGGTCGCGGGCCTCGTCAAGGCCAGCTACCCACCGACCGAACGGCTGCTGGCCGCCCTCATCGACCGGGACGAGGACGAGCTGGCGATCAAGCTGGCCACTGCGACCATGGCCCACTCACTGGCGCGCGAGCTGGTGTCGAAAGGCAAGCGCACACAAGCCATCCGGCTCCTGCGCGGCACATTGTTCAGGCACCACGACCCGCAACACGTCCGGCTGACTGGTCCGCTGGCCGACAACCTACAAGAGGTTCTACTGGCCGACCTCCTGGCCGACGAGGGCTGCTGGGAGGAGGCGGTGGAGCTGGCGATGGGCAAGCACTGGGCGCAGGAGTGGATTCCGAAGCGGCTGGCGCTGGCGGGCAACCTTGACAAGTTGCGCGCGTTGGCAGACGCAGGCCTCGGCCACGCCTGCCGGGAACTGGCCGGGCTGCTCGCCAAACACGGCCAGCACGACGAACTGCTCGACCGGACGCGGAAGGGCGACGAGCACTGCGCACAGCGGCTCATCGCCCTCGCTCACGACGGCGAGATCCCGAACGGCGAGCAGTTGCTCGCCGCAGGGCTATGACCTGGCTCGGCGACCGGTCGGTGTCGGCCTCCGGGTACCACAGCCGCAGACCCCGTGCTGCTGTCTGCGGGTGCTGGCCACTTGATTCGAGGTCAAGTGACCCAGCAGGAGGGAGCGCATGAAGGAGAGTTCGTTGTGCCGCAACGGGGTTGGCATGACCCGGACTGCGCTCAACGGAGCTAATTCGAAGCCTCCGGTGGCTGTCTCCGCAGGTCAGGCATTGATCGGACCCACCTGGGGGAGGAGTCCGTGTAACTTCCCGTGTGGATAAGTGGTCGTCTCTTCGGATTTTCTACAGAAACTCGGCTCCACACCGGCGTCACCACTATCCTGACCTCATACAACTAGGCTGAGATTCGGTGGAGAAAGGCCATCAGAGCCAAGCAGATCCCTGTGGGTGCGAATGTCGGCCTCGCGACTCTGACCTGCGGGTTGAACCGCCACAGAATCGCGGTCGATCAAGTGCGGCGTTCTGGCCGCGACGCGTTTGGTCCACGTGTTCAGCTTGATGATACTGATTTTGGGACATATGGTACGTCCAGGAGGTGAGCATTGGCGTGCACACGCTCAAGCACGTCGTCGAAGGTAGGTCCAGGTGCCGTGCCGTAATACAAGCTCTGCATCGCAATGTTGTGGTGTTCGCGCAACCGTAGGGCTAGTGGACCGCTAGGATCGAAGGCTACGCAGTTGCTAAAGCCGTTCTTGGGTGGCGGTCGATCGCCTTGGAACATCTCCGATATTGCATAGCAGTCGGCGAGCACGTCGGCGGCAGCCTCTTGGTCGGAGAGGAAGGTAAGGGTCTGTTTGTCGCCGAGCAGTGCCCAGATGTCGTAGAATTGTCGGCCTATTCGTGGCCAACCGTGCTCAGAGGTGCGTGCGTCGTCGTCTACGCTAAAGTTGTTATTGAATCGAAAGTGTTCGGTTGCCTACATGGCGGCGTAGCGGACGTGCGGTGCCTGGAAGTAGCCGCGGACGATGCGTGGTTGGCGTTGGCGGCGTCGTAGGAAGCGTCGGGTTTCGTGGGCGAGTCGGTCGACGTTGTGGGTTCGGGAGGCGTTGACGTTGCGTTTCAGGTCCGCGTTGAGCAACTCGTCGGGGTTGAGCTCGGGGCTGTAGCCGGGCATGAGGTGCAGTTCGACGCGGTCGGCGTTGGTCTCCAACCAGGAGCGGACGGCCTTGCTCCGGTGGACCGGGTGCCGGTCGGCGATGACGTGGACCTTCCGGCCCGCTTGGCGGGCGGTGCGGTCGAGGAAGGTGGTGAACACCGGTGCGGTGAACCGCTGGGTGAACACGGTGAACCACAGCGCGCCGCGTGAGGCGACGGCGGACATGACGTTGACCCGCAGCCGTTTGCCGGTCACCCGCACGATCGGCGTGTGTCCCTTCGGTGCCCAGGACCGGCCCGGCGGTGCGGCATCCGACCGCAGCCCGCATTGGTCGACCCACGCGACCGCCGCACCCTCGGCCTTCGCCTTGGCCTCGATCGCCGGATACTGCTCGTCGAGCCACGCGCGCACCGCGGCGGGCTGCTGTTCGTAGGCACGGCGGGCCGGGCGTTGCGGGGTGAACCCGTGGCGGCGCAGCCACAAACCGACGCCTTGTTCGGTCATGTCGACCCCGACGACCAGCCGGATCAGCTGGACTACGGCCTGGCGGGTCCACAGCGGGCCGCCGATCAGCAGCTCCTCGGGTGTGTAGTCCGCCATCGCCGCGAACAGGGTGCCCCGATCCTCCGCACCGACCAGTTCGGCGGGACCGGGGCGTCCCCTGCGGGTCGCCAGACCGTCGCGGCCGTCCCGTCGATAGGCACGCCACCAGGTGCCCACCGAGCGTTCGGAGACTCCGAACACCTCCGCGGCCTGCCGATAGCCCTCGACCTTCCCGGTCTCCAACGCGGCCACCACCTGTCGGGTGCCAAAAGTCGGCCACGTGGTCTGACCTGCGATTAAGCGGCTGTAGGTTCGTACTCGTTGATCAGGCCGCCGAGAACCGGCTGGCGGCGTATCGAGGTACAGCCCGGCTGTGCGATCGGTCGGTCTGGTCGAGGTGGCGCGAGTTGCAGTGCTCTGTGGGGTCGTCGGTGGTTGTAGTGGACCGCGTAACGGTCCAGCACTGTCCGGAGGTGGTGTTCGTTGATGATGAGCAGTCGGTCGGTGACTTCGCGTCTGACGGTGGCGACGAACCGTTCGGCGTAGCAGTTGGCTCGTGGACACCGTGGTGGGATCTTCACGACCTGGATGCCGGCGTCGGAGAGGACGGCGTCGAATGAGGTGGTGAACTGGCCGGCCCGGTCGCGGATCAGGAACCGGAAGTCGTCTGCCCGGTCGTCCAGGTCCATAAGCAGGTTTCGGGCTTGTTGCGTGGTCCATGTCCCGTCGGGGTTGGTGGTGGTGCCGAGGATGTGGACGTAGCGGGTGGCGACCTCCATCACGAAGAACACGTAGACCCGCTCGAGGGTGACGGCGCAGTCGACGTGGAAGAAGTCGCGGGCCAACATGCCAGCTGCCTGGGCGCGGAGAAACGTCGCCATGATGTGTCGCTGTCGCGTTGGGGTGCGGGCGGTACCCGCAGGCGCTTCAGGACGCGGTGAACTGTTGACGCGGCTACGCGGGTGCCCGAGCTTGAGCAGCTCGCCCTGAATCCGGCGGTAGCCCCAGCCCGCGTTCTCCCGGGCCATCCGCTCGATCAACGCCACGATGGTGTCGTCGAGCGGCGGTCGCCCGATCCGGTTTGGGTAGGTCCACTTCTTCGCGACCAGGCGCCGGTGCCATCGAAGGACGGTGGCCGGCGTCACCAACCGGTGCTCGTGCAGCAGCGGAGGGAGTCGGCGAACCAGGACGGCGAGCACCGCGCGGTCGGCCCACTCCAGCCGCGGGCGGGGGTTGGTACGGCGCAGTACGGCGACTTCGTGCCGCAGCACCAGCAGCTCAGCGTCCTTGGCCGCCGATGACCGGCCGAGCACGACCAACCAGCCGACGACCCGGACGAGGATCAGGTACAGCAGTCGAAGCGCCACGCCTCACGATCATGCTCCTACGGCACGTGATGCGCGATCGTCGCAGCTCAGCGCCTCAGTGCAGGGTTCTGGCACCCCACAGGGACGGAGAGCAGCTTCCGGGTCACCTCATACAGCAGAAACGCGATCAACCGGACCTGCTCTCAAGCGGCGTTTGCACCGCTCTACCAGCGGCGATGACTTTCCGAGCGGCACAGGGTGTATGCCTGTTCGACACGGTTGTGGTGGCGTTCGGCCAGGTCGAGGAGGGTGCCGAATCCTTCGTCCAGGAACAGCGCCTCAACGCTGCCTCCACCGCGCGCGGTGATCTCGACCAACGCGAGCCCAATGAAGGGCTGGCCAGAAACGTCTCGCTGCCGGACAGAGTCCGCACGTCGCGTGTTTGCCCGGTGCGCGTCGACGATCTGGAAGTAGTCGGCGAAGCCGTAGCGGCCGGTCATCGTTTGCGGGGTCCGCGACAGGGCGGAGCGCCGGGGCGTCCGGGCTGACGCCGTTGGCGATGGTCGTTTCGCGATGGTTGGCATGCAGGGGACCGGAAGTCCCGGACGCCCTAGGTCGGCCTCCCGCGCTGGCGCACACACGCATCGCTGACCTTGGCCACGTCGATCGCCACGCACGCGACGTTACCGTCGCTGCTGGCGGCTTGCGGCGAGGCCGAACGCTCGGGTGCGGCGCCGGGCCCTGCGGAAGGTGTGAATCGGGTACGGCTGCCCGCGGGAGTGGTGATAATCGGGGTATGGCCACCGATCCCGCTACTGATCCCGTCACCGATCCGGCAAGCGGTTCCACTGCCACGCCGGCCGAGCCGCCTCAGCCGCCGCCAGTGGACAAGGAGTGGTTGGAGGTAGAGAACGTGCGCGGAGAGGATGCCCTTGAGGAGGGCTCCTGGCCGTTCGGTCGGCGCGGGTGAGTGATCAGGGCAAGACCTATGCCGGATTCATCGAGGCGGAGGTCAAGGCCGAGCGGGAGCGGCGGGCGGCGTTCGACGCCCGTGGGCAGGCGTTGATCACGACGTCCGGCGTGTTGGTCACATTGCTCACGGGGGTCGCCGCGCTGGTGAAGACAGCCTCCACGCCGCGCTTCCCCGTCGTCGTCACGGCCACGACCGGCGCCGCGCTGCTGCTGTTCGCCGCTGCGGCGGCGTGCGGAGTGGTGGCGGGGTGGAACCGGCACTACGCGGTGGCCGCGCCCAGGACCCTGGAGCGGATGGTGGCCGACCACTGGACCGACGACGAGGTGAACGCCCGCAACAACGTCGCCGACCTGATGGTCCGCACCGTGGAAACCCTCAGGCACAGCAACGCTTTCAAAGCGCGCTGGGTGGCGACCGGCCTGGTCGTACAGGTGGTCGCGCTGGTCGTGCTGGGGACTGCGGCCGTGCTGACCATGGCGCACGTGTGACCGCGCGGCGGGCCGACGAACTGAGCGGCTTAGGCCGGTGGCGGGAGGCCGTGGCAGAGTACCGGGCCCACCTGGAGGCTCATCCCGACGACGTGGACGCCCGCACCGGTCTCGGGACCGCCCTGCGTGCGGTGGCCGACCCCGCCGGGGCAGTGGCGGCCTTCGACAGGGTGCTGGCGGTCGCCCCGGACCTGTTCCCGCCCCGCTACCAGCGCGCGTTGGCGCTCGCGGGTCTGGGACGGGACGAGGAAGCCGTCGAGGACCTGGACCGGTTGATCGCGGGCCACCCCGAGGTCTGGTATCTGTTCTCGGATCGCGGCGCGCTGCACGCCCGGCGCGGCGACGTCGACGGCGCCCTGCGCGACCTGGTAGAGGCGGTGCGGTTGGCGCCGGAGGAAAGCTTCGCCCGCTACAACCTGGGCCTGGTCTTGGCGGAGACCGGCCGGCTCGTCGAGGCGCATCACCACTTGGCGCACGCCGCGGGCGGCAGCCCGGACGCGGCGCGGGCGCGCAACGACGTGCGGCGGACCCTGCTGGCGCGGGCGAGCCGGGATGACCTGGAACAGGCGGTGCACGCGGTGTTCGACGCCGGGTCCGCCGACGAGGTCGCCACGCTCGCCGATGTGCACCCGTTCGTGCTCACCGAAAGGTTCGTCGAGCTGGTCGAGGCGGTCGCGGGCACGCCGGGTCAGTTGCTGCCAGCGCAGGCCTGGCGGCGGGTGGAGGACCTTCGGCTGTTGGTCGACGACGCGCCAGGGGAAGCGCCGTCCGGTTCGTTCGGCGACGTGTCCGACCTGATGGTCGCGCTGCACGAGAGCGGCGAGCACGAGGCCGCCCACGCGCTGGCGCCGCAGGTCGCGCGCTTGGCGGAGGACGAGTTCGGTACCGGGTCGCTCCAGCACGCGCGGCAGGTGGCCAGTTGGGCGGTGCTGGCCCTGCGGGTGGATGCACCGGACGCGGGCGACCTAGTCGCGACCGCGCGTGAACTGCTGTCCCGCGCCGATCCCGCCACGTTGACGCGGTTGCTGGTGAGCTTGGACGCGCTGCGCCCGGGTCCGGAAGGGGATCGGGCGCTGGACGACGCGCTCGCCGTGGTTCGCGACCCCGCCGTTGCGGTCGACGCGGAGGACGCGGTGCGCGTCTACCGGGCCCGAGGCAGGCGGCTGTTCGACGCGGGGCGGTACGCCGAGGCCGAGGACGTGCTGCGTGAGGCGGTCGCGGTGCCCGGTGTCGAAGGTGATCGGCTGGCCGAGCTGTGCACGGGCGTCGCCGAGGCGGTGTTCCAGCAGGGGCGTCCGGCTGATGCCGTGCCGTGGTGCGAACGCGCGCTGGATATCCGGCGCGCTGAGCACGGCGAGACCGACCACCTCGTCGGGACGGCGATGCGAGAACTCGGGCAGGTGCTCCAGGAGGCTGGGGATCTGGGCGGGGGCGAGTCGTGGCTGCGGCGCGCGGCGCAGGTCTGGTCTCGGCTGCCCGGCCGCGACGGCGAGGTGGCCGAGGCGGAAGCCGAGCTGGCGGGGCTGTACGCGGCCGCGAGGATGACCGACGAAGCGAGCGCCGCGATCGGGCGGGCGCGGGAGGCCGTCGACCGGATGCCGGAGCCGGGTGCCGTGCTGCTGTCCGTGTCCGGCGCGCTCAACGCGTTGGCGAACGCGCACTACTGGGCCGGCCGGGGCGCGGAGGCGTTGCCGCTCTACCGGGAAGCGCTGCACATCGTGGAAAACAGCGCGCACGGCGACGCCCGCACTCTGTCCACGCTGCAGCAGAACATCGTCAACACGCTGGACCTGCTCGGTCAGGCCGACGAGGCGCCGGACCGGGACGTCGCTGCGGAGAAGCACAACCTCGCCCTCGACCGCCTCCAGCGCGGCACGCGGACCGGTGTTGTCCCGCTGCTGCGCGAAGCACTCGCCCTCGACCCCGACAACGACCTGATCCGCCTCGACCTGGCCGAGGCGCTGAGCCAGGACGACGAGGACGACGAGGCAGCACGCCTGCTGTCCGACGTCCTCGACCGGGGTGACCAGCGGCTGCGCGGGCGGGCGTTGACCGAACTGGCCGTAGTGGTGCAGCGCCGGGGCGACCTGGCGGTGGCGCAACGGCTCCTGCGCGAAGCCGTGGTTCTGGCAGACGCGGACGGGACGGTGGAAAACCGGGTCGACGGACGGCAGCACCTGACCCTGGCCCTGGTCCGCGGTCACGACCTGGCCGAGGCGTACGAGACCGCGCAGCAGGCCGTGACCCTGGCGCTGGACGCGTTCGGCACGGACGCCCCGCTGACCGCCCTGTCGGAGCTGACCTGGGCGCGCGTGCTGACCGAGGACGGCCGCCGTGCCGAGGCCGAGCCGGTGATCCGCCGCGCCATCGCCACGCTTGAGCGCCAGGTGCGCCCCGAGGACGCGGCCTTGGTGTCGGCCTGCAACGACCTCGCCAACTGCCTGCTGCACCAGGGCCAGCCGCACCACGCGGTCCCGTGGTTCCGCCGCGCGCTGGCCGCCGACACCGCCGTCAGCCACACGGCCACCGCCACCATCGCGCAGAACCTCGCCTTCGCCCTGGCCAGCCTGGGCGACTTCGCCTCGGCTGGGTCTCTCGCCGCCGACGCCGCCGCGCGCGTCCTGGCCCAGCGCGGACCCGACGACCCGCGTTACGGCGCGGTCCTGGCCACCCTCGGGCAGATCGAGCTGGCCGGCGGGGACCTCTGGGCCGCCGCCGACCACCTCGTCGCTGCGTGCCGCATCTTCGACAACGGTTCCGACGAGCGCGTTCTGGCCGTCGCCCGGAGCAGCCTCGCCGACCTGTACTTGAGGATCGGCGCGACCCGCACCGCGCTGTCGTTCGCCGTCGCGGCCGAAACCAGCGCCCGCGCGCGCTACAGCGCCGACAACCCGGTGCTTGCACCGATCCTGTCGAGCCTGGCGAAGTGCCGAGCGGCCACCGGCGACCCGGAGGTGGCCGAGCGGCTGTACCAGGAGGTGCTGGACTTGGTCCCGTGGTCGCGAGCCGACCTGATTGACCTGGCGGAACTCCGGATCGCCACCGGGGCGCACGACGAGGCCTACACGACGCTGGAACGCCTCGTGGCGCAAGAGGACGCCGACCTGACCGGCGTGCTGGCCGACGCAACCGGGCCGTTGCGGACGGCGCACTTCCGCAGTCTCGGCCGCACGGTCACCGCCTACCTCAACCTGGTCATGCTGGGCCACGACTCGGCGCAGTCGGTGCGGCGGGCGTGGGAGCTGAGCGTGCGCCGGCGCGGACTGGACGCCGAGTACCTGGAACTGCGCGCCACCGCGCCGAAGTCGGCCGACCTGCGCCGCGAACTCGCCCAGGTGAGCGCGGACATCAGCCGGGCCGTGCTGGCCGAAGCCACCGACGACCTGCCCCGGTTGCGCACCCGGCACGACGAACTGGAACACCTGCTGGCCGGACGAGTGCCTGCCGCCACGCTCGCCGCGCGCATGGGGTCCGTGGACGCCGATGCCGTGCTCGCGGCCTTGCCGCCGGACACGACCCTCGTCGACGTCGTCCGCGCGGACGACGTCGACTTCGGTAACACGGTGCTGGGCGCGGCCCCGGCCGACCGGGTCGAGTACGACCACACGTGGCGGCGACACCCGACGCGCTACTTGGCGTTCGTCATCGGCACCGAGCGGAAGGTCCGCGTGGTCGACCTCGGTCCGACCGAGCCCGTGGACGAGCTGGTGCGGGCGGTCCGGCGCAGAATCTACGCGAAGGAGGCCGACACCGCCGCCACCGAGGCACTGGCCGCGTGCCTGACGCCGGTACTGCGCCAGGTGTCCACCGAACGGCTTTTGGTCACCGCCGACGGGCCGCTGGCCCAGGTGCCCTGGCAGGTCCTGCCCACCGGCCCGGACCGCCTCCTGCTCGACGACCACACGGTCAGCTACTTGTCCAGCCCTCGCGAAGTCCTGCGCTGGCAAGTCGATCGCCCTACGACCGCGCCGCTGGTCGTCGGCGACCCGGACTTCGACCTCGACGGTCCGCCCGGCCGATTGGACCGGCTGGCGGCCACCCGTACCGAGTGCGCGGAGATCGCCGACCTGCTGGCCGTCAAACCACTGCTGGACCGAGCGGCCACGAAGGCAGCCGTGCTGGCGGTCCGCTCGCCGACCATCCTGCACTTGGCCACGCACGGCGTGTTCCTGCCACCCGCCGCGCCACCGGAACCCAGCGACATTTACGACACCATCAACCTGCTCGACGTACCCGGCGAGGGCACGTTCCTCGTGGACGCGCGCCGCTACAACGCCCCCCGCCCGGACGTTGACGCGCTGCTGTCCTCCGCCGTCGCCCTGACCGGCATCAACGCCTGGATCACCGGACACCCCACCCCGCCCGAGGTGGACACGGGCGCGTTAACCGCGCAGGAGGCCTGCGCGATGGACCTGCGCGGCACCCGCCTGGTGGTGCTGTCTGCGTGCGAGACCGGACTCGGCGACCACAGCCGCGGCGAGGGCATCGTGGGCCTGCGGTGGGCCCTGCGCGTGGCCGGCGCGCACACCGTCGTCACCGCGCTGTGGAAGGTGCCCGACAAGCGGACGCGGCAGCTGATGGTCCTGTTCTACCAACGACTCCTGGCCGGCGACACCGCGCCGGACGCGTTGCGCGCGGCCCAGCGGACGATGCGCGACCGGGGGTTGGACCTCAGCGTGTGGGGCGCGTTCGTTCTGCACGGCCGACCCACCGGCATCCTGACAACCGCGTCCTGGCCCTCCGCCCCGCGGCTCAGCCGGTGACCCGCTGACAGGCCCAAATGCTCGAAGGTACTTGGCCTAAGGCCGGATAGTCAGTGTTTTCGCTGGTCAGATGGCCGGGCTGCAGGAGCCATGACACAGGACAACGGAGCTCGTTCGCGAGCGTATTGATGAGCTTCCTGACGGCGTCGTGAAGCGCCGTGACGGCGTCGCCGAGCTGCTGGCCCTGTGCCTGTCGAAAATGTCATCCGTGCAGGTCAGGCGATATGGCAGGGTTACTGAAGATGGTGCCGGGCCGCTGCTGTGAGGGATCTGTTGGACAGCGCGAACCTGCAGACCGCTCGACGAGGACGGGCGAATTCTGATGAGGCCGCAATAGTGCGTGATCGGGGTTGGCGCGGTCGGCTATGTGTTGCGGTTACGGGCGGTGTGGGGAGTGCTTCATGTGCGAAAGTTCGCGAGGGACCGGTGCTGAAGTCGGTCAGCGCGGATACGCGTCCTCCGCTGGTGTGGTTGTGCAGGCGGGACGCGACGTGGTGCTCACCGTCGATCATCACGTCCACCATCGCGGTGTGCTTGCCCAGCCTGTACGTGTCCTGCTGATGTTGCCGGCCTGCGTGGCGGGAGTCGTGCTCGTCCTGCGTGGTGGGGTGTTCGTGTGGGCTGCTCCCGGCGCGGTGGTGCTGGTGGCCCTCTTCTCGCTGTGGCCTGTGAGGCGGGGAACTCCCACTGATCGGGTCTTCCTCGTGATGTCGACGTTCACGCAGAAGTACTGGGTGCTGGACTTCCTGCAGCGCCTGCACCGCTCACTGGACCGCAAGGGCCTGGACCTGGTGCTGAAGGTGCCCGACCGGGATCACGACGCCGCGGCGCTGGCTCATGACCTGCGCAGGGTGTTGACCACCCGAAGCGGTTACGTCGGCGGGGTCGTTTGGCCGACCGAGTTGAGCCGGTCGCGTCCCGACCTCCTGGAATTCTGCGCGGAAGTGGCGCTGCCGGTGGTGTTCACCGACATGGAACCGTTCGAGGACGAGAGTGATTACCCGGACAACACCGCGTTCGTGGGGTACCGCGCCGAGGACCTGGGCGAGGAGGCGGGGCGTTGGCTGGTCGGGCACCTGCGTCGGTGTGGTGTGCGGAGTCCGCACGTCCTCATCGTGGCCAGTCACGAGCACCCGGACCGGCAGAACCGCTGTGCGGACCTGCTGCGGGCGGAGTTCGACGGCATCTCGATCACTGTTGACGACACGTGCGACTTCCGCCGCGCACGGGCGCATGACGCGGTGCAGGCCCACATCCGGTCGTCCGGGAAGCCGCTCGACGCCGTGTTCTGCACCAGCGACGACATGGCACTGGGCGCCGTAGACGCGATCCGTGCCGACGCCTCGCCCAACACGAGCGACACCGTGGTGGTCGGCATCGACGGAATTCCCGAAGCCCTGAACCTGATCACCTCGGCTCTGAGCCCTTTGCGCGCCACGGCGGTCCAGGACACGCACCGGCTCGCCGAGTGCGCGGTCGAAGTGCTCCAGAAGATGCTTGAACAGCGGCGAACACCGAAGCGCACCATCCTCAAACCCCAGGTGTTCCACACGCCTTGGACGTCCGAGATCGCTTGATGCTCGTACAGGCGTTCGACGCCTGCAGCGGTCGACACAGGCTCGTCACGGGAGAAAATTGGGAGGATTCAAGGTGGGAGACGTTTGACCAGCGCATCGGCGCGAAACCCGTGAAGGCGTTTGCGGGTGTGGTCAACGATGTCACTGTGGTGGCTTTTGTCGCCACGGGCGGGAAATACCGGAGATGAGTTCTCTTGGCGTTCGCTCCGACTTCGGCGGGCCTGACCAAGTGGGGTCTGCCGTGAGTGATGTGATCGACGCCCCCTTCTGGAACAGGTCAGGCGATGATCAGCCTGTCCTGATCACGGATCAGAATTCGTCACCGGAATTAAATTTGCGACCTATTCATGTTCGCCGGACACGGTGCGGGCCTTCACAGTGGAGGACGAGGGGCAGGTCATCGGGGAACTGAACGTGTTTTCCTCCGATCTGGTCTTCGAGGTACTGCCACTTGATGAACTCGGCTACCTTGAAGAGGTTTGCGCAGGGCCTCCGAGGAAGGCAGGGTGGCGTGGTTGGGCTTCGAGGGCCACTTCCACTTCGACCACCTCGACGGACGACGTGGCACGGCATGTCTACGGCGTCTGCGGCACGGCGGCACGCCTCACGTCGTACTGGACCAGCGGGACATGGCCGGCCCTGACTGGGGCGAGGCGTCCGGCACCATCGCCAGATGCTGGGTCTGGCCGGGTGCACGGGTGCGCGGCACAGGGGGTATCGCCGCACCCATAGCCGGAGGATCGCCGCGCTGGTGAGATAGCCGTTGCGGTGAATTATTCTATTCTGGCTCAGTGCCACTGGTCGCTTGTCTGGTGAGCTTCTCCGATAACCCGAGGCGGCTGTTGCCTGCCTGCGGTCGGTGCTGCCGGGATGGCAGCCGGTTCGGTCTGGGCGGTGTGCCAGGTGGTTCCGTACCGCCGCAGACCACATCAAGCACTACACCTGCCCCACCACTGCCAGACCACCCGATCGCAGAGCCGGGCTGCACCTCGATACGCCGTTGACCAGTCCGTGGCTTGATCAACGAGTACAAACACGCAGCCGCCTAACCGCAAGCCAAGTCCTGTGTCCGACTTTTGACACCCCACAGGTGGCATTCGGGTGAACCCGGTTGCACGAGCCGGTTCCGACTCGCCGTGCCGCTAGCATCGAGCCGCTGATCAGCATCGGGGGAATCTCGGCGATGAACGCGTATTCGGTCGACTACAGCCGTGCCCGCACCGTTTTCGTGGTCGCCTTCGTGGCGCAGTTGCTGGGGTTGATGGGGTTCAAACTCGTCTGGCCGTTCCTCCCGCTCTACCTGGGTGACCTGGGCGTGCCGGCCCACCGCCTGGCGCTGTGGGCGGGCCTGCTGGACTTCGCCGAGGAGATCGCGACGGTGATCGCCGCGCCCGTGTGGGGCGTGCTCGGCGACCGCTTCGGGCGCAAGGTGATGGTCGTGCGCGCCCTGCTCGGCGGTGCCCTGGTGATCAGCCTGATCACCGCCGCGCCGAACGAGTACGTCGTGCTGGCCCTCGTCATCCTGTCCGGCCTGCTGACCGGCGTGATCAGCCCGCTCAACGCGCTCGTCGCCTCCGTGACACCGCCGGGCAGCCTCGGCAAGGTCATGGGGCGGCTGTTGGCGGGCGTGTTCCTGGCGAACACCACGGGCCCGCTCCTCGGTGGCCTCATCGGTGACGCGATCGGTTTTCGCGGCGGTTTCCTCATCGGCGCCGGGCTGCTGGCCGCCGCCGCGGTCCTGGTCCTGCTGCTGGTTCGGGAGCCGCCGCTCCAGCGCACGAGCACCGGTGAAGGAAAGCAGGAGATCGGGTTCTTCCGGCAGTTGTCGCGCATGGTCCGGGTGCCCGGCTACCCGGCGCTGCTGGTGTGCCTCGGCGTGCTCGGCCTGTCGGGCATGATGCTGTACCCCATCCTGCCGGTGCTCGTCCCCACCCTCGCCGGCCTGCCGACGCGGGCCGGTGAGGCGCAGGTTGCTACCGCGGTCGGACTGGCGCTCGGCGTACCGGGGGTCGCCGGAGTGCTGGCGTCGTGGAAGGCGCACCTGGTCGTGGAGCGGCTGGGCAGCGGTCGGACGCTGTTGTGGTCGGCGACGATCGGTGCTCTGTTCACCGCGGCTCTGTTCTTCGTCGACTCGTTCTGGTGGCTGGTCGGGCTCCGCGCGGTGAACGGACTGTTCCTCGGCGTCGCCCAGGCGGCGCTCGGCGCGCTCGTCGGCGTCCTCTCGCCGCGCGACCTGTACTCGACAGCGTACGGCGTGGCGGGGTCGGTGCAGTCCGCTGCCACGGCTCTCGGTTTCCTCGGCGGCGGGCTCGTCGGCTTCCTGTTCGGCCTGCACGCCGCGTTCATCGTCAGTGGCGCTCTGCTGTGCGTCGTGGCGGTCGTGGGCGTCTTCTCCCTGCGCGCCGACCAGGCCCGACCGGCCGAGACCACCATTCCGCGAACCTGAGGAAGAAATGACGAATCAGGTGACCCACTCGTTCCTCGAACGGTGTCGCGCAGGCGATCGGGCGTCGACCGAGGTCATCCGGGGCGCCATCTTCCCGGATGCGTTCGACGCTGTGTACCGAAACCGTCTGTTCCCGCGGCCGCTGTTCGTGGGCGAACAGCGCGTGCGGCGATTCGCAGCGGATCTCCGGGGGTTGTTCGAGGGAGATCTCGGACGCTACTACGCCGCCTGGGACATGGATCCTGCGCGTGCTGCGGTGCTGTCCGGGTCGGTGGAGAAGCCGGCTGTGTACGGGCGCGTTGATGCCTGCGACCCGTTCAAGGTGCTGGAGCTCGACCTCGGCAGTCGCGCCGGTGGCGTCGAGATGTCCTGGCTTGGTCGTGCCGCGCTGGGGCGAGAGGGGTTCCGGAGCTTCGCGGCGCAGCACGGGTCGTCCCACGTCGACACGGCGGGGCAGGTGGCTGCCGACGAGTGGGAGGGCGCTTGGAGGTGGCGGGCGGCCTGCGGACGTGGTGCTGCGGTACTTCACCGACGAGGAGATCGCCGAGGACGCGGAGGTGGCCGGCAGTGCGATATGTACTGCGGCGGGTGTTGTTGGGGCTCGAGTGGTAGTTGGTTGCGGGCTTGGTCCGTGCGGGGTCAGGTGGCTTGGTGGTGTTGAGGATGCCCGCCCAGTCGTTGCCGTCGGCGGGCAGGATCTCCACGTCCTTGTCCCGGTCGCTCGTGGGCAGCAGGCGCAGCAAGACGAACGCGTTGATCACGCTCGGGTAGGCCAGCCTGAGCAGCACAGCCGGTCATCATGCCGTCCTGGCCCTCATCATGCGGATGGTGACCATGGTTGCCGTGAGCGCTTCGAGGTTCTGCGGTACGTGCGCCCATTAGCTGCGTGGATGAGGTTGTCGGCAAGCACGCCGTTCGCAGTGTGCGTTCATCCGGGGCGCCTGCGGCGCGCTCTTGATCATGCGGAGATCGTCGGCCTGGAAGACGCTGTCGAACGCCTGACCGTACTTGGCGTCGCGGTCCCGCAGCAGGAAACGCAGGGGCTCCTTCCGGTGTCTGCTGGGTAGGGTGCTGGGCGTGAACGTTGCGCTGCTTGCTGAACTCGACCGAGTTCCTCGTCCTTCCCGACGGCACACGGGTGGAGATCGATGACGTTCACGTCGTGATGTCCACGCGGCCGCCCGATCTCGAAGTGGTCGCCCGTCACGACGATGACGTGCTGTGGCGCGGTTCCCGGCCGCATCGCAGCCCGACCCGTACCCCGGCCGACGTCGAGTGGCGCGTCCTGGCCGCCCGCCGACAGACCCGCCGCGGTCCGGTGCGCCTGGCCGGACTGGCTGGGCTGCCCGCCTCCACCATCGGCCGGGTGCTGCGCCGCCGTGGCAAGCCGCCCTTGACCCTGTGGCTCGGGGTCGGCCTGCACGCCGGTATCGCCGTGCTGTTGAGCCTGCCGGTGTTCGGGCTGGTGGTGATCGGCCTGGTGATCGTGGCGTGTGCGTGGCGGCGACCGGGCTGCCGCGGATCGGGAAGGGGAGGTGTGCGCGATGGCGGAGGCGGTGGTCGAGCCGTTCCGGCCGGCTGGGGCTGATGAGGGGGATCTGGCGGACTACTACCGGGTGCTGGTGGACGCGCAGGGGGTGGACCGGCCCGATGAACCGATACCGGGGTACGGCACGGTCGTCGGCAGGCTCGACAGCCCGTTCCCGGGGCTGGGTCCGGCGACCCACTGGGTGGCCCGGGTCGGTGGTCGGGTGGTCGCTTTCGGCAACGCCCACTTCCCGGAGGCGGAGAACGGCCACATCGCCGTGGTGGACGTCGTGGTGCACCCGAGCCGTCGGCGCGGGGGGATCGGCACGGCACTGCTGGCGGTGATCGGGGCGGAAGCCCGGGCGCGGGGGCGCCGGTTGTTGGAGGGCTGGCAGGTCGTTCAGGGTGGTTCCGGTGAGCGGTGGGCCGCGGCGTCGGGGTTCCGGCCGGTGCGGTCGATCGCGATCCAGGCCCTTGAGGTCGCCGAGGTCGACCATGCCCGCTGGCGGGTCGCGGCGCCTGCGGGGTACCGGGTGGTGCGGTGGACGGGAGCGGCGCCGGAGGAGCTGGTGGCCTCCTATGCCGCCGCGCGCAGTGCCATCAACGACGCCCCGGTGGGCGAGTCGGGGTTCCGGCAGCCGGAGTGGACCGTGGCGCGGGTGCGCGAGCACGAGGCGGGGTTGCGGGAGCAGGGCATCGAGCAGCGCACGGTGGTGGCGGTGGAGGTGGCCACCGGGGACGTCGTGGGGTTGACCGAGCTGGTCGTCCCCCCGCACCGGCCGGACTGGGGTTACCAGCAGGACACCGCGGTGCTGGTCGGCCACCGCGGGCACGGGCTCGGGCTGGCGATCAAGGCGTGCCTGGTCCGGCACCTGGTGGCGGAGCGGCCGGGGATCACCCGCGTTCAGACGGCCACCGGTTCGGACAACGCCCACATGATCAGGGTCAACCACCTGCTGGGCTTCCGGACCGTGCGCACCTTGATCGCGATGAGCCGGGAGGTGCGGGGCGGGTAGCCGGTGAAGTCGGCCACGCGTCCCGCACTCGGGCGTGGGAGTGGGCTGTGGGGGCAGGACGGGCCGGATGACCGCCGCCTGATCGGTGACCTGCGGTGCGGCGGCTGCACGGTCGCCCTCGCCGATCAGGCCGCCGAGGGCTGGTCGGCGGCGTATCGAGGTGCGGCTTGGCTCGGTGGTCGGATTGTCCGGTCGCGATGAGCAGGCGGTCGGTGACTTCGCGTCTGGCGGTTCTGACGAACCGTTCCGCGTAGCGGTTGGCTCGTGGGCACCGCGGCGGGATTCTCGCGATGTCGATGCCCGCGCCGGAGAAGGCCGCGCCGAATGACGCGGTGAACTGGCCGGTCCGATCTCGGATGAGGAACCGGAAGTCGGCTGCCCGGTCGCCGAGGTAGGCGTCGCGCCGATGCGGCGGGCGAGGGCGGGCGGGGGTTGGCTCGGTGCGGTACGGCGATTTCGTGTCGCAGGACCAGCCGGTCGACGACCGGGGCGGAGATCAGGTACAGCAGTCGCGACGTCATGCCCTGTGATCGTGCCCTGCCGTTCACGATGCCTCGCCGACTGTTCAGGTGCCGTGACCTGCGACGTCACGGTGAAATGGCTCAATACCGGTTAGGACGCTCGTCCGGACTGGCGGCTCCTGCCGGGCCAGGGTGGTGCGTCCGGCTGACCTTCGGCGGATCTCGGACTTGAGTACCCCCAGGGGGTATGTTAGCTTTCCGACCTGAAGATACCCCATGGGGGTAACAGGAGAAGGGTTGGGGCAATGTGCAGCTGTCAGGCGAACGCGGGCACGGCCACCGTTGAGAAGTCCCTCGGTGGCGTCGACTTCCTGGTCCAGGGCATGACCTGCGGGTCGTGCGCGGCGAAGGTGAGCGCCGCGGTGCGCGGCGTTCCCGGCGTCGAGGACGTCGAGGTCGACCTGGGCACGGGCAGGCTCACCGTCGCCGGTGACGTCGACGAGCCCGCCATCACCGCCGCCGTGATCGGCGCCGGGTACTCCATCTCGCAGACCTGACCGCCGCGGCGGTCGCAGTTCGTCCCCGGTGGGACCGTCCACCGGGGACGGGAAGGACGTCAGTCATGAATCCCGACCCGAGGCGCTGGTGGGCACTGGTCGTGCTCGCCGGGGCGCAGTTCATGGTCATCATGGACACCTCGATCATCGCCGTGGCGCTGCCGGACATGCAGCGCGAACTCGGTTTCACCCCCAGTGGGTTGCAGTGGGTGTTCAACGCCTACGCCGTGGCGCTCGGCGGGCTGCTCCTGCTCGGCGGGCGGTTGTCCGACCTCTGGGGCGCGCGGCGGGTCTTCGCCGCCGGCTGGACCACCCTGGTCGCGGGTTCGGTGATCGCCGCCGCGGCGAACGGCGCGGGCGTGGAGATCGTCGGCCGCGGCGTGCAGGGCGTCGGCGCGGCGTTGATCGCGCCGGCCGCGATGACGCTGCTCATGGTGCTGTTCGCCGGTCAGCCGCACGAGTTGCCCAAGGCCATGGCGTTCTACGGCGCGGCCGCGCCCGCGGGCGGCACGGCGGGCGTGTTCCTCGGCGGCGTCATCACCGAGTGGCTGAGCTGGCCGTGGGTGTTCATCATCTACATCCCCATCGGCGTGCTGAGCCTGGCGCTGACGCCGCGCCTGCTGCCCACCGTGCCCGGCCGCCGGGGCGGTCTGGACGTCGGGGGAGCGATCGCGGTGACCGGCGGCCTTGCCTTGGCCGTGTACGCGGTCGTGCAGGCACCCGAACGCGGGTGGACGTCCGCCGCGACGCTGCTCCAGCTCGGTGTGGCCGCGATCCTGTTGCTCGGCTTCCTGGCGATCCAGCGGACCGCCAAGAACCCGTTGATGCCGCTGAAGGTGTGGCGCACCCCGGACCTGGCGGCGGCGAACGTCGCGATGGTGCTGCTGGGCGCGGCGTGGATCCCGATGTGGTACTTCCTCAACCTCTACGTCCAGCAGGTGCTCGGCTTCGACGCCTTCGCCAGCGGAGCCGCGCTGCTGCCGATGACCGCGCTCATGACGGTGCTGATGACCACCGTGACCGGTCGGCTCATCGGCCGGTTCGGCACCAAGCGGCTCATCGTCACCGGCCTGGCCGTGCTGGCTGCCGGGCTCGGGCTGCTGGCCACGGCGAACGCGGACGGCGGCTTCGTCACCGACGTCCTGCCCGGCTCGTTGATCGCGGCGATCGGCATGGCGCTGGTGTTCATCCCGGCCACGCTGAGCGCCATCGGCGGGGTGGCCCCGGAAGAGGGCGGGCTCGCCTCGGGCATCGTCAACACCACCTACCAGATCGGGTCGGCGCTGGGGCTCGCCGCGATGACCGCCGTCGCGACCTCACGGGGCGCGGACCGGCTCGGTGACGCGGTCGCGCTGACCGACGGTTACTCGGCCGCTTTCGTCGGGGCGGCGGTGGTGGCGCTGGTCGGCGCGGTCGTGGCCGCCGTGACGCTGCGCGGCGCCCGGGCGGCGAAGGACGAGAAGGTGGCTGTCGCGAGCTGACGCGTCGTCTTTCATTTGCCCGGCATATACCCCCTGAGGGTATATGCCGGGCACGGTCGGTGGTGAGGGTCCAGTACCGGAGATCGCCTGTCCCGGCACCCGTGGCCGCGCAGGTCGTGGATGAAGTCGTGCAGGTGGCGGTGACCCCGACGCCGGTCGAGAGCCACCACGCGGTGGCCGAGGCCGGATCGTGCCCGTCGTGCTCTGCACCGACAGCTCTGCACCGACAGCCACGCCGTGGCCGCGATCGGGCACGTCGCCACCGGCACCGTCCCGGCGACCTCGAAGTCCACCGGGCCGTCGAGGTGAGCGCTCGAACGCGGCTGGGGATCAGCGCCCGCGCCGCGGGCACCGGAGGACGAGGTTTCGAGACGGCGGCTACCGGGCCGGTGTGGCTCGGTAGCCGCCGTGCGGAGCCCTGCTGTCAGCAGCTCCCGTTCGATTCCTTCAGGCCCGTGTTGGCGCCCGCCGTCTGCCCGACGATGGTCGGCACGCAGGCGGCCTGGTCGAGCGTGAAGCCGTACGGGACGCTGACCGTGGTCGTGGACTTGACGTCCGGCCCGGCGGGCTTGTGCTCGCCGTCGGGGGTGGACCAGGTGACGTTGTCGAAGATGTTGCCGCTGACCTGCCAGTAGCCGGCCAGGTCGGTGTAGAAGGTGCCGAGGACGTCACGGGAGTTCTTGAAGTAGTTGTTGTCCACCTTGGCCTTGGCGCCGGCCCGCGAGTTGATGCCGGACTCGTTGAGGCTCACGTAGTAGTTGTTGTACATGTGGCCGATGCCGCCGCGCAGCAGTGGGGTGCGGGAGTCGATGTTCTCGTACAGGTTGTGGTGGAAGGTGACGAACCCGTTCGAGAGGTCGCTCTCGCTGGACCCCACGAGGCCGCCGCGACCCGAGTTGCGCAGGGTGCTGTAGGACAGGGTCACGTACTGGGTGTTGTTCTTCATGTCGAAGAGACCGTCGTAGCCCTCCGCCTCGCCGCCCGACGCGAGCAGGGTGGTGTGGTCGACCCAGACGTTGCGGACGTTGCTCTCCATGCCGATGGCGTCGCCGCCGTTGGACGTGGGCGAGCCGGACTTCTTGACGTTCCGCACGGTCACGTTGCGGATGATGATGTTGCGCGAGTCGCGGATGTGGATGCCCAACTGGTCGAAGACCGCTCCGCTGCCGACGCCGATGATCGTGACGTTGCTGATCTGCTTGAGCTCGATCACGCCGGAGGCGGTCGAGCAGCTGCCGCCCGACACCTGGGTGGTGTTGCCGTGGTTGATGGTGCCCTCGACCTCGATGGTGATCGGGGTGCTGCTGCTGGCCCGCGTGCACAGCGCCTGGTGGATCTGGGTCCCCGTGGTGGCCCGGACCGTCGCCCCGCCCTGACCGCCGGTGGTCCCGCCGTTCTGGGACGCGTAGCCGGTCGCGGTGCCCGTGGGCGGCCGGGTCGACGTCGTGGTGGTCGTGGTCGACGTCGTCGTGCTGGTGGACGTCGAGGTGGAGGTGGACGTGGAGGTCGACGTCGAGGTCGGCACGCCGTCCACCGGGGTCAACGTCCACTGCTTGGTGGCCACGCTGTCGCAGGAGTTGATCTGCACCCCGGCGCCGGCGGCGGTGGAGCTGTCCTGGATGTTCATGCACTTGGTGCTGTTGGTGTCGACCAGGCGGTAGTTGGCGCCGCTCGCGGTCGCCGTCCAGGTCTGGCCGGGGCCGCCGGTGCACGTGACCTGCTGGACCGCCTTGCCCGCCGACGTGGACGCGTCCTGGACGCCGACGCACAGGCCCGTGGCGACCGAGCTGATCCGGTACCCGCCGCTGACCGCCGTGAACTTCCACTGCTGGCTGCTCGCGGTGCCGCACGGCGCCTGCTGGAGCTGGACACCCGCGGTCGTGGTCCCGTTGGGAACGGTGAGGCAGTGCCCGGTGCCCGCGTTCTTCACCGCGTACGTGCCCGCGCCGATCGCCGCTGAGGCGGTCGTGATCGGCCAGGCGACGAGCGTGGCGGCCAGCGCCGTGGCTCCCGCCGCCGCCGCCAGGCCCACGCGCCATCGCGCGCCGCGTGGTCGTGCGGTGCGCGTGGTGGGGGGTTGAACATTCATCGACTACTCCGCTCTGGCTCATCCGGACACGGGAACTGGCGGCGGTGACTGTTCACGCTTGGCGGAACCCGCCGGCGAGAAATCCACCGGCACGCGATGGCCAATGCCACGCGTCCGAAGTGCATCCTCACGTCGTTGTGGGAAATCGCCCTCCGTCGGATGCTAGGTGGTTCGGAAGTGGGCGGTCAACAACGGTTTTGACGGCTCGGGTCGATGGGGTGTCGAATATGATCGAACGCCCAGGTCAGGCGGGTGTTAATCGATCACCAACCGGCTGCGGCGTCAATGCAGTCGGTCATACTTGTGAACAGAATCGACGGGTGCCGATCACACTTGTGAACAAATGGGGCGCCGGTGGTTGAATTCGGAGGGTCTTTTTCCAGGTGTCGGACCCCGACGCCTGCCCCGGTGCGACCAAGCCATCACCACCGAGGACGCGGAAAGTCGGCCGCGCGGTACGACCCGCGGTCGGTTGGAGTGCGCGGGCGGACGTCATGCCGTGCCGGGCGACGTGTGGGGCACGATGGCGTGGTGGCACCGACCAACCCGCCCGAACGCGAAGTGCGCGCCTGGTACACCGACGAGACCATCAGGGTCTACCAGGCGTACCCACCCCCGATCGCCGAGGCCGCCCTGGCCGCCGGGACGTTCGTGCCGCCCTTCAAGCGCGAGCGCATGACGTGGATCAAACCCTCCTTCCTGTGGATGGCCTACCGCTGCGGCTACGCGGGCAAGCCCGGGCAGGAAAGGGTCCTGGCCGTCGACATCACCCGTGAGGGGTTCCACTGGGCCCTGGCCCACGCGGCGCTCAGCCACTTCGTCCCCGCTGTGCACGGTGACCGCGCCGCGTGGGCCTCGGCGGTCGAGGAGTCCCCGGTGCGGGTCCAGTGGGACCCCGAGCGGAACCTGCGGCACGAACCGCTGGGGCACCGGTCGCTCCAGGTCGGCTTGGCCGGGGACGCGGTGCGGCGCTACGCGGAGGAGTGGATCACCGCGATCACCGACGTCACCGACCTGGTGCGAACCGTGGGCGGACTGGTCTCGGCCGGTCGTGACGAGGAAGCGCACGCCCTGCTGCCGGTGGAGGACCCGTACCCGCTGCAGGCGCAGCTGGCCACTCGGTTGGGCGCCGGCTGAGCTCGCGGCGCGCCCGGCCCTGGACCGCGTCCGCCGGAAGGTCGCGCGGCCCTCCTCGGCCTCGCCCCTGCGTCATCTGCTGCCGCCACGTCCGACGGTCTTGCCGGGAGCGCTTGGCGGTCGGACGGAGGTCAGTGCCGGCGAAGGGCGTGGACGAGACGGGACACGCCTTCCGGTGTGATGCCCGCCCGCAAGTCGAGCCACTGGCGGTCGCGGAGTTGTTCCGGGACGTCGGTGTCGGCGACCGCGCCGGGCAGGATGACGGGGATGATCGGCGAGCCGGTGCGGTCGACCGCGTTCATGATCTCGTACCGCTGACCTGCGTCCGTGCCCGCGGGGCGACCGATGCAGTAGATCAAGACCTTGGACGAGTGCAGGTTCATGGTGAGGACGTCGGCCCACTTCACTCCGGGCGGGGTGTGACCGTCGACGAGGACCCGCGCGCCTTCGGCGGTCAACGCGCCCGCCAGTTCGAGGGCGATCGGACGGTCCTGCTCGGAGAACGAGAGGTAGGCGTCGTACCGGACCCGCACCTCCGCGGTGTCGAGGTGGGAGAAGCGCTGCTGGTCGACCAGGAAGCTGACGCTGGCGTTGCGGAGCGTGCTGTTGGTCAGCCAGTCACGGCCTTGGTGCCCGTACAGCAGTAGCTGCAACGCGCGGTCGGAGAGCAGTCGGGAGGCCACGAGGGCGGCGTTGCCGGTGGTGGTCGCCCTGGCCGCGTAGTCCTCGGTCGCCCAGTCGGCGACCTGCTCGGCCAGGCCGTCGACGGCCGTGAGCGCGTCGAACACCTCCGGCCAACGGTGTTCGAGGCAGCGGGAAACCGCGAAGAAGTGGATCGGGATGGTGTTCCGCACCGCGGGGAGGCTGGTGCTGATGGCGTGGTCGACGAGGATGTTGTTGATGAACCGGACGATGGCGCGGGGGTTGCCGCCGAGCGCTTCGGCCACGACGGGGAGGACGGAATCGAGTTCGGCCACCAGCTCGGCCGGCTGATCCGCGAGGAGGGCCTTGCAGAAATCCGCCATGCGCGCGATGGACGGCGGGATGTGGAAGGGCAATTGGACGATCTTGTCCAAGTACAGTTCACCCTTGAAGTCCTTGATGCCGTAATCGGCGGAGTAGCGGTGTTGGAGGTAGCCCTCCACGACCTTGCGGGCGACCCCCAGGACGAAGATGAAGCCGGGTTGTGCCAGGACGAGCTTGATGCTCTCCAGCAGTCGGATGGCCTGGTCGGGGAAGCACCGGTCCAGGTCGTCGATCAGGATGACGACTTTGAGGTCGTCGCGGAGCTTCAGCTCGTCGAGGCTGTTGAAGGCGCCGTAGTAGAGGCTGCGGTCCAGCAGCGGGTCCGGAGCGAGCCGCGTCCTGCGATCGATCATGTCCTTCGCCACGAACGACGCCTCGAACTCGGCGAAGCCCGGAACCGAGACCTTGGACTTGGCGGAGAAGCCGTAGGCGATCGCACGCAGCGAGCGGATCAACGAGGTCCCCGAGTCGCCGAGCTTGCGGCCCGCGGACCGATGTGCCTCCAACGCCTGCACGACGGTGCCGATCAGCGGCACGATCGGGTGATCTTCCTGCTCGTACCGCCAAGCGTTGAACCACACGGTCACCACGTCGTCGTTCTCGCCCAGCTTCGCCTCGATCAGGCGCATCAGGCTCGTCTTGCCGGTTCCCCACTCGCCGAAGACGCCGATCGTGAACGGCCCTCGGGTATTCGTGGCGACGTCGCTCAACACCTGCGCGTAGGTGTCGAAGCCGAGGCCGTCGACGGTGCGGTCCGCTTCCCCGATCGCCTGATCCGCGATGAGGCTGATCTTCACGCTTCCTCCTGCTCCTCATCCGAGGGAATCGTCCACCGCATCCGAAGCGCTACACGCGCCACAAGTGACGTGAACTCGTGATCGCCGCTTTTGCGTATACACGATCCGCGTGGGCCACGGGACGCGAATCAGCGGAAGAGGATCGGATCCGAACCTCCTCCGCGTCGGGTGATCGGGGAGCGGGTCGCGGGTGGCTAGCCTGTCGGCCATGCGCAGCAGACCGACGCCGGCGGGTGCCGCCGGTTTGGCACTGTGGATCATCGCGGCGTGCGTCGGAGGTGCCGTCTGCGTCGCCGGTCCAGCCGGTTCCGACGCTGTCGTGCTGGTTCTGCTCGTCTGCGGTCTCGGGTTGTGGACGACCGCGTTGGCACGACGGTCGCCGACTCGACCGGAGCCGGTCGACTGGGTGCTCAAGAGGGCTTCGACGCTCGCCGAGGCCACCTCGGCGGCGCTGGTCAGGTATCCGCACCCCGGCCTCGAAGAGGTCGTGCTCCACCGGTTCGGGCAGCTCACCACCGCGACCGAGGACCTCGGCCGCGGCATCGTCCGCTTCCGCGCCGACGCCGACATCATCACGGCCCGGGTGTCGGCGTGCCGGAGCAGCCTCTGCGCCGTCACCAACATCTCCGGTGACACCGGCTGGTGGCAGGAGCCGCTCGGCGAGCGGTACTGGCAGGCCAACCTCGACGCACTGGCCAGGGGCGTCCGCATCACCCGGGTGTTCGTCTACGACAGGATGTCGCTCAAGATCGCCGAGTTGGTCAGCAAGCACCGGGCCGCGGGTGTCGAAGTGCACCAGGTGCAGGTGAACCGGCTCGACAAGGAGTTGCGGGTCAACTTCGCGGTGTTCGACGAGTCCACCGCATGGGAGGCACAAATGACCCCGCAGGGCCTCATCGCCACCAGCATCGTCCGCTTCCACCCCGGCGACGTGGCCCGGTTGCTGGACTTCTTCCACCGGGCCGTGCGGCAGTGTGAGCCGTGAGCCTGCTGACCGCCGTACTGGTGACCGCGGTCGTGTGGGGGGTCGGCATGATCCGCTCACTGCGGTGGAAAGCTCTCGCCTACAGCCTCCCCCTGCCCATCACCCTGGTCCTCCTGTCGTCCGGCATGCGGGTGGACGCCTCGCAGGTGGTCGGGGTGGTCCTGCTCAACGTCTTCTTCTACGCGGTCGCCGCTGCGTTCCGACTGGGCCTGCCCATCTGGGCGGCCGACCTCGTCGGCATCGGTGTCTACATCGGACTGAGCTGGTCGACCGCCGCCCTGGGGGCACTGCCCTTCTGGCCGGTCCTGGCAGGCGCCGCGGTGCTCTGGGCCGCCTTCCTGCCGTTCCGCCCTCCCGCTGCGACCACCCCACCGGCTACCGGCAACGCGCTGCTCCGCCTGGGTGTGCTGTTCGCGGTGACCCTGTCCGTGGTCGCCCTCGCCGGAGCCCTCCGCGGACTGGTCGTGACCTTCCCCTACTCCGGAGTGCTGGTCGCCGTGGAGGTCCGCCGGTCCCTGAGCGACTTCGCCCGCCACTTCACCCGCAACAGTGTGGCCCTGCTGGCGTTCTTCACCGCCTACCACGCCACCCAGCACCACGGCACCGCGTGGGCGCTGACCGCCGCCTGGTCCGCTTTCGCCGTCACCGCGCTGGTGCTCAACCTCACCCGCCCCGAGGTCGAGCAGGTGGACACCTGACGGACGAGCCGTGTCCGGCCACGTGATCCCCGGGTCTGTCCAGTTGTCGGCCCGGCCCCTGCGGATACCTGCCGGTGTAGGGCGATGCGGTGGTGGAGGAGATCGAAGCCGGCGCGACCACGCATCCGCCCGTGATCCTCTGGTGCAGGTGTTGCCGCTTTCGACGTGACCGCTGTGGCGGGGCGGGGTGAGGGCGGCGTCCACAGCGGACCGACCGATCTCAGGACCGTGGTGGAGTTGCGCGGGTGCGGCAGGTCGGTGGTGTGGGCCGCCGCGATCCTCTGGGCGGCCTTCGCGTCGTTGCCCGCGACCGGTGTGACCTGGAACCGCCCTTGATCCACGACGTCCCGGGTGGTCGCGGTGGTCAGGCGCGGGCGTAGCGGTTCGCCAGGGCGTGCAGCAGGGGGCGCAGCTCGTCGGGTGATTCGACGGTGAAGTCCATGTTCAGCATGCCGATGTAGGCGGCGACGGTGTCCAGCGAGTCGGCGCCGGTGACGAGGACGGAGGTCGTGTCGGTGACCGTCTCGACCACACCGACGGCGGGGTGGATCCGGTCGAGGACGGCCTGGGCCGGGGCGTCGACGCGCAGGCGCGCGTGCACCTTCCAGCCGCTGGACGCGACGCGGCGCATGGTGAAGCTGGTGTAGTCCTCGTCCGGGAGGGCGGTGGGGGAGAAGCGGCGGTGGGTGCGCGTGCGTGGCGTGATCCAGTCCGCCCGGTAGACGTCCCACTCGCCGGTGGACGGGTCGCGGGCCACGAGGTACCAGCGCCGCCTCCAGGCGAGCAGGCGGTAGGGCTCGACGAGCAGCGAGGTGTCGCGGTAGTCGAAGCGGAACCACTCGACGGCGTGGATCGCGGTCGCGACGGTGCGCAGCACGGCGGGGTCGACCTCGGGGTCGGGGGCGTCGGTGTCGTTGTTCTCCGGCGCGTGGTCGACGACCGAGGCCAGCGCCTCCACCGTCGGCCGCAGGCGTGGCGGCAGGACCTGTTCCAGCTTGGCCAGCGCACGGGCGCTGGAGGTCTCCAGCCCGGCGATGCCGCGGCCGGCGCGCAACCCGATCGCCACGGCCACCGCCTCCTCGTCGTCCAGGAGCAGCGGGGGCAGCTTGCCGCCCGCTCCCAGCCGGTAACCGCCGGTCGCGCCGCGGGTGGCCTCGACGGGGTAGTCGAGCGCGCGGAGGCGCTCCACGTCGTTGCGGATGGTGCGGGTGGTGACGCCCAGCCGCTCGGCGAGTTCGGTCCCGCTCCACGACGGGCGCGACTGGAAGAGCCCCAGGAGCGCGAGGAGGCGTGCCGATGTGTCCGCGGTCACTGCGATGACCTCCCCCTTATAGGAACGGACCTTTCCTATAGGCACCCTAGCGTCCCCGTCATGACGAACACGGGAATCCGTCCCTTCCGCATCGAGGTCACGCAGGCCGAGCTGGACGACCTGACCGGCCGCCTCGACCGCACCCGCCTGCCGCAGCCGGCGCCGGGCGACACCTGGGAGCACGGCACCCCCAACCACTACCTGCGTGAGGCCGTGGCGGCGTGGCGCGCGTTCGACTGGCGCGCCGCAGAGGAGCGCATCAACGTCCACCCGCACTTCGTCACCGAGGTCGAGGACCAGCCGATCCACTTCATCCACGTCGAGTCGCCGCACGAGGACGCGACGCCGCTGCTGCTCGCGCACACCTACCCCGGCTCGTCGGTCGACTACCTCGACATGATCGGCAGGCTCACCGACCCCGTCGCCCACGGCGGGCGCGCCGAGGACGCGTTCCACGTCGTCGTGCCGGACGCCCCCGGCTTCGGCTTCTCCAACCCGGTCACCGAACCGGGCTGGACCACCGCCCGCGTGGCCCGCGCCTACGACACCCTCATGCGCAGGCTCGGCTACCAGCGCTACGGCGTCCACGGCTCCGACCACGGCGCGATGGTCGCCCGCGAACTCGGCGTGCTCGCCCCGGAGGGTTTCCTGGGGCTGCACGTGCTGCAGCTGTTCTCCTTCCCGTCGGGCGACCCGGCGGAGTTCGAACGCCTCGAACCGAGGGACTACGCCGGTCTGGAGCACATGCGGTGGTTCCAGAAGGTCGGCGGCTACAACACCATGAACGCCAGCAGGCCGCAGACGGTCGCGGTCGGGCTCAGCGACTCGCCGATCGGGATGCTCGCCTACAGCGAGCTGTTCAACTCCTTCGGCAACGGCACGTCCCTGGTGCCGCTGGAGGCCATCCTCACCGAGGTGTCCGTCAACTGGTTCGCGAACGCCGCCGGCGGCATGGCCCGGTCCTACTTCGACAACGCGGCGGCCGTCCCCGCCGACGGGCCGGTCCCGGTGAACGCCGCCCCGACCGGCGTGGCCGTGTTCGCCGACGACTTCCAGACCATCAGGGTGTTCGCGGAACGGGACAACTCCGACATCGTGCACTGGAGCCGTTTCGAGGAGGGCGGTCACTTCGCCGCGCTCGAGGTCCCGGAGACCGTGGTGGGTGACATCCGGGCGTTCTTCGCCGCACTGCGGTGACCCCGCGGGAACGGCCTCCCGACCCCCGGTCGCGTCTTAACGGTGGTCCCGGTACCGGCGATACACGGTCAGGAGTACCGGGCAGAGAGGCAGGCGCAAGGGTGTCCTTACGTGGGAATCGCGAGTCGTCCGAGGTCGCGGTGGCGTTGTCGCCGGTGGACGTGGAGGTGGCGCGAGCGGTCGTGGCCGCGTGGTACCCGGCGGAGTCGGAGGTGTTCGACGACACCGTTGAGGACTTCATGGACGATCCCTCGCGCACTGTGCGCGGGGTGCGTCCGAGCGCGCCGGTGGGCATGGGGATCGAGCTGGCGACCATGACCCCTTACGTGCTGTCGGCGGTCGGGTTCCTGGGCGGGGTTGTCGCGGAGAAGGTCGTGGGGAACGCCTACGACGCCATCCGGGAGCGGCTCCGGCGGGCGAGGGCACGTCGGGAGGCGGGCGAGCCCGGGGAACCGGTGGACGCGGCGACCAGCGGGCAGGCCGTGGTCGTGGTCGTGGTGCACCTGGTCGAGCAGGGTGCGGACGAACAGGCAGCGCGGGAGGTAGCGGGCCACGTCGTCTCGGAGTGGCTCGGTGGGTCGGGTCCTGCAGGGCCCGGCAGGTGATCGTATGGTCGACGCCGTCGTCGGCGTGACCGCACCGGGGACCGCTGCCGCGCCAAGGCCGGGCACGTCCGTCCTGGCGCGGTACGCCCTGCTGCTGCTCATCCCGGTCCTGGCGGCCGGTTTCGCGGCCGACCTCGAGTTCTACCCGTTGTTCGGTGAGCGGTACGGGGCCGCTGTGCGCGAGTGCGCCGCTTCGGTCGGGGCCGTGGCCACCACCGACCTCTTGGAGGTCTCCCAGGACTTCTTCCGGTGCAAAGCCGTCGCGGATCGCGGGCGGATCGGGTTCGCCCTGGCGGGTGGCGCGGTGGCGTTGCTGATCGGGGTGGGGCTGGTCCGCCTGCTGCCCCGACGGCTCTACCGGCGGGCGGGCCGGATGCGGCCGGCGGGGCAGCGGTGGCAGCTCGCCGCCGCGGAGGCGATCCGGTCGATGGGCGGGCGGGTCGTTCCGCTGGTGGTGCTGGCGTCGGACTGCCGCGAGCCGTTCACCGTGCGGGTCGCCGGGGGCGTGCAAATCGTGCTGCCCCGGGGCGTGGTGACGCTGCCCGACGACCAGGCCCGTGCGGTGGTGCGGCACGAGTGCGCCCACGTCGTGGCCGGTGACCTGGGGCGGGTGTGGCTCACCCGCGGCGTCTGGTGGGCGACACCGCTGATCCTGGCCGTGCCCGTCGTGGACCAGGCGGTGCGCGCGGCCCTGCGGCCGGACCACACCGTCGCGGAGCTGCTGTCGACGGAGTTCTGGATCGTCTACGGCACCCGGTGCGCCCTGCTCCTCGCGGTGTTGTGGGTGGTGGCCCGCGGCGTCCTGCGGGGGCGCGAACACGAAGCCGACCTGCTCAGCGCGGCCGACGACACCGGGCGGGTCGGGCTGCGCGCCCTGTTGGCCCAGCGGAGGGCGTCGGGGCGCTCGTCGGGCTTCGAGGTGGTGCGGCGGTTCACGGCCTTGCACCCCTCGTTCGACCGGCGGCTCACCGTCGTGGACGGCGGGACGGTGAACCTGGCGGCGCGTGCCGTCGAGGGGGTCTCCTTCGGCGCGTTAGGGGGCTGCACCATGCTGTTGGTGTCGCACTTCGTCCGGCCGCTGGCCGCCGGTGCCGAGCACCCAGGGCTGACCGCGCTCCTCGCCGCGCTGGTGCCGGGCGTGCTGCTCGCCACCGCCCGGGGAGCGGTGCGGCGCACCGGAGCGGGTGGTGCGGCACTGACCCGGGGTTCCGCACCGCACCGGGTGGCGACCACCCTCGCGTTGCCGGCGGGTGCCGTGATCGGGCTCAACCTCGCGCCGACGGGGGTCGTCGCACCGTGGGACGTGATCGGCTACAGCTCGTGGCTGTGGGTGCTCACGGCCTTCCTGGTCGCCGGGGCGTCGGTCGTGGGCGCCGCGTTCGACCGGCCGCCCGACCCGTCGACGGGCAGGGGCGCCCGGTGGTGGGCGGGCGTGGGGACGGCGGCCTTGTACGTGGGGGCCGTCGCGGTGCCCGAGCAGATCGCCGCCGCGGTCCAGATGGCCGACGCCGTCGACCTGGAACCGGGCGTGTTGGCGCTGCTCGTGGCCGCGGCCGTCCCGTCGTGGGCGCTGCTCACCGGACAGGCGGTGGTCGTGTTCGCCGAGGTGCGACGAAGGGGACGTGCCCGGTGGACCGCGGCGGCGGTGGCACTCGGCGTCGCCGCGGTCGTGGCCGCGGCCCGGCTGACGACCGCAGCCCCGATCACCCGGGACACCGGCGAGGAACAGGTCTTGGCCGACATCCTGCCTGCCGCGGGAGCGGGGGTGGCGAGCGCCCTGGCGGTCGCGCTGGTCGTGCGCGCGGGGCACGGGTTGGCCACGGCCGCCGGCTGGACGGCCACCGCCCTCGTCGCGGTCACCTTGGCCCTCCGGCTCCCCTACACCGCGGGTGAGGCCCTGCGGTTCCACCTCCTCCCGGCGTTGAGCCTGTCGGCGATCGGGCTGCTGGTCGTCGCGGTTCTCGTGCCGGTGGGCCACCCGAACCGGCCGGGGTCCTGACGATCGTCGTCCGGGCCGGCTCGGGTGGCACTTGCCCGACCTACGGGAACAGGGTCAGCGCCGGGTCCGTGCCGATGGCGACGAGCTGTTCGAGGGTGAACGGAGGCGCGGGCGCGGTCGGTCCGCCGCTGCCGCTCGTCGTGGCGACGTTCTCCGACTCGATCCGCAGCCGCGTGCCGTCCGCGCGGATGACCTGCACCTGGTGCTTGCGGGTGCCCCTCTGGTACTCGAACACCTCGGTGAGGACCTTCTCCCCGTCGGGTCCGGTGACTTCCGCGCAGCGGGTCCGATCGGGGGTGCTCTCCTCGTCGCACGGCGGGTTCAGGGCGGGGAAGAAGGCGGGTTCGACCTCGAAGCCGAGGTTGCCGTCCCCCAGTGGTGTGCCGGCCGTCGCCCAGGCGTGGAGGGTGGCCCGGACGTCGCAGACGGACACGTCGGGGTAGGCCGGCTCGACCGGCTGGTAGAACTCCAGCGGACCTCGGGGAGTGCCCGCCGGGAACTGGGCGTTCGCCGAGAGCCGCACGTCCGGGCGCTGTTCGCGCACGGCCTTCGCGGCGGCCGCGGTGAGGCGGCCGGCGGCCTCGGCGACGGTCTCCAGGTCGCCCCCCGCGCACCGCGGTGGCGGCACCGGGTCCGACTCCGGCGGCAGCGTGACCACGTTCGGCTGATCGGATCCGGACGGGTGCGCCGTCGCCGGCGCCGAGCTGGTTGGTGCCAGGGGTGTCGTGGTGGCCGGTGGTGCCGTGCCGACGGTCGTGCCACCGCCGTCGCCCCCCGTCATCGAGTACGCGGCCACCCCGGTCAGCAGCACCGCGGCCACCCCGGCCGCGACCGCGGGGTGAGCCACGCGGTGCAGCCGGGCCGCGCGGCGGCCGCGGGCGATGACCGCGTCCACGTCGACCGTGGACGGCGGCACCTCCCCGATCGCGTCGTCGAACAGTTGCTTGTCCATCGCGCACCTCTCGCTAGTCGGACTGCGCTGCCCGGGCGCGCAACGCGTCGAGCCCCCGCGCGGTCTGGCTCTTCACGGTGCCCACCGAGCAGCCCAGGATCTCGGCGGTCTCCTCCACCGAGAGATCGCAGTAGAGGCGCAGCACCACCGCGGCCCTGCGCTTGGGCGGCAGCCCGGCGAGCAGGTCGAGCAGCTGCGCCCGGCCCACCACGGCGAACTCCTCCGCCGTCGGCAACTCGGGCAGCTGCTCGACGGCCTGCTCACGACGCCACGGCCTGCGCTTCTCGTCCAGCCAGGTGCGCAGCAGCGCCTTGCGGACGTACGCGTCGATACCGGGGGTCGCGCCGACCCTCGGCCAGTGCCGGTACAGCTTGCCGATGGTGATCGACACGACGTCGTCGGCGGTGTGCCAGTCACCGCACAGGAGGTACGCGGTGCGCCGCATCACCTCCATCCGAGCCGTCACGTACTCGCGGTACGTGTTCTCCTCGGCGCGTTTCACCCCGGTGACCTCCCGTGTTGTGCCTCCACAGCATCAGGAACGCGTCACGGGTGTAGCGGGGTTGCCTCGGATCGAGGTGGATTTCCGGTGTGGCCGGGAGTTCGGCCGGTCACCGGACGACGAGCACCGGCAAGTGGTCCAGCCCCCGCTGGGTGGCGGTCGGCCGTTGTACCGGGGCGCCGGCCGGTTCGAGGCGCGTCACCCGGCCCAGGGCGTGCAGCAGCGCCAGCAGCACCTGCCTGCCCAGGTGGCCGCCGAAGCAGGAGTGCGTGCCCCGGCCCAAGCCCAGGTGCGGGTTGGGGTTGCGGGTGAAGTCCGCGGTGTCCGGGTCGGGGAACACCTCGGGGTCGCGGTTGGCCCCGGCGAGCACGACCACCACCACGTCACCTCGGGCCAGGCGCCGCCCGCGCAGCACGACGTCCGCCTTGCAGTGCCTGCTGACCACCTGCACGGGACCGGTGAGCCGGATCAGCTCCTCGACGCCGCGGCCGTCGAGCGCCGCCAGGTCCGCGCCGCGGCACCGGCCGTCCCCGAGCAGCCACGCCACCGCGTTGCCGAGCAGGTTGGCCGTGGTGGAGTAGCCGGCGTCGAACACCGCGCGCAGCGAGTTGCGCAGCACCGGCCCGTCGGGTGGCACCGCCGCCAGGACGCCGACCGGTCCCGCCGCGCCGCGCCAGCGGTCGATCATCGCGTTGATCGCCTCCCGGGCGGCCAGCGAGGGTTCGCGGCGTTCGGGGGCCAAGCCGGAGTCCATGCCGAGCACCAGGGTGCGCGAGGCCGACCGCAGCCGTTCGTGGTCGTCCGGCACGGGCACGCCGTACAGCGCGCAGACCGCCCGCAGGGCCAGGGGCTCGGCCACCTGCGCCACGAAGTCGACCACACCGTCGAGCCGGTCGACCAACTCCTCCGCCGCCCGCGCCACGCCCTCCGCCCACCCCGCGAGCTCCTGACGGCGGATCGCGTCGACGAACCGGTGCCGCACGGCGGTGTGCTCGGGCGGGTCGAGGGTCTGCACGCTCAGCACCTGCTCGGGGATCGGCTTGCCCAGCGCCCGCGGGTCCGAGCCGAAGGTGCCCGGGTCCTTGAGGACGCGGGTGCAGTCGTCGTGCCGGGTGAGCACCCAGGCGGCCAACCGCTCGTGCCGGTGCACGGGGTCCTCGGCCCGCAGTCGCGCGTACACGGCGTGCGGGTCGGCGAGCATGGCGTCCGACAGCGGGGCGAAGATGCTGCTCACCGTTCTCCTCTCGGTCGGTGGGGCGCGGTGGCCCGCACCCCACCGCGTCACTGCTCACCTAGTGCGGGTAGTCCATCGAGGACACCTCCTCTCACCGGCTCAGGTCGTCGTCCGCGGCGAACCGCCCGATGGCCCAGGCCATCGCGCGCATCGCCTCGCCCAACGCCCGGACGTGCACGTTGGACAGGTCGTCGCACGGCTGGTGGTAACAGGGGTCGTAGGGCTGACCGGCGACGCCGCCGAACACCGCGGCCTCCTCGGCGGTCTTGATGCCCCGCACCCCGCCGAACGCGCCGCCCACCGGCACCCCGGCGCGGGCGAACGGTTCCTGGTCGGAACGGATGTCGCCGAGGTCGGCGGTGCGGAACGGCAGGCCCTGCACGCGGTACCCCCGGGCCAGCACGGCCTCCACCGCGCCGGAGCCGGGTGGACCGGCGGGCGCGCCGACGTCCGCGTGGTCGCTGTCGTCGCCGTCCACCACGAACCGCACGAAGTTCGGTGAGGCGATCAGCTCCCAGTTCAGGTAGAGCCGGATCGCGGCGAGTTCCCCGGGCGTGCGGGTGCCGACGTAGTGGGTGGAACCGACGTTGACCAGCTCCTCCGCGCCCCAGAACGCGAAGCGCACCCGGTTCCGGACCCGGTGCTGGTGCGGTGCGAGCCGCACGGCGGTCTCCAGCAGGGCCGAGACGCTGGTGGCGTTGTCGTTGACGCCCGGCCCGTCCTCACCGCTGTCCAGGTGGGCGCCGGCCATCACGACGTGGTCGGCCCGCCCACCCGCGGTTTCGGCGAACACGTTCACCGTGGTGGCTTCGGAGGACCGCCCGCTCAGCTCCAGGACCCCGCTCCCGGACAACGACTCCGCGTCGCGCGGGCTGGTGAACGCCACCGGCAGCACGGTCCCGGTGGCCTGGCGGCGGATCACCGCGTCCACCACCGGTGACGGGTCGTAGACGAGCAGGGCCCGCACCCCGGCCCCAGAGGCCGCGACCGACTTGGCCGCGACCGTGCAGGCACCGCTGGGCACGACCGCGATGGCGGTGCCGGGCGGGTAGTCGGCGGGCGCGCACCCGGACGCGGCCGCGCGGGCGATGACGCCCTCCACCCGTGCCGACGGCGCGTACTGGGCCATGAGGACCCGCACCCGGACCCCGGCGGAGGTGATCAGGGATTCGCTGTCGACAGTGAATTCCCGATAGGGCACGGATTGTTCGGTCACCCGGTAGCCAGCCCTTTCCAGCACGCCTTCCAGGTATTCGCGCGACATTTCGAAGCCGACCGAACCCGCGGCCCGGTTGCCGTCTCCGGTCCGGGCCGCCGCGTCGAAGGCGCGCACCGAAGCCATGGCGTCCCGGGTGTTCACCGAGTGGGCCAACCGCTGCGCCAGCCAGGTGTTCGCCGAGGTGGCGGCGACGGGAGCGGGAAGGAGCAGGGCCGACAACGCGACAAGAGCAATAACGCCCATGAACACCCCCGGAGATCGAAAGAATGCCCTCCCGACATTCTCGTCACCTGTTCGCAGGTTACTTCCACGAACGCCGTGTCCGCAACCGCGGAACTGACCGACCTGTTTCACGGCCGCGTGGAATCCATTCCACGCGCACGGGGCGCGGCGACGCGACCGCATCTCCCACCGAGATGACGCGGACGGTGGAGTCCGAGGGCCGGGCGACCGGGGCGACCTCCAACGTCACCCACGCCGGGGTGTCGGCGACCGGGGTGCGGGAACCGATCGTCAACGTGCCGTCGGCCATCCCGCCGCCGACGTCCTCCCAGCGCCGCAGCTTGCGCAGCGCCCGCTCGCGATCGGCCTCGGTGCCCGCGGAGACCGCGGCGGCCAGCACGCGCGCCGGTTGCCCGGTCGCGTAACCGGCGGGCGCGGTGGGCGGTTGGTCGGACACGGTGGCTCCGCGGTCGATCCGGACAGGGAGGCGGGAATCGAACCCGCGCCCTCCCCGTCGACAGCGGGGTGATCCACCACTGATCTGCTCCATGACGTGCGCGGATCGCAGCCACCGCGCACGCCGGCCGCTCCCGGATTACCCGGGGCGAGCCCCTGCCGGAGCGCGCGGCCCCCGGATAACGGGTTGGGCCGAAGTGGGCACCTCGGGAACGAATCGGCCCGGTGCGTCGTCCGAGGCGGGGTAACTTGGCTTGGTTTCACGTCGCCGGAGGGGGAGCCGATGACCGATCCGTTGGCCAACGTGCAGCGTTTGGTGGACGACTGGGAGCGTGATGCCGAGGAGAGGGCGGCGCGGTATGAGTCGATGCGGCAGGAGGTCGGGCGGATTTCGCTGACCGGGTCGGCGGCGGGTGGTGCGGTGAGTGTGACCGTGGGCCCGAACGGGATTCCCAGTGGTGTGTCCATGACGGAGGCGGTGTCGCGGTTGCGGCCGGAGCAGATCGCGGCGGCGGTGTTGGAGGCGATGCGGCGGGCGCAGGCGGCTTATCCGGCTGAGTTGGCGCGGATCGTGGGGGAGACGGTGGGGGAGACCGCCTCGGGGCAGCACATCGTGGCCACGGCGGAGCGGAATTTCCCGCAGGTCGAGCCGGACGGTGCGCCGCCGCCACCGCCGCGGCGGCCGCGTCGTGACGACGGTGGGGACTTCAGCGACGAGAGCTACCTGGGGTGACGTGATGGCGGGGTACGAGGCTGTTACCGGTGAGATCGGGGCGTTGGCCGGGCGGGTGGAGGGCCTGGCGGAGCGGTTGCGCACGGCGGCGGACGCGGCGCGGACGGTGGCGATGAACGATTCCGCCTACGGGGTGGTGTGCCAACCGTTCGCGATGTTGTTGCAGCCGTTCGAGGAGATGGGGGTGCAGGCGTTGACCAGGGCGGCGGAGACGGTGGCGGACAACGCGGCGGGCCTGCGGGAGACCTCGCGGGCCTATGACGCGCAAGAGTCCGGTGAGGCGGCGCGGTTCGACGGGATGAACCGGTGAGCAATCCCCTGGTCGCGACGGCGAAGAGCGACACGACCGCGGTCACTGGCATCGGCATCGCCGAGTCGGCGAGCGATCTGGCGAGCGGTATCTCCGATGGCAGTTGGGTCGAGGCCGGGCTGGGGGGTGTCGGTGTCGGGCTGGAAGTGCTGTCGATGGTGCTGGACCCGGTGGGCACGGTGGCCTCCTACGGGGTGGGGTGGTTGATCGAGCACGTGCAGCCGCTGAAGGAGGCGTTGGACTGGTTCGCCGGTGATCCGCCGGTGATCCGGTCGTTCAGCGAGACGTGGTCCAACGTGGCGGCGGAGGTCGGCCGGGTCGCCCAGGAGTTGGGGACGCAGGACGCGCCGGGGTGGCGGGGCGCGGCGGCCGAGGCGTATCGGGGGCATGCGGCGCGGACGGCGGACGCGATCGCGGGGGCGGCCACGCTGGCCGACGGGATCGGTACCGGCGTGATGGTGATGGGCGAGGTCGTCGCGGCGGTTCGGGAGATCATCCGGGACCTGGTGGCCGAGGTGGTCGGCAAGCTGATCACGTGGGCGTTGGAGGCGGTGGCGACCCTGGGCCTGGCGACGCCGGTGATCGTCGCGCAGGCCACCTCGACCATCGCCAAGGTGTGCAACCGGATCTCGGACCTGGTGCGCAAGCTGGTCAAGACGATCGGCAACGTCACCCCGCGCATCCGCAAGGTCCTGGACAAGCTCGGCGAGATCATGGAGAAGCTGGGCAAGCTCGGCCGCCGCGCCGACGGTCCCGGCACGCCCCACACCCCGCACGGCCCCGCCGGCCCCGGCGCACCCGACGCCCCGACCGTCAAGGGACCCGACGGCACCACCAGCCCCTCCGGCACCACCTCACCCTCCGGCACCACTTCCCCGTCCGGCACGACGTCGCCGAGCGGCACCACCTCCCCGTCCGGCACGACGTCGCCGAGTGGCACCAGCCCGGACGTCTCGCCGAACGGGAGCACCACGCCGTCGGGAACCTCGCCGTCGGGCAGCACGCAGCCCGGCTCCGGCAAGCCGGGCACCTCGACCTCCCCCGACCAGCCGGCGCCCAGCAGGCCGGCCGACCCGGAGACCAGCCGGACGCCGGAGGACCAGCGCCGCTGCGTCAACGACCCGATCGACGTGGCCACCGGCGAGATGGTCATCGCCAAGACCGACCTGTCGCTGCCCGGGGTGCTCCAACTCGTCCTGCGCAGGGTCCACGTGTCCGGCTACCGCGCGGGCAGGCTGTTCGGCCGGAGCTGGGCCTCGACGCTCGACCAACGGGTGGAGGTCGACCCGCTCGGCGTGGTCTACGTCGCCGAGGACGGGATGCGCCTGGTCTACCCCGAGCCCTCCGGCGACCCGGTCCTGCCGGTCGTGGGCCCGCGCCTGCCGTTGCGCCGCACGCCGTCCGGCTACGCCGTGACCGAACCGGGCACCGGGGTCACCCGCCACTTCGACGGCACGGGCCCCGACATCCCGTTGACGGCGCTGAGCCACCTGTCCGGGCAGCGCGTCGAGGTGCTGCGGTCCGCCGACCGGATCGACCTGCGCCACTCCGGTGGCTACCACGTGGCGGTGCTGGTCGCGGACGGGCTCGCGCGCACGCTGCAGGTCGTCGGCGACGAGGGCGCCACAGTGGTCGCGGGGTACGGGTACGACGACGCGCGCAACCTGGTCGCCGTCCGGAACTCCTCGGGCGCCGCCCTGGTGTACGACTACGACGCCGCCGGGCGGATCACGGGCTGGCAGGACCGCAACGGCAGCTGGTACCGCTACGTGTACGACGAGCAGGGCCGCTGCGTGCGCAACGTGGGCAGCAACGGGTTCCTCGACGGCACGTTCGACTACCTGCCGGACCGGACCGTCTTCACCGACTCGCTGGGCCACTCCACCACGTTCCACCTCAACGACCGCAGGCAGATCGTCGCCGAGGTCGACCCGCTGGGCAACGCGGTCCGCACCGAGTGGGACGCGTTCGACCGCCCGGTGCGCCGGGTCGACGCGCTGGGCGCGGTCCACGCGTACCGGTATGACGACGACGGCAACCTCGGCGAGGTGATCCGCCCCGACGGGTACCGGTCGACGGCCGAGTTCGACGCCGGCGGTCAGCCGACCCGCATCCTCGACACCGACGGCCACGAGTGGACCTGGTCCTACGACGACGCGGGCCGGTTGCTGGCCGCGACCGACCCGACGGGCGCGACCACCCGCTACGCCTACGACGAGCACGGCGGGCTCTCCGAGGTGACCGACGCCGAGGGCGGCACGCGCCGCGTCCGGTGCGACGCCGCCGGGCTCCCCGTCGAGGTCACCTCGCCCACCGGCGCGACCACCCGCTACGAGCGCGACGGCTTCGGCCGGGTGGTCGCCGTCCACGACCCGGTCGGCGGGACGACGCGAGCGCTCTGGACCGTCGAGGGCAAGCTCGCCCACCGCACCTTCCCGGACGGCACCGCCGAGCGCTTCCGCTACGACGGCGAGGGCAACCTGGTCGAGCACGTCGACGCGCTCGGCCAGTCGAGCCGCATGGAGTACGGCCCGTTCGACATGATCGTCGGCGAGACCGGGCCGGACGGCGCCCGGGTCGCCTTCGCCTACGACACCAACCTGCGGTTGACCGCGGTCACCAACGCCAACGGCGAGACGTGGCGCTACCACCACGACCCCGCGGGCAGGCTGGTGCGCGAGACCGACTTCGCCGGGCGCGAGGTCCACTACGCCCACGACGCCGCCGGCCGGGTCGTCTCCCGGACCAACGGGGCGGGGCAGACCGTGCGGATCGCGCGCGACGCGATGGGGCACGTCGTGGAGCAGAGCGGCCCCGACTCCACCGCGGTGTTCCGCCGGGACAGCGCGGGCCGCGTGCTGGAGGCCCGCAACGACAGCACCCACCTGGTCATCGAGCGCGACCCGCTCGGGCGGGTCCTCCGGGAGACGATCGACGGCGAGTCCGTCGTCTCCACCTACGACCGGGTCGGGCGCAGGCTGTCCCGCCGCACGCCGTCCGGCGCGGAGAGCCGGTGGGTCTACGACCGCGCCGGCGCCCCGGTCGAACTGCACACCGCGGGGCACTCCCTGCGGTTCCGGTACGACGCGGCCGGGCGCGAGGTCGAGCGGACGCTCGCCGACGCCGCCGTTCTCACCCAGACGTGGGACGCCAACCACTGGCTGCGGGCACAGGCGGTCACCGGGCCGGGCACCACCGGCCTGGTCCAGCGCCGTTCCTACAACTACCGCGGTGACGGGTACGTCAGCAGGATCATCGACCAGCTCAGCGGGATCCGGGAGTACTCGCTCGACCCGGCGGGCCGGGTCACCTCGGTCGACGGTCCACAGTGGAGCGAGCGGTACGCCTACGACGCCGCGGGCAACGTCACCGCCGGGCAGTGGCCCGCCGACGAGCAGGACGCGCCGCTGGTCGGCGTGCGGGAGTTCGCCGGCGGGCGGGTCCGGCGGGCGGGCGCCGCGGTCTTCGAGCACGACGCGCAGGGCCGGGTGGTGGCCCGGCGCAGCCGCACGCTGTCCGGCAAGGTCCGGCAGTGGCTCTTCACCTGGTCGAGCGAGGACCGGCTGGTCGAGGCCGTCACCCCGGACGGCGTCCGCTGGCGCTACCGCTACGACCCGCTGGGCCGCCGCGTGGCCAAGGACCGGCTCGCGCCCGACGGGTCGGTGGCCGAGTCGGTGCGCTTCGCCTGGGACGGCCCGGTGCTCGCCGAGCAGCGGCACAGCACCGGCTCCAGCACGGTGTGGGAGTGGCAGCCGGGCACGTTCCGCGCGGTCAGCCAGCTCGACCAGGACGAGGTGGACGCCCGCTTCTACGCCATCGTGACCGACGTGGTGGGCACGCCGACCGAGTTGGTCGACACCAGCGGTGCGGTCGCCTGGCACGCCCGACCGGGCATCTGGGGCGCCGGCGCCACCCGCACCGGTCCCGTCACCTGCCCGCTGCGGTTCCCCGGCCAGTACCACGACCCGGAAACCGGCCTGCACTACAACCACCACCGCTACTACGACCCGTCGACCGCCCGGTACGCCAGCGCCGACCCGCTCGGGTTGGCCCCGTCGCCCAACCCGTACGCCTACGTGTTCAACCCGATGGGGTGGACCGACCCGCTCGGGCTCGAGAAGTGCATCGACAACCGGAACTTCAACAGCCGCCAGGAGGCCCTGGACGCCGCGTACGACCGGGCGGGCATCCCCCGCGGCACGGAGCCCGACGCCCGCTGGGAGGTCGGCGGCGACCCGGCGCGGCGGGGCGAGCCGGGCTACCGGTACTCGGAGGACCCGGGCGCGCACGGCAACTACTCGCAGTTCGAGACCCCGGACGGCTCGCGCGTCATCGCCGAGCACACCAACGACCCGAGGGCGCCGCAACCGCACTTCCACGCCGGGCAGCCCAAGGGCGACCCGGCCCGCGACGGCGTCGACTTCGGCTGGGGCGGCAGCTCGGAGTTCGAGCGGTACGGTCAGGTCGACGGCAAGCACCACTACTACTACCCGGAGGGGACCTGATGGTCGACCGCACGGCGATGCTCACCGCCGCGGGCCTGGAAGTCCTCGGCACCCGCGACCTCGCGGGCGACCTGGCGCCGGCGGAGGCGTGGCGCCGGGTCGTCTCCGGCGCCGCCCGACCCGAGGTCGAGGTCCCGGACGACACCGCCGACGTCGACGCCCGGGTCGACGCGGAGTGGCGCGAGCTGGCGCGGCGGCACGGCGTGCTGGCCGAGGACGGGACCTTCCTGATCAGCCCGCCCGGCCCCGGCGCGTTCACCGCGCCGTGGACCGCCGTCCGCCTCACCGACCACACCCGCCTGGCCCGCCACCTGACGGCCAACCCCGACGAGCCCGAGTTCGTCACCGCCTCGGCCGACGGGAGCGCGGTCCTCGGCGTCACCACCGAGGAGTACGCCGTCTGGCTCGTCGTCGGCTGACCCCGGCCCGCGCGGCCCGCGGTCGGGCCCCGATCGCACCGTTCGCGGTACGCGGTACCGGCGTTTGCCGTAGCGTGGGCCCGCACGATCGGGTCGGCAGTGGGGGTAGGTGCGGTGGTGGACCGGCAGCAGCGGCTGCAGGACATGATGCGGTCGTTCCAGGAGCAGGCGGCCAAGGCCGGCGAGTTGCAGCAGGCCATGCAGAACCTGCGCGGGGTGGGTCGCAACCGGGACGGGTCGGTCACGGTGACCGCGGCGCCGTCCGGCGCGGTCCTGGGGCTCCAGCTCGGCCCCGGCGCGATGGCCCGGTCGCACGTGGCGTTGCAGCAGGAGATCCTGGACGCGATCCGGATGGCCACGCAGAACGCCGCCCAGCAGCTCGACGCCGCGGTCGCGCCGATCCTGGGCGACCGGCTGGAGGAGTTCAAGCGCGGCATGGCGGCGTCCGGGGTGGAGCCGATCATGCCGTCCGCACCGCCACCGCCCGCTCCTCCGTCGCGGATGCCCCCTCCGCCCGCGCCGGCGGCCGGTCCGCCGGCACCGCCGCACGGGCAACCCCCCGCGATGCCGCGGAACCACCCGCCGCGTCCGGCGGTCGAAGACGACGACGAACCGCCGAGCACCTATCTGCGCTGAGGGGGAACGGGTGACTTTCCAGGTGATGCCGGAGGCGTTGACGGCCTTCGCGAACGGCAGCGACAGCCTCGCCGAGAAGTTCGGCGCGCTGGCCGGCCTGTTGGAGCAGGCCAGGGTCGACGACCAGTGCTTCGGCCCGATCGGTGACGCCGTCGGCCTGAGCAGCGGGTACTTCTCCAGCCTCGAGGAGTGCCGGAAGCTGGCCACCGACGCGCAGGAGTTCCTGAAGCAGACCGGTGAGCAGCTGCAGCAGAGCTTCGAGGTCTACCAGGGGGTCGAGGACGGCCTCTCGCAGGGCTTCACCCAGATCGGCAACGGCCTGGGCGGTGGCCGGTGACCGCGGGACCGGGCACGTTCGCCGACCTCAACGGCGGTGATCGGAAGAACTGGTTCGAGCAGGCCGCGGGGCGGGGCAGCTCCGGCATCGGGGCGCTGCAGGACCTGGCCGACGCCACCAGCCCGCCGGAGATGGCCGCCGCCGGCATCTCCGGCCGCATGGAGCTCCTCCAGACCCTCGCGAGCCCGGGCCAGGCGTTGCTGGACAACGGCCTGGGCTTCCTGGTCTCGATCGTGCTGAGCCCGTTGATCGAGCTCGCGGAGTGGGCGATCGGCGACCCGGAGCAGATGCGGGCCACCGGCAAGGGCTGGGAGCAGGTCGCCGGGTGGCTGGACGAGGTCGCCGAGGCCGAGCGGAAGCGCGCGGACGCCACGGGCGGGCTGTGGGTCGGCGCGGCCGGTGACGCGTTCCGCAAGCAGATCACCGAGTTCAGCGGTGGTGTGTCCGCGCTCGCCGAGGACGTGCGCGGGCTCAAGGACACGCTGGACATGATCGCGGACCTGTTCGACATGTTCGTCGAGTTCGTGATCCAGGTCCTCACCGAGCTGATCATCGGCCTGATCGTGCAGTGGCTGGCCGCGCTCGCCGCCTCCTGGATCACCGCGGGCGGTTCGGTCGCCGCGGCCGGCGCCACCACCACGGTCCAGGTCGGCAGCACCGGCGTGCGGATCACCATGCGGGTGTCCAAGCTCCAGATGGAGCTGTTCAAGATCGTGAAGAGGCTGGAGGCGCTGCTGGTCCGCCTGCGCGGACCGCTGCGACAGGTCATCCAGCGGATGAACGGCCTGCGCGGCGGCAACATGGCCCAGCAGTTCGCCGGCCGCCACCTCGGCTCGAACCCGCTGGTCAACGTGGTCACCAGGGCCGACGACGTCACCCTCGCCTCGAACAGCGGCAACCGGTTCATGCAGGGCATCAGCGGCGAGGGCGCGCTGGCGTCGAACATCAGCCAGACCGTGCTGTCCGGGATGCTCGGCGGCCAGACGCGGGTGGGCGGCGCCGCGTTCAGCGCCGGTGTCGACGCGGCCGTGGACGGTGGCGTCAAGTTCGGCACCGACGCCGCCTACGACGCGGCGCAGGGCACACCGTCCGAGCGGGAACGGCGTGACGCCGAGGAACGCGGGTTCTCCTGGTGAAGCTGGACGGGGTGCTGGCCCTCCGCGAGTCCTGGTGCGCGCCGGACGAGCCGGTGCTGCTGTGCGCGCCCGTCGGCACGACCAACTCCGGCTTCGACGTGCGCGGCCTGGACTGGTGGGGCGCGCCGGAACGCGGGTTCGGCGGCAAGGCGTTGCGCGTGCTGGGCACCGCGACCGCCGCCGTGACCGCCGGTGGCCCGCGCGACCAGGGGCAGTCGCCACCGAAGGTCGTGGTGTTCGGGCCCGGGGCGGGGACCGTCGCGGCCGGAGCCGGGTTGGCCGTGCGGGAGCAGTCCTCCGCGTGGTGGGTCCTCACGCCGCGGCGGATGGCCTGGGTGCGCACCGAACCCGAACCGCCACCGGCCGACGACTCCGAGTCGGACAAGTCGCTGCTGGGGCAGGTGTGGGGCTTCGCCAAGAGCGCGCGCGACGCGTTCGCCGGCAAACCCGCGCACCCGCCGCACATCCCGGTCGAGACGGCGGCGGTCGTGCCGCTGGTCGAGGTGCCGCGCGAGCGGATCACCGGTGTCGCCGTCGCGGAGCGCGAACTGCCCTACGACTACACGCCCGGCACGGTGCACGTGCTGCGGGTCTCGCTGGCGGACGGGTCGGGCGTCGACGTCGTCGGTGGGCACGAACCGGCGTCGGCGCAGCGGTTGCTCGCACTGGTCAACGGTCGGTAGAGGACGACGGCGTGCCCAAGAACAGGCTGAAGGTCGGCGAGATCGCCCAGCGGCACTGGGTCGGGAGCGGCGAGCAGGTCGTCTGGGTGGTCGACCCGGAGGGCCACGTGGGCAGCACCCTCGGTGCGAGCCGCACCGCCCCGCACCGCGGGTCGGGGGCGGGCCCGGTCCTGGAGGTGCCCGCGCCCGAGTGGCCGCTGCCCACGCGCGCGGTCGCGGAAGGGCGGTTCCACAACGACGAGTGGGTGCACGACCCGGCGGTGTGGGCGTGGGCGCACGCCCAGCGCCCCGACCAGGTGGCGGCCCGGTGGGCGGGCCTGTTCACCGCCGGCCGCGACGAGTGCCGCCTGCTGCTGACCAACCGCCGCCTCGCGCTGGTCGTGGACGGCGAGGTCACCGCACCCGCCGCGCCCGCGTCCGGCGGTCTGCTGGGCCGAGTCCGCACCCTGGGCCAGTCCTCACCGGACGTCCCGCCGTTGGTCACCTGGTGGGAGGCGCCGGTGACGACCGCGCGGCTGCACGCCGTGCCGTTGGGGCGCCAGGCCCGACCGGAGTGGTTCGTGCGCCTCGCGTTCAGCGACGGCTCGACCTTCGAGTTCCGCGACGCGCAGGCCGAGCAGTCGATCCGGACCGCTCACGCCAACCTCTGAGGGCCCGCGGACGTAGCGGAACGCCGGGTCGGCGCGATCTTGCCGGTGTATCCCGCTGCACCAGGAGGAACGCGTGTCCCGTTTACCGAAGCTGCTCGCGGCGGTCGCCGCCGCCACCCTGCTGCTGGCGCCACCGGCGCAGGCGCAACCCGAGCTGTCGACCACCATCCTCGCGCCCACGGCCGGGGCCGGCGTCGGGGTCGGGCTGCCGCTGCTCGTCACCGGCAGCTCGTTCAGCGCCACGCCGGAGGCGATCGTCGACACCGAGCTGACGTTCGACGGCGGTGCGACGTGGGTGAGCGCGGAGCCGGCGCGCGTGCTGCCCGGGTGGCGCACCGACTGGCAGCACACCTACACCCCGGAGGTGGCCGGCGACCTGACCATCGCGGCCCGCGCCGTGACCGCGGCCGGACCCGCCGCGGCGGGGCCCGCGGTGACCGTGCACGTCGGCGGCGAGACCGTGCCGCAGCCGGTCGCCTGCGCGGACCGCTGCCAGTTGAGCGCGCACTACGCGCCGACCGTCGACGACCCGGACACCGGTCCGGTCGAGGTGGGCGTGCGGGTGCGGTTCGACCGACCGGGCGTGGTCCCGGGCGCGGGCCTGCTGCGCGGCGCGTACCGGGGGCCGATCGCCGTGCGCATGTGGTCGGAGGACGGCGTGCTGCTGGCGGAGCAGCCGTGGGACCACCCCGGGTTGATGGCCGAGGTCTTCTTCACCACCCCGGTCCCGGTCGAGCCGGGGCGTGATTACGTGGTCTCGTACTACACGCCGCAGGGCGGTTACGCGACGACGGAGAACTACTTCACCGGCACGCTGGTGCACGCGCCGTTCACCGCCCCGCACGACGGCGCGCACGGGGCGGGCGTCTACCACTACGGCGTGGGCGGCGGCTTCCCGACCGACAGCTGGCACGACAGCACCTACTGGATCCTCCCCGACTTCCGCGGCTGACGGTTGACGTGCCCGGCGCCGGCGAGCGGCGGTCGTGCCACTCGCCGGCACCGGGCTCGACTCACGAACGGGCATGGTCGGCCCTGCTCCTCCCGGTGCGTTCGGCCATCCGACCGGCGGGCCCGATGCGGTGCGGGGTCGTCGTGCGGGATCGGCCACTGTGGACGGTGTCGGTCAGGCGCGTCGGCAGGCGCCACTTAGATCCCCGTCATCGCGCACGCGTGTCACCTGGTTCCGGTGCCGACAGCAGGTCTTCGGTGGCGTGTTCGAGCAGCTCGGCGGCCTCGGTCGAGCGCGGCAGCATGGTGGCCTCGTAAGCGCGGACGGCTTCGGCGACGGTGTCCGAGCCGGCCAGGGCGAGGGCCAGTTCGGCGGCGTCCAGCATGGCGAGGTTGACGCCCACGCCCAGCGGGGGCATCAGGTGGGCGGCGTCGCCGAGCAGGGTCACGGTCGGGTCGTGCGGCCAAGTGTGCGGCACCGGCAGGGCGAAGATCGGGCGGTTGACGCGGGGGCCGTCGTGGTCGGTCAGCACCCGTCGCAGGAGCGGAGACCAGTCGACGAACTCGGTCAGCAGGCGGTCGGTGGTGGTGGGTTCGTCCAGAGGCGTCCTGCGGATGACGTAGACGCGGAGGTGGTTGTCGCCGTTGCGCTGGGCGAAGAGGGCACGGGTGCCGTCGGCCGCGTGGGCGCTGCCCGGGCCAACGAGCCGGGCGAGGTCGGCGTGCCGGTTGTCCACGTCGTCGAACCGGGCCTCCAGGAAGCTCACGCCGGTGTACCGCGGCACGGTGGGCGAGACCGCGGCCCGGACCCGGGAGAACGCACCGTCGGCGCCGATGACCAGGTCGGCCCGCGTGGTCGTGCCGTTCGTGAAGTGCAGGGTTCGCGGGCCGTCGGCCGGTCCGGTCACCCGGTCCAGGGTGTGACCCCAGCGCACGGTGCCGGGTTCGAGCGAGTCGAGCAGGAGGGCGCGCAGCCGGCCGCGGTCGATCTCGGGTTTCGACCGGTCGTCCGCGTCCGGCACGTGGTGGTCGCGGATCACGCCGGTCCGGTCGAGCACGCGCATCTCCTGGCCCTCGACGCGGGCGTGGGCGTGGAACAGGTCCAGCAGGCCCGCTTCGCGCAGGGCGAGCTGGCCGTCGCCTTCGCGCAGGTCGAGGGAGCCGCCCTGGTCACGGGCGTCCGGCCCGGCGTCGCGGTCGTGGACGGTCACCGCGACGCCGTGCCGCTGCAGGATGCGGGCGCAGGTGAGACCGCCGGGGCCGGCGCCGACGATGCTGATCCTGACTCTGGTGGTGGTCATGGCAATCAGAAAAGCAAACTCGATCCAAAAGTGCAACGAGTCAACTTTGTGTGCAATGCCACCTTTGAGTACCATCGCGGCATGAGCGAGGCACCCGTGGGACGCCGGGAACGCAAGAAGGCCGCGACCAGGCAGGCCATCGCCGACGCGGCGCTGCGGTTGTTCCTCCGGCACGGCTACGACCGGGTGGGCATCCGCGACGTCGCCGAGGCCGCCGACGTGTCGACCACCACGGTGTTCAAGCACTTCAGCGGCAAGGAGGCGCTGGTGTTCGACGAGGACCGGGACCGGGAGGCGGCCCTGGTCGCCGCGGTGCGGGACCGGACCGACGGCCAGGGCGTCCTGGACGCGCTCCGGCGGCACGTGCTCGACGTGTTCCTGCCGGTCGCCTCAGACCCCCGGGCGGGCGAGTTCTCGGACCTGGTGAACTCGAGCCCCGACCTGCGCGCCTACGCCGAGCGCATGTGGACCCGGCACACCGACAGCCTCGCCGAGGCCATCGCGGACGAGGTCGGGGCGGACCGCGACGACCCCGCGTGTCGCGCCCTGGCCCGGTTCGTGCTGGACGTCCCGACCCTCGTCCGCGACCGGCGGGATCGGCGCGAGGCCGTCGAGGCGATCTTCGACCTCCTCGACCGGGGCTGGGCGGAGCGGTAGGTGTCGGGACGCGGGCCCCAGTGGACCGCGGCGCGGTCGCCCGGCCGCCGGGTGCGTCACTTGTTGCGCGAGTAGACGCTCTGGACCTCGCCCTTCAGGTTCGCCTCGAGGTACGCGCCGCCGTAGTCGTCGGCCAGGTACAGGCGCAGCGACGCCGTCCCGTCGATGATGTCGGTGCTCACGATCAGGTACCGCATGGTCGGTTGCGGCACGCCCAGCTCGTTGTTCGCGCGCTCGGACAGCGCCGGCACGGCGTCCCAGTTCACCTCGTTCAGGTCGAGCACGGCCCGGTCGGCGTCCACCCCGTCCGCGCCCTTCCGGGTCGCCTTGCCGCCCCGGTACTCGAAGTCGTCGAACCCGTTGGCGACCGCCGCGGTCGGGGCGACGGCCGACGCGTGGTCCGGCCACAGGGTCAGCTCGGACACCTTCGTGCCGCCCATGGCCTCGGTGAGCGCGCCGACGGCCTTCCGCGCGCCGTCGGGGGTGAGCAGGTTCACCGCTTCGGTCGCCGCCGTCGGCACTGCGGGCGGGTTGCCGTTCTGCCGGGTGGTCAGGGCCGTGGTCGAGGAGCCCGGGTTGGCGCTCGACGACCCGTCGCGGTCGGTCTGCCGGACCACCAGCACCGTGGTGGTGATGACGATCGCCATCCCGACCAGCGTGAGGATCATGCCGCGCACCCGGTTGGGCGCCGGCGAGGTCGGGTGGGCCGGGAGGTGCGGCATCGGGCCGGACTGCCGGTGGGCGTACCGCGGTTGCGGACCGCTCGGCGCTCCCTGCGCGGGGAAGCCCGCCGGCGTGGGTGGCCCCTGCACGGGGAAACCCGCCGGCGTGAGTGGTCCCTGGACGGCGAACCCGGCCGGGGTGGGCGGTCCGGGGAACGGTCCCGAGGGGCGTTCGGCGGCGGCGAACATCTGGTCCAGCACCTCGCCGGTGGGGCGTTCGGCGGGGTCGTTGCGCAGCGCCGCGTTGAGGGCGGGCGCGAGGGGACCGGCCCGGCGCGGCGGCGGGACCGGCTCCGTCATCACCGCGGCGAGCGTGGCCATCGTGGTCGCGCGGCGCATCGGGTGGTGGCCCTCGACGGCCACGTACAGCAGCATCGCGAGCGACCAGAAGTCCGAGGCGGTGAGCGTCTCGTCACCGCGCAGCCGCTCCGGAGCGATGTACTCGGGCGACCCGATGACGTCGCCGGTCGCCGTCAGCTGGGTCGAACCCTGCAGCGCGGCGATGCCGAAGTCGGTGAGCACGGCGCTGCCGTCGGTGCGCAGCAGCACGTTGCCGGGCTTCACGTCGCGGTGCAAGACGCCCGCGGAGTGGGCCGAGCGCAGCGCCGCCAGCACGTCGCGCCCGACCCGTGCCGCCTCGGCCGGGCTGAGCAGGCCCTGGCCCAGGCGCGCGTCGAGCGACGTGCCGCGGACCAGCTCCATGACGATCCACGGGTACGGCGAGTCGGGGGAGTCGATGATCTGGTAGATCGACACGACGTTCGGGTGCTGGAGCCGGGCGAGGGCGCGGGACTCGCGCAGCACCCGTTCCCGGAGCTGGGCGGCCATGCCGGGGTTGGCCTCGACCTGGTCGGCGTCGGCCGGGCGGACCTCCTTGATGGCCACCTCGCGGTGCAGCCCCAGGTCGACGGCCCGCCAGACCGTACCCATCCCGCCGCTGCCCAGTCTCTCCAGCAGCTCGAACCGGCCGTCCAGGATCCGCCCGGTGTGCTCTCGCTCAGACACCGCGTCACGCTAGCAATTGACCGCCCGGGTCCGGGAGTCCACCGGGTCGAGCGGCCGCGCCCCGCCCGGTCGGCCGGGGCGCGGGCGGCCGGCGGTGCCGTCGGCCCGGCCGGTGAGCTCGCGGTCCGGGGTGGCCTGGGCGTCGTGCATCGCCTCGGCGCGGGCGGGTTCGGCCAGGCGCTCCAGGCCGACCTCCGGTGACACCTCCTCGACCACCGCGCCGGTCCACCGGGTGGTGCCGAACGGGTCGCGCACCCGGCTGCCCCGCCGGCCGAACGCTGGGTGGCCGGTACGGTGACGAGGCGGGCACCGGCGGCCAGGGCGCGGTCGGTGGTGAGGTCGGCGTCCGCGACGACCACGCGCAGCAGCGACGGCATGGCGGGCCGGCCCGGTCGCCGGTCGAACGCCGGCTCCACCGTGTCCGACGTGACGATCCACGGGGGGCGACCGTGGTGTAGCCGTTCAGGGTCTTCTCCTCCGTGCGGTGTGTTGCGGTCACCGTAGGAGGCGTACAGGTCGGATCCCGTCCTGTGCGCGGGGCGGACCGTGGGTCATGGCCGACGCACGCGCCCGGTTGTTGTCCTTGTTGTCGTTGTCGCAGACGCCGGGGCTGTGGTCGGGCAGCGAGCCGGCGGAGCGGCTCGGGGTGTCCGGGCGGACCGTTCGGCGGGACGTGGAACGGTTGCGGGAGCCGGGTTATCCCGTGCACGCCGAGCAGGGCGGCCTGAGCGGTTACCGGCTGACGACCGGGGCGGCGATGCCCCCGCTACTCCTGGAGGACGACGAGGCGGTCGCCGTCGCGGTCGGGCTCCGGGCCGCGGCGACGCAGCCCGCGGCCGGGGTGGGCGAGGCGGCGGTGCGGGCGACGGGCAAGCTGTTCCAGGTGCTGCCGACCCGCCTGCGCCGCAGGGTCGAGGCGGTGGCGTCCTCGACCGTGGCGCACCCGTTCGCGACGGCGGGGGAGGTGGCGGACCCGGACGTGCCGGTCCTCGTCGCGGCGACGATCGCGAACCACGAGCGGTTGCGGTTCCGGTACCGCGACGCGGGGCGGCGCGTCGAGCCGCGGGCGGTGGTGGCGGGTGGTCAGCGCTCGCCCACGATGTGGAAGGACGAGCCCTGGTCGTCGGTGACCCTCGCCATCCGGCCGTAGGGGGTGTCGACCGGGGCCGTCACCACGCCGCCGCCCAGCTCCCGGACCTCCCGCACCACCTCGTCGGCGTCGGCCACCTGGAAGTAGACCTGCCAGCCGCCCGCGCCCTGCCCGATGCCGCCCACCGGCCGCTCGCCACCGGGGACGTTGACCAGGTAGTAGTCCCCCGCACCCTCGACCCGGTCGTAGGTGCAGCCGAAGACCTTGGCGTAGAAGCCCTTCGCGGTCTCGACGTCACCGCTCGTGTGCTCGTTCCACGCCAGGCCGCCGGGCTCGTTGACCAGTTCCGCGCCGGTCTTGCCGCCCGACTGCCACAGGCCGAACAGCACGCCCGCGGGATCGGCGGCGATGGCCATCGTGCCCCTGTCGCCCACCGCCACCGGGCCGAAGGCGACCCGGCCGCCCGCCTCCGTGACGGCCTCGGCGGAGGCTTCGACGTCGTCGGTGGCGAGGTAGGTCGTCCACTGCGACGGTTGGTCGGGGGACTGCTCCGGGCCGACGCCCGCGACCGCGTGACCGTTCTTCGACGCCACCGCGTAGCCGCCGTGCCCGGGAGCGGTGATGTCGAACTCCCAACCGAACAGCCCGCCGTAGAAGGCGACGGCGCGGTCCACGTCGGTGCTGATGTCGACCCAGCAGGGCGTGCCGGCGGGCCAGGGAGTCGTGCGAACCACCATGGTGGGAATCCTTCACGTGCGAGCGTCCGGGGAGCGCGGCCCACGCTAGACCCGACCACCGACAACCGCGCGCCACGCGCACCGTCAAGTCCACAGTGGACAACCCAATCGACCGGGGTGACCCCGAGATCATCACCCGAAGGTGTGGTTGCGGCACCGGGCGACTCCGGTCGAGCATGGCCACGTCACCGTTGATGGGGAGGACCAGTGCAGGCGTCGGATCTGTTGACCGCGAAGATCAACCACGGCTTCGACCACCTCGACGCGGACGGGGACGGCCGGCTCACCGAGGGCGACCACGTCCTCATGGGCGCCCGGGTGGCGGCGTCGCTCGGCCACGCGCCCGGTTCGGCGCAGGAGCGGGAGATCGTGGAGGCGTACCTGAAGATCTGGTGGGACCTGCACCTGCCGCATGTCCCCGACGGCGGTGACGCCATCTCCCGCGAGCAGTTCCTCACCTCGACGCGCACGCTCGCGGACGACCCGGCCGCCGCCCGGGCCACCGTCGGCGCGATCGCCGAGGCGTTCCTGGCCATCGCGGACGTCGACCGGGACGGTCGGGTGGGGCCGCAGGAGTTCCTGGCCTTCCAGCGCGGTCACTTCCCGTCGCTCACCGAGGCCGAGGCGGACGAGGCGTTCGCGCACCTGGACCTCGACGGCGACGGCTACCTGTCGGCGGAGGAGTTCGTCCAAGGCGGCATCGAGTTCTGGACCAGCGCGGAGGAGGACTCGCCCGGCAACTGGTGGGTGGGCCGGCCCGCGTACGCGCGGGCGGAGTGACGCCGACAGCTTTGTGAGCGCTAACAGCCAGGGCGGGTTTGCTCAAGGCGCGGGTTCGGTTCGCCGGACCCGCGCCCGATCAACCGGGATATTCGGACAAAGAACTCTTTGCGCCCGTTTCCGCTGAACCGGACTCGGGCCTGTTGTGCTGCCTTCCGGCGGGCGCTATGTTAACGCTCACAAGATCCGCTGATCGACACTCCTCGCGGTCGGGCAGGCAGGTCGTACCGACCGTTTCGGCGCACCACCGCAACGAAAGAGGTCGACGATGGCACCACAGCCGAGACACCGGCGTCTCCGGCCCGCGCTCCTGGCCCTCACCGCGGCGGGCACCCTCGTCACCGGGGTGCTGGTCGGCGGCGGCACGTCGCAGGCCGCCGCGCAGGGGCCCTGCGACATCTACGCCGCCGGCGGCACGCCCTGCGTCGCCGCGCACAGCACCACCCGCGCCCTGTACGGCGCCTACAACGGCCCGCTCTACCAAGTCCGCCGTTCGTCGGACAACGCCACCCGCGACATCGGACCCCTCACCGCGGGCGGGGTGGCCAACGCCGCCGCGCAGGACTCCTTCTGCGCCGGCGCCACCTGCCTGATCACCGTCATCTACGACCAGTCCGGCCGCAACAACCGCCTCACGCAGGCCCCGCCCGGCGGGTTCAGCGGTCCGGCGGCGGGCGGGTACGACAACCTCGCCATCGCCAACGCGGCCCCGATCACCGTCGGCGGGCAGAAGGCCTACGGCGTCTACGTCGCACCCGGCACCGGCTACCGCAACAACAACACCAACGGCGTCGCCACCGGCGACCAGCCCGAGGGCATGTACGCCATCTTCGACGGCACGCACTACAACGGCGGCTGCTGCTTCGACTACGGCAACGCCGAGCGCAACAGCCGGGACAACGGCAACGGCACGATGGAGGCCATCTACTTCGGCAACAGCAAGACGTGGGGCTACGGCACGGGCAACGGGCCGTGGATCATGGCCGACCTGGAGAACGGCCTGTTCTCCGGCGTCAACCGCGGCTACAACGCCAACGACCCGTCCATCGGCCACCGGTTCGTGACCGCCGTCGTCAAGGGCGAGCCCAACCACTGGGCCATCCGCGGCGGCAACGCGCAGTCCGGCGGCCTGTCCACCTTCTACAACGGCGCGCGGCCCAACGCCACCGGGTACAACCCGATGAAGAAGGAGGGCGCGATCATCCTGGGCATCGGCGGCGACAACAGCGTCGGCGCCCGCGGCACCTTCTACGAGGGCGTCATGACGTCGGGCTACCCGTCCGACGCCACCGAGAACGCCGTGCAGGCCAACATCGCCGCGGCCGGCTACAACACCGCGCCCGGCGGCGGCACGGGGTTGACGGTCGGGTCGACCGTCTCGTTGCGCGCCACCACCGCCTGCTGCACCGACCGGTACGTCCACCACACCGGTTCCACGGTGGACACCGCGGTCCTCACCGGCTCCAGCAGCACCGCGGAGAAGGGCAACGGCTCCTGGACCGTGCGGGCGGGCCTGGGCAACGGCTCGTGCGTGTCGTTCGAGTCCCGCAACACCCCTGGTCAGTACCTGCGGCACCAGAACTACCAGGTCTACCTCCAGGCCAACGACGGCAGCGCCCTGTTCGCCCAGGACGCGACCTTCTGCCCGGAACCGGGGCGCAACGGCCAGGGCGTCACGCTGCGGTCGGCCAACTTCCCCGACCGGCTGGTCCGCCACTACGCCAACGTCGTCTACATCGCCAACACCAGCGGTGCGAACACCTTCGACAACGCCACCGCCTACAACGACGACGTGAGCTGGGCCGTCAGCGCGCCCTGGGCGCCCTGACCCGCCGACCGGGAGGGTGGGCACCGCCGGTCGGCGGTGCCCACCGCCGTCACCAGTACTCGTGGCGGACGCCGTCGGTGTCGGCGACGAACACGACTGCGTCCGCGCCGGCCAGGTCCGCCGGGGTGAGCGGGAGGTGCCCGGGCACGATCGGGTCGCCCGCGCGGATCGACGGCGCGAGCGCGGCGCGCAGGTCCGCGGCCGGGAACAGGGCGCGCGGAGCGGTCGTCGCCCCGGCCAGCACGTGCTGGAGGGTGCCCGGTTCGCTGCGGGGGTTCGCGTCGGTCGCCACGACCAGGTAGCGCTCGCCCAGGGTCCGCGCCACCCGCGTGCCGGCGTTGCTCCAGCGCACCTCCCGGCCGCCCATCGCCAGGGTGGACGGCGTGCGCAGGAGGTGCGCGTTGTGGGCGAACACCAGGCTCGGCCCGCGGTCGCGCTCCGCGGCGACGATCGCGAGCAGGTTGTCCGCCATCATCTCCGCGCGCAGGTCGAGCAGGGCCGCGAGGCGGTCGGGCGAGGGGTCGGCCATGGCCGCGTGGTAGCGCAGCAGGCCGCGGGCCGTGCGCGCGTGCGCCGCGGCGAGGTCGTAACCGGTCGGGTCGTCGGGGCGCAGGTCGGGTTCGGCCCGGCGCAGCGCGTCGGCGAGGTCGTCGGCGATGGCGCGCAGGGCGCGGGCGCGGTCGGACCGGCCCACGGACGCCGACGGGTCGTACATGGCGGCCGGGTTCGTCCAGTCCGCGTCCTCACCCGCCACGACGTCCAGCCCGGCGGCCGACCCGGGTCGCAGCGGCCCGGGCAGGTGGTCGCGGACGGCAGCCAGCGCGTGGCGCGGGCTCGGCGCGTGGGAGGTCTCGGTCGGGGCGTCGAAGCCGTGGAAGCGCACCTGGTCGCGCGGCGGACGGCCGGCGTTGTACCCGCGCAGCCACTCGACCAGCTCCCGGTTGCCCGGCACGGCGCCGAACCGGTGGCTGAAGCCGGTGGCCAGCACCTCCTCGACCGCGCCCTCCCCGCCCCGGGCGTAACCGTCCACGACGGACGCGGCGAAGAAGTCCGTTTCCAGCACGACCGACCGGTAGCCGCGCGTGACGAGGTGGCGGAGGAGGTCGTTGCGCAGCAACGGGAAAGCGGCGATCCCGTGCGTCGGCTCGCCGAGGGCGAGGACGGCGGGCGGTTCCGCACGGGCCGCCGGCAGGTCGTCCGCGGCCCGGCCGAGGGCCGCCTGGTCGTCGAGTTGCCGGCCGATCCCGGCGATGGGCGTGAAGTCGTCTCCGATGAGCACGGACCTTGACGGTATCGTTGAAGGTTCGGTTGAAAGTTCCGCCGGACCGACCTCGGCGGGACACCGCGAAGCCTCAACCGGAGGTGTGCCCTGCGACCCGTCGACCTGGCCCGTGAGCACGGGTTGTCCGCCCAGGCCGTCCGCAACTACGAGGACGCGGGCGTGCTCCCGCCCGCCGAGCGCGGCGAGACCGGCTACCGGCGCTACACGCCCCGGCACGCGGAGGCCCTGCGCGCCTTCCTCGCGCTGCGCCGCGGCCACGGGCACCAGCGGGCGTCGGAGATCATGCGCGCGACGAACCGGGGCGACACCGAGTCCGCCTACCGCCTCGTGGACGCCGCGCACGTCGCCCTGCTCGCCGAGCGCGACACCCGCGCCGAGGTCGCCGCGGCCCTGGGCGGCCTGTCCACCGCGGCGCCGGAACCGGTCGGCGCCCCGCTGACCGTGGGCGAACTCGCGCGCCGGCTCGGCGTGCACCCGGCGACCCTGCGCACCTGGGAGACCGCGGGCATCCTGCGGCCCGGCCGCGACCGGGCGACGGGCTACCGGCACTACGGGCCGGACCTCGTGCGCGACGCCGAGATCGCCCGGCAGCTGCGCCGGGGCGGCCACCCGCTGCGCCAGGTCGCGCGGTTCCTCGACGCGTTGCGCGAGGCGGGCGGGGCCGAGGCGTTGCGGGACTTCCTCGACGCCTGGCAGCGCCGGTTGACCGCGCGCAGCCGCGACCTGCTGGCGGGCGCCGCCCGGCTCGACGCCTACCTGACGCTGCTGGACCGGTCGTAGCCGGCCGTGTCAGGGCCGTGTCAGGGGCGTGGCGGCACGGCCGGTCACCGTGGTGGCACACCACGAGAGAGGCGCCACGATGACCACCGTCCCGCAGGGCCTGCCCACCGAGCGCGACACGACCCCGTTCGACCCGCCGAGCGCGATCACGCGGCTGCGCGACACCCGGCCGGTCAGCCCCCTGGACTTCCCCGACGGCCACCGGGGCTGGCTCGTCACCGGCTACGACGAGGTGCGGCGGCTCATGGCCGACACCCGGTTCAGCTCCCGCCAGGACATCGGCGTGCTGCACGTGCCGTTCGAGACGCCGGGCATGCCGGTCGCCACCGAGCCGTCGCCCCAGGTGCCCGGCCTGTTCATCTCGATGGACCCGCCGGACCACACCCGGCTGCGGCGCACGCTCACCGGCGCGTTCACCGTCAAGCGCGTGAAGCAGCTCGAGGAGCACATCGCCGAGCTGGTCGAACGGCAGCTCGACGAGCTGGCGGGGCTGACCCCTCCGGTCGACCTCGTCAAGGCGTTCGCGCTGCCCGTCCCCTCGCTGGTGATCTGCGAGCTGCTCGGCGTCCCGTACGCGGACCGGGCGACCTTCCAGGTCAACTCCGCGAAGTTCCTGGAGAAGGACGTGCTGCTGGACGAGAAGATGGCCGCGTACGGCGCGATGACGTCCTACCTGGCCGAGCTGGTCACCGGCAAGCGCGCCGAGCCCGGCGACGATCTGCTGTCCGACCTCGCCCGCAACGACGACCTGTCCGTCGGGGAACTGGTCGGCGTCGCCTTCCTGCTGCTGCTGGCGGGCCACGAGACCACGGCCAACGTGCTCGGTCTCGGCACGTTCGCGCTGCTGGAGCACCCGGAGCAGCTGGCCGCGCTGCGCGCCGACGCCGACCTGCTGCCCGGCGCCGTCGAGGAGCTGATGCGCTACCTGTCCGTCGTGGACGTCCTCTACCGCTACGCCACCGAGGACGTCGAGCTGGGCGGGGAGACGATCGGGAAGGGCTCGACCGTGGTCGTCTCGCTGCTGGCCGCCAACCACGACCCCCGCCGCTTCGAGGACCCCGACGCGCTCGACCTCCGGCGCAACGCGCGCGGGCACCTGTCGTTCGGCCACGGCATCCACCAGTGCCTCGGCCAGCAGCTTGCCCGCATCGAGCTGCGCGCGGGGTTCTCCGGGCTGCTGCGCCGGTTCCCGGACCTGCGGCTCGCCGTCCCCGCCGACGAGGTGCGGCTCAAGACCGACATGAACATCTACGGCGTGCACGAGCTGCCGGTGACGTGGGGGGCGACCGGGGCGTGACCGGTCACGAGGCGAGGGCGGCCTCCACCAGCTCCGGCCAGCTCGCGGCCGACCCCTCGCGGACCACCTCGGCGAACCGCTCGTCGCCCAGGTGGCGGCGCACGGCACCCTCGATCCTGGTCGCGTCGGGGCGGGACCGGTCGCGCAGCCCGCGCACGCCGTCGCTCGCGCCGAGCAGCCGGGCCGCCTGCTCGGGGTGGCCCCGGCGCAGGGCCAGGTCCGCCACCCCGACGAGCGCCTGCGCGACGAGGGGCGGGATGCCGGTCTCCGCGGCCACCCGGCAGACCGCCGCGCGGTGGGCGCGCACCTCGTCGAGGTCGTCGGCGAGGTAGCCGAGCAGGTCGTGGGTCGCGGCCCGGATGGCGGCCAGGTCCGCGTCGTCGCCGAGAGCGGTCCGGGCCACGTCGAGCTGCCGGCGCGCCTCCGGGGCGTCACCGCCCCACCGCGCCAGCTCGGCCCTCGTCAGCGCCAGCTCGGCCAGCGCGTCCGGCCAGGTGACCCGCCGGGCGATCCGCCGCGCCTCGGCGATGGCGGCGGCGCTGGAGACCTCGTCGCCCGCCAACCAGTGCAGGCGGGCCTGCAGCGACCGCATCCGGATCACGTCCTCGACCGCGCCCAGCTCGGTCGCGGCGTCGATCGCGTGCTCGTAGTGCTCGCAGGCGCGGCCGAACTCGCCGCGCGCCGCGATGCAGTCGGCCAGCTCCGTGAGGGCGAACGACGTGCACCACCGGTCGCCGAGGGCGCGGAACTCGGCGAGCGCGCCTTCGAGGTAGACCTCCGCCTCCCGCCCGCCGCGGCCGAGCAGGTACCGCATCTTGCCCAGGTGCAGCCGGGCCAGGGCGCGCACCCAGGGGTCGCCGTCCTCCAGCACCGGCTCCCAGGCGGCCAGCGCGTCCTCCGGCGCGCGCAGGATGCGCTCCAGCGGGTCGATCAGGGCCAGCAGCGGGTAGCGGGACGTGCGGTGCCGGCTGTACCGGTACGCCCGGTGGATCCAGTCGCGGGCCGCGCGTTCGTCGCCCCGCCCGGAGCTGACGAACGTCGACACCAGCGCGCACACCATGGCGCGGACGTCGTCGGGCACCTCGCCGGGCACGGTGGTGGTCGCGACCAGCAGCTCGTAGCCCTCCGCCTTGTGGCCGCCGAGCCACCAGTACCACCCGGCCGCCGCCGCCAGCCGCATGGCGCCGTGCGCCTCGCCCGCGGCGATCGCACCCCGCACCGCGGCGCCGATGTTGTCGTGCTCGGCCGACAGCACGGCGAGCCGGCGCAGCTGACCCTCCCGGCGCAGGTGCGGCTCGGCGGCCTCGGCCAGCTCGGTGAAGCAGGCCAGGTGCGCGCGCCGCGTCGAGTCCGACTCGCCCGCCTCCGCGAGCCGGTGGGCGGCGTACTCGCGGACCGTGCCGAGCATGCGGTAGCGCGGCACCTCGTCCCCGCCCGTCACCACCAGCGACTTCTCCGCCAACGCGGTGAGCAGCTCCAGCACCTGCCCCGGTTCGACCTCCCCGCCCGCGCAGACCCGTTCGGCCGCCTCCAGTCCCGCGCCGCCGGCGAACACCGAGAGCCGGCGCAGGACCGCCCGCTCCGCGCCGTCGAGCAGCTCCCAGCTCCAGTCGACCACCGCGCGCAACGTGCGGTGCCGCGGCAGCGCGGTCCGGCTGCCGCCGGTGAGCAGGCGGAACCGGTCGTCCAGCCGGTTGGCGAGCTGCTCCACGGACATGGTGCGCAACCGGGCGGCGGCCAGCTCGATCGCCAGCGGCACGCCGTCCAGCGCCCGGCAGACGCGCGCCAGGGCCGCCGACGTCCCGGCGTCGTCGGCGAGGTCCGTGCGCACCGCGCCGGCCCGGTCCCGCAGCAGCCGCACGGCCGGCGCGGCCTCGACCTCCTCCGGGCCGGCGTGCTCGTCCGGCACGGCCAGCGGCGCGACCGGCCACAGCGCCTCGCCGGTGATGCCCAGCGGTTCCCGGCTGGTCGCCAGGACGCGCAACCGGCGGCACTCCCCGAGCACCCGGTGGGCGAACTCCGCCGCCTGCCCGATCACGTGCTCGCAGTTGTCCAGCACGAGCAGCGCCTCCCGGTCGCGCAGCGCGGCGACGACCCGGTCCACCGGCTCGGCGTCGGGCGTGGCGCCGAGCAGCGCGTCCCGCAGGCCGAGGCCGGCCAGCGCCGCCTGCGCCACGTCACCGTCCGGGCCGAGGGCCGCGAGGGACACCAGCCAGACCCCGTCGGGCACGTCGTCGAGCAGCGTGCGCGCGGCTTCGGCGGCGAGCCGGGTCTTGCCCGAGCCGCCCGGCCCGGTCAGGGTCGTGAGCCGGCGCGCGGCGACGAGGTCGCGCACCGCGGCGACGTCGGCCTCCTTGCCGATGTAGCTGGTCAGCTCGGCGCGCAGGTTGGTCCGGTGGGTCTGGTCGCGCGGTCCGGCCTCGCCGCGCAGCAGGGCCACGTGCAGCGCGGACAGCTCGGGGGAGGGGTCGACGCCCAGCGCGTCGGCCAGTGCCTCCCGCGTGCGCTGGTAGACCAGCAGCGCCTCGTTGCCGCGGCCGGCCGCGGCCAGGGCGCGCATCAACGCGGCCACGAGCCGTTCCCGCACCGGGTGCGCGGCGACCAGGTCGGTCAGCTCGGCCACCAGCGCCGCCCCGCCGCCCCGGTCGACCTCCGCGTCGAACCGGTCCTCGGCGGCGGTCAGGCGCAGCGCCTCCAGCCGGGCGACCGCGGCTCGCAGGGCCGCGCTGTCCGGCAGGTCGACGTCCTGGAAGGCATCCCCGCGCCACAACCCCAGCGCCTCGCGCAGCAACCGCGGGTCGTCCCGCTCGCGCGCCAGGCCGAGGAGGCGTTCGAACCGCACGGCGTCCACGGCGTCCGGGTCGACCGCCAGCCGGTAACCGGTGGGCCGCCCCTCGACCGACCCCTCCGGCAACGCCTTGCGCAGCCGGGACACCAGGCGTTGCAACGCGTTCGCCGCGTCGGCGGGCGGCTGCCCGCCCCAGATCCAGTCGACCAGCCTGGCCTTGGGGACGACCCGGCCCGGTTCGAGCGCGAGCGCGGCCACCAACCCGCGCAGCCGCGCGCCCGGCACGTCGGCGTGACCGCCGTCGTCACCGCGCACCTCGAACGGTCCGAGCACCCCGATCCGCACCCGATCGATTTTGTCACGCCCCCTTCGGCGGCACGGCCGCGCGCCGACCACGCGGTTTATCCTCTGCCCGTGCGCGTGGCGAGGAGTGCGACCTGATGGCCCAGCGGCCCACGGTCTACGACGTCGCCGAACGGGCCGGTGTCTCCATCGCCACGGTGTCGTTCGCCTTCACCCAGCCGGAGCGGGTGCGCAAGAAGACGTTGGACAGCGTGCTGGCCGCCGCCGCGGCCCTGGGCTACGTGCCGAACGCGAGCGCCCGGGGGCTGGCGAAGGGGCGCACGGGCGCCATCGGCCTGTACTCCTTCGACCACCTGCTGGAGCGCGACGGGACCGGGCACGACGCCGGTGACGCGCGGCTGTTCCCGCTCTACTCCGACGTGGTGCAGCGGGGCGTCGAGCTGGAGTGCCGACGCCGGGGGTTGGCGCTCATGCTCGGTTCCGGCGGTGGTTCCGGGCACCTGCCGAACGTGGTCGACGTGGCCGGTCGGGTCGACGGCCTGATCGCCTTCGCCGGGGCCGCGCCCGCCGACGCGCTGGCCCGCATCGCGCGCCGCATCCCGGTGGTGGAGCTCGGTGGCGCGGTGCGCGTCTCCGGCACCCGCACGGTCGTGGTCGACCAGCGGTCGGGCATGCGGGGGCTGGTCGGGCACCTGCTGCGCGAGCACGGGCACCGGAGCTTCGCCTACGTCGGCGCGGGCGGCGGCGAGGCAGGCGGCACGGCGGAGTTCGCCGACCGCTTCGCCGGCTACGCCGAAGCCCTGGCCGACGCCGGCGTGCCCGTGGACCCGCCGTTGCCGAGCCTGCCCGGCGACGAGGCGAGCACCCGGGCGGCGCTCGGCCCGGTGCTGTCCGGCGGGCGGTTGCCGGACGCGTTCGTGTGCGCCACCGACCAGGAAGCGCTCGTCGTGCTGGACGTGCTGCGCGAGGCGGGGGTCGACGTGCCGGGCCGGGTGGCGGTGACCGGGTTCGACGACCTGCTCGCCGCGCGGCTGGCCGTGCCGCCGCTGACCACGGTCCGGCAACCGATGGAGGCCGTGGGCCGCACGGCGGTGCGCCTGCTCGTCCAAGCCGGCGTGGGGGAGCCGGCGCCCCTGACCACCGAGCCCGTCGTCCGGCGCAGCTGCGGCTGCTGACCCCGCGCCAAGCGAGACGGGTGACCTTGACCACGGTCATCTAAGCGCTTAGATTCCGGACCGGCACGCCGTCCGGGGCGACCTGTGCCCGGCCGGGCGCCCGAGGACGTGGGCGGTGTGCCGGACCCGCGCCCGCACGCCGCCGTCCTCGGAAGGACGCCCATGCCCGTCACCCGTCGCAGGACCCGGCTCGCCGCCGCGACCGGCATCGTCGCCGCCGCGAGCGCCGTCGTCGCCCTCGCCACCGCACCCGCCCAGGCCGCGGCGGGCTGCCGCGTCACCTACCAGGTCGGCAGCCAGTGGCAGGGCGGCTTCACCGCGAACGTCAACGTCACCAACCTCGGCGACCCGCTCACGAGCTGGCGGTTGACCTGGTCGTTCGCCGCGGGCCAGGCGGTCACGCAGCTGTGGGGCGGCACGGTGGCCCAGACCGGCGCGCAGGTCTCGGTCGCCAACGCGGCCTGGAACGGCTCCCTGGGCACCGGGGCGGGCACCGCGTTCGGGTTCAACGGCTCGTGGAACAACTCCGCGAACCCGCTGCCCTCGGACTTCGCGCTCAACGGCGTCCGCTGCAACGGCCCGGTCACCACGACCACGACGACCACCACCACGACCACTACGACCACGACCACCACGTCCACACCGCCGGCGGACGTCCTGGCCCAGGCGCACACCGTCGACCGGGTGAAGGTCGCGGGCGGCGCCGTGCAGTACACCTGGCCCGGCACCCACTTCGAGGGCCGGTTCCGCGGCACGGGCGTGGGCATCGTGCTCAACGACCCCTACAACGACTACGACGTGCAGGTCGACGGCGCCACGGTCGTCACCCTGGTCACCCCGGGTCGCGTCACGCACCAGGTCAAGGGCCTGGCCGACGGCGAGCACCGGGTGCGGCTGGTCAAGCGGACCGAGAGCGCCTACGCCGCCGGGGAGTTCGGCGGCTTCGTCGCCGCGCCCGGCGGCCAGATCCTCGCCAAGCCCGCCGCCCGCACCCGGCAGGTCGAGTTCATCGGCGACTCCCTGACCGCCGGCTACGGCAACCTGTCCACCACCCGCGACTGCTCGGCCAACGGCGGCGTCGACCGCAACACCAACACCGACCTGAGCTTCGGCGCCCTGACCGCGCGCGCCCTCGACGCCGACTACCAGGTCATCGCCCACTCCGGTCGGGGCATGGTCCGCAACTACAACGGCGGCGACCCGGGCGTGGACTTCCGCACCGGCTACGACCGCACGCTCCAGCACGTGGCCGGCGACGTGTGGCGCAACCCCGGCACGTGGCGGCCCCAGCTCGTCGTGGTGGGCCTGGGCACCAACGACTTCTCCACCGCGATCAACCCCGGCGAGCCGTGGACGGCCGACAGCCTCGTCACCGCCTACAAGAACGCCTACCAGGGCTTCATCGACAAGCTCCGCGCCCAGTACGGCCCGGACGCGGTGATCGTCGTCAGCGCCACGAACCTGTTCGCCCAGACCGCCGAGCAGGTCGTCCGGGACCGCACCGCGCGGGGCGACAGCCGGGTCCGCTTCTGGAACAACGACGACCCGCGCCTGGACCGCCTGGGCTGCGACTGGCACTTCTCCCTCAAGGACCACCGCCTGCTGTCGAGCCTGCTCACCGACTACCTCGCCACGCTGCCGATCGCCTGGTGACGGTCGTGCCGACCGCGTCCGAGGCGGTCGACGCGATCCGCTGCCGGACCGACGCCCTCGACCGCCGTTCCGCCCGCGTCGCCGCGGTGGCCCGGCGGTCGCGGGCGGAGCACGACCGGCCGCGAGCCAAGGGGCATCCCCGGTGACGCCGCCGGCCACCTCGGTGGCCAGGTGGCGCCCGTCCAGCGCGGCCGGTTCGGTGCGCTCGCCGTCCGTGCCGACGACGGCGAGCGCCACCGCGTCCGGGCGGGTCCGGGCGTCGGTCGGCGGCGCACCGGTGATCGCGACCTCCGGGACGACCTCGCCCGGTCCGGCCGGCGCGGTGCCGACCAGGGGGCGCAGCGGTCCGACGCGGGCGCGGGCGTCGACCCGGCCGTCGGCGACCTCGACGGCGTAGCCGTGCCGTCCGTCCGGCTCTGCGTCCGTCCGGCTCTGCGTCCAACCGGCCAGGTCGCGGCTGCCGCACTCCCGTCCGGTGGGAGAGTTCCCCGGTCAAGCGCGGGAAGTTCCCGTGCCGGGGGCCGCCACTGATCGACGTCGGTCGGGTCGACGGCCGGCCGACGAGGTGAGGGAGGGTGACATGGCTCTGCCGCCGATCGACCCGGCGCTGGGCATCGAGCTGGTCGCGGACCGGACGTTGCGCCGCCGCACCGCCTCGGTGAGCGTCGTGATCCCCGCGCACGACGAGGAGGCGACGATCGCGGACGTCGTCGCCGAGTCCCGGCGCGGCCTCGACCTGCTGGGCGTGCCGGGGGAGGTGGTCGTCAGCGCCAGCGGGTGCGCCGACCGGACGGCCAACGTGGCGCGGGCGGCCGGGGCGCTCGTCGTGGAGGCCGGGATCGGCAAGGGGGTGGCCCTGCGCGAGGGCGTGGCGGCGGCCTCCGGCGACGTCGTCTGCCTGGTGGACGGCGACATCGCGTACTTCGGCGACCCGCCGCTGGTGCCCCTGCTGGTGCGGCCGATCCTCGACGGGATCGCGGACGCGACCGTGTCGGACCTGTACTGGCGGCCGCTGTACCCGCAGCTGTGGCTGTGCGGCTTCTTCGCGCCGCTGGCCGGCACGGTGCTGCCGGAGCTGCTGCCGAAGGTCGGCTCGACGCCGTGGTCCGGGCAGCGGGCGGCGGTGCGGGAGCTGTGGCCGGACGCGCTGCCCGACGGGTTCACCGCGGACCTGGCCCTGCTGCTGCACTGGAACGAGCGGGCCGTGCGGCTGCGGCCCGTGCTGGCGGACGACTGGACCAACCCGCAGCGGCCCAAGCCGGAGCTGATGGCGCAGGAGTTCGCGCTGCTGGTCGCGCACGCCGTCGCGCGCGGCCGGGTCGCGCCCGGGGCGGTGGCGCGCCTGGAGGAGTGGTTCGAGTCGGCGCACCGGCTCATGGCGGAGTACCAACCGGACCGGCACGACCCGCGCGCGTTCGAGTCGGACCTCCTGGACCGCTCGCTCGCGCGGCTGCGGGACTGCCTCCGGTGACGCAGCTCATCGTTTGCCCGAGCCCGTTCTCCGGTATCCCTGAATGAGGACAGACCTGGAGGACACGTGCACGAGACAGACACCGGGCGACCCGTCGCCAACCCCCGCCGCACGAGGCTCGGATCGGACTGGACCCCCGGCTCCGGCGTGACCGGGACGTCGCCGCAGGCTCCCGAGACCGGCACCGGGCGTCCCGTCGGGTGACGCGCGCCGGAGTGACCGGCCCGGTCACTCCGGCGGGATCGCGCCCGGCGCGATCCCCTCCGTCAGGAGCGCGTCCACTCCTGCGCCTGGAAAGCCCCGTCGAGCGGGGTGTGGGCGATGTGGTTGGTGTAGTTCGACAACGTCTTCATGCCGACGCCGAGGATCACGTCCAGCACGTTGCGACGCGTGTGGCCGGCGGCCAGGAACGCCTCGACCTCCTGCTCGTCCACCCAGCCCCGGTCGGTGACCACGCGCTCGGTGAACCTCCGGACCGCCTCCAGCGCGTCGTCGGCCACCGGCTTGCCCGCCCGCAGCGCCCGCACGACCCCCTCGTCGACCCCCATCTTGAGCGCGAGCGTGGAGTGCGCGGCCACGCAGTACTCGCAGCCGTTCAGCACGCTGGTCGTGATCCACACCACGTGCTTGGCGTTGCCGGGCAGCGAGGACTTCTGGAACTGCTCGGCCAGGGCGTTGTAGCCCGCCAGGAGTTCCGGCGACTCCGCCATCACGGCGTTGAGCGAGCTGACGAACCCCAGCCGCTTGCGGCCCGCCTCCAGCGCGGGGCGGGACTCCTCGGGCGCGGTGGTCTCGTCGTGAACGGTGAACTGCACCATGTCAGCGGATCTCCTCGGGTCGGTTCGCCAGCGGGGCGAGCACGGCGGTGACGGTGTCGCCGAGCGCCTCCGGGGACGCGCCCGCGCGGGAGCGCAGGTTGACCCCGTAGGCGAGCAGCGCGAGCACGTCGGCGGACGTGCCGGGCACGACGCCGGGTCGCAGGTCGCCCGCGGTCGCGGCGCGCTCCAGCGCCGCGCGCAGCGCCCCGCGCAGCCGGTCGTGGTGGTCCTGGAGGACCGAGCGGACGTCCGGGTCGTCGTGCTGCGGCTCGGTGTGGGCGTTGGTGACCAGGCAGCCCCAGCGGGCGTGCTCGCCGGCGCACCGCACCCGGATCAACGCGCGGAAGAAGTCGGCGATCGCCGGCAGGCCGCGGTCGTCCTCGGCGAGCCGCCGCAGCACCGGACCGGACCGCCGGTCGACGTAGCGGCGCAACGCCGCCACGTACAGCTCCCGCTTGCCGCCGAACGTCGCGTACAGGCTCGACCGGTTGACGCCGGTCGCCGTGACGATGTCCTGCACGCCCGTCGCCGACGCGCCCCGCCGCCAGAACAGCTCCTCCACCGAGGCGAGCACGGCCTCGGGGTCGAAGTGCTTCACGTCGGGCATGGCCGCCTCGCTATCTTGGAATGATCATTCCAAGATAGCCACCGGTCGAGCCGCCGGCAACGACCGGCTTCGGGCCCGCGCAGTCAGTCCCTGTGCCGCCGGTAGTAGCGGGCGACCCGGGCCCGGTTGCCGCAGCGCGTCGGCGAGCACCAGCGCCGGCGGGGGTGCGCGGGCAGGAAGACCATCACGCAGTCGTCGGCCTCGCACCGCCTGAGCGCGCCGACCGCCGGGTCGGTGAGGAGGTCGGCGGCGGCTTCGGCCAGCCGGGCGGCCAGGCGGACGCCGAGCCGGCCGGCGCGCCGGGGGGTCGCGGTGACGCCGCTCCCGTCCCAGTCCAGGCGCGGCACGGCGGGTGCCGCGCGCGCCGCTTCCGTGAGGCCGCGCAGGGCGGTCCCGGGCGGGCGGGCCCCGCGCAGCAGCGCCTGGACGGCCGACTCGACGTGCTGCCGGACGGCGTGCACGGGAGCGAGGTCGGCGGTGGTCGGGGTCGCGCCCGCCACCTCCGCCCCCAGCGCCGGTTCGAGGGCGAGCCAGGCGGCCAGCAGCCCGGGCGTGCCGAGCAGGTCGACGCGGCCGTCCCCGGTGGCGGGGCGCGTGTTGACGAGGTCGAGGGCGAGGTGTTCGCCGGTGAGCGGCTCGGGCACGTGGCTAATGGTACTAGACGGCGTTGACGCATTAGATCAAGTCGGGCTATACCTAATGCCTCATCTCGCTGGAAAGGCATGTGACATGGTGGCTCGGGTAGCGCATCGGCACGTCGACGTCGACGGGGTGGAGGTGTTCTACCGGGAGTCCCTGCCGGATCGGCCCGACGCGCCGGTCCTGGTGCTGCTGCACGGCTTCCCGTCGGCCTCGCACCAGTTCCGGCGGCTCATCGACGCGCTCGGCGACCGGTACCGGCTGGTCGCGCCCGACTACCCGGGCTTCGGGCACACCCGCGTGCCGGAGGGGTTCACCTACTCGTTCGACCGGCTCGCCGACGTCGTCACGGGCTTCGTCGACCGGCTCGGGCTGGCGCGCTTCGCGTTGTACGCCTTCGACTTCGGCGCGCCGGTCGGGTTCCGGTTGGCGCTGTCGCGCCCCGACCGGATCGCCGGGCTGGTGGTGCAGAACGGCAACGCCTACGTCGAGGGCCTGTCGGACGCGGCCCGCGACTTCATCGCCATCACCCCCGGCACACCGGGCGGGGAGCGGGTGATCCGGGACCTGTTCACGCTCGACGCCACCCGAGGCCAGTACGAGGGCGGCACGGCCGACCCCGCGCTGGTCGCGCCCGAGGGGTGGCTGCTGGACCGGCTCTTCCTCGACCGGCCGGGCCGCGAGGAGGCGCAACTCGCACTGGCCCACGACTACCACCGCAACGTCGAGGCCTACCCGCGGTGGCAGGCGTGGCTGCGCGACCACCGGCCGCCGACGTTGATCGCGTGGGGCGTGAACGACCCGTTCTTCACCGAGGCGGGCGCCCGCGCGTACCTGCGCGACGTGCCGGACGCCTCCCTGCACCTGTTCGACACCGGTCACTTCGCGCTGGAGGACCACCTGCCCGAGATCGCACCGCTGATCGCCGCGTTCCTCGACGGCCTCGGCGACCGCGACGGCGGGCGGCCCCGGTGACCGGTGTCACTTGACCCGCCCGCGCGGTGACCGGCATGCTGGTGGCAGAGGGGAGTACCCGCTCTGCTCGTGATCGTCATTACGGCCGCTCCGCAGCGGCCCGGTCGCGGCGCCGTCCCGGTGGCGGTCGGGGAGACCTCTGGTTCGGATCAGAGCCGGAGGGCCACGCCATGCGCGCCACCACTCGTTTCGCCGCCGTCTTCACCTCCCTCGCCGCCGTCGCGGCCCTGTCCGCCTGCGGCACGCTCCAGGACGCCTCGCAGGCCGCCGGCGCGGTGGCGAACACCGCCTCCACCGTGCAGCTGTGCACCGAGGCGCTGGCCCAGGCCACCACGGTCTTCGACACCGCCAGTCCCGAGCGCGCGGTCGAGCAGGCGCACACCGCGGCCGACCGGCTCGGCTCGCTGGCCGCCGACGCGGGCGACACCACCGTCAACGAGGCCGTCGGCGCCCTGGCCACGACGTTGCGCCAGGTGACGCTGGACGACCTGGTGCTGCGGCCCGCCGCCTGGCTGCAGGACAAGGCCGCGCGGGTAGCCGATCTCACCAACGCCTGCACCCCCTGACGGGAGCAGAACGGCGGGTCCGGACGTTGACCACGGTGATGAGAGAACTTCGCTTTCGGGTGCTGGGTGACTCGCTGGCCGCCGGGGTGGGCTGCCGGCGGGTCGAGGAGACGGTGGGGGAGCGGCTGGCCGCCGTCCTGCGCGCGGACGGACACCGCGTGGACCTCGGGGTGCACGCGGTGTCCGGCGCGCGGTCCGCGGACCTGGCCGCCCAGGTGCGCGCGGCGGTGCGGTCGGGGGTGGACGTCGCGCTCGTGGTGATCGGCGCGAACGACCTGACCTCGTTCACGCCGCCCGCGGTGGGCGCCGGGCTGCTGCACGACGCCGTGGCGGACCTGCGCCGCGCCGGCGGGCAGGTGGTCGTGGCGACCGCGCCGGACCTGGGCGTGGTCTCGCACGTGCCGCCCGCGTACCGGGCGTTCGTGTCGCGGGCCAGCGGTCTCTACGCCAGGGCGCAGGCCGACGCGGTGGTGCGGGCGGGCGGGGTGGTGGCGGCGGTCGCCCCGGCGCTGACGGCCCGGTTCGCCGCCGACCCGTCCCTGTTCTCCGCCGACCGCTTCCACCCCTCGCCCGAGGGGTACGCGCTGATCGCGGACGCCCTCGCGCCGTCCGTGGTCGCCGCGGCGGGCCGCTGGGCGGCGTGAGCCGACCGGGGGCGTGACCCCGGAACGGCCCGGTCGCGTCAGAGCCCCGGGTGGGCGTCGGCCGCCGCTTCACGGTCGGGGTCCGGAGTGGAACGCGCGCGTTTCCGCGTCATCCGACCGCGTTCGACTTCGCACGGCTGTCGAACCGCGTCGGCCGGTCCGGTCCGCGCAGGGTGGAGGAGGCCACGACCGCCACCCACGGCACGGCGAGCAGGAGGCTGCCGAGCAGGTCGGTCGGGTAGTGCACGCCCGAGTAGAGGCGCTGCGCGGCGATCGCCACCGGGACCAGCAGCACGGCCACCGCGGCCCAGCGCCACGGCGTCCGCGTCCCCCGCACCACCAGGACCACGACCGAGGTGCACAGCACGAGCGACGCGGCGACGTGGCCGGACGGGAAGCTCGACGTCGGCGGCAGGTTGTCCGACAGCTTGGCCGCCGGCCGGGCGCGGTCCACGACGGCCGTGGTGACCAGGAACAGGGTGACCTCGCCGACCATCCCGAGCACGACGAGCAGGACCGGTCGCCACGAGCGCGTCACGGCCAGCGCCACCACGCACACCGCGAGCGCGGCGGCGATCACCGGGCCCGTGCCGCCGGCCGTCTGGACCGTGCCCATCGCGGAGTTCCACGCCGGGACGCGGTGGTCGGCGAACCACTCGACGACCGCGCGGTCCCAGGCGGGCGGGACGTCCGGCCCGGCGGCGGTCAGCCACGTGCCCAGGCCGAACAGCGCGCCCAGGAGCAGGCCCCACGCCACCAGCAGCCGGGCGGCCACGTGCCCGAAGTCCGGCGGCACGCGCACCCGGCGGCCCGCCAGCGGGCTCAGGTCGTCGGCCGCCTCCGGCACCAGGCCCTCCGACAGCGGCGCCTGCGGCAGGCCCTCGTCGCGCCGCCGGCCGCGGAACACCTCGGTGGTCAGCGCCAGCCACACCAGGCCGAGCAGCCAGCCGCCGAGGACGTCGGTGGCGAAGTGGACGCCGAGGGCGACCCGCGTGCCGCCGACCAGCAGCACGGTCGCGACCACCAGCGCCGTCAGCGCGCCCCGCGCCCGTCCGACCGAGGCGAACACCAGCAGCAGCACGCCGTAGGTGACGGTCGAGCCCAGCGTGTGGCCGCTGGGGAAGCTCCAGCCCGGCGCCCGCGCCACCTCGTCGTCCACCAGCGGCCGCAGCCGCTCGACCAGCGCCTTCACCACGACACCGAGCAGCGCGCCGCCGGCCACGGTCACCAGGACGTGCGCCGCCACCCACGGCCGCCGGCGCAGGAGCAGCCACGTCACCGCCAGCGCCGTGACGCCGGTGAGCGTGACCGTGTCGCCGAGCCGGGTCACGGCGCCCAGCACCGCGACGAGCGCGTCGGACCGGTCGACCCACCGCGTCAGGGTCTCCGAGATCGCCTGGTCGGTCTCGCGCACCGGCGCCCACCCGGACCACACCAGCGCCATGACGACCGCGAACGCGATCCCCGCGGCGCTCGCGGCGACGAGGGACACCGCGCTGCGCACCGCGAACCGCTCGACGACCACCGCCCGACGCGCCTCACCTGTCGTAGTCACCGGGCAGGTGTGCCCGAAGCGATCGTCCGGTAACCGCGCGCGATGGTCGGAGCCGCGGTTGACGGCAGGGGAGGTATGTCGCGAAACGGCAACTACCGATTGACTTTCGATAGGTACCACTCGATACTCGATGCATGGTCACAACGCATCGAGCGGTAGCGGCGCTCCGGGTGTTCCTCGTGCTGATGTTCGGCGTCCTCGTCCTCTTCCAGGTCATGTCCCTGCCGGGGCAGTTCCGGCACATGGCCGAGGAGTCGCCGGACCACGCGTACCTGAGGTGGCCGCTGACCGCCGTGACGGTGTTCTGGGTGCTGTGCGTCGAAGTGGTGGTCGTGGCCATCTGGAAGCTGCTCACCCTGGTCAAGGAGGACCGCATCTTCAGCGAGGGGTCCCTGCGGTGGGTGGACGCGATCGTCCGGGCCATCGCGGCGGGCTGGCTGACGTACCAGGTCGTGTTCCTCGTCGTGGGCTTCAACGCCGACGACCCGGGCGTGCCGCTGGTGATGTTCCTGCTGTCGATCGGGCTCACCGTGGTCGGGTTGCTGGTGGTCGTGATGCGCGCGTTGCTGCGGCAGGCCACCACGCTGCGCACCGACATGGAGTCGGTGATCTGATGCCGATCATCGTGCGCATCGACGTCGAGCTGGCCAAGCGCAAGATGAGCGTCGGCGAGTTCGCCGAACGGGTGGGGCTCACCCCGTCGAACGTGGCGGTGCTGAAGAACGGCCGCGCCAAGGCGGTCCGCTTCAGCACGCTGGAAGCCATGTGCCGGGTGCTGGAGTGCCAGCCCGGCGACCTGCTGGAGTGGGTGGACGACGACGCGGAGCACGACGGCGCGGTCGTCCGCGGGGACGAGGCCGCCCGGTGATCGAGGTGCGCGGGCTGACCAGGCGCTACGGCGACGTGCTCGCCGTCGACGACCTGAGCTTCACGGTCGAACCCGGCAAGGTCACCGGGTTCCTCGGGCCGAACGGGGCGGGCAAGTCCACCACCATGCGGGTGGTGCTCGGGCTGGACCGGCCCACCTCCGGCACGGCGCTGGTCAACGGGCGGCCGTACGCGTCGTTCGCCGAACCGCTGCGCGAGGTCGGCGCGCTGCTCGACCCCGGCGCGGTGCACCCCGGCCGCACCGGCCGCGCCCACCTGCGCGTGGCCGCCCGGACCAACGGCATCCCGCGCCGCCGCGTGGAGGAGGTGATCGAGCGGGTGGGCCTCGGGGACGCGGCCCGCCGGAGGGTCAAGGGCTACTCGCTGGGCATGCGGCAGCGGTTGGGCATCGCGGCGGCGCTGATCGGCGACCCCGGCGTGCTGGTGTTCGACGAGCCGATCAACGGGCTGGACCTCGACGGCGTCCGGTGGATCCGCGGCCTGCTGCGCCGGCTCGCCGACGAGGGCCGCACCGTGCTCATCTCCAGCCACCTGCTGGGCGAGATGGAGCAGATCGCCGACCGGCTGGTCGTCATCGGCCGCGGCAGGCTCATCGCCGACGCCACGACCGAGCGGATCGTCGGCGGCCTCGGGCACGTGCGGGTGCGCGTGCTCACCCCGGAACCGGACCGGCTGCTCGCCGGGCTGCGGGGACGCGGGTTCGAGGCCGAGCGGGTGGACGCGCGCGAGCTGCTGGTGGAGGGCGCGACCGCCGAGGAGGTCGGCGCGCTCGCCCACGCCTGCGACGTGCCGCTGCACCACCTGTCCGAGGTGCGCCAGTCGTTGGAGGACGCCTACCTGGAGCTGACCGACGGCAGCGTCCAGTTCCCGGGCCACGAGCCCGTGCCCGCGGGAGGAGGAGCGCGATGACCGGTCTGCCGAGGGTGTTCGCCCGCGCCTGCGCCGCCGAGTGGACGCGGCTGTGGACGGTGAAGGCCACGTGGTGGTTCCTGACCGCGGCCGTCGCCGTCATGGTCGGCATCGCGACCGTCGCGAGCCTGGAGGCCGCGGGGTCGCCGGACCCGACGCCGGGCCGCTCGGCGTGGGCGGCCGCGTCCATCACCGCGCTGCCGGGCCAGTTCGCGCTGCTGGCGATCGCGCTGAGCGCGGTGACGTCGGACTACGCGACCGGCGGCATCGTGCCGAGCCTGCAGTGGACGCCGAGGCGCGCGGTGCTGTTCGGGTCGCGGGCGGTGGTGGCGGTGGTCGCCGCCACGGCGCTGGGCCTGCTGGTGTCCTCCGCCGCGACCCTGGCGTCGTTCGTCGCGGCGCGGCCGCTGTTCACCCTGGACGCCGCCGGCGCCGGCGCCGTGCTGCCCGACCTCGCGATCGTCTTCGCCGCCGGGGCGGCGTTCGCCCTGGGCCTGGGCTTCGTGCTGCGCAACACCGCGGGCACGCTCGTCGCGGTGTTCCTGCTGATGCTCGTGCTGCCGCTGGTGCTGCCCAACTTCGGGTTCGAGTGGACGGCGCGGGTGGCGAGGCTGCTGCCCGGGTCCGGGGCGGCGCACCTGCTGACCGGTCAGGTGCCGGGGATGACGTGGGCGTCCTCCGTGGTCACCCTGGTCTGCTGGGCCGCCGGCGCGCTGCTGCTCGGCTGGCTGCGGCTGGCCCGGGACGACGCCGATCGCTGACCGCGCGGGGTGTCGGCTCGGCCGGCGCGGACCCGCCCGGGATTGTCGTACCCCGTTGTTACGATGCGCCGCCATCGGAGTCGCCGCTCGTCACCGCGCGGTCGTCGTGAGGGGTTTTCCCATGCACAGCAACAAGGCCAAGGCGGATCTGCTGCGGGAGCTGCACGCGGGTGGGGTGCTCGTGCTCCCGAACGCGTGGGACGCCGGCAGCGCCGCCCTCGTCGCCCGCGCCGGCGCGAAGGCGGTCGCCACCACCAGCGGCGGGGTGTCGTGGGCGCTGGGCCGCCCCGACGGGCAGGGCCTGTCCCGCGACGAGATGGTGGAGCGGGTGCGCCTGGTCGCCGCCGCCGTGGACGTGCCCGTGACCGCCGACGTCGAGGGCGGGTACGGCCACGCGCCCGAGGACGTGGCGGCGACCGTCGAGGCCGTGGTCGGCGCGGGCGCGGTCGGCGTGAATCTGGAGGACTCCAAGGGGTACGGGGTGCCGCTGTTCACGGCGGCCGAGCAGGCGGCGCGGTTGCGGGCCGCCCGGGGCGCGGCGGAGCGGGCCGGGCTGCCCGGGCTGGTGGTCAACGTCCGCACGGACGTGTTCCTGTTCGGGGTCGGCGAGCCCGAGGGGCGGTTGGCCGACGTGCTGACCCGTGCCGCGGTCTACGCCGAGGCGGGCGCGGACTGCCTGTTCGTGCCCGGCCTGCTCGACCTCGTCGTGCTGGCCGAGCTGGTCGCGGGCTCGCCGCTGCCGGTGAACGTGATGGCGGGCCCCGGCGCGCCGACCGTGGCCGAGTTCGAGTCCGTCGGCGTGCGGCGGGTCAGCCTGGGCACGGCGGTGGCGCAGGCCGCGTACACCGCCGCGCACCGCGCCGCCGAGGAGGTCCTGACCAGGGGCACCTACGCGGAGCTGGAGGGCGCGCTGGACTACGGCGCGCTGAACGGAGTGTTCACCCGCTGACCTCCGGGGGCGCGGCCGGCGGCAGAATGGCCGCCATGGCAACGCCCACCGCCGTGCACACCGTGGTCGACAGCCCGGTCGGCGAGCTGACGCTCGTCGCCCGCGACGGCGTGCTCGCGGGGCTCTACCTGCCCGAGCACCGCCACCGGCCGGCGCTGTCGACGTTCGGCGAGCGGGACGCGTCCCCGTTCGGCGAGGTGGTCGCGCAGCTCGCCGAGTACTTCGCGGGCCGGCGGACGGAGTTCGACCTGCCGCTGTCGCCGGGCGGCACCCCGTTCCAGCGGACCGTGTGGGACGCGTTGCGGGAGATCCCGCACGGCGAGACGGTGTCGTACGGCGAGCTGGCGGCCCGCATCGGCCGGCCCACCGCGTCCCGCGCGGTCGGGCTGGCCAACGGCAGGAACCCGATCAGCATCATCGTGCCGTGCCACCGGGTCGTCGGCTCGACCGGCGCGCTGACCGGGTACGGCGGCGGCATCGAGCGCAAGCGCGCCCTGCTGGGCTTCGAACGGGGCGAGCCGGTCTGGTGAGGGGTGGATATGCCCCCGCCGGCCCGCCCCACCCGACTAGCATCCGCGCGTGGAACTTTCGATTCGCGTCCCCTACGAGGAGCAGCGCCTGCGCCGCATGGTCGAGTTCGTGCTGCGCCGCCCGGTCCGGAAGCTGCGCATCGCGGGCGCGCTGATGACGGCGTGCGGCGTCCTGCTGCCGCTGACGGGCACCGGTTGGTTCCTGCCCGCCGTCCTGGTCGCGCTGGGCCTGGTCTACCTGTTCGCCATGCGGCCGTACCTGCTGTGGCAGAGCATGCGGAGCCAGCACGACGCCACCCGGCAGGACTACCGGCTCACCCTCGACGAGGCCGGGTTCGCCATGGAGGGCGAGACCTACGAGCAGCGGATCGCGTGGTCGACGCTCCAACGGGTCGAGGAGGAGCCCGACGCGTGGTTCCTGGTGCTCGGCAAGCAGCAGGCGCTGGCGGTCTACAAGGACCTGATGACCGACGACCAGCGGGCCGCGTTCGCCGAACTGCTGTCCCACCGCCAACCGGCCTGAGCCGACCCGGGCGGTCGACAACAGCCGTGGTGGACCGACGCGACGGGCTCGAGTGCGCGGAGGCCGTTGAGCCTGCGGCGGATCCGGCTGACCGCGTGAGCGGTGAGTGCTCAGCTCCACTGTGGACCGCCAGGACTTCGGACCGTCCCGCACTCGTGGAAGTGACGCAAACCACTTGAGGAGTGCGGGGGATTCCGGCACCGCTGTCCCCGCTGCGGCGTCGGACTTCCGTGCTGTCGTTCGCGCAGGCCGTGGTCTCGATCACCCTTTGGCGCAGTGGCCCATTACCGGCCTCGGTGCGGATCGAATCGAACGGTGGTTCGAACCGCGGTTCGGTGTCCGTTATGGCGCAGAGTGGTCGTCACCCGCTCGATCGTTCGGTGTTGGCCGCGGGACCGGTTGTCCCGAGACGTCGGATTCCACTTGACGTCACCAGGAACTCCCTGTTGACGCCGATCTTGGGCGCCGGATGACCTTCGTTCTTTCGTGAACGCCCGATAGGTCGGGAACCCGAGCTCCTGTCACTCACCGTGTCTGAGTGGCTGCTGATCGTTCTGTGAGTGGCTACCCGGGCAGGTCGGTTCGGTTAAGAGACTAAGCACTCCGTAATCTATCCACCCGCTATGTGTAACATTGACACTATCAGTCTGCGATGAAGCACGTGACATGTGGCAGAATGACAGCTAACGGAGGGGCAGCATGAGTCAAGGTGACACTCCCATGGTCCACCAGCGGCGTCTTCGCTCCGAGCTGCGCCGCCTGCGTGACGATGCCGGACTGACCCAGAAGGATGCCGCCGAGCAACTCGATTGGTCGGTGTCGAAGGTCATTCGCATCGAAAATGGCACGACGAACGTCGGTATAACGGATCTGCGCGCGTTACTGCTGCTTTACGGTGTTCACGACCAGGACAAGGTCGACGCGTTGGTGGCGGAGGCCAGGGCGAGTCGCAAGCGGGCCTGGTGGAAAGAATACCGATCGCTGGTCGAGCCTCAGTTCTACAGCTTCATCGGCTATGAGGCGTCGGCTGTCCGCATCTTCCAGTACCAGTCGTTGACGATGCCGGGCCTGCTGCAAACGGCGGACTACACACGTGTCCTCACGGGTGCGTTCGGGTACGACGAAGAGGCTGTCGACCTCGGTGTCAAGATTCGCTCACAACGCCAGGGGATCGTCGGTCCGGGTGGTCCTGACCTGGTCTTCATCCTGGACGAGGCCGTGCTCAGGCGCCGGGTGGGCAGCGTCGACGTGATGCGCGGTCAGTATCAGCGCCTCATCGACGCGGCCAAGTTGCCGAACGTGTCCGTCAGGGTCCTCCCCTTCGACGTGGCCGGAGGGCACCTGGGTTTGAAGGGTTCTTTTTCGATCCTCGATCTCGGCGAGGGCGACGACGGCAAGATCCTCATCTTGGAGGAGCCCTTGAGGGATGTGCTGGTACGCGACAACGGGAGCGAGGTGGACAAGTATTCGAATGCTTTCGACATGTTGCTGGATGTGGCCACCCCGAAGGACCAGACGATCGAGTTCGTCGAGCAGTTGCAGGACGAGTTGAAGTGAACTGATCCCGGCCGGGATCAACGATTCAAAGCTTTCTCGATGTGGTCGACCGTGCGCAAAAATGCGGTCAGGGCGGGCATTCGGGTGCAGCCCCGAGCGCTGTGCGCAGACGGGCGAATACGTCTATCGGCGGTTTGGTGAACGGTTCTCCCCGACTAAGTTCGAAGGGCATCCGAGAGTGCGTTCGTCTCGGCACACCACCGTGGGGGAGTGGGTTCGGATGCCGGAACCGGATGACGTCGGCGCGAGGGGGCCTGCGTGGAGCGAGCGGTCGGGGCCGTGGTGGTCGAGGTGGACACCGCGGGTAGGACGTGGGTGAAGAGTTCGGCCAGCGGCGGGAACATCAACAGCGCGTGCGTCGAGATCGCGATGCGCGCCGACCGCGTCGCCGTCAGGTGTTCGCGCAACCGCGGCGGTGAGCGCCTGACCTTCACCGGATCATCCTGGGTGTCGTTCCTCTGCGATCTCAAAGGCGCATGAAGCCCACGGCGGCGTCGACGCCCGGTGAAGCCACCAACAGCGTCGCTTCCCCGGCGATCGGCACGGTCGTGCAGGTCGGAGCTGTCCACGGCGTCATCCACGTTCCCGGGTCTCCCGGGGAGTCGCCGAGCCCACCGAGACAACTCCCGGCGCGCCACGGTCCACTGGTGGGCCGCGAACGCGAACTCTCCTTCCTCGACCGCGCCCTGGGAGCGGCGTGCGCCACGGGCGACCTGCCGGTGCTCGTCGTGGAGGGAGTGGGCGGGATCGGCAAGTCCGCCCTGGTGGTCGAGTGGTCCCACCGGCAGGCCGCCCGCTATCCCGACGGCCAGTTGTTCGCCGACTTCGCGAGCGCCCGCGAACTGCCCGGCTCACCGGTCCAGCGCGTGCTGCACGGGTTCCTCCTCGCCCTCGGCGTCGAGCCGCGCGCCGTTCCGGCGGACGAGCAGTCGACCGCCGCGCTGTACCGAAGCGCGGTCGCGGACCAGTCGGTGCTCGTCGTGCTGGAGAACGTGGACGAGAACGAGGACGTCCACCTCGCACTGCCCGGAACGCCGTCCTGCGCGGTGATCGCCACGAGCCGGACCCGCCCGCACGGCCTGCGCCTGCGACCGACCGCCGCCCTGCACCTCGACGTCCTGCGGCCGGGTGCGGCGAGGGAGCTGTTCGAGAGCCGGATCCGGGCCTCCGGGGGAGGGACCGACGCGGCCGCGGTGGACACCCTGGTCGCGGCCTGCGCCGGGCTGCCGCTGGCACTGGCGATCGTCGCCGCTCGCGTCTCCGCCCACCCCGGGTTCCCGCTGTCCCACTTGGCGGAGGAGTTCGACGAAGCGGTGACCGATGTGGACGCTTTCGAGTCGGACGACGGCAGCGTCAGCCTGCGCGGGGTGCTGGAGTGGTCGTACACGGCGCTGACCGCGCCGCAGGCGCGCGCCTTCCGCCTGATCGGCGCCGCGCCGACGGACGAGGTCGAACTGCCGGCCGCGGTGTCCCTGCTCGCCACGTCCCACAGATCGGCGCGTCGCCTGTTGCGCGCGCTGGAATCGCGGAACCTGGTCAGGCAGCCCGAGCCGGACAGGTTCCGGATGCACTCGTTGGTGCGGGCGTGGGCCGGTGCCCTGGCCGCTGACGCCGAGGAACCGGAGGCACTCGTGGATGCCGTGCGCCGATGGGTCGACTTCTACGCCCACACCGCGAACGCCGCCGACGTGCTCTTGTACCCGCACCGGTCCAGGCCGCCCCTTCCCGCTCCGGCCGAGAGCTGCGCACCGCTGGCGTTCTCCGGGGAGGAGGAGGCTTTCTCGTGGTTCACGACAGCACATGGGCAGGTGTTGGCCGCACTCGACGAGTCGGTGCGACGCGGGTGGTTCCGGATCGCCTGGCACCTGTCCCGTGCGCTCGACACCTTCCACTACCGGCGCGGGAACCTCGCCGAGAACGTGCGCACCTCTCACGTGGGTGTCGAAGCGGCGCGTGCCCTCGGCGATCGGGACATGCTCGGCACAGCACTGCGCCAACTGGGGCGCGCGCAGACCCGCGGTGGCGACTTCGCCGCGGCGGCGGACTCGCTCCGCGAGGCCCTCGACCTCGTGGTGGAGGGCGGGGATTCGAAGGAGGCCGCCCACACCCACCACGACCTGAGCCGCCTGTGCGCCCGGTCGGGCGACCGCGAAGGGGCGCTGACCCACGCCGCCGAGGCGGTGCGCTGCTACCGGACCTGCGGTGACGCCGTCGGCGAGGCCCACGCCCTGAACGCCCTGGGACGCGCGCACGCGGAGGTGGGAGCGGACGCGGAGGCCTTGAGGTTGTGCTCCGAAGCGTTGGGGCTCGCGGAGAGGACGGCGAACGCCGGCGGGCAGATGGTGATCCTGGACAACCTCGCTTCGATCGCTCGGCGAGCGGAGGACCCGCGGGCGGCCGTCGACTACTACGAACGAGCCCTCGCCCTGGCCGCTGCCACGGGTTCCGTCGCGTTCGAAGCCGAAGTCGCCGAGCGCTTGGGGCACCTGTTGGCCGAATCGCGCGACGGATCCGCGGCGACCGCGCTGCGGCGGGCGCGTGACCTGTACGCGACACAGCAGCGCCTGGCGGAAGCGGCGCGGTGCGATGCCGCGCTCAGTCGCCTCGGGACGCCCGGGACCTCCTGACCGCCTTCTTCCAGTTGCGGTTGCCGATGCTGCCGATCACCCCCTGCAACGTCGTCCACGTGCGACCCCCGGCGGCCACGCGGACGCGTTCGACGGGGTCCGGGCAAAGCCTCTCCAGGGCGCGGAGGTCGCCGGGGGAGAAGCCCAGCGCCTTGTGGGTGCGACGGATGGTGAACCAGTGGCACTCGGCGACGAGGTGGTCGAGGCCGAGCTTCTCGAAGATCCGCGACGCGGCGTCGATCTCGACGGTCGAGTCGCCCCCGTCGGCACCGCGGTGCAGGTGGGCCTTGAGGAAGTGCAGGCGGCCGGACAACTCCGCGTAGGACGCCCCGTCGCACGCACGGCTCTGGAGCGTGGTCAACAAGTCGCCCTCCACCAGGCGATTCGCCAGCGCGAAGTCGTTCGACCTGACGGCGATCTCGGCACGCAGGAGTGCCGCCTCGTACTGCTCGCGGCACGGTCGCCCGATGCCGAGCCGCTGCTCCGCGATCGCGGCGTGCTCGCGGGCGGTGTGCAGGGCCTTGCGATCGCGCAGCACCCGGTGCCGGGTGAACCAGATGCGCGCGGAGATCAACAGGCAGACGTCGTCCTCGTGCGGGTTGTTCGCCAGCCGGAACATCTTCTGCGCGCGGTTCAGGTAGTCCAGGGCCTTGCCCAGGTGGTGATCGCCCTTCTCGCCGAGGAAGACGCCGGCGAGGTCGAGGTGGATCCGGCTCAGGCACCGCCAACCCGTCGCCATCAGCGTCTGGTCGTTGATGTGCCGCGCGATGGCCAGGCCGTCGAGGGTCACCCGCAGCGCCTCGTCCAGGGCGTTGCGCTTGCGCAGCACCCAGGCGCGACCGCAGATGAGCCACCGCGCCTTCTCCCGGTTGCCGGTCTCGTCGGGTTCGGCCGCGTCCAGCTCGGCGAGGCAGAGGTCGGTGACCTCGGCCATGAGGTCGACGTCGCCGGCCGCCTTGATGATCCGCTCGACCGCGCGGAAGATCCGGATGGCGTCGGGGTCGAGCGGCCGGGGGGCGCGCGAGGCGTGCTCGAGCCACTCCCGGACGAGCCCCGGGGCGGCCGGGCTCGCCGGTCCGACCAGCTTGAGGTCCCGCAGGACGTCCCGCAGCGTGCGCGGTGCCGCCGCGCTGCCCGGGTCCGCGCCGTTCGCCGCGGGCCGTTCGGCACCGCGCTCCGAGGCGCCGGCGACCCGGCGCTCGTGCCGGTGCGCGTCCTTGATCCGCGCGACGATCTGGTCGACCTGGTCCAGCTTGGCGAGCTGGAGGGTCCGCAGCGCGAACGGTGCCACGTCCGCCGGGGTGCCCGGGAGCAGCACGGGGATGACCGGGCAACCCTCGTGGGAGGGGTGCTCGTAGTGGCGCTGGATGACCTGCTTCGTCTCGTACCGGATGCCGAGGTGGTCCGTGGTCGGGTCGTCGTTGTCGTACCAGGTGATCGAGTTGCGGGAGATCAGGTAGACGACCGGGTTGTCCCGGATGCAACGGCTGATCCACTGGTGGAGCGAGCTCGGGTTGCGGTCGGCGATCTGGCGGTCGTAGATGACCTCGATGCCCGCTGCGGTGAGCGATCTGACCAGCTTCTCGACGGCGGCGTTGTCTTCCTCCCCGTGTGCGTAGGAGAGGAAGACGGTGTACGCGCGTGTGTCGACCATCGATGCTCCGAGGTGCTTGGCGGCGATGTGCCAGGTGGCACTTTCAGGTGCCACCTTGCGTTCGCAGGAGATACTAAGCGGATCGCCACTGTGCGTCGAGTGGGGGTGGCTCCCCGGCCCCACGCGTACCGCCGCAGGCGGTCGCCGAACGCCTCGAACCTGGCCGGAACGCGTGATACGCCCTGGTCGGACCGCGTCGAAGCGGGCCGTGACGGACGAGAAGACCACCGTGGCGGGGGGGGGGGGGGGGGGGGGGGGCCGGGGGGGGGGGGGGGGGGGGGGGGGGGGGCGCCGCGGCCGCCGCCCGGCCCGGGGCGCGCGCCGCGGCCCCCCGCCCCCCCCCCCCCCCGGCCCCGGGGCCCCCCCCCCCCCCCCCCCCGCCCCCCGGGGCGCCCGCCCCCCCCCCCCCCCCCCCCCCCCCCGCGGCCCCCCCCCCCCCCCCCCCCCCCGCCACGGTGGTCTTTTCGGCGGGAGTGAGCGCCTAGCTCGCGGCGCAGGAGACGGAGGGCCACGTCCAGTTGCCGTTGGCCTGGATCGTCACGCCCCAGTTGTTGCCGCTGCCGTTCGGTCGCGCGGTGAGGACCTGGGAGCTCGGGTAGCTCGCGCTGATGTTCCAGGTCGACAGGATCTTCGCGGGCGACGGGACGTTCATCGTCACGGTCCAGTTGGACGAGCCGCTGACCGACACGTTGAGGTTGTAGCGGTCGCTCCACTTCTCACCCGCGGACAGGCTCGCGGTGCAGCCGCCGGAGCCCGGGTTGCCCGTGCCGGGGTCCCCGCCGGACGTCCCGCCGACCGTGATGTTCGAGCTGCCGCTGCTCTGGTAGCCCTCGGTCGCGAGGATCATGTAGTCGTGGGTGCCCAGGTTCATCCCGTTGCGGGCCCACGCGTCGAAGTGGTTGCCGGACGTGATGGTGCCGCCCGTCTTCTTCGACTGCCGGACGCTCCAGTACTGGTCGAAAGTGCGGGTGCCGTCGATCGACGGCTGGTTGACCCGGGTCGTCTTGTAGATGTCGTACGTGCCGCCGTCGCTGGTGACCGTGCCCTTGTACGTGCCGGTCGGCCGGTAAGTGCCCCAGTTGTCGACGATGTAGTACTCGACGAGCGGGTTGCGGGTCCAACCGTAAAGCGTCAGGTACGCGTTCCCGGACGGGTTGAAGCTGCCCGAGTAGTTCACCGTCCGCCGCCCGCCGGTGGCCCAGCCCTTGCCCGCCACGAAGTTGCCCGTGTTGCGCCACGACGTGCTGTAATTGCCGCCGGAGCCGAGGTCCATCGAGACCGTGCCCTGGCTGTCGGTCCAGAACGAGTAGAAGTAGCCGTTGTTGTTGCCGGTCTGATTGGTGGTCACCGCCGCCTGGGCGGTCGACGTCACTATTGCCATGAGCAGGAAAGTGATCGCCGTCAACGGGAGCAGGCGCCCGCCTCTGATCTTGCCGGACATCGGCGAAATTCCTTTCAGCAGCATTGCTGATCGACCCGAAAAGCATCAAGTCGGGTGCCGGAACATGTCAACACCTTGCGAAACTTTCCGGTCACGCCGGGTGGAATCGCCCGGCGTGACCGGAAAGGCGGGGGCGCGGCCGGTCAGCTCGCCGTGCAGGTGAGCGCGGGCGTGCCGGGCGACCCGGAGGTGGACCCGAGGAACCCGAACGTCGTGCTCGCGCCCGCGCCCACCGACCCGTTGTGGGCCGCGTTGCGGGCGGTGACGGTGGAGCCCTGGCTGGTCACCGTCGCGTTCCACGCCTGGGTGACCGTCTCGCCGTTGGCGTAGCTCCACGACACGGTCCAGTTCGAGATCGGCGAGGTGCCCGCCGTGACGCGCACCTCGCCCTGGAACCCGCCGGTCCAGCGGTTGACCACGGTGTAGGCCGCCGAACACCGCCCACCGCCGGGCTGAGTGGTCGTGGTGGTCGTCGTGGGGGTGGATGTCGACGTGGACGTGGGCGTGGTGGACCCACCCCAGCCGGACGTCGAGTCCAGCCACGCGATGCGGCGCTGCATCCAGTCCCGCATCGCCTGCACCTGCCCCTGCCACGTGGGCGCGGTCGGGGTGCGGAAGAAGCCGACCGTGGCCGAGTTCAGGTTGGGCCAGCGCTGGAAGTTGCGCTGGGCGGCGTTGGTCAACGGCCGGGTGAGCGCGTCGATCCGGCTCGCCAGCGCGGAGTCGGAGAACAGGCCCCGCCGCAACGACTGCCACCGCGACTTGACCTGGTTGACGAACGCCGGGTCGCGCAGCAGTTGCGCGTACCAGTCGTTGGCCTGCGGCTGCCGCGTCTGCTGGTACTGCCAACCGGCGACCTGGTCGTTCTGGAAGAACCCGCCCACGCCGAAGGTCAGGTCGAAGTCCCACAGCGGACCGGCGAAGACCTTGCCGTCGCGGTCCTTGTGGAAGTGGGCGCTGCGCAGGTAGGCGTCCATGCCCCGGCTCAGCTCGTTGATGATCATGTGGTCGATGAACGACGGCACGTCGATGTACTTCTGGTACCCGGTGACCGGGTCGGCGGAGTTCGGCGCCCGGAGCACGTCGTGGAACTCCTGCAGATACCCGCGCAGCCACTCGCGCTGCTGGGCGTTCAACGGGTCCGGGTCGACCACCTCCAGGTAGTTCCAGCAGGTGCTCGCCGGCCCGGTGCACGGCAGCGTCGGCTCCTCGGCCGCCATCCACTCGAACTTGAAGACGTACCCGCCGGAGATCTTCGGCAGCGTGGTGTCGTCCTCGTCGAGGTCCTTGAGGTCGAGCCGGTTCTTGCTGTTCTTGATGGTCTCGACCAGCATGTAGACGCCCATGTAGTCACCGGGCCCGACCGCGCTCGCGTCGGTGTTGAGGTAGAACTCCACGAACTTGTAGCGCGGCGCCTTCAGCCCCATCTCGCGGCCCAGGTCGTACAGGAACGCCTCGCGGATCAGCGCCTTGTCGGTGAACGGGCCGCGCAGCACCCAGTCCGAGTCTGCGGGCATCCCGAGCACCGGGTAGTCGGCGTCGTCGTTGGCGTTGTCCCACAGCTCCAGGCGGTAGGGCGTCTTCTCGAACGAGGCCGACGACTGCCCGCGCAGCTTGAACCCGGCGCGGGTGGCGACCGCCGGCGTGGCGGCCAGCGACGTGGTGCCGCCGGGCGGCGGCTCGAAGATCATGGTCGCGCCGTCGAAGTACTCGCGCTGCGGCTTGCCCGCGCCGTAGGAGTCGATCGCCACGATCGGCAGGTCGTGCGTCGTCAGGGTCGCCTCGCGGGCGACGTACAGCGACGTGCCGGGCCGGCCGGTCGCCACCTGGTTCACGAACGCCTGCGCCCGCAGCTGGGTGGTGCGGGTGAGCTGCACCGGCGAGCCCTGGTAGAGCGGGGACTGCGCGTCGGGCAGTCGCCCGTCGGTGGTGTAGCGGATCTGCGCGCCGGCGATGGCGGTGCTCAACGCCACCGACACCTGGCCCTGGAACGTGCCGCCGGGGACGGAGAACGCGATGTCGCCGACCAGGTCGTCGGCCGCGGCCGACGCGGCGACGGCGTCGGCGGCCGACGTGCCGCCCGCCGCGGCGGGCTCGGCGCCCGCCGACAGCGGCACGAGCAGCGCCGTGAGGAGCACCGCGGCGACCGCGAGCCCCGTGGTCCGGTGGGTTGCCGCGGCGCCGTTGCCGCGGGAGGTCAGACGCACGATGCCTCCTGGTGGGTCGGGGTGGTCGGCACCGGCCCCGCCGGGGTGGTGCCGCGGAAGTGGCGGCGCAACGTCCGCCGCCACGGGGCGTCGGGCAGGTCCAGGCGCAGCGCGGCCAGGCCCGTGGCGTACTTGGAGATCCGGGCGGGCCGCACGCCCCGCTGCCACAGCACGCGGTCGACCGGCGAGGCCGCCGACGCCGTCTTGGTCTCGACCACGGCGAGGCCGGCCGGCGTCAGCTCGGCGTCGCCGTGCCGCCAGGACAGCGCGGTGTCGATGGTGACCCGGCTCGCGGACTCCGGGAGCAGCAGCGTGGTCCGCCGGTAGTCGGTCACCAGGACCGGGTCGAGCGGGCCGCCCGCGAGGGGTGCGACCGACTCGCGCTCCAGCGCCTCGTCCACGAAGCGGCGCCCCGGTCGGACCGTGTCGCCGTCGTCCGGGCGGTACGGCAGCCGGTGCTTGGTGATGCTGCCCCGCGCGCCGCTGATCTTCACCTCCAGCCAGCACTCGGCGGAGTCGAGGTAGGTGCGGGTGCGCACCTTGAACCGGCGGCGCCTGCGGTAGGCGGCGCGGTGGTAGCTGTCCAGCCGCGGCGTGTCGAAGTACACCGACCGGTAGCGGAACGTCCGCTCGCCGTCGATGTCGAGGACCCGCGCGTGCGGCGCGAGGTGGTCGAGCAGCCGGGGCAGCGCCTCGACCGGCAGCACGTACTTGCGGTCGACCCTGGTCTGCAACGCGGCCCGCTCGACCAGCTCGGCGAGCCCGACCGGGGCCATCCCCGCCAGCGCGGGCGCGAGGGTCGTCGTGGTCATCGGCGCGCCCCGGAGTGCGCGGGCGCGCCGGGCGCCGCGGTGAGCGCGCGCTCGGTCACCGCGTACCGGACGTCCACGGTCGTGGTCTCGTTGACCAGGTCCAGGCGTTGCACGGTGACGGAGTGCACCCGGGCGTCGAGCAGCCGTTCCAGGTGCGCCACGAGGGCCACGTGGTCGGTCATGGCGGTGTCGAGCACGAGGATTTGGTGCCGGTACCGGCGGAACAGCCGCCGGTTGTCGCCCAGGAACATCACCACGACGATGAGCGCCATCAGGCCGCCGTTGAGCCACGGCGAGGACGTGCTCAGCGCGCCGAGCAGCCCGAGCGCCAGGGCGGAGAAGTAGTACGCCACCTCGTGCTGGTCCAGCTCCGTGGAGCGCAGCCGGATGATCGACAGCACGCCGAACAGCGCCATGCCTAGCCCGATGCCGGCGCCGGTGTCGCTGGTGCTCAGCGCGCCGGCGACGGCGAGGACGCCGACGTTGACGCCGAGGTAGGCGACGACCAGGTCGCGGCGGCGGTGTCGCGGGAAGTAGAGCCCGAAGACGAGCAGCACCACCGCGCAGATGTCCATCGTGAACAGGACGAGCTGTGACATCTCGTTCGTTCCTCCTACAGCCGCAGGCCGAGATCGGCTGGGCACCGCCCGCTTCTTGGCGGGGGTCTGCAGGACGGTCGCCGAAACTTTCGAATAATCAGATAAACTTTCGGGAACTCGGCCGAAACGATAGGGGCAGGCGCGGTGTCGCGTCAATGAACTGCCGGTGTACGGCCGTGGTAACAACAGCGCAGTTCAGCGCCGTTCGGTCGTACCGGCTGCGGTCGTTCGGTCGACGGCCTGTCGATGCGCTGCGTGGTCTGCCCACGTCAGACGGTATCGAAACTTTCGGGTTGGTTTGCGCCGGCGTCCCGATACGTGCCCTGGTTAGGCGGGCCAGTTGCCGAGCACGGTGTGCAGGGCGTCGAGGGCGGCCATCCAGGACGCCTCGGTGTCGCGCGGGTGGTGGCCGAACCCGCCGGTCGCCTCCAGCGTCGTGAAGCCGTGGAGCGTGCTGTGGAGCAGGCGGACGGCGTCGGTCTCGGCCGGCTCGGGCAGGCGGTAGCCGCGCAGGATGGCCCGGGTCATCTCGGAGTGCCGGTCGGCCCGGCTCGCCGCCGCGAGTTCCGGCGTCAGCTCGACCCGCATCGCCGCGTACCGGCCGGGGTGCTGCCGGGCGTAGTCGCGGTAGGCGTTGGCGAAGGCCACGAGGGCGTCCTTGCCCGCCCGTCCGGCGAGGGCGGAGGCGGCGCGGTCGGCCAGCTCGACCAGCGCCAGCACGGCGACCCGCTCGCGGAGGTCCCGGGCGTTGCGCAGGTGCGAGTACAGGCTCGCGTCCTTGACGCCGAAGCGGCGGGCGAGCGCCGAGACGGTCAGGTTCTCGAACCCGACCTCGTCGGCCAGCTCCGCCGCCGCCCGCACCAGCCGTTCGACCGTGAGCCCCGCGCGTGCCATATCGCCTCCTAGGAGTCCTAGGCTAACACCTATTCGTTTGTCCTCGGTGGCGAGCTGACGTAGCTTCGGGGCGTGGAGCCGATAACCGAGCGCGAGATCCGCGCGTCCTTCGTCAACTGCACCAAGGGCGAGGCCAAACGCCTGTCGCTGCCCGCCGACCTCGCCGAACGGCCGTGGGAGGACCTGGACTTCCTGGGCTGGCGCGATCCCGCCGCGCCGCAGCGCGCCTACCTCGTGGCACCGTCCGACGACGGCCTCGTGGGCGTGGCGCTGCGCCTGGCCGCACCCGGGAACCGACCGCGCCGCACCATGTGCTCGCTGTGCCTGACCACGCACCAGGGCGACGGCGTGGTGCTGATGACGGCCCGCAAGGCCGGGCGCGGCGGTCAGCAGGGCAACTCCGTCGGCGTCTACATCTGCGCCGACCTGGCGTGCTCGCTCTACCTGAGGGGCAAGAAGGACGCGGGCCCCGGTTCCCGCCTGCACGAGTCGCTGACCCCCGAGGAGGCGGCCACCCGGACCGCCGCCAAGGTGACGGGCTTCCTCGCCAGGGTCGTCGACTGAGCCGACGCGGAACGTCACCGTCCCGCGGTGGTCCACTACGGGGAGTCGATCCACGGGGTCCACAAGGGAGACAGGGCAAGAAAAGCGAGCTGGCGTCGCCATGTCCGGAGGTAGGGTGAGAGGCGCTCGGGGCGCTGTTGCCTCTTCGTCGCGCCCTTCTTTCCTCTGGGGGACCCACGCATGACTTCCGCAGGTGTGTCCGACGCCGTGACGTCGCCGCCCGCGCTCACCCGCGGCGACCGCGCCGTGATCGGCGTGCTGCTCGTGGCCACGTTCGTGGTCATCCTGAACGAGACGATCATGGGCGTGGCGCTGCCGGTGCTGCTGTCCGAGCTCCACGTGACCGCGGCCGTCGGCCAGTGGCTCACGGCGGGCTTCCTGTTGACCATGTCGGTGGTCATCCCGATCACCGGCTACCTGATCCAGCGGGTGCCGACGCGCGTGCTGTACGGCGTGGCGATGAGCCTGTTCAGCGCCGGCACGCTGATCGCGGCGCTGGCGCCCGGCTTCCCCGTGCTCCTCGCCGCGCGCGTGGTGCAGGCGTCCGGCACGGCGATCATGCTGCCGCTGCTGATGACGACCGTGATGACGCTCGTGCCGCCGGCCCGCCGGGGCGCGGTGATGGGCAACATCTCGATCGTCATCTCCGTCGCGCCCGCCATCGGCCCGACCGTGTCCGGTGTGGTGCTGGACGTGTTCAGCTGGCGCGCCATGTTCTGGGTCGTGCTGCCGATCTCGGTGGCGGCGCTGGTGCTCGGCCTGCGGTGGGTGTCCCGCATCGGCGAGACGAGCAGCGCGCCGATCGACCCGCTGTCGGTCGTGCTGTCGGTGTTCGGCTTCGGCGGCCTGGTCTACGGGCTGTCGAGCATCGGCCACAGCGGCAGCGGGTCGTCCGCCACGCTGTGGGTGTCGCTCGCCATCGGCGTGCTGGGCGTCGTGGCGTTCGTGCTGCGCCAGGTCCGGCTGCAACGCGACGAGCGCGCCCTGCTGGACCTGCGCACGTTCCGCTTCCGGACGTTCACCCTCGCCAGCGCCCTGATGATGGTGATGATGGGCCTGCTGCTCGGCGTGGTCACGATCCTGCCGATCTACACCCAGAACGTCCTCGGGCTCGACCCGCTCGCCACGGGCCTCCTGCTGCTGCCCGGCGGCCTGCTGATGGGTCTGCTGTCGCCGTTCGTCGGCCGCCTGTACGACCGGGTGGGGCCGCGCGTCCTGCTCATCGTCGGCACGGTCGCCACCAGCGGCTCGCTGTGGTTCGCCACGACGTTCGACGCCACCACGTCCGCCGCGCTGGTGCTGGTGTTCCACCTCGCGCTGAGCCTGGGCCTGGCGTTCTCCTTCACGCCGCTGTTCTCGTCGGGCCTGGGCGCGCTGCCGTCCCGGCTCTACTCGCACGGCAGCGCGATCTTCAGCACGACCCAGCAGCTCGCCGCCGCGGCGGGCGTGGCGCTGCTGGTCAGCGTGATGAGCGCCCGGACCGCCACCATGCTCGCGGCGGACGAGCCGGGCGCGGAGATGGGCGGCATGCACGCGGCGATCCTGCTGGCGGCCGTCCTGTCGCTCGTCGCGGTGGCCGGTTCGTTCCTGGTCAAGCCGGGCAAGGCGGAATCGCCGCACTGACGCCGCGGGGGCGCGGGAATTCCTTTTCCCGCGCCCCGTTCCGTTCATCACCGCGAATCGTCGCGCCTCCCTCGAACGGCGCGTCAGCGTTCCTGGAACCGTTCTCCCGGTTCAGGAACGTGAATGTCGAGGGAGCGATGACGGGATTCGCAGCCTTCCTGGTCGCCGTGCTCGTCGCACTACCGGGCACGGCGACCGCGCACCGAGCCACCGCGGCCGAGCTCTTCGTCGCCACCAACGGCGACGACGCCAACGCCGGCAGCCGAACCGCGCCCCTGCGCACCATCCAGCGCGCCGTCGACCTGGCCCGACCCGGCGACACCATCACCGTGCGCGGCGGCACGTACGCGCCCACCGCGAACATCCAACTGCTCAAGGACGGCACCGCGAGCCAACCCATCACCCTGCGCAACCACACCGGCGAACGCGTGATCATCGACGGCGAGGACATGCCGTGCACGCCCGGTGCCGTCGGCTCCGGCATCCCGCGCGCACAACGCGGCGCCGTGCACGTGGAAGGCGACCACTGGCGCCTGATCGGGTCGGAAATTGTCCACGGCCCCGACGGCGTGTTCGGCGTGGACACCAACAACACCGTGTTCGACCGGCTCGTCACGCGCGACAATACGAGTCCGGGCTGCACCTCCAAGGCGCGTCGGGCAACAACCAGGTCCTCGACCTCGACTCCCACGGCAACCGCGACCCGCGCAAGAACGGCGAGAGCGCCGACGGCCTGGCCGTCGAGGAGGGCTCGGGCACGGGCAACGTCGTGCGCGGCGCGCGGCTGTGGAACAACTCCGACGACGGCCTCGACCACTGGATGTCCTCCTCGCCGGTCCTGACCGAGAACAGCCTGGCGCGGGGCAACGGCTTCAACCGCTGGGACCCGCCCGACTTCACCGGCGACGGCAACGGGCTGAAGCCGGGGGGCAACGGCGTCGCCGCCGACCACGCCGTCCGCAACACGATGGCGTGGGACGACGCGGCGGGCGGGATCGTGGACAACGACAACCCCGGCCGCCACCGGATCGAGCGCAGCACCGCCTGGGGCAACCCGAAGACCGGCTTCCGGTTCGACCGCTCGACCGGCACCCTGACCGAGGACCTCGCCGCCGCCAACGGCACCAACGCCTCGCTGGGCACGACCTCCACCGGCACCGGCAACTCCTGGGACCTCGGCGGCGACTGGTCGTTCGTGAGCACGGACCCGACCACGATCACGGGCCCCCGCGCCCGGGACGGCTCGATCCCCTCCTCCACCTTCCTGCGCCCGACGAACAACAGCGACGTCGGCGCCCGCTTCTGACCCCACGGCACCAGGCCATTCCACATCGGACCGGACCTCACCGCGGAGGTCCGGTCCGACCCGGGTTCGGACCCGCCCACCGCTCACACTGGACCCCCGGGTCGCCCGGTCCTATAGTGCTAGGTAACTAGCTATATAGGAGAACCGGTGATCCAGTTCCACCTCGACCCCGGGTCGGGCCTCTCGCCCTACCAGCAACTCGTCCGCCAAGTCCGCCACGCCCTGCGCCTGGGCCTCCTGCACGAGGGCGACCAACTGCCGAAGGTGAAGGACGTGGTCGCCGACCTGGCGATCAACCCCAACACCGTGCTCAAGGCGTACCGGGAGCTGGAGCACGACGGCCTGGTGGCCGCCCGTCCCGGGGTCGGCACGTTCGTCACGGCCACCCTCTCCGGCCCGCCGCCCGCCGCGCTCCACCCGCTGCGCCAGGACCTGCGGCGCTGGCTGGCCAAGGCGCACCGCGCCGGCCTGGACGACGAGGGCGTCGAGGCGTTGTTCCACACCACGGTCCGCTCGCTCGCCGAAGAGAACACGGCATGACCGCCCTGCGCGCCCGGGGACTGGGCAAGCGCTACCGCCGGCACCGGGCACGCGCCACCGGCTGGACCCGCACCACCGGGTGGGCGCTGACCGGCTGCGACCTCACCGTGCCCGCCGGCCACGTGACCGGGCTCGTCGGGCCGAACGGCGCGGGCAAGTCCACGCTCCTCAAGCTCGCCGCGGGCGTGCTCCGCCCGTCGACCGGCACGATCGAGGTGTGCGGCGGCGTGCCCGGCAGCGGCCCCGGCCAACTGGCGAAGGTCGGGTTCGTCGCCCAGGGCACGCCCGTCTACCCCACCCTGACCGTCGAAGAGCACCTGCGCCTGGGCGCGCGGCTCAACCCGCGCTGGGACGCCGGCCTGGCCCGCGACCGGATCGCGGGCCTCGGCCTCGACCCGCGCCTGCCCGCCGGCGGGCTGTCCGGCGGCCACCGCGCCCAACTGGCCCTCACCCTCGCCCTCGCCAAGCGCCCCGAACTGCTGCTGCTGGACGAACCGGTCGCCTCGCTGGACCCGTTGGCGCGCCGCGGGTTCCTGCAGGACCTCATGGCGGCCGTCGCCGAGCACGGGGTGGGCGTCGTGATGTCCTCGCACGTGATCGCCGACCTGGAACGCGTCTGCGACCACCTCGTCGTGCTGGCGGCCGGCCGGGTCCGGCTCGTCGGCGAGGTGGACGACCTGCTGGCGTCCCACCGCAGGCTGACCGGCCCGCGCCGGGCCACCGACACCCTGCCCGCGGACCACCGCGTGATCTCCGCGAAGCACACCGAACGCCAGACCACCGTCCTGGTGCGCACCGGCTCGCCGGTCCACGACCCCGCCTGGGACGTCGGCGAACTCGACCTCGAAGATCTGGTGCTGGCCTACCTGGGCGAACCGGGCGACCCCGGTGAACCCGGTGAACCGGGCGAACCCGCGAAGCCCGCCCTCGAGGTCGTGCGATGACGTGGTTGGCGTGGCGGCAGCTGCGCGCCCCGGTGCTCTCGGTGTACCCGGTCCTGGTCCTGGTCTGCGCGGCGCTCGCGCTGGGCCGCCCGGACGGCGGTGCCCCGACCGACCTGGACCCCTGGTACCGGGGTGGCCTGTTCGCGGTGTGGGTGCTGCCGGTCGCGCTGGGCGTCTTCTGGGGCGTGCCGCTGATCACCCGGGAACTGGGAGCGGGCACGCACCACCTGGTCTGGAACCAGAGCGTCACCCGCACCCGGTGGCTCGCGGTCAAGCTCGGCCTCGGCGTGCCGGCCGCGGCGGTCGCCGCGGGTGCGCTCGGCCTCGCCGTGACCTGGTGGTCCGGTCCGCTCGACGCGACCGCCCCGGACCCGGGGAGCGGCTTCGCACCGCGCGTCACGCCGCTGGTGTTCGCCGCACGGGGCGTCGCGCCGCTCGGGTACGCCGCGTTCGCGTTCGTCCTCGGCGTCGCGGTCGCGATCGCGCTGCGCCGCACCGTGCCCGCGATGGCCGTGACCCTCCTGCTGTACGCCGCCGTGCAGGTCGCCGTCCCGCTGGTGGTGCGCCCGCACCTGCTGCCGCCGACCGACGAGGTGGTCGCGATCACCGAGCGCACCGTCGCGGGCGTCCGCGTGAACGGTGACGTGCCGGAAGCGTTGCAGGTGCTCGCCCCGCCCGGCGCGTGGGTGCTGACGAACGAGACCGTCGACCGCGACGGCGCCCGCGTCCACCCGCTGCCCGACGCGGTGCGCCACTGCGTGCCGCGGGTGCCGCCGGAGGGCTTCGACCGGTCGGTGGTCGACCGGATGCACGCCTGCTTCGCCGGTCTGGGCGACCTGGGCTACCGGCAGCACCTCGTCCACCACCCGGCGACCCACTTCTGGCCGGTGCAGTGGTCGGAGCTGGCGCTGTTCCTCGCCTTGTGCGCACCGGTCACGTGGTTCTGCTTCCACCGCCTGCGCGACCTGGCCTGACCCCCTCGAAAGGGAACCGATGAGACTCTTCCTCGCCCTGACCCTCGCCCTGTCCGCGGCAGCGACCCCACCGGCCTCCGCCGACCCGACCCCGAACCCGCCCGGCTCGAACCCGCCCGGCCCGCACCTGCCCGCCCCCACCGGCCGCCACCCGGTGGGCACGACGTCGCTGCACCTGGTCGACACCTCCAGAGCCGACCCCTGGGTGCCCTCGTCGCGGCGCGAGCTGATGGTCTCCCTGTTCTACCCGGCGGCCTCGGCGCGCGGCCCGCGGCGGCAGTACCTGACGCCGACCGAGTCCCGGGCGGTGCTGGAGGAGGCCGGCCTCACCGCCCTGCCGCCGGACGCCCTGAGCGCCGTGCGGACCCACTCGGTGGTCGACGCGCGCCCCGCCGGACGCCCGCGCTCCCGGCCGCTCGTCGTGCTGTCACCGGGGTTCAAGCGCCCCCGCGCCACGCTCACCGCGCTCGCGGAGGACCTGGCCAGTCATGATTACGTCGTCGTGGTCGTCGACCACACGCACGAGAACGTCGCCACCACGTTCCCGGACGGCCGGGTCGCCCCCTGCGCCGCCTGCGACCAGCCGCACGACCCCGCGTTCTGGGAGGAGCTGGAGCGCGGCCGGGCCGCGGACGTGTCGTTCGTGCTGGACCAGGTGACCGGCCCGCTGCGCCACCGGTCGGGTGCCGCCCTGGTCGACCCGGAGCGGATCGCGATGGGCGGCCACTCCGTCGGCGGTGCGAGCAGCCTCGCCGCCCTGGCGGCCGACCCGCGCCTGCGGGCAGGCGTCGACGTCGACGGCACGATCACCGCGGCGTCCTCCACGGCACGCCCGTTCCTGCTCCTGGGCCGGGCGGACAACTACGCCCCCGGCACGCCCGGTGCCGGGAACTGGGCGGAGGTCTGGCCGTCCCTGACCGGGTGGCGACGCTGGCTCGTGGTGGCGGGCATGGAGCACGCGTCGTTCACCGACCTCGGCGTGCTCGGTCCGCAGCTCGGCGTGGACTTCGGCGCGGACGTGAGCGGGGAGCGCGGGGCGGCGATCACCCGCGCCCACGTCCGGGCGTTCTTCGACCTGCACCTGCGCGGCGAGCCGCAACCCCTGCTCGACCGCCCGTCGCCGCGCTACCCGGAGGTCGCGGTCGTCGGGTCCTGAAGCCGGTCGACGAGCACCCGCAGCGCCGAGCGAACGTGGTCCTCGGCGCCGCGGGCGACCTCCTCGGGATCGCCCGCCGCCAGCAGCCGCACGATCTCCCGGTGCTCGTCCACGACCGCGGCCCGGTAGCCCTCGCGACCCAGCCGGATGCGGGTGAGCTGGAACAGGTGCACCTGCGACCGCACCGCGTGCCACGCCTCCAGCAGCCGCCGGTTGCCCGCCGCGCGGTAGATCGCGTCGTGGAACCCGATGTCGAGCGCGAGCAGCTCCTCGCCCGACGCCCCCGCCGCCAGCCGGCGCGCCATGACGTCCACCAGCTCGTCCAGCCCGGCCAGGTCCACCCGGCCGAGGGCGCTCCGACAGGCGAGCCCTTCCAACGCGGCGCGCACGGAGTAGACCTCCTCCGCGTCCCGCGGGGTCAGGTCGATCACCCGCGCGCCCCGGTGCCAGGCGCTGCGCACCAGCCCCTCCCGCTCCAGCACGGCGAGGCCCTCGCGCACCGAGCCGCGGCTGACGTCCAGCGACGCGGCCAGCTCCACCTCGCGCAGGGGCGAGCCGGGCGGGAACGCGCCGGCCAGGATCGCCTCGCGGAGGAGGTCGGCGGCCTCGTCCGCGAGGCCGCGCCGGTCGGCCTTGCGCAGCTGCATGATGTCGAATGTTGACATCGGCGGTGGTGGTGGTCAAGGTGAGGGCATGAGACCCGCTTTCCACCTCGCCGTCCCCGTTGACGACCTCGCCCGGGCGCGGGAGTTCTACGGCGGTGTGCTCCAGCTCGAAGAGGGGCGATCGGCCGAGAACTGGGTGGACTGGAACCTCTACGGCCACCAGTTCGTGACCCACCTCGTGCCGGGGCCGCGCGACGACGCCGGCCGCAACCCGGTGGACGGCCACGACGTGCCGGTGCCGCACTTCGGCCTGCTCCTGCCGATCCCCGAGTTCCACGCGCTGGCCGAGCGGTTGCGCGCGGCGGGCCGGGAGTTCGTGATCGAGCCGTACCTGCGGTTCGCGGGCGAGCCGGGCGAGCAGTGGACGATGTTCCTGCGCGACCCGGCCGGCAACGCCCTGGAGTTCAAGGCGTTCGCCGACGAGTCCCAGGTGTTCGCCCGATGAGCCGGGGCGTCCTCGTCACCGGCGGCAGCCGGGGCATCGGCGCGGCGATCGCCGACGCGTTCCGCGAGCTGGGCGACACCGTGGTCGCACTGTCCTCTTCGGACGTCGACCTCGCCGACCCGGCGGCGGTCGCGCGTGTGGCGGACTCCGCCGCCGACACCCTCGGCGGGATCGACGTGCTGGTCAACAACGCGGGCCTGGTGGAGCTGGGCTCGGTCGAGCTGCCCTACGACGAGTGGCAGTCGTTGTGGCGGCGGACGTTCGCCGTCAACGTCTTCGGCGCCGCCGACATGGCGTACTGCGTGGCGCGGCACATGATCGCGCGCGGCACCCGCGGCCGGATCGTCAACGTCGGCTCGCGCGGCGCGTTCCGCGGCGAGCCCGCCATGCCGGCCTACGGCGCGAGCAAGGCGGCGCTGCACTCGATGGGCCAGTCGTTGGCGGTCGCCCTGGCGCCGCACGGCATCGCGGTCGCGTCGGTCGCGCCCGGGTTCGTCGCCACCGACCGGGTGGCGGACATGGTGACCGACGAGGTGCGGGCGCAGAGCCCGTTCGGGCGGGTGGCGACGCCGGAGGAGGTCGCCGCCGCCGTCGTCTACCTGGCCTCGCCGGCGGCCGAGTGGGCGTCCGGGGCCGTGCTCGACCTCAACGGCGCCTCGTACCTGCGGACCTAGGAGCCCGTCGTGAGCCGTAGCGGATCGGTCGGGGTGATGCTGCCCCGCGACCTCCCGCCGTCGCGGGTGCTGCCGTTCGCGCGGCGCGCCGACGAGCTCGGGTTCGACGAGCTGTGGTTGGTGGAGGACCTCGGGTTCCGGGGCGGGGTGGCCCAGGCCGCGGCGGTGCTGGCGGCGACGGAGCGGGTCCGGGTCGGCATCGGGCTGCTGCCGGTCGGCGCGCGCAACGCCGCGTTCGCGGCGATGGAGGTGGCGACGCTGGCGCAGCTGTTCCCCGGTCGCGTCGACGTCGGCATCGGGCACGGCATGCCGGCGTGGATGCGGTCGGTGGGCGAGTGGCCCGCCAGCCCGTTGGGGTTGCTGGAGGAGTACCTGCGCGCGGTGACGGCCCTGGTGCGCGGCGAGTCGGTGGGCCCGGGCGAGTACGTCCGGCTGGACGGCGTGCGCCTGGAACCCGCGTGCGTGCCGGACGAGCCGCCGCCGGTGCTGGCCGGGGTGCGCGGTCCGCGTTCGCTGGCCCTGTCCGGCCGGGTGGCGGACGGCACGATCCTGGCCGAGCCCACCACCCCGGAGTACGCGCGGGCGGCGCTGGCGCACGTCGACGCGGGCCGGCCGCACCGCCTGGTGGGGTACAACGCGGCCGCCGTGCACCGGGACGCGTCCGAGGCGCTGGCCACCGTGCGGGGCGGTCTGGAGTGGATCGGCGAGCCGGACTGGGCGCCGCACCTCGCGCCCCTGCCGTTCGCGGCGGAGTTCGCGGCGTTGCGCCGGGAGTGCGGCAGCCGGGAGGAGTTCGCGCGCCGGTTGCCGGAGGAGTGGGTGCGGCAGCTCGCGGTGACGGGCACGGCCGAGGAGGCGAAGGCCCGGCTGGCGGAGCTGTTCGAGGCCGGTGTGGACAGCGTCGTGCTGATCCCGATCGGCCCCGACCCGAGGGAGGCGGTGGAACGCCTGGCCGCCGTGCTCTGATCCTCCTGCCGCCGAGCGGTCGGGCGCGGCACCGCGCACCCGCCGAACGGTCAGCTCGGCCGCAGCACCCCGCCGACGACCCCGACCACGGCCCGGTGCACGGCCTCGCGCGTCGGCGGCGCGCCCCGGTCGGCGAACAGCAGGTGCGCCGTGCCGATGAGGGCGGGCGCGAGGCCGTCGACCGGGGTGTCCGGGTCGAGGCGGCCGAGGTCGCGCTCCGCGGTCAGGTAGCCGGCGATCACGGTCACCGCCTCGGTCAGCACGGGCACGCCCGCGGGCCAGGCGCGGCGCAGCCGGGCGCGCAGCTCGTCGCGGAACGTCACCAGGGCGACGATCGCCACCGCGACGGACCCGAACAGCGCGATCACCGCGTCGGTCAGGTTGTCGGCGACCTCTCCCGTGCCCGCCGCCTCCCGCAGCGCGGCGGCCTGGCCGTCCATCCGGTCGACGCGGTCGAGCACGAACTCGGCCAGGAACGCGTCGAAGTCCTCGAAGTGCCGGTGCAGCACGCCCTTGGCGCAGCCCGCCTCGGTGGTGACGGCACGGCTGGTCAGCGCGCTGGGCCCGTCCCGCAGCAGGATGCGGTCGGCGGCGTCGAACAGCTGCTCGCGGACGTCGCGGATGGCCACGCCGGTCGGCACGGTGCTCCTCCGGGTTGACGAGTGGGCACTTGCCCACTAATAGTGGGCGCATGCCCAATCTACCGTCGGAACCCCACCGCGCGCGGTCCCTGGCCGAGTCGTTCGGCGTGGACCCGGAGCGGTACGACCGCGCCCGGCCCTCCTACCCCGGCGCGATGGTGGACGCGATCGTCGCCGCGAGCCCCGGACCGGACGTGGTCGACGTCGGCATCGGCACCGGCATCGCCGCGCGGCTGTTCCGGGCGGCCGGGTGCCGGGTGCTCGGCGTGGAGGTCGACCCGCGGATGGCGGGGTGGGCCCGGCGGCACGGCCTCGACGTCGAGGTGTCCGCGTTCGAGTCGTGGGACCCGGCGGGCCGGGTGTTCGACGCCGTCGTGGCCGGGCAGACCTGGCACTGGGTCGACCCGGTGGCGGGCGCGGCCAAGGCCGCGGACGTGCTGCGGCCCGGCGGCAGGCTGGCCGCGTTCTGGAACGCCGGCCAACCGCCCGCCGACCTGGCCGAGGCCTTCGCCGACGTCCACCGCCGGCTGCTGCCGGACCTGCCCACCGCCCCCGCGCCCGCGCCCGGGTACTCGTCGTTCACCGACCTGGCGGTCGACGGCATCCGGCGGACGGGCCGGTTCGGCGAACCCGAGGAGTGGCGGTTCACCTGGGAGCGCGCCTACACGCGGGACGAGTGGCTGGACGCGCTCCCGACCTCCGGCACGCACACCCTGCTCCCGCCGGACCTGCTGGCGGAGCTGCTGGCCGAGGTCGGCGCGGTCGTGGACGCGGCCGGCGGCGGCTTCGTGGTCCGGTACACGACGATCGTGGTGACGGCGGCGCGCACGGCCGGCTGACGTCCGGGTTACGTTCTGCGCCATGACCGACGACGAGCGCGTCCCCGAGCCGGTGTGGGCGCGGTGGCGGCGACCGGGGCCCACCGCGGCCCAGTCGCGGCAGGACGCCTGGCTCGCCGCGGCCGCCGTGGCGGGCGCGGTGGCGGTGACCGCGCTGGTCACCAGCATGGGCGCGGTGCCGTGGGACGACACGCCGCACCTGGTCGAGCAGTTCGCCTGGGGCGTGGCGCTCACCGCGCCGCTGGTGGTGCGGCGGCGGTTCCCGGTGGCCGCCCTGTTCGCGGTCGGCGCCCTGTTCATCGGCGCGCAGGCCCGGCACGTGGCCGACAACCTCGTGCCGTCGGTCGCGCTGTTCCTGGCCATCTTCAGCGCGGGGGCGTGGGGGCGGGACCGCGCGCGGGCGAAGTGGGCGAGGATCGCCGTGATCGCGGTGATGTTCGGCTGGCTCGGCTTCGGGCTGGTGCGGTTCCTGGTCGACCCCGTGCCGGCGTTCGAGGGTGCGGCCGGTCCGCTGGACCCGGTCCTCGCGTCCGTGCTCTACGGCATCGGGTTCAACCTGCTGTTCTTCCTCACCGCGTACTTCTTCGGCGACATGGCGTGGGTCTCCGCGCGCCGGGAGGCCGAGCTGGAGCACCGCGCCGAGCAGCTGCGCCGCTCGCAGGAGCAGAACACCCGCGGCGCGATCGTCGCCGAGCGCGTGCGCATCGCCCGCGACCTGCACGACGTCGTGGCGCACCACGTGTCGGTCATGGGCGTGCAGGCGGGCGCGGCGCGACGGGTGCTCGACCGGGACCCGGAGCTGGCCCGCGAGGCGCTGCGGACCGTCGAGGACACCGCGCGCACGGCCATCGGTGAGCTGCGCGGCCTGCTCGGCGTGCTGCGCGCCGACCCGGAGGAGGAGGTCCGGGAGGGCGCGGGGGAGCGGTCGTCGCCGGGCCTGGACCAGCTCCCGGAGCTGGCCGAGCAGGCCCGGTCGGCGGGGCTCGCCGTGGCGCACGGCGTCTACGGCGAGCCGCGGCCGGTGCCGGAGGGCGTCGCGCTGTCGGTGTACCGGATCGTGCAGGAGTCGTTGACGAACGTGGTCAGGCACGCCGACGCGAGCAGGGCCGACGTGCGGGTGCGGTTCCTGGAGAAGTCGCTGGAGGTCGAGGTCGCCGACGACGGCCGCGGTCGGGCGGGCGCGTCGGGCGGCGCCGGGTTCGGCCTGGTCGGCATGCGGGAACGGGTCGCCGTGCACGGCGGCGAGCTGGAGGCCGGGCCCCGCCGCGACGCCGGGTACCTGGTCCGGGCGAGGTTCCCGGCATGACGACCCCGTTGCGCGTCGTGCTGGCCGACGACCACGACCTCGTCCGCGCCGGCTTCCGGGTGATCCTCGGCACGGAGGACGACATCGAGGTCGTCGGCGAGGCCCGCGACGGCGCGGAGGCCGTGGCGGTGGTCGGGCGGCTGCGGCCGGACGTGGTGCTGATGGACGTGCAGATGCCCGGCGTGGACGGGCTGGAGGCCACCCGGCGCATCCTGGGCCCCGACGGCTCGGGCAACCCGATCAAGGTGGTCATCCTGACCACGTTCGACCGCGAGGACTACCTGTTCGAGGCGCTGCGGGCGGGTGCGAGCGGCTTCCTGCTCAAGAACGCCTCGCCGGAGGACCTGGTCGACTCCGTGCGGGTCGTCGCCCGGGGCGACGCCCTGCTCTCGCCCGAGGTGACCCGGCGCGTCATCGCCCGGTTCGCCGGACCGGCGCCCGCCGCGCCCGCGCGCCGACCGCCCGAGCTGACCGACCGCGAGTTCGAGGTGCTGGTCCACCTCGCCCGCGGGTCGAGCAACGCAGAGATCGCCGCCGCGCTGTACCTGGGCGAGACGACGGTGAAGACGCACGTGTCGCGCATCCTGGCCAAGCTGGGCCTGCGCGACCGCACGCACGCGGTCGTGTTCGCCTACGAGCACGGCATCGTGGAGCCGGGCCAGGGGGGTCCTCCGCGAGGATGACCCGCGGTGTCGATCTCGCGCCGGACGTGCCGGGAGCGGGCGCCACCTAGCGTTGCGGCCATGTTGACAGTGACGTCGGTCAGCCGCAGCTTCGGCGACCACCGGGTCCTCGACGACGTGTCGTTCGAGGTCCGGCCCGGCCGCATGACCGGGTTCCTGGGCGCGAACGGTTCCGGCAAGACCACCACCATGCGCATCGTCCTGGGCGTGCTGGCCGCGCACGGCGGCACGGTGTCCTGGCACGGCTCGCCGGTGACCGGCGCGGTGCGGCAGCGGTTCGGGTACATGCCCGAGGAGCGCGGCCTGTACCCGAAGATGGGCGTCGCCGAGCAGGTCGGCTGGCTCGGCCGGCTGCACGGCCTGGACCGCGAGACCGCCCGCCGCAACACCGAGCGCCTGCTCGACCAGCTCGAACTCGGCCACCGGGCGCAGGACCGGCTGGAGGAGCTGTCGCTGGGCAACCAGCAGCGCGCCCAGATCGCCGCCGCGCTGGTGCACGACCCCGTCATGCTGATCCTCGACGAGCCGTTCTCCGGGCTGGACCCGATCGCCGTCGAGACCGTGCTCGGGGTGCTGCGGGAACGCGCCGCGCGGGGCGTGCCCGTGCTGTTCTCCAGCCACCAGCTGTCGGTCGTGGAACGGCTGTGCGACGACGTGGTGATCATCTCCGGTGGTCGGATCGCCGCGGCCGGCGCGCGGGACGAGCTGCGCGCCCGGTACGGCACCAAGCGGTTCGAGCTGGTCGTGGCGTCGGACGCGGGGTGGGTGCGGGACGTGCCCGGCCTGCGGGTGGTCGACGCGGACGGACCGCGCGTGGTGTTCGAGCCGGACGGCCGCGAGGACGTCGACCAGGTCGTCCTGGAGGCCGCCCTGCGACGGGGGCCGGTGCGCGGCTTCACCCCCGTCGTCCCCACGCTCGACGAGATCTTCCTGGAGGCGATCTGATGACCGGCGTGACGGAGCGGGACGGCGGGTCGGGCGGTTTCGCGGCGGCCACCAGGTTGGTCGCCGAGCGCGAGGTGAGGACGTTCCTGCGCGCCAAGGGCTTCTGGATCGGCTTCGGCGTGGTCCTGGTGGGGCTGTTCGCGATGTCGATCCTGCCGACCGCGCTGGGCGGCGGCACGACCCGGGTCGCCGCGGTCGGCGAGCGGGCCGCCGAGGCCCTGGCGGGCACGGGGCTGGAGGTCCGCGCCGTCGACGACGTGGCTGCCGCCGAGGCGCTCGTCCGCTCGGAGGAGGTGGAGGCGGCCGTCGTGCCGGACACCGCGGGCGGGTCGGCCGCGGGCGTGCGGGTGGTGGCGCTGGCCGACCCGCCGACCGACGTCGTGGCCGCGCTGCGCACCGCGCCGCCGGTGGACCTGCTCGACCCGGCCGAGGTCGGCCAGGGGCAGCGGCAACTGGTGATCATGGTGTTCGCGCTGGTGTTCCTGATGTTCGGGATGAGCGGCACGGCGATCGCGCAGAGCACCGTCACCGAGAAGCAGACCCGGATCGTGGAGATCCTGGTGTCGACCGTGCCGGTGCGGGCCCTGCTGGCGGGCAAGATCGCGGGGCACTCGCTGCTGACGATCGGGCAGGTGGTGGTGCTCGCGGTGGCCGCGCCCGTCGCGCTGCGGCTGGGCGGCCACGCCGAGCTGCTGGCCCTGGTGGCGCCCGCGCTGGGCTGGTTCGTGCCGTTCCTGGTGCTCGGGTTCGTGCTGCTGGCCGCGGTGTGGGCGGTGACCGGGTCGCTGGTCAGCAGGCAGGAGGACCTGGGGTCGAGCACGGGGCTGGTGGTGCTGCTGGTGATGGCGCCGTACTTCGGCGTGATGTTCTTCTCCGACAACGCCACCGTGCTGACCGTGCTGTCGTACGTGCCGTTCTCGTCGGCGATCGCCATGCCGGTGCGGCTGTTCGCGGGGGAGGCCGCGGTGTGGGAGCCGCTGGTGGCGATGGGCCTGCTGGCCGGGACGGTCGTGCTCGCGGTGCTGTTCGCGGGCCGGGTCTACTCCGGGTCGTTGCTGCACACCGGCGGCAAGCTCGCGCTGGCCAAGGCGTGGTCCCGGGACGAGTGACGAGCGGGGCCCGTGCGCTCGGGGGCGCACGGGCCCTTCCCGGTGGCGCCTCCCGACGACGAGCCGTCCGCGCCGCGGGGTGGGAGACTCGGCGCGACCAGTCGAGGGGATGCACGACATGACACCGATCGCCGTCACCGGCGCCACCGGGAACCTGGGCGGCCGCGTCGCCCGCCGCCTCGCGGACGCCGGGCACGCCCAGGTGCTGCTGGTCCGCGACCCGTCCCGGGCGCCGGACCTGCCCGGCGCGTCCGTGGCCGCGGCCGAGTTCGCCGACCGGGACGCGGTGCGCCGCGCCCTCGACGGCGTCGCGACGGTCCTCATGGTCTCGGCGTCGGAATCGGCGGACCGGGTGGACCGGCACCGCGCGTTCGTCGACGCGGCGGTGGACGCCGGGGTCGGCCACCTGGTCTACGTGTCGTTCGCGGGAGCCGCCGCCGACGCCACGTTCACCCTGGCCCGCGACCACCACGCCACCGAACGCCACGTCGAGGCGAGCGGTCTCGCGTTCACCTTCCTGCGGGACAACCTCTACGCCGACTTCCTGCCCGGCATGGTCGGCGAGGACGACGTGCTGCGCGGTCCGGCGGGTGACGGCCGCGTGGCCGCCGTGGCGCAGGACGACATCGCCGACGCCGCCACCGCCGTGCTCACCGACCCGGGCGCGCACGTCGGCCGCACCTACGACCTCACCGGCCCGGAGGCGCTGACCCTGCACGAGGTCGCCGCCGTGCTGTCGGAGGCGGCCGGGCGCACGATCACCTACCACGCGGAGACGGTGGAGGAGGCGTACCGCTCGCGCGCCTCGTACGGCGCGCCCGACTGGCAGGTCGACGCCTGGGTCTCCACCTACACCGCCATCGCCAACGGCGAAATGGCCCGCGTCAGCGACGCCGTGCCGACCCTGACGGGCCACCCGGCCACGTCGTTGGCCGAGCTGCTGCGCCGGCGGGACCGGTAGGGCGGGGTCAGGCCCGGCGCGCGCGGTAGGCCGCGACGGCGATCCGGTTGCCGCACGTGGTGCTGCAGTAGCGGCGGGAGCGGTTGCGGGACAGGTCGAGGACCAGGCCGCCGCACGTCTCGTCGGCGCACACCGACAGCCGGCTCATCTCGTCGGCCCGGATCACGTCGACCATCGCCATGGCCGTGTCGACGGCGATCCGGTCGGCCAGCGGCGTCGCCGGGTCGGTCACGTGCAGGTGGTAGTCGAAGCCGTCGTGCCGCACGAGCTGCGGCACGACCTGGTGCCGGGCCAGGACGTCGTTGACGAGCCGCACGGCGGTGTCGCGGTCGCTGGTCAGCAGCCGGCGCAGCGGTGCGCGCAGCGCCCGGACCGCCGCCAGCTCGGCCGCGTCCCGGGTGCGCGAGCCGGTGTAGCCGTGCTCGGCGAAGAACGCGTCGAGGTGGGCCGGCTCCGTCATCGTGTCCGGCTCCTCGGCGGAGTTCACCAGGGCGACCGCGGCGACGAGCGACGAGGTCGTGTCATGGCTGAAGAGCACGTTGACAGATTACCTCGCCGGTCCATAGCGTCACGAGCCATGGTGACGTTGACGCATGACACGCAGGTGGCCGGCCGGTTGCGGGGCGGGTTGGGGTTCGCGGTGCTGTCGGCGTCGTCGTTCGGGCTGTCGGGTCCCCTGGGGCGCGGGCTGATGGACGCCGGCTGGTCCTCGGCCGCCGCCGTGGCCGTGCGCGTGCTGCTGGCCGCCGCGGTGCTCGCGCCGGTCGCGGTGGTCCAACTGCGCGGCCGGTGGGGGCTGCTGCGCCGCACCGCGCCGCTGGTCCTCGCCTACGGCCTCGTCGCCGTCGCGGGCTGCCAACTGGCGTACTTCAACGCCGTCGCGCACATGGAGGTCGGGGTCGCGCTGCTGGTCGAGTACACCGCGCCGGTGGCCGTGGTCGGATGGTTGTGGCTGCGGCAGGGCCAGCGGCCCACCCGGCTCACCGTGCTCGGCGGCGCGCTGGGCGTGGTGGGCCTGCTGCTGGTGCTCGACGTCGTGTCCGGCGCGCGGGTCAGCGCCGTCGGCGTGCTCTGGGCGCTGGGCGCGATGGTCGGCGCGGCGGCCTACTTCGTGCTGAACGCGCGCGAGGCGGACGGGCTGCCGGGCACCGTGCTGGCGGCGGGCGGGCTGCTGGTGGGCGGCGTCGTGCTGCTGCTCGCCGGTGCCGTCGGGCTTGTGCCGTTCGCGGTGTCCACCGCGCCGGTCCCGTTCGACGGGTTCCACGTGCCGTGGTGGCCGCCGGTGCTCGCGCTCGGCGTGGTGACGGCCGCGCTGGCGTACGTGGCGGGCATCGCCGCGACCAGGCGGCTCGGCTCGCGGCTGGCGTCGTTCGTGGCGCTGACCGAGGTCGTGATGGCGCTGGTGTTCGCGTGGCTGCTGCTGGGCGAGGCGCCCGGACCCGTGCAACTGGCCGGCGGTGCGTTCATCCTCGTCGGGGTGGTGGCGGTGAAGCTGGGCGAGCCGCGCTAGCCCCGGGCCCTCCGGTGCGGGAGGGCCCGGCGGCGGCACGTCAGCGCGCGGCGGCGACCGCGGGTTCGGCGATCGGCAGGTTCGCCGGCTCGCCCGCCACGAGCGTCACCCGGTCCAGGCCGACGCTGCTCGCGCGGAGCTTGTCCGACAGCCGCGCCGACCACTGGTCCCGGTAGGTGCCCAGCGCCACCTCGGCCAGCCGCAGCCGCTGGATGTCCGACGTGCCGGCGGGGGAGTAGATGTGGTTGGCGTCGCGCAGCAGGCGCTCGACCGTGCGGCCGGGGTCGAGCCCGTACGCCGCGTGGATCTCCATCGCGGTGCGCGCGGAGTCCAAAGAGGACTCGACGTTGAGGAGCTTCGCGCTGATGAGGTCCGCGTCGCACGGGTTGCCCTGGTCGAGCATGTGGGCGGCGTAGTACGCGGCCAGCCGCGCGGTCATCAGCTGGGACTGCATCTGGCCCAGCTTCTGCTTCACGGTGGGCAGCTCCGCCAGCGGCTTGCCGTACCGCCGGTGCTCGCTCGCGAACGCCACCGTCTGCTCCACGATCGCGCGGTGGATGCCCAGCGAGACGGCGGTCAGGTTGGGCCGCCCGTACAGGACGCTGGAGGAGTAGGCCACGGCGAGGCCGTCGCCCTCCTCGCCCAGCCGGTTCCCGACCGGGACGCGGCAGTCCTCGAAGACCAGCTCGCCGAAGCTGAAGCCGTGCAGGCCCATGGCGGGGCGGTGCGGCGCGAGCGAGAAGCCCGGCGCGGTCGCCTCCACCAGGAACGCCGACAGGCCGCCCGAGCCGGGCCCGGTGCGCACCACCACGCCGTGCAGGTCGCCGACGTGGCTGTTGCCGACGAACACCTTGCCCCCGTTGAGGACGTACTCGTCACCCACCCGCTCGGCGGTGCTGGACATGCCCAGCACGTGCCCTCCCGCGTCCGGCTCGGTGACCGCGATGGTCGGCAGGCACCGGCCGTCGCTGACCCGGGGCAGCCAGTGCCGCTTCTGCTCCTCGTTGCCGAAGTGCACGATCTTCGCGACGCCCAGCTGCGAGGCCTGCACCATGGCGCCCATCGCGCCGCTGACCCGGGACAGCTCCTCGATGATGATGGTCTTGGCCAGGTGGCCCAGGCCCATCCCGCCGTACCGCGGGTCGACGGTGACGCCGAGCCAGCCCTGCCGCGCGATCAGCCGGGACAGCCCGGTGTGGACGGCCTTGGACTCCTCCATGCCGGCCACGGCGGGCGCGACCTGCGCCTCGGCGAACGCGCGCACCTCCGCGCGCAACCGGTCGTGCTGCGGTGTGGTGAAGTAACCGGGCGTCCGGTCCGCAAGGCTCACGGGTATTCCCCCAAAGTGTGTTCTCGGCGCTTTTCGCGCAGCACGAACGCCCCCGTGTGTTGTGCTGCCGGCTCGATTTCGGGCCCATCACACACGCGGTCGGGTGGGGCGGCAACACCGGTCCGCGAGGTCGCTTCGGGCTTCCGCCGGCGGCGGTCGGCGACCGTGCCCCGGCTGCCGGCGACGACCGCCACGGCGGGTGATCGAGACACCGTTACCAAAGTATTACGCCTGGTCACGGCGTGACAGGGAACGTACCCTAGTACAGCGGAATCAGGGCTGCCCATGATCGGCCTCCGGTGGCGACCGAGGTTCGCCGGGTGGTGACGTTGCGTCACCACCCGCGTGGGGAAGAATTTGCTTCAGCCGCCTATTCAACCGATGAATGCGCTAGCGCTTTCGGCGGCATCGCGAGGTTCGCTCACGTGCTTTGTCGACCGGGGTGCGCGACAATTCGGACAGGACCCGCGCGCAATTGCCCGGCGCTCGGCGTCACGCGTCGTGCCGCGACCGGGCCTCCGCCCGGGCGGCCCGCGCCCGCGCCACAGCAGCAGCACGCCCACGACCGGTGCGCCGGGGCCTGCGGTCGGATGACGGCGAGGTGCCGGTCCAGGCGCGGCAGGGCGTCGGTCGCGCCCTCGCGCGCCAGCACCCCCTCGCACCAGCGGTCGACGGCGTCGGCGGTGGCCGACGCGTCGGGTGCGTGCCGCAGCAGGAGGGTGAGGTGGGCCTCGGCGTCGTCCGCCCGGCCGAGGTCGTCCAACGCCTGCCACAGGCAATGGTGGCTCACGGCCGCGGCCAGGCCGCCGGGCGCGAGCCGCCCGGCCGGCTCCACGGCTTCCCGCGCGGCCCGTGCGGCGGCACGTCCGTCACCGCGCAGCCGCAGCGCGCGGGACAGCTCGTCGAGCGTGCGGACCACCGCCTCGCCGCACCGGTCGACCGCCCGCTGGACGGCCGGCGCGTCGCCGAACACCGCGATCGCCTCGTCCAGCGCCCCCGTGTCGCGCAGCGCGCAGGCGTGGCCGACGAACACGGTCGCGTGCAGCACCGTGCCCGGCTCGGCCAGGTCGAGGGCCCCGGTCAACGTCCCCAGCGCGCGTCGCGGGTTGCCGAGTTCCAGGTCCACGCCGCCGTGACCGGCCAGGGCGGGCGGCGACAGCGCGGCGACATCCGGGTCGGTGAGGTCCAGGCCGTCCAGCTCGTACGCGGCCACGGCGTACAGGTCGGCGGCCTCCGGCAACCGGCCCGCGAGCACCGCCGAGTCGCCCTCCCGCAACCGCCGGCGCGCCAGGCCGACCCGCGCGCTCCGCTCGTCGTGCCGCCCGCGGCCCATCGCGCCTCCAGCCGGGGCCGTGCGGCCACCCGAGCGGGAGCGCCTCCCTTTCCCCGATCGCGTCGACTCGGCGGCCCGTCAGGCGGCCGGGTCCGGTTCACCCGAACGGCAGCGGTCGGCTCAGAGCAGGCCGCCGCGGAACCTGTCCAGCACGCGCCGCTCCCGCTTGGTGGGCCGCCCCGCGCCGCGTTCCCGGCGGGCGACGGGGGCGGGCGCCTCGGTCGCCGGCGGTGGCGGCGGGGTGTGGTCGATGAAGCAGCCCACGGCGTCCGCGGCGCCGACCCGCTTCTGGATCACCCGGACGACCTCCACGACCCGGGTGCGGTCACCCACCCGGGCGCGGACCTCGTCACCCGGTGACACGGACGTGGCGGGCTTGGCCGGCTTGTCGTTGACGCGCACGTGCCCACCCCGGCACGCCGCCGCGGCGTCGGATCGGGTCTTGGTCAGCCGGACCGCCCACAGCCAGCGGTCCACACGGGTGGACTCCACGCCTACATCATGGCCCGTGCCGACCGCGACGCGGAACGGCGGTGGCGCACCGCCACCGCCGGGGGCGTCACCCCAGGCCGCAGAGGGCGTGGTCCACCAGGTCGGCCGTGCTGTCCCTGGCGGGTGTCGGCGCGTTCGGCTCGGCCACCATCGAGTCGGTGTTGACCGACACGACCACGCTGCGCCTGCCGTCCGGCGTCACGCCGTTGCGGGTCATGAAGCCGGGGATGTCACCGCCGTGCGCCCAGTAGCCGCCGCACGAGCTGGGAATCCACACCAGCCCCAGCCCGTAGCGCGCGCCGGGCCACGCCGGGTCGAGCCGGGACGCGCGCACCGTCGTCGTCATCTCGGCGAGCTGCGCCGGCCGCAGCACCTCGCCGCCGACGAGCGCCCGCAGGAACCGGTTGCCGTCCTCGGTCGTGCTGATCATCCCGCCGGCCGCACCGCCCCACGACGGGTTGTACCGCGTCACGTCGACCGCCCGTCCCCACCGCGGGTCCCGCGGGTCGGCTTCCAGCCCCTTCTCCGGGAACCGCTCGTAGGCCGTGGCGTGCGGGTTCGGCACGATCGGCGACGTGCCCGGCAGGTACGTGCCGCGCAGGCCCAGCGGTTCGACGACGCGGGTGCGCACCTGGTGCTGCCACGACGTGCCGGTGACCCGTTCGACGATCATGCCGGCGAGGACGTACCCGGTGTTCGAGTAGCTCCACTGCTCGCCGGGCGCGAAGTCGGGCTTCTCCCGCACGGCCAGTGCGACGAGCTGCTCGGGCGTCAGCGTCCGGTACCGGACGCCCTCGAACCCCTGTTCCGAGAACAGCTCGGGCATCTCGCCCACGTAGTCGGCCAGGCCGCTGGTGTGCTGCAACAGCTGCCGCACGGTGATCCGCGCGCCGTCGTTGCCGTTCCCCGCCACCACGCCGGGCAGCCAGTGCTCGACCGTGTCCTCCAGGGACAGTCGGCCCTCGCCGACCAGTTGCAGCACGGTCGCGGCCACGAACGCCTTGGTGTAGCTGCCGATGCGGAACTTCGCGTGCCACGGGACCGGCGTGCGGCGGTCCACGTCGCCGTGGCCGCTGCGCACCCGCACGTCACCGTGCGGTGTGTCCACTTCGACCAGCACGCCCGGCGCGCCCTGGGCGAGCAGCGCGTCGGCGTGCCGTTGCAGGGCCCTGGTGTCGGCGCGGTGCGCGGTGGTGGCCGCCGCGCCCGCCGCGGTCAGGGTGAGGACCGCGATCGTCGCTGCCGCGAGGAGTCGTTTCATGACGCTGAACGCTAGGCACGGTTCGTGTCGGCGTCGTCACCCTGTGACGCGATTCGTCGTACCCCTCCGGGTGTATCACTTGATCCACCCACAGCATGGCGACTCCGCGACCCCCCGGGTCAGGGTCGGCCGCGTGAGGGCGTCTGGCCGGCCACGCCGTGCCGCAGCGGCGTGGTCCCGTCGGGTGAGGTGGCGGGGGAGACGGGGGAGCCGCCCAGGGTGGACGTGGCACCGGGCGCGTTGCGCTGGTCGCCGCCGGAGGGCTCGGCGCCACCGTCCAGTTCGTCCAGTCGTGCCGTCAGGATTTGGACGACCGGGACGCGGTCGCCGTGCTCGCGCTCGTGGTCGAGGACTCGGGCCAACTGCTCCCTGGTGAGCGACCGGACGCGGTGCCGCAGGTCACCGAGGGCGAGCTGGTCGTAATCCGGGATGGGCAGGTCATCGCTCATGTCCGGCGGCTACCCGGCGACCCGGCGGGCAAACGCGGCCCGGACGGGGTTGGCTAGCATCCGCGCCGTGGACAAGATTCGGGCCGGGTGCTGGGCGGTGCTGGCGCTCGTCGTGGCGCAAGCGGTTGCCACGCTGCTGTCCGGCGACCTCGCCGAGATGCGCTTCGTCGGCCTGGCCTTCAACGCCGCCGCCGCGTTCTCCGCCTCCCTGGTCCTGCGCCGCCCGACCCGCAACCGCTGGCCGCTGGTCGCCTGGTCGGCAGCCTTCTTCGGCTGGCACGCGACCGGCGTGCTGACGCTGGCGGGCCTGGTCGCGACCGGCCTCGACGCGGTGTTCGCCGTCGGCGGCGACCTGCGCCTCTCCACCTTCTACCAGGTCGTCCTCACCACCCTCGCCGCGTTCGCCGTCCACCTGCTGCTGCCGAGGCCGGACAGGAGGGCTCAGGGCTGAGCGGCCGTCGGTCGGGTGCGGTGGTCCGGCGACGACCCGTCGTCCCGTACCGGCCCGTCGACCCGATGACCGCCGTGGTCAGCGCCGGCCCTCGGGAGCCGCCCGGCCCAGCGTGCTCTGGCGGGGGACCAGGCGGTGGGCGGCGCGCACCTCGATCCCCGCCAGCGGCTCGGGACTGGTGATGCGCGCCAGCAGTCGGTCCACCGCCGTGGCCGCGATGGTCACCTTGTCCGGCGAGACGGTGCTGATCGTCGGGTTGGAGTAGCGGCCGTCCTCGATGTCGTCGTACCCGATCAGGGCGACGTCCTCGGGCACCCGCAGCCCCCGCGCCAGCACCTCGTGCAGCGCCCCGAGCGCGACCAGGTCGCTGTAGCAGAACACCGCGTCCGGCGGGTCGTCCCGGTCTAGCAGCAGGCGCATCGCGCCCGATCCGTCGGCGCGGTTGAACCGCGGCGTCGGGATGATCAACGACTCGTCCACCGCCAGCCCCGCCTCGGCGTGCGCCTCCCGGAACCCGCGCGTGCGCAGCTGCGCGGCCTCCCCGGTCGGGTACGGCTGGTCGCCGATGGCGGCGACGCGACGCCTGCCCAGGCCGATCAGGTGCGCGGTGGCCTCGCGGGACGCCGCCACGTCGTCGATGCCCACGTGGTCGAACGACCCGTTCGACGAGCGTTCGCCGAGCACCACCAGCGGCAACGCGGGGTCGCCGTCGTCCAGGTCCTCCTGCGCCAGGCCGAGCGGGCTGAAGATCATGCCGTCGAACAGCAGGGCCCGCGCACCGCGCCGGATCAGCTCCCGCTCGTGCGCCGGGTCGCCGTCGGTCTGGTCGATCAGCACGTTGTAGCCGCGCTCGCGGGCCCTGGGGATGATCGCCTGGAGCAGTTCGGCGAAGTACGGCGTGTCCAGGTACGGCACGACGACGGCGATCTGCCCCGACCGGCCGTTGGCCAGGTTCCGGGCGAGCACGTTCGGCCGGTAGCCCAGCTCCTCGATCGCCCGCTGCACCTTCACGCGGGTCCGCTCGGTGACCCGGGCGTAGCCGTTGACCACGTTCGAGACCGTCCGCGCGGACACGCCCGCCAGCTCGGCTACGTCACGCAGCGTGGCGTCGCGCATCGTCGTCCTCCGTTGGGCCGGCGCGGCGGCCCACCGCTACGGCGCTGCGCAGCAGTGTGCCCGGCCACCCGCACCGCGACAAGCCCCGGCCCGCGGGCGGCGCGCACCACCCCCGAATCTCGTTCGGATTAACTTCACCCGAGGTCTTGCAGCGCAGCAAAAGCCCGTCCATAGTGCTTTGCAGCGCAGCAACACCCGGCACCGCGGGGCAGTCACCTTCCCGGTTCACCCGAACCCGCCGATCGTGGTGCGACACCGGACCCGACCCCAGGGCACCAGCACGCGCCTCGCGGGGTCACCGCACACCCGTACGTCCGCTCACGCACCGTGATCGCGATCCCGCATGCCCGCATGCGGTGACGGAAAGGGCGCACCCATGCTCGGCACCACCCGGTCGGCGAAACTCCGCGCGGTGCTCGCCGCCTGCGGCCCGCTCGCCGCGGCCGCGTGCGGCGGGGCCGGCGGCGACGAGGGCGTGTCCGTGATGGTGTCCGTCCCGGCCTGGTACCCGGACACGATGTGGGCGGTCGTCCTGCCGTCGCTGCTCAGCCCGTTCGGCGCGTACCTGGTGCGCGTGTACGTGCCCGAGAGCGTGCCGGTGGAGCTGATCGACGCCGCCCGCGTCGACCGGGCGGGCGAGCTGCGCATCTTCTGGCAGATCGCCGTGCCGGTGATGCGACCCGCCATCGTCACCGTCTTCCTGTTCACGCTGGTCCCCACCTGGGACAACTACTTCCTGCCGCTCGTGATGCCCGGCGACGCCGACCTCTACCCCCTCACCGCGGGCCTGCCCACCTGGTTCGACACCGCCCGGCAGGAGGCGGGCACCCGCGTGCTGTTCAACCTCGTGGTGACCGGCTCGCTGCCGGCCATCGTCCCGCTCGTCGTCGCCTTCGTCCTGCTGCAGCGCTTCTGGCGCGGCGGTGCGGCCGCGGGCGCCCTGAAGTAGGAGTCCCGTGCTCAACGCCTCGCTCGCCCTCAACCCCGACTACGTCATCGCCCCGGTGCGCCGCCGGCTCTTCGGCTCGTTCGTCGAGCACATGGGCCGGTGCGTCTACACCGGCATCTACGAACCCGGCCACCCGACCGCCGACGAGGACGGGTTCCGGGGCGACGTGCTGGAGCTGACCCGGGAACTGGGGGTCGAGCTGGTCCGCTACCCCGGCGGCAACTTCGTGTCCGGCTACCGCTGGGAGGACGGCGTCGGCCCCGTCTCGCAACGGCCGGTGCGCCGGGAACTGGCCTGGCACAGCATCGAGACCAACGAGGTCGGCATCGACGAGTTCGTCCGCTGGGCGCGCAAGGCCGACGTGGAGGTGATGTACGCGGTGAACCTCGGCACCCGCGGTGTCGCCGAGGCGCTCGACGTGCACGAGTACCTGAACCACGAGGGCGGCACGCACCTGTCCGACCTGCGCCGGGCCAACGGGTCCGAGCAGCCGCACGGCGTGAAGCTGTGGTGCCTGGGCAACGAGCTGGACGGGCCGTGGCAGCTCGGCCACAAGACCGCGCACGAGTACGGCCGACTGGCCGCCGAGACGGCCCGCGCGCTGCGGCAGGCCGAGCCGGACCTGGAACTGGTGGCGTGCGGCAGCTCCGGCTCGTCCATGCCGACGTTCGGCGAGTGGGAGTCGACCGTGCTGGAGCTGGCGTACGACCAGGTGGACCACATCTCGCTGCACGCCTACTACGAGGTGCACGACGGTGACGTGGACAGCTTCCTCGCCTCGGCCGTGGACATGGACCACTTCATCGACAGCGTGGTCGCGACGGCGGACGCGGTCGGCGCGCGGTTGAAGAGCACCAAGAAGATCACGCTGTCGTTCGACGAGTGGAACGTCTGGTACATGAAGCGGTTCCAGGCCGAGCCGCGCACCGGGTGGGAGGTCGCGCCGCGGGTCATCGAGGACCAGTACGACGTCACCGACGCCGTGGTGGTCGGGAACCTGCTGATCTCGTTGCTGCGGCACAGCGACCGGGTCGCGGTGGCGTGCCAGGCGCAGCTGGTGAACGTGATCGCGCCCATCCTCAGCGAGCCGGGCGGTCCGGCGTGGCGGCAGACGACCTTCCACCCGTTCGCGCTGACGTCGAGGTTGGCGCGGGGGAACGTGCTGCGGGTGGAGACGGCGTCGCCGACGTACGCGACTCGGCGTTACGGTGACGTGCCCGTGGTCGACGCGGTCGCCACGCACGACGAGGAGACCGGCGAGACGGTGGTGTTCGTGGTCAACCGGCACCTGTCGGAGCCGGTCGACCTGCGGGTGGGGCTGGCGGCGTTCGGTGACGTGGCGGTGGCCGAGGCGTGGCTGGTGCACGACCTGGACGGTTCGGCGACGAACACGGAGGCCGACCCGAACCGCGTCGTGCCGAAGCCGCAGGAGGCCTCCGTGACCGACGGCGAGCTGCGCTCCGTCCTCCCCCCGATCTCCTGGACCGCGTTCCGCCTGACCCGTGAGTCGTCCCCTCAGGTCTCGTGAGTCGTCCCTTCGGGCCGCGAGAGTCCTACGTTCAGCGCCCGAGAGTCCTACGTTCAGGCACCCCGAGTTCAACGCTCGCGGCTCACGCCGTTAGTCGTGAGCGTTGAACTCGGGGGTCGCGAACGTAGGACTCACGAGACCTGGACGTAGGACTCACGGGGGCTGGAGGTACGACTCACGAGGGCTGGAGGTTGGACTCTCGCGTAGGGGGGGTCAGGGGGTGACGTAGGTGGCGAGGTGTTGGCCGGTCAGGGTGGTCGGGTTGGCGACCAGGTCGGCCGGGGTGCCCTCGAAGACGACGCGGCCGCCGTCGTGGCCCGCGCCCGGGCCGAGGTCGATGATCCAGTCCGCGTGCGCCATCACGGCCTGGTGGTGCTCGATCACGATGACCGACTTGCCGGAGTCCACCAACCGGTCGAGCAGGCCCAGCAGCTGCTCCACGTCGGCCAGGTGCAGGCCGGTGGTCGGCTCGTCCAGCACGTAGACGTCGCCCTTCTCGGCCATCTGGGCGGCCAGCTTGAGCCGCTGCCGCTCGCCGCCGGACAGCGTGGTCAGCGGCTGGCCCAGCGTCAGGTACCCCAGGCCCACGTCCACGAGCCGGTCGAGGACCTTGTGCGCGGCCGGGGTGCGCGCCTCGCCCTCGCCGAAGAACGCCTCCGCCTCGACCGCCGACATCGCGAGCACCTCGGCGATGTTCCGCCCGCCGAACCCGTACTCCAGCACCGACGCCTGGAACCGCCTGCCCTCGCAGTCGTCGCACGTCGTCTCGACCGTCGCCATCACGCCCAGCTCGGTGTAGATGACGCCCGCGCCGTTGCACGTGGGGCAGGCGCCCTCGGAGTTCGAGCTGAACAGCGCGGGCTTCACGCCGTTGGCCTTGGCGAACGCCTTGCGGATCGGTTCGAGCAGCCCCGTGTAGGTGGCCGGGTTGCTGCGCCGCGACCCGCGGATCGCACCCTGGTCGATGACGACCACGCCGTCACGCCCGGCGACCGAGCCGTGCACCAGCGAGCTCTTGCCCGAACCCGCCACGCCGGTCAGCACGCACAGCACCCCGAGCGGGACGTCCACGTCCACGTCACGCAGGTTGTGCGCGTTCGCCCCGCGCACCTCCAGCGCCCCGGACGGCGTCCGCACGGACGGCTTCACCGACGCCTTGTAGTCCAGGTGCCGCCCGGTGAGGGTGTCCGCCGCGCGCAGCCCCTCGACCGTCCCCTCGAACACCACCTCGCCACCGCCCGTGCCCGCGCCGGGACCGAGGTCCACGACGTGGTCGGCGATCGCGATCACCTCGGGCTTGTGCTCCACCACCAGCACGGTGTTGCCCTTGTCCCGCAACTGCCGCAGCAGGTCGTTCATCCGCTGGATGTCGTGCGGGTGCAGGCCGATGGTGGGCTCGTCGAAGACGTAGGTGACGTCGGTGAGCGAGGAGCCGAGGTGGCGGATCAGCTTGGTGCGCTGCGCCTCGCCGCCCGACAGCGTGCCCGACGGCCGGTCCAGCGACAGGTAGCCGAGCCCGATGTCCACGAACGAGTCCAGCGTGCGCCGCAGGTTCGCCAGCAGCGGGGCCACCGACGGCTCGTCCAGCTCGCGCACCCAGTCGGCGAGGTCGCTGATCTGCATCCGGCACAGGTCGGCGATGTTGCGACCCTCGATCTTGGACGACAGGGCCTCCTGCGCCAGGCGCGTGCCGTCGCAGTCGGGGCAGGTCGTGAACGTCACGGCCCGCTCGACGAACGCGCGGATGTGCGGCTGGAGCGCGTCGACGTCCTTGGACAGGTACGACTTCTGGATCGACGGGATCAAACCCGAGTAGGTCAGGTTGATGCCCTCGACCTTGATCTTCGTCGGCTCCTTGTGCAGCAGGTCGTGCAGTTCCCGCTTGTTGTACTTCCGGATCGGCTTGTCGGGGTCGAAGAAGCCGCAGCCGCGGAAGATGCGGCCGTACCAGCCGTCCATGCTGTAGCCCGGGATGGTCAGCGCGCCCTCGTTGAGGGACTTGGTGTCGTCGTACAGCGCGGCGAGGTCGATGTCGTTGACCGAGCCCATGCCCTCGCAGCGCGGGCACATGCCGCCGAGGCGGTTGAACGTCGCCTTCTCCGCCTTGGTCCGGCCACCGCGCTCGACGGTGATCGCGCCGGTGGCCCGCACCGACGGCACGTTGAACGAGAACGCGTTGGGCGGGCCGATGTGCGGCGTGCCGAGCCTGCTGAACAGGATGCGCAGCATCGCGTTGGCGTCGGTGACGGTGCCGACCGTGGACCGGGGGTTCGCGCCCAACCGCTCCTGGTCGACGATGATCGCCGTGGTGAGGCCGTCGAGCACGTCGACCTCGGGCCGCGCCAGCGACGGCATGAAGCCCTGCACGAAAGCGCTGTAGGTCTCGTTGATCATCCGCTGCGACTCGGCGGCGATCGTGCCGAACACCAGCGAGCTCTTGCCCGAGCCGGAGACCCCGGTGAACACCGTGAGGCGGCGCTTCGGGATCTCGACGCTGACGTCCTTGAGGTTGTTCACGCGCGCGCCCTGCACGCGGATCAGGTCGTGCCGGTCGGCGAGGTGCGGTTCGGCTTCCGTCCTCGTGGCCTTGCTCATCGTGTCTCCATCGGTTGTGCGGGCGCGCGCGGCGGGTCGGGTGTGGACGGTCTAGCGCAGCTGCTGGATGCGGACCAGGTTGCCGGCCGGGTCGCGGAACGCGCAGTCGCGGACGCCGTAGGGGTGCTCGGTCGGCTCCTGCACGACCTCCGCGCCGCCCGCCTGGAGCCGGTCGAACGTGCCGTCGAGGTCCTTGGTGGCGAGGTTGATGGCGGCGTAGGTGCCCTTGGCCATCATCTCGGTGACGGTGCGGCGCTCCTCCTCCGTGACGCCCGGGTCGACGGCGGGCGGGTGCAGCACGACGGAGGTGTCCGGCTGGCCGACGGGACCGACGGTGATCCACCGCAGGCCCTCGTAGCCGACGTCGTTGCGGACCTCGAAGCCGAGGGTGTCGCGGTAGAACGACAGGGCGGCGTCCGGGTCGTCCTGCGGGAGGAACGTCTGGTGAATGGTGATGTCCATGGCGATCACGCTAGGTTCGCCCGTCCCGGCGGCGCTTCTCGATTCCTGACCGGTCTGGTGACCTGCTTGGCCACGCACGCCGGCATGCCCGCCGCCTCGTGCGCCGCCTCCTGCCGGTAGACGCTGGGCGGCACGCCGACCAGCTCGGTGAACCGGGTGCTGAACGTGCCCAGCGACGAGCAGCCGACCGCGAAGCACACCTCCGTGACGCTCAGGTCGCCGCGCCGCAACAACGCCATCGCGCGCTCGATCCGCCGCGTCATCAGGTACGAGTACGGTGACTCGCCGTAGGCGAGCCGGAACTGGCGGCTGAGGTGCCCGGCGGACATCGCCACGCCGCGGGCGAGGGCCTCGACGTCCAGCGGCTGGGCGTACTCGCGGTCGATCCGGTCGCGGACGCGGCGCAACCGGGCCAGGTCGCCGAGGCGGTGCGCCGGGGCCGGTCTGCTGGTCACCCACCCGATCGTGCCACACGGAGGCGGGCGGGGCAGGCGATCCGCGCGATGCGATCAGGGCAGCGAGGCGGGCAACCCGAACGCGGGGAAGTGACCGGCGTCCACGAAGGACGTGATCGCGGCGATCCGCCCGTCCCGCCGCAGGGTCAGCACGTCGATCGACCACGCCAGGTGCGCGCCCGCGCCCTCGTCCCACAGGTAGCAGGCGACGGCGGGCAGGCCGTTGGCGCTCGTCGGCAGGTGCCGCCACGGCGGGCAGGAGGTGAGCGGCACGCGCACGGCGAAGTCGGTGACCGCCCCGATGCCCCGGTACCAGTGCCGCATCGGCGGCATCGACCAGGTGACGTCCTCGGTCAGCAGGGCGACGAGCAGGTCGGCGTCACCGCGTTCCAGCGCGGTCGCGTAGTCGGCCACGACCTGCCGCACCCGCGCGTCGCCGAGGAGCCGCACCGCCCGCTGCCCGCCGGGTTCGGGCACCCGCTCCGCCACGACCCGGCGGGCGCGGGCCAGCGCCGAGTTCACCGACGTGGTGGAGGTGCCCATCATGGCGGCGATCTCGGCCGCCGCGAACCCGAGCACCTCGAACAGCAGCAGCGCCGCCCGCTGGTTGCCGGGCAGGTGCTGGAGGGCGGCGACGAAGGCCAGCTCCACCGACTCGCGCCGCGCGCAGCGCCCGGCCGGCTCATCGTCCGGGTACGGCCCGAGCCACGCCACGTCCGGCGCGGGCGGGTTGTCGAGCACCGCGTGGCCGCTCGCCGGTCCCAGGTCCATCGGCAGGGCGCGCCGACCGCGGCTCGCCACGGCGTCCAGGCACGTGCGGGTGGACACCGCGTACAGCCAGGAGCGCAGCGAGGACCGGCCCTCGAAGCCCGCCAGCCCGCGCCACGCCCGCAGCAGCGCGTCCTGGAGCGCGTCGTCGGCGTCGTGGGTGGACCCGAGCATGCGGTAGCAGTGGGCGTGCAGCTCGCGGCGCAGCGGTTCGACCAGGCGCGTGAACGCCTCGCCGTCACCCGCCCGCGCCCGCGCCACCAGGTCGGCGTCCCCGGCCTCGGTCGCGGAGATCACCGGCAGAACTTCGCCCACGAGCGACGATTCTGCCCCACGCGGACGGTCACCACCGTCGACCGGGCACTTCGGACCGACCCAGGAGGACCACGATGACCACCACCGACACCCTGCGCGTGCCCGACGCGCTGCTGCACTACGAGGTGCGCGGCGACGGCCCGTTGCTCGTGCTCGTCGGCGCGCCGATGGACGCGCGGGCCTTCGAGCCGCTGGCCGACCTGCTCGCCGTGGACCACACCGTGCTCACCACGGACCCGCGCGGCATCAACCGCAGCGCGGTGGACGACCCGGACCGCGACGCCACGCCGGAGCTGCGCGCGGACGACCTGGCCCGGCTCGTCCGGCACGTCGACGCGGGCCCGGCCGCGGTGCTCGGGTCCAGCGGCGGCGCGGTCAGCGCGCTGGCTCTCGCGCAGGCGCACCTGGACCTGGCGCACACCGTGATCGCGCACGAGCCGCCGCTGGACCAGCTCGTGCCCGACCGCGCGGACCTGCTGCGGCGCACCGACGAGATGGTCGCCACCTATCGGACCGGCGACCGGCTCGGCGCGTGGCGGCAGTTCCTCGCCATCGCGAACATCAGGATGCCCGACGAGGTGGTCGAGCAGGTGTTCGGCGGCGACCCCGGACCTCAGGGCCTCGCCGACGAGCGGTTCCAGTACGAGCACATGCTGCGGCCCACGGTCCGGTGGGTGCCGGACCTCGACGCGCTGCGGTCGGCGTCGACCCGGCTCGTGGTCGGCATCGGCGAGGACTCGGGCGGCGAGCTGTGCGAGCGGACGTCCGAGGCGTTGGCCGAGGGACTGGGCGTCGAGCCGACCCGGTTCCCGGGCGGTCACGTCGGGTTCGCCGACGACCCGCGGCGGTTCGGCGCACGGCTGCGCGAGGTGCTGCGGGAGGGCTGAGTCAGGCGCGCACGCGGCGGTGGTCGACCACGACCGACAGGGCGGCCACCGCCAGCCCGGCCAGGCTCAGCGCCACGCCGACCCACGCGGTGGACGTGTAGCCCCAGCCCGCGCCGATCGCCAGGCCACCCAGCCACGCGCCCGCCCCGTTGGCGATGTTCAACGCGGAGTGGTTGGACGACGAGGCCAGCGACGGCGCGTCCGGCGAGGCGTCCATCAGCCGCACCTGGAGCGCGGAGGCGAGGACCTGCGACACGAGCCCGATCAGGAACACGGTGGCGAACGCCATCACGGGCGAGGTCGCGGTCAGCGCGAACACCACGAGCACGACTGTGACGGCGACCAGCGCGCCGAACACCGTGCCCATGACCGAGCGGTCCACGAACCGGCCGCCGACCGTCGCGCCGATCGTCATGCCGAGCCCGAACACCGCGAGCACCCACGGCACGGCGGACGCCGACAGCGCGGTGACCTCGGTGGTGATGGGGGAGATGTAGGAGTAGACGGCGAACATGCCGCCGAACCCGATCATGCCGGTGAGCAGCGCGAACCACACCTGCGGCCGGCGGAACGCGCTCAGCTCGGCGGCGACGCTCGCGCCCTTGGCGGCGGGCACGCGCGGCAACCACCCGGCCAGCGCCAGCGCCGTGACGAGGGCGATCGCCGTGACCGCGAGGTAGGCGACCCGCCACCCGATCTGCTGCCCGGCGGCCGTGGCCACCGGCACGCCGACCAGGTTGGCCACGGTCAGGCCGACCATGATCCGGGCGACCGCCGTGCCGCGCCGCTCCGGCGGCACCAGGGTCGTCGCGACGACGGCGGCGATGCCGAAGAACGCGCCGTGCGGCAGCCCGGCGACGAACCGGGCGGTCATCAGCAGGGCGGTGTTCGGCGCGATCGCGGACAGCCCGTTGCCCAGGGCGAGGGCCAGGGTGAGCCCGATCAGCAGGCCCTTGCGCGGCAGCTTGGCGGCGAGCCCGGCGATGAGCGGCGCGCCGACCACCACGCCGAGCGCGTAGAGGCTGATCGCGTGGCCCGCGGTGGGGATGGAGATGTCGAACGTCGCCGCCACCTGCGGCAGCAGGCCCATGGTGGCGAACTCGGTGGTGCCGATGCCGAACCCGCCGAGCGCGAGGGCGAACATCGCGGCCCCGCCGTTCCTGCCGCCGCGGCGGGTCGTCGTGGCCTCCGCTGTCACCGTCATGCGCCGCTCCTGTCAGCTGTCCCGAGTCGACAGTGACCGCGCGACGAGAGGTTCTTAGCTACGGAAACGATTTTACCGCCCGGCCCACCCCGTCCCGCGCCCCCACCGCGTGCCGCTGCTCACACGGTCGTCCCCTCCGGCTCCGGGAGGTCCAAAGCCGTGCCGTAGAGGCGAAGGTGATGGTGAGGCGTCGGTCCGGCTCGTCGCCGTCGGTGTCCTCCACCAGCTCCGCCTCGCCCTCCGCGGTCGCGAACGACCACACGTCCGGTCCGCTCACGTGCAGCGCGACGCGCGGGTCGGCCCTGATCCGGCGGGCCTTGAGGCGGTCGGCGGTGGTGGAGACGCGGACCACCCGCTCGTCGGCGTCCCAGTGGTAGAGCACGGTGGACAGGTGGGGACGGCCGTCGCGCCTCAGCGCGGCCGGCACGCCGAAGCGCTGCCCGGCGAGCAGGTCCACCAGTTCGCCGTCGGTGAGGGTGCGGGGCGCGGGGCCGGGGTTGGCGGTCACGTCGACCTCCTCCGGGTGGTCGGGTCAGGTGGTGGCGCGCTTGCGCGGGACGGTCAGCGCGACGACGAAGGCGGCGACCAGCAGGGTCGCGGAGAGGGCGAACGCCACGTGGTACCCGGCGGTCAGCGCGACCGGCTCGGTGGCGCCCGCCGCCAGCTCCCGCCGGGTCCGCTCCGCCGCCACCGTGGACAGCACGGCCACGCCGACCGCCATGCCGACCTGCTGGGTGGTGTTGAACAGGCCCGACACCAGGCCCGCCTCGTCGGGCTTCGCGTCGGACATGCCCAGCGACGCGAGCGCGGGCAGCACCAGCCCTGCCCCGGTGACCAGCAGCATGACCGGCAGCAGGTCGGTGGCGTAGTCCGCGTCGACCGGGACGGTGGACAGCTCCACCATCGCGGCGGCCAGCAGGGCCAGGCCCACCAGCAGCACGGCCCGTTCCCCGAAGCGGGTGTTCAGCCGGGCGGAGGCGAACAGCGACACACCGCCGATCACGACCGCCGCCGGCAGCATCGCGAGCCCGGTGGCCAGGGCGCCGTAGGCCAGCACCCGCTGCATGAACAGCGCGACGAGGACCTGGAACGCGAACATCGCCGAGAGGGTGAGGACCTGCGCGAGGTTGGCCCCGACCACGTTGCGGGAGCGCAGGATCCGCAGCGGCATCAACGGTGTGCGCGCCCGCGCCTGCCGCACGGTGAACGCGACCAGCGAGGCGACCGACACCGCGCCGAGGACCAGCGTGCGCGCCGACGCCCAGCCGTGCTCCTCGACCTGCACGACGGTGTAGATGCCGAGCATCAGGCCGCCGGTGACCAGCGCCGCGCCGAGCACGTCCGCGCCCGCCGCCAGGCCCGCGCCCCGGTCGGCCGGCAGCACGCGGATCGCCACCAGCACGGTCGCCAGGCCGATCGGCAGGTTGACGAGGAAGATCCAGTGCCAGCTCAGCGCGTCGGTCAGCACGCCGCCGAGCACCTGGCCGACGGACGCGCCCGCCGCGCCGGTGAAGCTGAACACGCCGATCGCCCCGGCCCGCTCGGCGGGGTCGGTGAACAGGGTGACGAGGATGCCGAGCACGACCGCGGACGCCATCGCGCTGCCCACGCCCTGCAGGAACCGGGCCGCGACCAGCAGGCCGGGCGTGGTGGCCGCGCCCGCCAGCAGCGAGGCGACGGTGAACACGGCGTTCCCGACCAGGAACAGCGCCTTGCGGCCGACCAGGTCGCCGAGCCGGCCTGCGAGCAGCAGCAGGCCGCCGAACGCGATCAGGTAGGCGTTGACGGTCCAGCTCAGGCCGGCGGGGGAGAAGCCCAGGTCACGCTGGATGGCGGGCAGGGCGACCGTGACGATGCTGCCGTCGAGGACGGTCATGAGCATCGCGGCGGACAGCACGACGAGCGCCGACCGGCGGTTGGTCCGGGGCGCGCCGAGCGGGGCGTCGAGCGAGGACGACATGGGGCTCTCCTGGTTCGGTGACGACAGGAGGGACCGTAGCGGATAGTTTTTTAGTAGACAATCTGGTTCGGGCTCATCTGGTGGTCTCCCGGGCCCGCCGGGCCGTCTGCGGTGCCGGGACCGGGGTGGCCAGGTGGCCGTTGACCAGCAGGTTCAGCGCGTGCAGCAGCGCTTCGCGGTCCTTGCCGGGCAGCGAGTCGAGCGCCGCCCGGTGCACGTCGTCGACGATCCGCTGGCTGCGCTGGGCCAGCTCCGCGCCCTTCTCGGTGACGGCGATGATCCGGGCCCGCCGGTCGGTGCCGGACTGACGGCGCTCGGCGAGGCCCGCCTTCTCCAGCGCGTCGACGGTGACCACCATCGTGGTCTTGTCCATGTCGCCCAGCTCCGCCAGCTGGATCTGCGTGCGCTCCTCCTGGAGGGCGTGCACGAGCACGCAGTGCATGCGGGCGGTGAGGCCGACCTCGGCCAGGGCCGCCGCGATGCGGGTGCGCAGCACGTGACCGGTGTGGTCCAGCAGGAACGACAGGTCGGACTCGGTGCGGGTCGGGGCCATGGCGGACATGGCCCCGAGTCTAGCTATCCGGACCGCGGCGGATCGTCCGCGAGAAACCGGTCTACCGGGGCGGGTGGGCGTTGCGCAGCAGCTCCTGGGACTGCGCCGGGTGCCACTGCCCGGCCGGTGCCGCGTCCCGCCACGCCCCGCTCGGTTCCGGGCTCGCGTCGGGCCGGCCGGTGTGGTCGGGACTCGCGTCGGGCCGGCCGGTGTGGTCGGGGCCGCACATCCGGTCCCGGTCCCCGGCGGGCGACGGGGTGCTCGCGCCGTCGGACTCGCCGAGCGGCTTCATCCACGCGTACGCGTCGACGTTCGGCCGCGGCGCGGCGAGCCGTCCGCGGTCGCGGCCGGGCAGGTTCCGCAGGACGAGCCGGACCGGGTTCGCGCCCTGGCGCACCGCCCGGTCGAGGTGGGTGCGCAGGCCCGCGACGGCGGCTATCCGGTCGAGCCACACCCCGGTGGGGTGGCCCGCGCCGCCCGGTTCGGCGTCGGCGTGGGCGGACCGCTCCGGGTTCACGCGGGGGCGGGCCCCGGCGTACGGGTTGTCCAGGTGCGGCGAGGAGTGCGGGACCACGCCGGCGCCGGCCGGGGTGGCGACGGCGAGCCCCGCGGCGAACGCGAACGCGGTCAGCGCGGGGGAGGGACCTCATGGGCTGCCACCTCCGGTGATCACAGCGATGTGAAGGAGGCGGTGTCCCCTCACCGCACCGTGACCGCACGGCCACGATCGGTGATCGCTACAGGTCGTCCACGCCGATCAGCCCGTCCTGGATCGCCCGCGCCACCAGCGCGGCCTTCGTCGGCGCCTCCCGCCCGATCAGGGCGTACTTGACCCGGATGCGCTCCAGGTGCGAGTTCACCGTGCTCAGCGAGATGCCCAGGCGCTGCGCCACGAACTCCTTGGACTCCGACTGGAACCACTCGACCAGCACCTCGACCTCGCGCGCCGACAGCGCGGGCCGGTGGTCGGACCGGTCGCCCGCCAACGCGCCCGCCAGCGACGGCGGCGTGTACGGCCGGCCCTCCGCCGCCGCGCGGGTCGCCTGCACCAGGTGCTCCGCGCCCTCCGCCTTGGTCAGGTAGCACAACGCGCCCAGTTCGAGGCACTGCAACGCGATGTCGTCGTCGGCGCGCATCGAGTACACGACCACCCGCCTGCCCGCCTCCACGAGCCGGCGCAGGTCGCCGAGCACCGGCGTCGGACCGCCCAGGTGCAGGTCGAGGATCACCACGTCGGCCCGCGCGCCCTCGCCGAGCCACGCCGAGCGCACGTCCTCCCCGCTCGCCACCACCCGGATCGGCGGCGTGCCCGACGACAGCCAGTAGGCGACGCCCGCGCGCACCGCCGGGTGGTCGTCGACCACCACCGCGCTCAGCTCGTCCGCCATCGGGCCTCCATCCGCGTGTGCCGACCGTACGTGCCGCATTCGACCTCCACGCGGCCCGTCGCGGTTCCCAGCTCGACACCGGCGTCGGCGACCACCGCCACCCGCACCTCGGAGCCGGTGCGCAGCAGGCTCACCCGCGCCCGCTCCCGGGCCGCCGACAACGCCTCCGCCAGCGGCCCGGTCAGCTCCCGGCGCACGTCGGTCGGCACGGGCACCGGCGCGCCGCTGACCGCGAGCGACACCGCCACCCCGCGCCGCTCCGCGACGTGCACGCACGCCGTGACCTCGTGCACCAGCGGGTCGGGCACGTCGTCGTTCTCGGCGAACAGGCGGCGCAACTGGGTGGCGGCGAGCGCGCACCGCCGCCTCGTGTCCTCGTCCCGCGGGTCGAGCACGCCGTCGGCGAGGTCGGCGAGCAGCGGCAGCGTCGCGCCGAGGTGCCCGGCGAACCCGGCGCGCAGGTCCTGCTCCCACTGCTCCGCCAGCGCGGCCCGGGTCGCGGCGCGCTCCCGCTCGGCGGCGACCTCGGCGGCCTGCCGGGCCGTGCGCAGCATGAACCTCGACATCACCACGACCGCGAGCTGGAAGCTCGTCACGCTGAGCACCACGACACCGGCGGCGCCGACCTCGGCCCGGTCCGGGACGCCCGCGAGCAACCACTGGCCCAGGCTGAGCACGAGGTGCGCGGCCTGGGCGGCGAGCAGCACCGGGACCCGGTCCAGCAGCAACAGCAGCAGGTGCCACCCGACCAACCCGTACGACCAGTGCGCCGGCCCGAAGTGGGCGTCCGGCGGCAGCGTCGCCGTGGCGACCGCGGACGCCGCCAGCACCGCCGCCGCGCCGCCGAACGCGACGACCCGAGGCAACGCCCGCCGCCGCACCACCCACACCGCGCACAGCAGCGTGACCAGCGCGGGCACCGCGAACGCGACCCGCGCCGCCGGGTGCGGGTTCAGCGCCAGGAGCGGCCCGACGCCCAGGCTGGGCTGGATCACGGCCGTGACGCCGAGCAGGACCAGCCGCAGGCCGGCGAACACGTGCGCCTCGGCCTCGCCGCTGTCGTCGGTGCGGCTGTCGTCGGTGCGGCTGTCGTCGGTGCGGCTGTTGTTGGGCCGGCTGTCGTCGGGGTGCCCGGGGTACGCACCCCGGTCGCGGTCAGCCACCCGGCCACTCCAGCCGCACCGTCGTCCGACCCGGCCGGGACGTGATCGCGGCCCGGCCGCCCACCGCCGCCACCCGCTCCACCACCGACCCGCGGATGCCCCGGCGGTGGGCGGAGACCGCGGCCACGTCGAACCCGCGCCCCTCGTCGGCGACCAGCACCTGGACCCCGTCCCCGACCGCGCGCACCCGCACCCGCGCCGCCCGCGCGCCCGAGTGCCGCTCGACGTTCACCAACGCCTCCCGCACCGCCCGCACCAGCGCCAGCGCCACCGAGGCGGGCACCAGGACGGGCTCGGACCGCACGTCCACGTCCAGCGGGCTGCGCTCCACCACCGCCCGCAGCGCCGAGCCGACGTCCACGGAGCTGTCCCGGCGCACCCCCGAGGTGCCGGTGAGCAGCTCCAGGTCGCGGCGCGCGAACCCGGCGACCTCCGCCGGGTCGGCCTCCCGCCCGTTCACCGCCACCACCAGGAACGTCGCCGACGCCGTGTCGTGCAGCAGCGCCAGGTACTCCCGCTCCCGCGCGCGCCGCTCCAACGCCACCGCCTCGGCCCGTTCCAGCGCGGCCCGCCGCGTGCGCAGCTCGTCCACCCGCCGCGAGGACCGGCGCAGCAGCCGGAACGCCGACCGCGCCAGCACGCACTCCACCACGACCCGCAGCACGGTCGCGCCGTCCCACCCCACGAGGACGCCGTGCGCGACCAGCAAGGCGGCCGTCGTCGGCACGGCGACCCCGGGCGACCACTCCCACTGCACCGTGATCGCCGTGGTGGTGAGCACGTTCACCGTCCACTGGCCCGTGCCGCCGAGCTGGTCCTGCGCCGCGCACAGCGCCACCACCCGGACCACGGCCAGCACCAGCGCCGCGCGCGGCGACCCGAAGTCCGCCACCGCGCCGACCAGGACCAGGCCGAACAGCCCCAGGCCCAGCGGCAGGGCCTCGGTCGGCACGGACAGCACGCCGAACGCGCTGATCACCGTGACGACGACCGCGCGGACCGGCCCTCCGAACCGCGCCACGGCGGTCAGCAGTTCGGTCTCGACCTGCCCCGGCATGCGGCGACCCTAGCCGCACGCCGTGCCGGGCCGACCCCCGACTTTCGTCGGGGGTGGCCGCCCTACCGCGGTCCGATGCCCGGGCAGGCCCGCCGTTCCTACGTTCGGCGGCGTGAAAGCCACGCTGATCGGCCTCGTCGCCGCCATCCTCCTGGGCCCGGCCGCGTCCGCCGCGCCCACCACTACCTCCTTCGACGACTACCTCGCCCGGGTCATGCACGACACCGGGCTGCCGGGCCTGGCCGTCGTGGTCACCGAGGGCGACCGGGTGGTGCACGCCGCCGGGTACGGCTCGGACTCCGAGGGCGCGCCCGTCACCGCCGACACGCCGATGCGGATCGCCTCGGTGAGCAAGTCGTTCACCGCGACGGCCGTGATGACGCTCGTGGAGGACGGTCGGATCGCGCTGGACGAGCCGGTCGCCGACCAGGTGCCCGGCTTCACCATGGCCGACCCGCGGTTCACCGGCGTGACGGTGCGCCACCTGCTCAACCAGACGTCCGGCTTCTCCGACACCACGATCGACGTGACCGGGCTGGAGTCCGCCGGCTCCCTCGCCGACCACACCGCCGGGTTGGCGCCCGCGTCGCTGGCGGCCGACCCCGGCACGCGCTACGAGTACTGCAACGCCAACTACGACCTGGCGGCCCGGCTGGTCGAGGTGGCGAGCGGGGAGGCGTTCGGGGACTACCTGGCGCGGCACGTGTTCGGCCCGCTCGGCATGACCCGCAGCGCCGTGTCGGCGGCCGACGTGCGACCGGCCGACGGCTACAACTCCGTGTTCGGCGCGTGGGTGAGCAGGCCGGAGCTGCCCGGCTTCCTCGACTCCAGCGGCGCCGGCGGCGTCATCACCACGGCCGCCGACCTGGGCCGGTGGCTGATCAGCCAGACCGGCCACGGCACGCGACTGCTCTCACCCGAGGGGCTGCGCACCACGCACACCTCGTCCGCCGTGGCCGACTACGCGATGGGCTGGATCCCCGAGGACGGGCCCGGCGGCGTGCCGCTGCTGGTGCACCCCGGCAACCTGTTCACCTACACGGCCGTGCAGGCGGTCGTGCCGAGCACCGGGCAGGGGTTCGCCGTGCTCGCCAACAGCGCGGCGTTGCAGGACGACACCTACGACATCCTCAACGGGCTGATCGCGGTCGCCCAGGGCCGCGACCCGGCGCCCGCGGGCGGTGGGCGGCAGGTGTTCGAGCTGGTCCTGGGGTTGGTCGCGCTGGTGGCCGCGGGGTTGGGCGTGCTCGGCGTGCGGCGGTCGCGGGGCTGGGCGCGGCGGCGCGCGGGCACGCCGGCGTGGCGCGTGGCGCCGCGGTTCGTGCCGGTGCTGGCGCCGGCGGTGGTCCTGGCGGCGTACCCGGACCTGGTGTCGGTGCTGATGAACGGGCGGGCCGTCACCTGGGCGCAGCTGACCTACTTCGCCGTGCCGCTGACGATCACCATCGTGGTGGCGGCCCTGGCCGGCGCGGCGACGGCGGTCGCGCGGCTGGTGCGGCTGCGCGCGACGGTCCACTGAGGAGGGCGCTGGGTAGGGTCCGGACCATGCGCAACGGCACGGTGCTGGCGGTGATCGCGCTCGCGGGGCTGGTCAACGGGATGGCGAGCGACGCGCTGCCCGCGTGGCGGCAACTGCTGTACCCCGTGCTGGCGGTGTCGGCCTACCTCGTCGGCCGGTGGTTGCCGGTGCGGCGGGGCGGGCTGGTGGTGGGCGCGGTGGCGGCGGCCGGGGTCGTCGTCGGGGCGGTGCGGGTGTGGGAGGGCGTCGGCGCGGTGGCGAGCCTGGGGTTGTGCGTGGTGCTGCCGTGGCTGGCGGGGCTGTTCCGGCGGCAGCAGGCGGAGCTGATCGCGCGGCTGGAACAGGCGCGGGAGCTGGTCGCCGACCGGGCGCGGTTGCGGGAGCGGGCGCGGATCGCGGCGGACGTGCACGACTCGCTCGGCCACGAGCTGGCGTTGATCGCGCTGCGGGCGGGTGCGCTGGAGCTGACCGCCGACGCCGAGCCGACCCGGCGCGCGGCGGCCGGCTTGCGCGAGTCGGCGGTCACCGCGACCGATCGGTTGCGGCGCGCGGTCGGGGTGCTGCGCGAGGGCGCGACCGCGGTGGAGCCGCCGGACGAGGGCGTGGAGGCGCTGGTGGCGCGGGCGGTCGGGGCGGGCCTGCCGGTGACGTTCAGCCGGACCGGTGATGGCGCCGCCCTGCCACCCCTGGTGGCCCGCGCCGCCCACCGGGTGGTGCAGGAGGCCCTGACCAACGCGGCCCGCCACGCCCCGGGCGCACCGGTCGCGGTGGACCTGGCGGTGACCGCCGCGGAGGCCCGGATCACGGTGACCAACCCGACCACCCCGCCGGGGCGGACGTCGAACCCCGACCCGACCGGTCGACGTGATCGGGCGGACCAGCCGGCCGCGCGGCCGGGCGGTGACGCGACCGGTCGGGTCGGGCAGGTGCCCGAGAACGGGGGCAGCGGGCTCGTGGGGTTGGCCGAACGGGTCCGGTTGGTCGGCGGGACCCTCCGGTCCGGGGTGGTCGACGGCCGGTTCGTGGTCACCGCGCGGTTGCCGCGGGAGGACGGGTGATCCGCGTGGTGGTCGCCGACGACGAGGCGATGGTCCGGGCCGGGGTGCGGGCGATCCTCGCCACCGACCCCGGCATCGAGGTGGTCGCCGAGGCCGCCGACGGGCACGAGGCGGTGCGGGCGGCCGCCGCCCACCGGCCGGACGTGGTCCTGCTCGACATCCGGATGCCCCGCCTCGACGGCCTGGCCGCCCTCGCCGACCTGCGGCGGGCCGCGCCGGGGGTGGCGGTGGTCGTGCTGACCACCTTCGACGAGGACGAGCACGTGGCCCGCGCGTTGACCGGCGGGGCCAACGGCTTCCTGCTCAAGGCCGCCGACCCGAGGGAGCTGCTGCTCGGCGTCCGCGCCGCCGCCGAGGGCGCGGCCTACCTGTCACCCAGGATCGCCCACCGCCTGGTCACCGACCTGCGCGGTGGGCGGCTCGGCCGCACCGACCGGGCCCGCGGGCTCGTCGCCACCCTCACCGGGCGCGAGCGGGAGGTGCTCGCGCTGGTGGGGCGGGGCCTGGCCAACCAGGACATCGCCCGCCGCCTCGCCGTCACCGAAGGCACGGTGAAGGCGCACGTCAGCGCCATCCTGCAACGCCTGGACGTGACCAACCGCGTCCAGGCGGCCATCCTCGCCCACGAGGCCGGGCTGACCTGACCCGTCAGACCGGGATCTCCACCGCGATCTCCTCACCCAACCGCGCGCCGCCGGACAGCTCCAGCTCGTCCCCGCTCCAGAACCGCCCCGGGTCGTACCAGTTCGCCCGCCGACCCGACGGCAGCAGGCCCATCGCCTCGTACGTCACGGCGACGACCTCCGCGCAGTAGGCGGTCTCCAGGGTGGCCTCCGAGGACTTGCGCGGGTTCGGCAACCTGCCGCGCAACCACCTGGTCGCCAGCCGCGCCGTCGACGGGAACGGCGTGCCGTTCAACCGGGCCACCGTCCGCAGCACGGCGTCCTCCTCGTCCCGGCCCGGGGAGTGGTCGAGCTGCCGCAGCCACGCCCGCTGCCCGTACCTGCGCGCCCACACCAGCACGGCGTCGCGCAGGTCGTGCAGCTGCACGCCGCGGTGGTGCGTGCCGGTCCACACGTCCGGCAGCGAGCGGCCCAGCTCGGCGTGCCACATCAGCGGCGGCAGGTCCTCCACCGCCACGGTCATGCCCACGTGGTTGACCGGGCTGTTCGTCGTCACGCGGATCGCGCGGTCGGCCGCCGAGCGGCCCCGGAACAACCACACGTCGCCGGTTCGGGTGAGTTCGACCGCCTCGTCCAGACCGATCTTCGTTCCAGCCATCCCGGTAGCCTAGGCAGATGCGCTGGTGGAAGCTGCTCGGCCTGGCCGGTGTCGCGGGTGTCGCGGCGACCGGCGTGGTGATCGCCCGCGCGGAGCGCAAGCGCCGCGCCTACACGCCCGACGAGATCCGGGAGCGCCTGCACGCGCGCGTCACCAAGGGCGACTGAGCGGTCCAGACCTTCGGCGGGTTGACCGGACGCGCCGCCGGGTCTGGGCTACGACCATGCGATCACTGCTCGCGGCCCTGCTGTGCGTGCTCGTCGTCGCGCCGCCGGCCGAAGCCGACACCCGCCCGGTCGAGAACCTCGACGCGGCCACGATCCCGCAACTGGTCCACCGGATGGACGCGGGCACGCTCACCTCCGTCGACCTGACCCGCGCCTACCTGCGCCGCGTGGAGACCGTCGACGGCCGGGTCCGCTCGGTGATCGCGGTCAACCCCGACGCGCTCGGCCAGGCCGCGGAGAGCGACCGCCGCCGGCGCCAGGGCCGGGCCAGGGGACCGATGGACGGCATCCCGGTCCTGCTGAAGGACAACATCGACACCAGGGCCCTGGGCAGCACGGCCGGTTCCCGCGCCCTGCGCGTGCCGCCGCGCGACGACGCCGAGCTGGTGCGCCGCCTGCGTGACGCGGGCGCGGTGGTGCTGGGCAAGACGAACCTGTCCGAGTGGGCGAACTTCCGCTCCACCTCCGCCACGTCCGGGTGGTCCGGGGTGGGCGGCCAGACCAACAACCCCCACGTGCTCGACCACAACCCGTGCGGCTCGTCGTCCGGGTCGGGCGCGGCGGTGGCGGCGTCGTTGGCGCAGGTCGCCGTCGGCACGGAGACCGACGGGTCGATCGTGTGCCCCTCCGGGCAGAACGGCGTGGTGGGCCTCAAGCCCACGCTCGGCCGGGTCAGCGGCGACGGCGTCGTGCCGATCTCCTCGCGGCAGGACACCGCGGGGCCGATGGCGCGGCACGTGGTCGACGCGGCGATCCTGATGTCCGCGCTGGAGGGCGGTCGGTTCGACTACGCGGCCGGGCTGGGTTCGGCGACGTTGCGCGGCAAGCGGGTCGGCGTGTGGCGGCTCGCCGGCCGCGACGCCGGGGTGGACCGGGTCGTGAGGGAGGCGGTGGACGTGCTGCGGCGGTCCGGCGCGGAGGTGGTCGACGTCGAGCTGCCCTACCAGCCGCAGGTCGAGGCGGCCGAGTTCCCGGCGCTGATCGCGGAGTTCAAGCACGACCTGGAGCGGTACCTGGCGACGCGGCCGGGCGCGCCGCGCACGCTGCGGGAGCTGATCGCGTTCAACGAGGCGGACCCGGTGGAGCTGAGCCGGTTCGGCCAGGAGCTGTTCGCCGAGGCGGCCGGGGCGCCCCCGCTTACCGACCCGGCGTACGTCGAGCAGCGCCGCACCGCGACGACGCTGGCGCGCCGCTCGATCGACGAGGTGCTGGCCGCGCACCGGCTGGACGTGATCATGGCGCCCACGAATGCGCCGGCGTGGCGCACCACCTACGGCAGCGGTGACGCCTACGTGCTGGGGTCCTCGACGCCGGCGGCCGTCTCGGGCTACCCGAACGCCTCGGTCCCGGCGGGGTTCGCCGGGCCGCTGCCCATCGGGGTGTCCTTCATGGCGGGCAACCGGGCGGACGCGACCGTGCTGCGGTTCGCCGCCGCGTTCGAGCGGGCCGCCCACGCCCGCCGCGCCCCGGCGTACCTGCCCGCGCTGCCCTCGTGATGCGGGTTCGCGGCCCGTGGGGGAATCTTGGCCCATGCGCGTGGTGGTGTTGGGAACCGGTCTGATGGGCGCCGGGATGGCGCGGAGCCTGCTGCGGGCCAAGCTCGACGTGGTCGTGTGGAACCGCAGCGCGGCCAAGGCGCGTCCGCTGGCCGACGACGGCGCGGTGGTCGCCGACGACCCGAAGAGCGCGGTCGTCGGCGCGGACGTCGTGATCACGATGCTGTTCGACGCCGAGTCGACCGCGGCGGTGATGGCCGAGGCGCTGCCGGCGGTCAAGGACGGCGGGGTGTGGGTCCAGTGCGGCACCGTGGGCCTGGACGGCGTGGCGCACCTGGCGGAACTGGCCGCGAAGCACGGCGTGCCGTTCGTCGACGCGCCGGTGCTGGGCACCCGTGCGCCCGCGGAGCAGGGCAAGCTCACGGTGCTCGCCGCCGCGCCGGTCGAGCTGCGCGAGGTGGTCGCGCCGGTGTTCGACGCCGTCGCCCTGCGCACGGTGTGGGCGGGGGAGCGGGCCGGTGACGGGCAGCGGTTGAAGCTGGCCGCCAACTCGTGGGTCCTGTCGATCACGGCCGCGACCGCACAGGCGGTGGCGCTGACCCGGGGCCTCGGGCTGGACCCCGACGCGTTCCTCGAAGTCATCGCGGGCGGACCGGTCGACAGCACCTACGCGCAGGTCAAGGGGCGCACGATGATCGACGGCGAGTTCCCGCCGTCGTTCGGGGTCGACGGCGCGGTCAAGGACGCCGAGCTGATCGTGGCCGCGATGGCGGCGGCGGGCACCGACGACCGGTTGATGCGGGTGCTGCGCGAGCACTACCGGGCCGCCGCGGAGCGGGTCGGCGAGAAGGCGGACATGGCGTCGGTGGTGGTCGCGTTCGACCCCCGTTGACCGGATCGGGTGGTCGGCGACCGGCGACCACCGTCATCGGTCGCGAGTGGACGGAGCCCGCCCTGCCGGGTCGACCGGTCGTGCGGCAGGGCCGGTGACGGGCGCGGTGACGCCCACCGGCACCGCACGCCACGAGATCGCCCACCGGTGATGCCGGTGATCAGGACCGCGGTGGCCGGCACCCGGATCTTCGGTGACCCGGCGAGGACGAGCGGCTCCACGGCGGGGGTCCCGAAGCCGACCTGCGGCATCCGGTGCCCCGGCGCCGGGGCGAACTCCACGGCCTGCCGCGCGCCGCCCGGCGACGGCTCCGGCGACGCCCGCTCGCGCGGACCCACCCACCAGTCCCGGCCCGGGCCGCGCCGGTCCCGCGGTCGTCGGGGCGTGCTCACGGCCGCCCGGCCGCGGCCCGTCGCCGCGAGCCGCGTCCGGTTGCGCGATCAGCGACCACGACCGCCGAACCCACCGGGGAGGCGGCGGGCGCCGGGGCACGACGACCCGCGCGCCGCCGCGGATCACCCGGTGGGGACCTTCCCGGCCCGGCGGCGTCGCCCTGTTCGGCGGCGGCAGGTGGGAGCTACCGTCGAACCGGGTACCAGTGGGTCGGGTACCGGGTGCGGGAGGTGGCGGGGTGGGGTCGGGTGGTGTGATCGCGGCCGCGGCGGTGGTCGGCGTGGTCGCCGCCGGGGCCAGTGGCCTGGCCGCGCCCGCGGACGTGGACGAGATGTGGCGCGACAGCGGGCTGCGCGTGGTGGACCGGGCGGCCCGGGCCGACGGCGACTGCGTGCCCCACTCGTTCGGCCAGGTGCAGGAGCTGCTGCGGACCTCACCCTGCGTCGGGCTCGACCGGATGCTGTTCACCGTGACCGACGACAAGGGCGGCACCGCCGTCGTGTTCGTCGCGTGGGTCGAGTTCGCCGACCCCGACCGGGCACGGGAGTTCAAGCGGCTCGAGGACGTGCACGGCACGGGCGACGTCGTGCCCCTGTCCGGCTCGTTGTTGCAGGTCGCGGACGTGCCGTTCACGGCGCTCAACTACGACTCGGACGTGGTCGACGGGGTGACCGTGGTGATCGCCGAGGCGGAGAACGTCGCCGGCGGGTTCACCGCCGAGTACCTGGACGACATCGCCGCTGTGGCCGTGCGCACGCCCCGTCCGTGACAAAAGTCGGAACGGCCGGGTTTTGGAAACCCTCCGGCGGGCTACCCCGGATCGCGTCGAGTGGTCGGCGCGGACCGTGTGCTCGGGGGCGGGGAACGGTGGTGCGTGATGGACTGGGAGATCGATGACGAAAGCGCCGTACGCGCGCTGCTCGCGTACGTCTCGGACGTGACGCGGGCGCTCGGGTTGAGCGGCGAGTGCTCGTACGCGCAGTCCGGGGGAGCGGGGTTGGGCGCCTACCTGGCGTTGGACGGACACCTGCCGGGCTTCGCCGACCGCGACGTGGCGCTGCTGTGGGACGAGGGTCGCGGCTGGTCGATCGCGGTGGAGAGCGACAGCTCCGAGCCGCCGTTCGTGCTGGCCAGGCTGCGCGGCCCGGTGCGCCCGGAGCCCGCGGTCGTGGCCCGCTGGGTGGAGCGGCTGCGGCTCGTCCCGGACGAGCGGGAACTGCTGGCCGCGAGCTAACGCCGCCGGTCGACGTAGGCCCGCGCCTCGTCCAGGAGCGCGCGGACGCCCTGGAAGAAGCTGCTCGCGCTGTGCAGGGCCGCGTGGAACTGCTCGGCCTTCTCCTCCGAGGCGCTGGTGAACAGCAGCATCTCGGTCAGCTCCAGCCGGCGGTTGACCGACGCGACCGCCGTGCGCCACCGGTGCAGCAGGTCGATCAGCTCCGCGTCCCGGTGCGGGCTGAGCGCGCCCGTGGACAGCGCGGCGTCCACCGCCGACTGCACCAGCCGCGGGTACACCCGCCTGCCGCGCGAGCCGGACGCGCGGAACGCCTCGCCGTCCAGGGTCTCCCCGTTGCGGGCCAGCTCCAGCCGGATCGAGTCGAGCGCCTGGTCGCGCTGCTCGCGCTGCGCCGCCCACCGCTCGGCGAAGATGCCGGTGATGCCCGCGAGCAGCGCCAGCGAGTTCACCGCCGGTTCCCACCGGTCGCCGGGCGGCGAGACGAAGAACCACGCCACGCCCAGCACCGTGGCGACCGCGAGCGCGCCGAACGTGAGCACCGTGATCACGACGCGGGTCATCGGCGTCAGTTCTCCCAGATGACGCGGGCCACGTCGTCGTCCGGCCGGGGCGCGGGCACCGGCTCGCCGGGCGCGAGCAGCAGCAGGTCCATGCCGAAGCCCTGCGCCGAGCGCGGCACCGCGAAGTCGGAGTGCGTGCCGGTGACCTTGCGCATCCCGGCCGCCCGCACGATCGGGTCCAACGCCTTGCGCGCGTACTTGCGGGTCAGGTAGAGGCGGATGGTGTCCCGATCGGGGAACGCCACCCTGGTCCGGTCGGGCAGCATCATCAGGATGTCCTCGCCGGTCTGGTTCTGGTAGACCACCTTGACCCGCAGCGCCCGGTCACCCTCGACCGAGCCGCGGAACTGCACCGCGTCCACGTTGATCGTCAGGTCCGTGTTGTGCAGCAGGGCGCTGGTCACGAACTCGCGGTAGGCGCGGCTGCGCGCGTACTCCTCGACGGCGTCGTGCGCCAGGTCCTCGCTCAACGCCTCCGTGGTGGCGACCTCCAGCAGGAACAGGTCCTGCGGCCGGGCCAGCGCGGTCAGGTTGGCCAGCAGCTCGTCGTCCTGGTCGAAGTTCGCCAGCGTGTTGCCCAGCAGCGAGTACAGCACCGGTTCGTCGCCCACCAGCCGGTGGACCAGCTCGCGCAGCTCGGTCAGGTTGTCCTTGATGGCGAAGTCGAGCTGCACCGGGACCACCCGGTGGCCGCGCAGGCCGACCCGGTGCGTGGCCTCCTGCGTGCCCAGCCGCAGCATCTCCGAGCTCATGTCCACCGGCACGTAGAGCAGGCCGGGGTTGCGCTCCAGCAGGTGCTCCAGGATGAGCCGGTCCTTGTGGCCGGTGCCGACGCCGAAGCTGACGTGGTGGAAGCCCTCGCCGATCCGGCCGCGCACCCGGCCCCAGCGGCGGGTGAACGAGTCCAGGCTCTGCTTCATCACCAGGTAGAACGGGTCGGCGCAGGCGTGCGCCCAGGCGATCGTCGGGCCGATGCCCCAGTAGGCGTAACCGGAGGTGATCTGCTTGCCGTCGCCGTCGGCCGACGGCTTGCCCAGCAGGTCGCCGGTCAGGGCGGCCAGCTTGTCCCGCTGGTCCTCGCCGACGAGCACGAGCGACCAGGCGAAGTCCGACTCGTCGATGGCCCTGGCCAGGTCGCCGACCAACCGCCCGTCGCTCGCCGTCACTCGGGCCTCCTCCGCTGCGTCCCCACCGCGCAGCCTACCGATCACGCTGACGCGGAGCGTGCTTTTCGCCACGGTGGGTGAGGCGGTCGCCGGGCCGGGCGGGCGGCGAACCCCGACGCGTCGCCCGGCGGGCCGAGCGCCGGCGGCACCACCCCGGTCGAGCCGGCGACCTCGTCGTCGCGCGGGCCTCGCACTGTCCACTGTGGAGCGAGTGTGCCGTCGTGCCCGTCGTCGATCACACCGCTGTCGCCGGGGTTCCTCGTCCGCGGAAGGGAACGGGGTCGCAGGCGAGTGCCCGCGACCCCGTTGGGGGATAACTACCGCGCTTCACCGCGATACCGGTTGCAGGACGCGACCGGAGGCGGTCAGGTGTTCCCAGGTGCGGCCGCGCTGGCTCGGCGGCGCTTCGCCGTCGGCCGTGCAGGTCGGGTACACCAGGCCGTAGGGGACGGGTTGGTGGAAGAGGTCCCCGCTGCGGATGTCGATCAGGTCCTTCGACTGTGCCATCACGACCTCCCGACGGGGTAAGAGGTTGAGGTGCCCATGATCCGCTCCTCGTCGAACCGGGTGGGGACCTTCGAATACCCGATGAGCTGCACTGATATGCCCGTCGCGCTGCTACGTAAGGGTGAAATGCGCTCAGTGCCCGTGTGTGCGGCGCGTTGCCCGCGGCCGGGAGGCCGAGCGGGCGTGATCGACGGCGGAAGTGCCTGTGGCGCAAGGGAATTCGTGCTTCCGTCGGCGAGGCGGAGCTCGGCCGGGCGCTGACTCACCGCTGCCGGCGCGCTTCGCGTTCGGCCAAGCAGGCGACCGGGGCGTCGAACCGGCCTGACGGGTCACGGCAGGGTCGGCATCTCCAGCGCCAGCGTGATCAGCGAGTGCACCCGGTTCGCGATCGCCGCCAGCACGCCGTGCGCTTCCGGCGACGCCGACTCCGCCGCCGCCTGCAACGCCCGCAGCCCTTCGTCGATCCGGTCCAGGATCGGGCCGACGTCGGCCTGCCGCGTGCGGAACGCCGCGGTGATCTCGTCCAGCGACACGCCCTGCACCTCCAGCCGCTGCACGAGGTGGATGCGCTCGACGTCGCCGTGCGCGTAGAGCCGGTAGCCGCCCGCCGTGCGCTGCGCCGGCGCGATCAGCCCCAGGCTCGTGTAGTAGTCGACGGTGCGGATGCTGACGCCGGCCCGCGCGGCCAGCTCGCCGATCTTGAGCAGCGCCTCCGCCACCGGACCTCCTCAACCGTACAGTGCCACGTGCTAGTGTGAAGTATGGCAGAAGACGGCAGTAGCCGGCCGGGCCAGGCCCGGCGCACCGGCACCGCACCATGTTGATCCTCACCGGCACGCTCGCGATCGTGCTGCTCACCACCGCCACCGGCTACTTCGTGGCCCAGGAGTTCGCCTACCTGGCCGTGGACCGGGGCCGCCTGCGCGCCCAGGCCGAGCACGGCGACAAGGCCGCCGACCGCGCCTACCGCGTCACGCAGCGCCTCTCCTTCATGCTCTCCGGCGCCCAGTTCGGCATCACGGTGACCGCGCTGCTCGCCGGGTACGTCGCCGAACCCCTCCTGGGCGAGGGCACGGCCGCCCTGCTCGGGCACACCGGCCTGTCCCGGACGGTGACCGTGACGCTGTCCATGGCGCTCGCGCTGACGTTCGCCACGGCCGTGCAGATGGTGCTCGGCGAGCTGTTCCCGAAGAACCTCGCCATCGCCGAACCGGAACGCCTGGCGAAGGCGCTGAGCGCGTCCACCCTCGTCTACCTCAAGCTCGCGGGCCCGGTGATCCGCCTGTTCGACGCGGCGGCGAACCGGCTGCTGCGCGCGGTCGGCATCGAGCCCGTCGAGGAGCTGCCGCAGGGCGCGACGCCCGACGACCTGCGCCGGATCATCGGCGAGGCGCACGAGCGGGGCCACCTCGACCCCGAGCTGTCCCGCCTGCTCGACCGCGGCCTGGACTTCCGCGGCCTCGTCGCCGAGCAGGCCATGACGCCGCGCGTGTCCGTGCACGTCGTCCGCGCCGACGAACCCGTCCTGCGCGTGGTCGACCTGCTGGACACCGGCCACTCCCGCTTCCCCGTCGTCGGCGACGGCCTGGACGACCTGCGGGGCGTCGTCGGGCTGGCCGAGGCGCTGACCGTGCCGCCCGAGGACCGGGCCACGACCCCGGTCGGCGACGTGGCGTCCCCGGCCCTCGTGGTCCCCGCCACGCTGCCGCTGCCCGCGGTGCTCGAACGGCTGCGCGCGGAACGCCGCCAGCTCGCCTGCGTCGTGGACGAGTTCGGCGGCTTCGCGGGCGTGGTGTCGCTGGAGGACCTGGCCGAGGAGCTGGTCGGCGAGATCCACGACGAGGACGACGTGGTGCGCGACACCGTGGAGCGGCGCGCCGACGGGTGGGAGGTGCCCGGCCGGCTGCGGATCGACGAGATCGCCGACGCCACCGGCGTCGAGCTGCCCGCGCACGACAGCTACGACACCGTGTCCGGCCTGGTGCTGCACCGGCTGGGCCGCACGCCCGACGTCGGCGACGAGGTCGACACCGGCTCGGTCCGCGTGCGGGTGACGGCCGTGGCCCGGCACGTGCCCAGCCGCGTGCTGCTCACCACGGGGGTGCGGCGATGAGCACCACCTGGTCGTTGCTGCTGTCCCTGTTCCTGTTGGCGGCCAACGCGTTCTTCGTCGCCGCGGAGTTCGCCCTGATGGCCGCGAAGCGGCACCGCCTGGAGGAGGCGGCCGAGGGGAGCCGGGCGGCGCGGGCCGCGCTGGCGGGCGTGCGCGAGCTGTCGCTGATGCTCGCGGGCGCGCAGCTCGGCATCACGCTGTGCACGCTCGGCCTCGGCGCGCTGGCCAAGCCCGCGGTGGCCGACCTGCTCGACCCGCTGCTCCTCGCGGTCGGCCTGCCGTCCGGGCTGTCGTACGCGATCGCGTTCGCGATCAGCCTGGTGCTGGTGGTGTTCCTGCACATGGTGGTCGGCGAGATGGCGCCGAAGTCGTGGGCGATCACCCACCCCGAGCGGTCGGCGCTGCTGCTCGCCCTGCCGTTCCGGGCGTTCGCGCGCGCCGTGCGCGGGCTGCTCGGCGCGCTCAACGCGACCACGAACGCGCTGCTGCTCCTGGTCAAGGTCCAGCCGAAGGACGAGCTGACCCGCGAGCACCACCCGGACGACGTGCGGATGCTCGTGCGGCAGTCCGCCGAGCACGGCCTGATCCCCGAGGGCCAGCGCCGGCTGCTGACCAGGATGCTCCAGCTCCAGCAGACCACCCTCGCGCAGGTGATGGTGCCGGTCGAGGACGCCGTGGCCGTCGCCGAGCACACCGGCGCGCGGGCGATCGAGGGCCGCAGCCGCGAGAGCGGGCGCTCCCGGTTCCCGGTGACCGGCGCCGACGGGCGGTTCGTCGGCCTGGTGCACGTCCGCGAGGCGGTGCGGGCGACCGCCGCCGGCGCCGACACCCCGGCCCGCGACCTGATGACGACGCCGGTGACGCTGGCCGCCGACCTGCCGGTGGCGGGCGCGGTGACCCGGATGCGCGCCGAACGGGCGCAGCTGGCCCTGGTGGCGGACGCGGGCGGCCGCGTGGTCGGCATCGCCGCGCTCGAAGACCTCCTCGAAGAGCTGATCGGCGACTTCGAGGACGAGACCGACCAACCGAGATAGCAGATCCCCCGGAGGGACCCCACCCCATGTTCAAGCGGATGCTCAGCGCCTTCGGCGTCGGCGGACCGTCCGTCGACACCGTCCTCGACACGCCGCACGCCCAGCCCGGCCAGGTGATCACCGGGCAGGTCCGCATCCAGGGCGGCAGCGCCGACGCCCACCTCGACCGGATCGTGCTCTCGCTGGTCACCAGGGTCGAGGTGGAGCACGGCGACCACGAGTTCGGCGGCACGGCCGAGTTCCTGCGCCTGGACGTGGCGCGGGACGTGCGGGTCGCGGCCGGTCAGCCGGTGACCGTGCCGTTCCAGCTGCCGCTGCCCTGGGAAACGCCGATCACGGCCGTCGGCGGTCAGCCGCTGCCCGGGGTGACGGTGGGCGTGCGGACCGAGCTGGTGATCTCCGGCGCGCCCGACAAGGGCGACCTGGACCCGGTGCTCGTCGGGCCGCTGCCGGCGCAGGACCAGGTGCTGGAGGCGTTCGGCCGGCTCGGCTTCCAGTTCCGCTCGACCGACGTCGAAGCGGGCCGCATCCACGGCGTCCACCAGGAGCTGGGTTTCTACCAGGAGATCGAGTTCTACCCGCCGGCGCAGTTCGCGGGAGCGGTCAACCAGGTGGAGCTGACCTTCGTGACCAGCCCGCACGAGCTGGTCGTCGTGCTGGAGGCCGACAAGCGGGGCGGGTTGTTCTCGTCGGGCTCCGACGCCTTCGGCCGGTTCCACGCCTCGCACGCCGACGCGCTGCGCACCGACTGGGCGGGCGCGATCAACCAGTGGCTGGCGCAGGTCGCCCAGCGCGGCGGCCACGCGGCGTACGGCGACCACGGGCACTACGGCGAGCACGGGCACTACGGCGACCACCGCGGGCCGGGCATGGGCGCGGTCGTCGGTGGCGTCGCGGCGGGCGTGGTCGGCGGCATGGTGCTGGGCGAGGTCGTGGACGAGGTGTTCGACGAGGGCGACGACTTCGGTGGCGACGACTTCGGCGGTTTCGACGAGGAGTAGTCCCACCCGGCGCGGTGGGGCGGTACCCGCCCCACCGCGCCGCGCCCTCGGCTCGGGCGCTCCACTGTGGACAGCCTGCGGACAGCCGAAGGTCCCGGCGAAGCAGCCGATCGGACGTTGCCCGCGCGTTACGCGCACCCTACGGTCGGATCACGTCCGATCGACGGCCCACCCTTGGAGGCTGTGGTGTCGCGCAAACAGGTTGGCGCCGTCGTCGGCGCGCTCTTGCTCACCGGCTCCGCCTTCCTCGTCGCGCCCGGCGCGGCCGGCGCGGCGGACGACCGGCCCACCGCCGTCGTGTCGCTGGGCGACAGCGCGATCTCGGGTGAGGGCGCCGGGTCCTACGAGGCGGGCACCGAGGGGGAGAACGGCAACTGGTGCCACCGCTCCACCCAGGCCATGGTCCACCGCACCCAGCTGGCCGACCGCACGGTCAACCTGGCCTGCTCGGGCGCGGACTCGGCCAACGTGTCGCTGGCCGACACCGTGCACTACACCGAGGGCTCCCAGGCCCGGCGGCTGATCGACGTCGCCCGCCAGTACCGCGTCACGACCGTCGTCGTGCAGGTCGGCGCGAACGACGACGTGCGCTTCGCCGACACGATGGTCGACTGCGTCGCCGCGTGGGTGAACCCGTTCGGCCCGAGCTGCCGCTCCACGCTGGAGCGCGAGTGGCCGGGCAGGCTCGCCGCGATGGCACCGAAGGTCGAGAACGCCCTGCGCGACGTGCGCTCGGCGATGAGCCAGGCCGGCTACGCCGCCTCCTCCTACAACCTGGTCCTCACCTCGTACGCCTCCCCGGTGACCGAGAAGATGGACCGCCTGCTGCACGGCCCGCAGGGCTGCCCCTTGCGCCTGCCCGACGCCGCCTACGGCCGCACGGTCGCCGTGCCGCAGCTGTCCGAGGCGCTGCGCGGCGTCGCCTCCCGGGCCGGCGTGAAGTTCCTCGACTTCTCCCGCGCCACGGAGAACCGCGAGGCGTGCAGCCAGGGCGAGAGCTCGACGGGCGAGTGGCAGCGCCGGCTGACCGTCGACCCGTACGCGCTGGTGACCGGCGGCCTGGACGCCATCGGCATCCACCTGGCCCAGCAGTCGTTCCACCCGAACGCCGCCGCCCACGCGCAGCTCGGCCGGTGCATCACCGAGTTCGTCAACGGCGGCGCGTCCTCGGCCCGCTGCCTCGCCGGCGCGGACGGCAACCTGCACGCGGTCGCGTAATCCCGAGCAGTCGCAACCGCCCCCACCCGGACCGGGTGGGGGCGGTTGCGCGCGGGCGGGCAACCCCGCTCGGCCCAGCGGCGTCATATCGGTAGGTTGGCGACCGGATCGGGGAACGGCTGTGGGGGGACCGGTGTCGAAGAACGCCTTCGTCCGCGCGTGCGGACTGGCCGCAGTGGCGCTGACCGCGGCCGCGTGCACGTCGACGGGAGCCGAACCGCTCGACCCGGGGCTGGCGCCGCGCGGCACCGTGCAGACCACGGCCAAGCCGACCAGGCAGGACCTGTCGAACAAGGTCTCGCTCACGGGCGAGGTCACGATGAACCCGGTGTTCGGCGTCGCGGCCCCGGTCGACGGCGAGGTCCGCTACTGGACCACCACCGAGCAGACCGGCACGCCGACCAAGCCCACCCGGGTCGCCACGGTGTGGCAGGACGGCAAGCCCAACAACGTCGACATCCCCGCCGGTGCCACGTTCGGCGGTCGCCTGGTCGACGACCGGGCCCGGGTGACCGCGGGCATGCCCGTCGTCTCGGCGAAGCTCGCGGGCTACGGCATCGTCGCCGAGCTCGACGGCGCCCAGGCCTACCAGGTCGCCGACGCGGTGCAGGGCACCGTGCGGGCGCAGATCAAGAACGGACCCGGCCCGTTCCCGTGCGCGCTGCTCGGCACGATCGCCGCGCTGCCCGCGGGCACCGCGCCCGCGGCGCCGCCCGCCCAGGAGCCCGACGACACCCCGGCCGACGGTGACCGGGCGCCGAACCGGCGGCAGCAGCCCGACACCTCCTCCGAGCCGACCGGCCTGCGCCTGGTGTGCACCGCGCCCGCCGACGTCAAGATGGTCAACGGTGCCGCCGCCACCCTCGAACTGGTCACCGCGTCGGTGCGGGACGCGCTGGTCGTGCCGGTCGAGGCGGTCGCCGGCGGCCAGGGCCGGGGCAAGGTCGACGTGGTCGCCGCCGACGGCGCGAAGCGGACCGTCGACGTGGAGCTCGGCCTCACCGACGGCAAGGTCGTGGAGGTCAGGTCCGGCCTGACGGGCGAGGAGACGCTCGCCGTGCCCGGACCGGACCTGCCACCGGCCGCGCCCACCGGCCAGGGCGAGCCGGGAGCGGGCAAGTGACCACGCCACCCCTGACCACACCGCCCCTGACCACACCGCCGCTCGCCGCGCCGCCGCTCGCCGTGCCGCCGCAGCCGCTGCTCCGGCTCACCGGCATCACCAAGACCCTGAAGGGCCAGGACGAGCCCCGCGCCATCCTCGCGGGCGTCGACCTGACCGTGCACCCCGGCGACAGCGTCGCCATCCTCGGCCGCTCCGGCTCGGGCAAGAGCACGCTGCTCAGCCTGATCGGCCTGTTCGACCGGCCCGACGGGGGGCAGTACCTGCTGGGCGACCGGGACATCACCCGCGTGCCCGAGCGCCGCGCCGCCGCCCTGCGCAGCGCCGAGTTCGGGTTCGTGTTCCAGCGCTTCTTCCTGCTCAAGCACCTCACCGCGGCGCAGAACGTGGCCATGGCGCTGGTCAACGGCCAGGGCTGGCTGCCGCGCCGCAAGCGCCGGGCGAAGGTGCTGGCCGCGCTGGACCGCGTCGGCGTGGGCCACCTGGCCAAGCACAAGCCGCCCCGCCTGTCGGGCGGTGAGCAGCAACGCGTCGCGATCGCCCGCGCCCTCGTGCGCGAACCGCGCGTGCTGCTGGCCGACGAGCCGACCGGCGCGCTGGACACCGAGACCGGCACCCTCGTGGTCGAGGTCCTGCGCCGGGCCACCGAGCAGGGGTGCGGGCTGGTGCTGGTCACCCACGACCACGACCACGCGGCGAAGATGGACCGGGTGCTGCACCTGTCCGACGGCGTGCTGCGCCCGGCCGGGCCGCGGGTGGTCGCGTGATCGGGCTGTCGGGCAGGCTCCGGGCGGCGCTGGTCATCGGCGGCCAGGGCATCAGGGCCCGCAAGCTGCGCACGTTCCTGTCGATGGTCAGCCTGTTCCTCGGCGTGCTGGCGGTGGTCGTCGTGCAGGCGGGCGCGGAGGTCGCGAACCGGGCCGTGCTCGCCGACGTCGAGCTGTCCCAGGGCAAGGACGGCACCCGGCAGATCTACCTGTCGCCCGAGGGGCGCAACGTGCCCGTGGCGCTGGACGTGGTGGGAGGCCGCGCCGACGCGGTCGCCGTGACCAGCGTGCGGGCCGTGATCGGCGAGCCGGGCGTGAAGCCGGTCAACGAGGGCGGCGGCCCGGTGGACGAGGTGGGCGGCTACAGCGGGCCGCGCATGACGTGCGACCGGAGCGGCTGTCACGAGGTCGACGACGGCACCGCGGGCGCGCCGCCGGGCCAGGCGATCGAGCTGCAGCTCGTGGGGCTGACCGGCGACATCCGACCGTTCCGGCCGTTCCGCCCGGCGCGGGGCGGGTGGCTCGACTTCACCGGCGAGCCGTCGCTCGCGCCGCGGCTCGTGCTGAACCAGCACGCCGCCGAGGCGTTCACCCGCTACCACGTGCCCGCCGAGATGCGGGTGGACGGCGCGACCGCCAACCCGACGCCGCGGTTCGTCGGCGTGGTGGACGACGGGGGCTACCAGCCCACCGCTTACGTGCGCGCCGACGAGCTGATGAACTGGGTGCCCGTCGCCCGCGTCGGCGGCGACGCCTCGGGCCCGGGCCTGCAGGTGCTCCTGGCGCCGACGGCCGACGAGGTCGAGCACACCCTGCGGGCCAGGCTCGTCGCGGCCGGCACGCCCGCGGACAGCATCCACGTCAACACCGTCTCCACGGTGGAGCGCCGGTCCACCGAGCTGGCCCTGCTGCGCTGGATCTTCCTCGGCATGGCCGCGCTCGTGCTGCTGATCGGCGTGGCGGGCATCCTCAACGTCGGCCTGGCCACCGTCGGCGAGCGCGTCGAGGAGTTCGCGCTGCGCCGCGCCGTCGGCACGCCGCGGCTGCTGCTGGCCGGCATCGTGCTGGCGGAGACGCTGCTGACCGGCCTGCTGACGGCGGCCCTGGCGATCGGCGTCGGCGTGGTGGGGCTCCAGCTCGCGCTCGCGGCGTTCGGCTCCCGGTACCCGGCGCTGGAGGGCACGGCGTTCCCGTGGCAGGCGGGCGTGGCCGGGGTGGTCGCGGGACTGGTGGCCGGGGTGCTCGGCGGCCTCGTCCCCGCGCTGCGTGCGGCCCGCATCCCGATCGCCGCGGTCATGCGCGCCTGACGGTCGCGACGGCGGTCCGCGGCGGTCGCGGCGGACAACACCGCGAACAACGGCGGAATGGTGACGGGCGCACCTCCCGATCGTCGCGCGCAATTCGGGAGTTGTGCCGCCGCGCATTCCCGGGATAGGCTCCGCCCGTGACTGCCGGGTCGGCCCACGTGGGCCACGAGCGAGAGAGTCACCCGGCCGGGGTTTGACCGCCGGGTGGGCCAGGGGCCCGCCTCGATCCCGGGTTTCCGCGCACGTCCGCGCGATGCGCCCGCGAGCACCACCACCACGCGTTGCCACCGGCACGTCCCGCCGCGGGACGCGGTCGAACCGCGCCCGCGCGCCTCCACAAAACCTTCACCGAAAAACCACGGCCGAATTCGCCCGTGGTCGACCGGTCATGCCCAAAATAGGAAGAGAACCGCACGTGGATTTCAACCGACAGGTCATCGACGAGTTCCGCGCCAACGCGGGCCGCGTCGGCGGGCCGTTCGAAGGGGGCAGGCTCATCCTGCTGACGACCACCGGCGCCCGGACCGGCGCCCGGCACACCAACCCCCTCGGCTACCTGCCCGACGGCGACCGGATCGTCGTGCTCGCCTCCGCGGGCGGCGCGCCCCGGCACCCCGACTGGTACCACAACCTGGTGGCCAACCCGGTCGTCCAGGTCGAGGACGGGGTCTTCACCTACGACGCCCGGGCCACCGTCCTCACCGGACCGGAGCGCGACGGGCTCTGGGAGCGGGCCGTCGAAGCCGAGCCCGGCTGGGCGGCGTACCAGGCCAAGACGTCGCGGCGCATCCCCGTGGTGGCGCTGACGCGCATCGCCCCCGGCCCGCCGAACGCCTCCAGCCCGGGCGCGGCGCTCAAGCTCGTGCACGACGCGTTCCGCCGCGAGCTGGCGACCATCCGCCGCGAGGTCGCCGAGTCCAAGCCCACCCTCGGCGCGCAGCTCAAGGTCAACTGCCTGACCGCGTGCCAGGGCCTGCGGTTCCACCACACGGCCGAGGACGGCGGCGTGTTCCCGGCGCTGCGCGAGCGGTTCCCGGAACTCGCGCCGACCGTCGACCGCCTCGACCGGGAGCACCAGCGGCTCGCGGAACTGCTGGAGCGGCTCCGGCGGACGCTCGAACGCGGTGACGCGGCGACCCTGCTCGCCGACGTCGACGAGCTGGTCGGCGAGCTGGAGGCGCACCTGACCTACGAGGAGGAGCAGCTGATCCCGTTCCTCGACGTGTGAGCCTTCTTCGGCGCAACGCCCCCGGCACCGGGGCGCGCCGGGTTGAATGCCCGTGTTCCGGAATCACCGAACAAGGAGATGTCAGTGGGCAGAGCAAGGGGCTTGGGGGCCCTGGCCGTCTCGCTGGTCGTCACGGCGACCGTGCTGAGCGCGACCGGGGGAGCCGCCGCGGCGCCACCGACCCGCACCTCGCTGAACCCGGCGGCGGTCGCGGAGTCCGTGCGGTACCTCGTGGAGAACTACGGCGTCAGCGAGCGGGAGGCGCTGCGCCGGCTCCAACTGCAGGACGACGCCGTGCGCCTGGACCGCGTGCTGCGCGCCGAGAACCCGGGCGAGTACGGCGGCATGTGGCTGGACCAGGACGCCGGCGAGCTGGTGGTGGCCATGACCGACCCGGCCGCCGCCGAACCGCGCCTGCGGGACCTGCCCGACCGGGCGCGGGTCCGCACGCGGGCGGTGCGGACCTCGTTGGCCGACCTGACCGCGGTCAGGGACCGGATCGCCGCCAAGGTCGGGGCGGGCGCCGACGCGGTGTACCTGCCGGCGGTCAGCGAGCGCGACAACGAGGTGGTCCTGTGGGAGCGCTCGTGGGTCGCGGACGAGAAGGCGGCCCGGGGTGGCGAGCCGGCGCGCGAGGCCGACGCGGCACGTCGGGCCGTCGCCGAGGAACCCGGGCTGACCGTGCGGGCCAGGGTCCTGGCCCAGCCGCGGCCGAAGGCGGCCACCTACCCCGACCAGGGTTTCTGCCACCCGCTGTCGTGCGCGGGCCGCGGCCCGATGCGCGGCGGGCTGCGGCTGGACCTGCAGCGGGACGACGGCACGTGGGGCGGCTGCACGGCCGGGTTCAACCTGCGCTCGACCGGTGGCGGCCACCCCGGCAAGGGCTGGGTGCTGACCGCCGGGCACTGCATGGCGGGCAAGACCAACAACACGCCGACGCGGCACAACGGCGTGCCCGTGCTGCAGCAGCACGGCATCGAGAAGAACTCCTACCCGTACGACTACGCGGCGCTGCTGTACGTCGACACCCCGACCCGGCAGACGTGGCTGGAGAGCCAGCCGGGCCGCAACCGGGTGCTCAAGTACTGCCGCAACGGCGGCGCGGACAGCAACGCCGACACCCCGTGCGGCCAGCAGGCCACGTCGGTGGACGAGTACATCACCGGCGTGCACGGCCTGGCCGAGGTCAAGGCGGGCTGGGTGGTGTGCGCCTCCGGGTCCGGGTCGAACACCGCGGACTACCCGGGTGCGATCGACACGGGAGCCGGCGCGGGGTACCTCGTGGGCACCCGCTGCGGTCGCGTGCTGTCCACGGACGTCGGCATCAACACCGACCTCTGCGCCCGCCGGGGCGACAGCGGCGGCCCGCTGTTCAGCCAGGTCGACCACACCGCGCTCGGCATCCTGGAGGGCAGCCAGCAGGACCGGCGGGGCCCTTGCTTCGCCGGTGAGCTGAACAACTACGTGCCGATCGACACCATCCTGAACGACATCCACACCCGCTACGCGAGCCTGCGGTCGACGTTCTCGGTGATCACCACGCCGAACGGCTGACGGGGACGCCGGCACGACCGCCTCTCGCGCGAGGGCGGTCGTGCCGGACCCGATGACTGGTCGGTCACTCACCTCGGGCGACCGAAGCGACGGCCGCGTGGCCCGCCGGGCGGGTCAGTAGTGGCGGATGCCCTTCGCCAGCGTGCGCGCCCACGGCGCGTCGACCGCGTCCGCGCCCACCGCCGTGACCAGGTGGCACAGCATGCCCCTGGCGAAGAAGCCCTGCACCTGGTCCTCGTCGCCGCCGGACACGCCCCGCACGTACTCGACCGTCCTGGCGTAGCCGTCCCGGACGACCTCGCGCACGGCCGGTTCGGAGATCGCCGCGCACTGGGCGTGCATCTGGACCAGGAGCAGCACGTCCTCCTCGGCGATCAACCGGGCGTAGGCCTCGCCCATCGCGTCCAGCACCGCCTCCGGCGTGCTGCCGCGGGCCCGCGCCACCCCGTCGGCCAGGCTCTCCCTGATCCGCGCGAAGCAGTGCTCCACCACGGCCAGGAACAGGGTTTCCTTGTCGGGGAACAGCCGGTACACGTACGCCTGCGAGATGCCGGCCGACTTCGCGACCTCGCCCGTGGTGGTGCCGTAGTAGCCGCGGGCGGCGAACGCGCCGAGCGCGGTGCGCAGGACCGTCCCGCGACGTTCCTCGGCGGTCGACAGCCGGCGGTCGCTCGATGCGGCGGACACGGGTGTAAGCAACCACTCACACCCTCGGAAGTCAAGCCGGCCCACGACCGGGCGATAAGGTCGCCGCCATGTCCCGTGGTGCGCTGGTGCTCCTCCTGCTGCTGGCCGCGTGCACGCCGGCGCCGCCGTTCGCCACCGGGCCGAGCACCCCGGCCACGTCGACGACCACACCGACGACGATTGCGCCGACCACCGGCGCGTCGACCACCGGCGTGCCGACGACCGCCGCCACGAGCGCGTCACCGCCGACCACCCGACCCTCGCCCCGGCCGGCGGGCAACCCGGACGGCGCGGCGCGCGTGCCACCGGAGGCCGCCGCCGCGGACACGTCCCACCCGACCAGGGTGATCGGCGACGGCACGCCGGCCGGCTGCACGGCCCAGGCCGTCGTCGCGGCGGTCGCGGCGGGCGGGACCACCACGTTCGACTGCGGCCCGGACCCGGTCACGATCACCATGACGGTGACCGCCCAGGTCCGCAACGACGGCGCGCCGGACGTCGTGCTCGACGGCGGGGGACTGGTCACCCTCAGCGGCGCGGGCCAGCGCCGCATCCTCTACCAGAACACGTGCGACGAGGCGCTGGGCATCACCACGTCCCACTGCCAGGACCAGGACCACCCGCGGCTGACCATCCAGAACCTCACGCTGGCGGACGGCAACGCGGCGGGCGCGGCCGAGGGCGGCGGCGCGGTGTTCGTGCGGGGCGGTCGGGTCAAGGTGGTGAACTCGACGTTCCTGCGCAACCGGTGCGGCGCGACGGGACCGGACCTCGGCGGCGCGGCGATGCGGGTGCTCAGCCAGTCGGCGGGGCGGCCGGTGTTCGTGGTCGGCAGCACGTTCGACGGCGGCGCGTGCGCCAACGGCGGTGCGTTGAGCGGCATCGGCGTGTCGTGGGTCGTGCTGAACAGCGTGCTGCGCAACAACTCCGCGATCGGCAGCGGCGCGAACCCGGCCCGCGCGGGCACCCCGGGCGGCGGCAGCGGCGGCGCGATCTACGCCGACGGCAACGCGTTCACGGTCCGCATCGCCGGCAGCCTCCTGGAGGACAACAAGGCGAACGAGGGCGGCGGCGCGGTGTTCTTCGTCAGCAACGACCGCACCGGCACGATGGTCGTGGAGTCGTCCACCCTGCGCCGCAACCCGAGCGCCGGCTTCGAGACGCCCGGCTTCAAGGGCATCTTCTTCCTCGGCGCGGCGCCGCCGACCGTCACCGCATCGACGATCCGCTAGTACCGAACTCCCGTCGATCGAAGGATTGTGAGCGGCTTCCCGACCGCAGACGATGAGTCGCCGGCAGAGGGGCCGGCTGGGCAGTTCCCTGCGATCTCGACGTCCGGCCACCCTGCGAGCACGACCCCGGCCGGGCGCGGGAAGGAAAACCGTGCGCGACACCGTGAGAAAGACGCTCGCCCTCGGGGCGGGCATCGTCGCCGTCCTGGCCGCCTTCGCGGGCCAGGCGGTCGCCGCCCCGCCGGCGCCGGACACCGGCAACCCGACGCCGATGGTCGTCGGCGGCACCCAGGCCGCGAAAGGCGAGTTCCCCTGGATGGTCCGCCTGTCCATGGGCTGCGGCGGCTCGATGCTGACCGACCAGTTGGTGCTGACGGCGGCGCACTGCGTCACCCGCACCGGCAACAACACCTCCATCACCGCCACCTACGGCGTGGCGGACCTCCAGGACACCTCGCGCACCACGCGCACGTCCACCTACGTGCACCGGTCGGCGACCTACGACACCGCCACCGGCGGCGACTGGGCGATCATCAAGCTGGCGAGCCCGATCACCGGTGCGGCGCTGCTGCCCATCGCCACCACGGCGGCCTACAACACCGGTGTGTTCACCGTGGCCGGTTGGGGCGCCACGCGCGAGAACGGCGCGCAGTCCCGCTACCTGCTCAAGGCGAACGTCGACTACATCGACGACACCACGTGCAAGAACTCCGACCCGTACTACGCGGACCTGATCCCGGCCGCGGAGCTGTGCGCGGGCAAGCTCGCGGGCGGTGTGGACACCTGCCAGGGCGACTCGGGCGGCCCGATGTTCCGCCGCGACAACAACGGCGCGTGGGTCCAGGTCGGCATCGTCAGCCACGGCAACGGGTGCGCGCGGGCGAGCAACCCCGGTGTCTACACGGAGGTCAGCACGTTCGCCGCGGCCATCAACCAGGCGGCGGCCAACCTCGGCGGCACGCCGCAGCCGCCCGGCAAGGTCTTCGAGAACCTGACCGACGTGGCCATCCCCGACGCGGGCGCGGCCGTCTACAGCAACGTGACCGTCTCCGGCGTGACGGGCAACGCGCCGTCCACCCTGCAGGTCGGCGTGGACATCAAGCACACGTGGAGCGGTGACCTGGTCGTGGACCTGGTCGCGCCGGACGGTTCCGCCTACCGGCTGAAGAACTCCAGCAGCTCCAGCACCCCCAACCTGGTCACCACCTACACCGTCAACGCCTCCTCCGAGGTCGCCAACGGCACGTGGCGGCTCAAGGTGCAGGACGTCTACAGCCAGGACACCGGCTACGTGGACGCCTGGCGCCTCACGTTCTGACGCGGTGGACCGCGCGCCGGGGACCCGGCGCGCGGTCCGTCCACCGTGCGCTCAACCCCGTCGCCGCCACAGCTCGCGGGCGACGAGCCAGCAGCCCACGAGCAGCAGCGCGCCGTGCGCCACCCGCACCGGCGGCGCGGTGAAGAACTGCGGCAGGAAGAGGGCGAAGCCCAGCGCGTACGGGATCGCGGCCCGGCTGCGCAGCTGCGCGGCGGCCAGCACCGCGCCCGCGGCGAGCGCGAGCAGGCCGACGGCGAAGATCGTGATCGCGGCGGGCTGGTAGCGGATCGCGTCCACCAGGTCGAGCAGCGCCGGGTCGGGGTCGTCGGCCGCGCGCGAACCGATCGCGTGCAGGCCGAACGTCTCCGCGCCGTAGTAGACGGACGTCAGGAGCGCCCCCGTGAGCGTCACCGCGGCGGCCCGTGATCTCGCCACCGCCAGCAGGCCGAGGCCCACCAGCAGGAAGCCGCCCACGGCGAAGAGGTGCGCGACGACCCACGCGGACGTGCCCATGACGCGCAGGCCCTCGACCACCGCCTCGTCCGAGTACGGCCGCAGCACCGGGTAGAGCAGGAAGGACGCGCCGGCGAGGCCGAACGCGGCGGCGGCTGTCCCGTGCTTGTCCATGACGTCTCCGTGAGCGCTAGTCGTTTTAGAGAGCACTGCTCTCGCAGTCGGAATCCTGCGGCAGTGCGCGGGCGCTGTCAAGAGCACTGCTCTCTTTTGTTGCTCCCGCTCTCGTGATGCGCGATCATCACCGCCATGACCGGCACACCGAGGCAGCGGGCACGGGCCCAGGCGATCGAGGACATCAAGCGCATCGCCCGCGAGCAGCTGGCCCGCGAGGGCGGCGCCGCGCTGTCGCTGCGGGCGATCGCGCGCGAACTGGGCATCGTGTCGTCCGCGGTGTACCGGTACGTGCCCAGCCGCGACGAGCTGCTGACCACGCTGATCGTGGACGCCTACGACTCGCTCGGCGAGGCCGTCGAGGCGGCCGAGCGCGCGTGCGCCCGCGACGACCTGCGCGGCCGGTGGCTCGCGATCGGCAGGGCGGCCCGGGCGTGGGCCGTCGAGCGGCCCGCCGAGTACGCCCTGGTCTACGGCAGCCCGGTGCCCGGCTACCAGGCGCCGCCGGAGCGGACCGGCGCCCCGGGCTCCCGGGTGTCGTTCCTGTTGCTGGCGCTCCTGGTGGAGGCGCAGCGCGAGCAGGAGGAGCGGCCGGCGCTGGGCGGGCCGCTCGGCGCGGACCTCGCCGCGCTGCGCGACGACCTGGGGCTCGCCATCGGCGACGACCTGCTGGCGCGCGGGTTCCTGGCGTTCACCGCGCTGTTCGGCCTGATCAGCTTCGAGCTGTTCGGCCAGTACCGGGGCAGCGTCACCGACCGCGCCGCCCACTTCGAGCACCAGCTCGGGACGTTGGCCGACCTCCTCGGCCTGCGGTCGGGGAAGGTCCGCAAATCCGGATAAGCGCCCGCCCCCCGGTAGCTGCCACAGTCGCCGGATGACGCATGCGGTGGTGTTGGGCGCGAGCATGGGCGGTCTGCTGGCGGCACGCGCGCTGGTGGGCTTCTACGACCGGATCACGGTGGTCGACCGCGACCCGCTGCCCGAGGATGCCGGGCACCGGCGCGGTGTGCCGCAGGCCCGGCACTTCCACACCATCCTGCTGCGCGGCGAGCAGGCGTTGAACGGGATGTTCCCGGGCTTCACCGAGGAGCTGCTGGCCAAGGGCGCGCTCCCGGTCGGCTTCAACGTCGACGCGCGGTTCGTGCTCGCGGGCCACCCCATGGTGCGGGTGGACACCGGCGCGGCCGACGTCCAGGTGACCCGGCCGGTGCTGGAGGGCGCGGTCCGGGCGCGGGTCGCCGACCAGCCCGGGGTGCGGCTCCTGCCGGAGTGCGACGTGGTCGGGCCCGTGCTGTCGAACGGTCGGGTGACCGGGGTGCGGGTCGTGCGCGGCGGCGTCGAGGAGGAGCTGGCCGCGGACCTCGTGATCGACGCGATGGGCCGGTCCGGGCGGGCGCGGTCGTGGCTGGCGTCGTGGGGGTTGCCGACGCCCGCCGAGGAGCGCATCGACGTCAACATGGTCTACGCGAGCCGGTTGGTGCGGCCGGCCGAGCCGTTCCCCGACAAGCTCGTGCTCGTGGGCCCGGTGCCGGGCCGGCCGACCGGGTTCGCGTTCGCCGCGCAGGAGGACGGGCTGTGGATGGTCACGCAGGTCGGCATGGCGGGCGACCACCCGCCGACCGACGAGGCGGAGTTCCTCGCGTTCCTCAAGCGGTCCGCGCCGCCGGACGTGCAGGACGCCGTGGCCGCGGCCGAACCCCTCACCGCGATCCGGACGCACCGGTTCCCGGCCAGCCTGCGCCGCCGGTACGAGCGGCTGCGGGGGTTCCCGCCGGGCCTGCTGGTCTTCGGTGACGCGATGTGCAGCTTCAACCCCATCTACGGCCAGGGCATGACGGTCGCCGCGCTGGAGTCCGAAGCGCTGCGCCGGTGCCTGGAGGACGGCGGGGCCGACCTGGCCCGGCGCTTCTTCCGCGCCGCGGGCCGGATCATCGACCCGGTGTGGCAGCTGAACGCCCTGGGCGACCTGGCCCTGCCGGAGATCCCCGGCCACCGGTCGCCGTCCACCAAGGCGCTCAACCGCTACGTCGCCCGGCTGCAGCGCGTGGCGACGCACGACCCGGTGGCGGCGCGCGCGTTCATCCGCACGATCGGCCTGCTGCAACCGCCGACGTCCATCCTGCGCCCGGACGTGCTGGCCCGGGTGGTGGTGGGCGGCGTCCGCTGCGGCTGAGCCCCACCCTCCGGTTGTTCGCGGGAGGAACTTCGCATTTGTCACCGTTGAGCACGTTCGGTTATGAGGCAAACTGCTCGATCGGGCTAGTCAATTAGCTCGATAGGCTTCATTTGCCCGCATTCCGGCGGGCTGTGACTGGTCCTGACGTTGGTACCGGGTCGGCCGGTCACCTGACAGCCTGGCGTTCCTCGGCACACGGATGAACGTTCTTCTCACCGGATCGGGTCGATCACTAGTTTTCGTGGGAGTGAATCGGCGGATCTGTGGAATTCATCCCGAGAGGCGAAAGGACGTCGATGGGCATTTACCTCACAGGTCTGCTGTGGGTCGCCGGAGCAGCCGTCGTGGCCGCCGTCATGGCGTACTTGATCCGCAAGTACGGCGAGCTGGAAGGCCGTTCGGCGAACAACGAGGCCGCGGGCCAGGTGTTCACGATCGTGGGCGGCCTGCACGCGGTCCTGGTGGCGTTCGTGCTCATCGCCCTGTTCGACGCCGTGAACCAGGCGAGCGACGCCTCCTACCGCGAGGCGGACGGGCTCGTCGCCGCCACGTGGGCGAGCGACGCGCTGTCCCCGGAGGTCGGGGACCAGGTGCGCGGGCTGGCCCGGCAGTACGCCAGGACCGTCATCGACGACGAGTGGCCCGGCATGGCCGCCGGCACGTCGTTCACGTCGAGCGGCTGGGCGCAGCTCGACCAGCTCCGCAAGGTCGTGTCCGACACGCCCGCGAACGACGACTGGCAGATCGACCGCAAGACCGAGGCCGCGAACCAGCTCTGGCAGGTGTACCAGGCCCGGCAGGAGCGGCTGGAGGCCGCCGGCGGCGGTGTCACGTCGGTCATGTGGTTCGTGCTCATCGCGGGCAGCGTGCTGGCCGTCTGCCTGCCCCTGCTGTTCGGCGGTCCGCGCATCCGCACGCACGTGCTCATCGTGGCGACCCTCGCCGCGACCATCACGCTGCTGCTGTACGCGACCTACCAGCTCCAGAACCCGTTCGGCGGCGGTGCCGGGGTGCAGCCGGACGCGTTCCAGGCCGCGGTGGAGCGGTTCGGATGATCGAAGCGTTCGCGCAGGTCGTGTGCACCGTCATCCAGGTGGAGGCCGGGGCGCACGGCCCGTCGACGGTCTTCGAGGTGCGGTTGCCCTCCGGTGAGGCGACCTCGGTGAACGCGCTGGACGTGCGGCTGAACGCCATCGGGTACTCGGCCCGGCAGGACCTCGTCTACGGCCTGGACGACGACGGCAGGCTGGTGGCCCTCGACCGCCGGGGCCGGGTGGTCGGGCAGCCGACGCGGCCCTCGCACCTGCTGCGGCAGGCGACGGCGGGCGCGGTGGTGGGCGAGCGGCTGGTCGTGCGGGCCGGGCCGCGGCTGGAGTCGATCGACATCGACCCGGCGAGCCCGACGTTCGGGCAGGTCGTGCAGGAGACGTGGCTGTCGCCGCTGGAGGGGATGACGGTCGACGACTTCGACCTCAACCCGGCCGACGGCCTGCTGTACGGGGTCGCCACCCACCAGCACAACGGCATCGTGGTCAGCATCGACCCGCGGACCGGTCGGACGAGGGCCGTGCCGGGGGTCGGGCAGCTGCCCGGCGGGACGAGCTACGGCGCGGTGACCGTGGCCCGGGACGGCTCGCTGTACGCGACGAACAACCGGCAGCGGGACGGCCGCAGCTCGTTGTGGCGGGTGGCGCTGGACGGCTCGGGCGTGGTCACGGAGATCAGCTCGGGGCCGCCGCGGCACACGATCGACGCGACGGGCTGCCTGCCCGCTCCGCCGCCGACGACCACCCCGACCACGACCACCACCACCACGACAACGACCACCCCGACAACGACAACGACCACAACGACAACGACCACTCCGACCACGACCCCACCCACCACCACGACCACCCCACCCACCACCACGACCACCGCCCCGCCGCAGCCGACGACCACCACCACGGTCCCGCGCACGACGACGACGACCACCCCGCCGCCGGTCGTCACCACGATCGGCCCGGCACCCGCGGTCCCACCGCGCCCGAACCCCCCGCCACCGCCGCCGGTCGAACCGCCCCCACCACCGTTCGAACCGCCACCGTTCGAACCGCCACCGCAGCCGGAGCCGCAGCCGGAGCCGGAGCCGGACAACCCGCCGCAGGAGTCCCCGCTCCCGCCACCGGCGCTGCCACCCCCGCCGCGGGCGGACCTGAAGATCCCGGACCGCGAGGTGCAGACGCTGGCACCGACCAACAACGCGATCCGCGACCAGCGCCGCTGGGGCCTGGTCGCCCTGCTGCTGATCGTGGGCGCGGGAGCCCTGGCCCGCCAGGCCGCGAGCAGGCGCAGGTAGCCCGAGCGGTGCCGCACCGCCCCGAGCGGTGCCGCCCCGACCGGTGCCGCACCACCCCGACCGGTGCCCGCCCACGAGTCGGGTCACCCGGCCCGTGGCCCTCGGCGGTGGCGGGACCCGCGGTGCGTCAGACCGCCAGCAGGCGGCGCACCTCCTCGTCGTGCAGCTCCTCCGCCGCACCCGCCCGCACGACCTCACCCGCGTCCACCACCACGTACCGGTCCGCCAGCCGCAGCGCGAAGTCCAGGTACTGCTCGACCAGCAGCACGGTCAACCCGACCTCCCGGTGCAGCCGCTCCACCGCCGCCTCGATCTCGTCGATCACCGACGGCTGGACGCCCTCCGTCGGCTCGTCCAGCAGCAGCAACCGGGGCCGCGCGACCAGCGCCCGGGCGATCGCCAACTGCTGCCGCTGCCCACCGGACAGGAACCCCGCCGGCCGCTTGAGCAGCCCCCGCAGCGCGGGGAACACGTCGAGCGCCTCGTCCACCGCCACCGGGTCGCGGTGGGTGGTCGCCTCCAGCGTCACGCGCAGGTTCTCCCACGCCGTCAACTGCGGGAACGAGACGTGGCCCTGCGGCACGTACGCCATGCCCGCGCGCACCCGCAGGTGGGTCGGCAGCCGCGTGACGTCCTCCCCGTCGAACACGACCCGACCGGCCGTCGGCGTGAGCACGCCCATCAGGGCCCTGAGCAACGTCGTCTTGCCCACCCCGTTGCGCCCCATCACGCACACCAACGACCCGGCCGGCACCTCCAACCCCACGCCGAACAGCACCCGCGCCCGCCCGTAGGCCACGTCCAGACCGGACACCGACAGCATCACGTCACCGCCTTCCCCCTGGCACGCCCCAGGTACACCTCGCGCACCCGCGGGTCGTCCTGCACCTCGGCCACCGAGCCCTCGCGCAGCACGCGGCCCTGGTGCAGCACGGTGACCGTGCGCGCGTACCGGCGCAGGAACTCCATGTCGTGCTCCACCACGACCACCGTGTGGGTGGAGGCGATCCGGTGCAGCAGCTCGCCGGTGCGCTCCCGCTCCGCCCGGCTCATCCCCGCCACCGGCTCGTCCAGCAGCAGCAGCTTCGGCCGCTGCACCAGCAGCATCCCGATCTCCAACCACTGCCGCTGCCCGTGCGAGAGCACCCCGGCCGGCCGGTCCGCCACCGCCGTCAGCTCCGCCGCCTCCAACGCCGAGGCCACCGCGTCGGACACCCCGCGCCGCCGCCGCAGCAACGACCGCAGCGGCGACCGGAAGCCCTCCGCCAGGTCGAGGTTCTCGACCACGGTCAGCTCCTCGAACACGGTGGCGTTCTGGAACGTCCGGCCGACGCCCAGCCGCACGACCTGGTGCTCCCGCCGCCCGACCAGCTCCCGGCCGGCGAACCGCACGCTGCCCGCCGCCGGCCTGGTCAGGCCCGTCACCACGTCGATCAACGTGGTCTTGCCCGCGCCGTTGGGCCCGATCAGGAACCGCAGCTCGCCCTCCTCGACGGTGAGGTCCAGCCCGTCGACCGCCGCGAACCCGTCGAACACCACGCGCAGCCCGCGCACCTCCAGCAGCGCGCTCACGCCGGCACCCCCGCCGGACGCCGCCGCGCCGCCCACCGCTCGCGCGCCGACTCCACCACGCCCGCCAGGCCCTTCGGCGCGAACACCAGCACGAGCACGAACAGCCCTCCCTGCAGGTACAGCCAGCCCTCGGCGAAGTCCTCGCTGAACAGCGTCTTGGCGTAGTTGACCGCGATCGCGCCGGCGATCGCGCCCGCCAGGGCGAACCGGCCGCCGACCGCCACGCCGACGAGCAGTTCCAACGACGGCACGATGCCGAGCAGCGCGGGGGAGATGATGCCGACGACGGGCACGAACAGCGCGCCCGCCAACCCCGCCATCACCGCCGAGGCGGTGAACGCGATCGTCTTCACCACCGCCGGGTCGTAGCCGAGGAACCGCACCCGGTCCTCGCCGTCGCGCACGGCCACCAGCAGCCGCCCGAACCGGCTGCGCACCAGCAGCTTCGCCACCAGGAACACCAGCCCGAGCACCGCGGCGGTGATCGCGTACACGGCCCGCTGCCCGTTCGGGTCGGTGAGGTCGATCCCGAAAAACCGGGTGAAGTTCGTCATCCCGTTGGTGCCGCCGGTGAGCCCCTGCTGCCCGACGAGCAGGATCGCGAACGCCGCCGCCAACGCCTGGGACAGGATCGCGAAGTACGCGCCGCGCACCCGTTGCCGGAACACCAGCAACCCGAGCGCGAACGCCACCAGGCCGGGCAGCAGCACCACCGCCGCCAGCGCGAACACCGGGTTGCCGAACGGCCGCCACAGCGTGGGCAGCTCCTCGACGCCGCTCCACACCATGAAGTCCGGCAACCCGGCCGACCCGGCCTCGGCCAGCTTCAGGTGCATCGCCATCGCGTAGCCGCCCAGGCCGAAGAACACGCCCTGCCCGAGCGTCAGCATCCCGCCCCGACCCCACGCCAGCGCGATGCCGACCGCCACGATCGCGAAGCACAGGTACTTCGCCAGCAGCCCGAGGCGGAACGGCGACAGCACCAGCGGCGCCACCGCCAGCAGCACCACGCACACCACCAGGGAGACCCGACCCGCGGTCATACCAGCGCCCTGCCCTTCAGCACGAACATGCCCTGCGGCCGGACCTGGAGGAACGCGATGATCGCCACGAACACCAGCACCTTCGCCAGGCTCGCGTCCGTCCAGAACTCCAGGTAGCCGTTGAGGAACCCGAGGGCGACCGCCGCCAGCACCGCGCCGCGCAACTGGCCGAGCCCGCCCGCGACCACGACCAGGAACGCGTCCACGATGTAGAAGGTGCCCAGGCCCGGGCCGACCGGGCCGACGAGCGTCAGCGCGACGCCCGCCACCCCGGCCAGCCCCGAGCCGAGCAGGAACGTGACCCGGTCCACCCGACCGGTCGCGATGCCGCTGATCGCGGCCAGCTCCCGGTTCTGCACCACCGCCCGCACCCGGCGGCCGGCGGGCAGCCTGGTCAGGTACAGCCACACCCCGACCACGCACACCGCCGCCAAGGCGATGATGAAGGCCCGGTTGTGGGGCAGGCGGACGCCGAGCAGGTCGACACCGCCCACCAACCAGCCGGGGGCGGTCACCTGCACGTTGGGCGCGCCGAAGACGTCGCGCGCCAGTTGTTGCAGCACCAGGCTCACGCCCCAGGTCAGCAGCAGCGTGTCCAGCGGCCGCCCGTAGAACCGCCGGATCAACGCCCACTCCAGCAGCAGCCCCATGGCACCCGCCACGGCGAACGCCACCGGCAGCGCGATGAGGAACGACTGGCCGGTGAACCCCTGCACCAGGTACGCGGTGTACGCGCCGGCCATGATGAACTCGCCGTGCGCCATGTTGATCACGCCCATCTGCCCGAACGTGAACGTCAGGCCGAGGGCGATGAGCAGCAGCACGGCGGCGATGCTCAGCCCGATGGGCAGTTGGTTGGCCAGTGCGCCCACGTCAGCTCAACCCGCCCGCCCAGTCGTAGGACTTGAGGTAGGGGTCCGGCTTGATCGGACCGGGGGAGGACCACACCTCCTTGATCTGGCCGTCCGGCTGCACCAGGCCGATGCGCGCGGTCTTGGCCACGTGCTGGTTGTCGCCGTCGATGGTGGTGGTGCCCTCGGGCGCCTCGGTGGTGATCCCGCCGGCGGCCTTGCGCACGGCCTCGACCTCCGTCGTGCCCGCCTTCCGGACCGCCTCGGCCCACAGGTGCACCGCGTTGTAGCCGGCCTCCATCGGGTCGGACGTCACCTTGTCCGCGCCGTACCTGTCCTTGAACGCCTTGACGAACGAGTCGTTCGCGGCCGTGGTGGTGGTCTGGTAGTAGTTCCACGCCACCAGGTGCCCGGCGACGTTCTCCGGCCCGATGCCCCTGACCTCCTCCTCGGCCACGCTCACCGACACCACCGGCGTGCTCTGCGGCGTGACGCCGGAACCGCGCAGCTGCTTGAAGAAGGCCACGTTGCTGTCGCCGTTGAGGGTGTTGAACACCGCGTCGGGCTTCGCCTCGGCGATCTTGTTCACCAGCGTGCTGTACTCGGTGTGGCCCAGCGGGGTGTACTCCTCGCCGAGCACCTCGACGCCCTTCGCGGCGGCGTACGCCTTGATGATCTTGTTGGCGGTGCGCGGGAACACGTAGTCGCTGCCCACCAGGAACAGCCGCTTCCGGCCCTGCCCGACCAGGTAGTCCAGCGCGGGCACGATCTGCTGGTTCGTCGTCGCGCCGGTGTAGAAGATGTACGGCGAGCTCTCCAGGCCCTCGTACTGCACGGGGTACCACAGCAGCGCCTTGTTGCGCTCGAACACCGGCAGCATCGCCTTGCGGCTGGCGGAGGTCCAGCCGCCGAACACCGCCGCCACCTTGTCCTGCGAGATCAGCTTCTGGGCCTTCTCGGCGAACGTGGGCCAGTCGGACGCGCCGTCCTCGGTGACCGGGACGAGCTTCTTGCCCAGCACCCCGCCCTTGGCGTTGATCTCCTCGACGGCCAGCAGCTCCGCGTCGCGCACGGTCACCTCGCTGATGGCCATCGTGCCGCTCAACGAGTGCAGGACGCCGACCTTGATCTCGTCTCCGGACGCGCCCGCGCCGCCGCCCGGCTCGTCGACGCAGGCCGTCGCGAGCAGGGCGGGCAGCAGCAGGGCGGTCAGACCGCGGCTGAGGGTTCTGGGACGCACCGGCGGCTCCTCTCGAGCAGGTGGAACCGAGAAGCTATGAACCGCGTGTTGCGTGCCGGACGCGCCCGGTTACGTTCCTGTGGCCAAGTGCTCACGGTACGGAGTTGTGACCTTGCCGGTCCGCTTCGGGACCGCACCGCGACGGGTCGACGCCCGGGCGGTCGCTGGTACCGTCGACCGGGGACCTGGGGGTGGCCGTGAGGGACGTTTCCGAGCAGTGGCCCGTGGTGCGGGCCGTGCTGTCCGACGTGACCGGGCGGTTCGCGGACCTGGTGGCCGCGTCCGACGCGAGCGCGCTCGCCACGCCCGACTGGACGGTGGCGGACACGGCGGCGCACGTCGTCGCCATCGCCTCGATCTACACCACGCTGCTCGCGCCCGACGGCGGCGGCGTGACCAACCCGGCCCTGGCCGCGGTGATCCCGACCGTCACCGTCGACACCGTGGCCGACCTGAACGACCTGGCGCTGCGGCACTTCACCGAGCGCGACCCGGTCAGGCTGGCCGCGATGCTGCGGTCGCTGGTGGCGACGGTGCTCGACGTGACGGAGGGGACCGACCCGGAGCGGACGGTGCCCTGGTTGGGCGCGTCCCGCGTGCCCGTCGCGGGCGTGCTCGCGCACCTGGTCAACGAACTGCTCGTGCACGGGCGGGACATCGCCCTCGGGGTCGGTGCGCCGTGGTCGACCCCGCCGCGGGAAGCCGCGCTGTTCTTCGAGCTGTTCATCGTCGGCATGATGCGCAACGACACCGGCGTGGTGCTCGACGGCGGGCGACCGCCGGGTGACCGGCGCGTCGCCGTCGCCTTCCGCTCCCGCCACACCACCCCGGTGACGCTGGTCCTGCACCGCGGCCGGGTGTCGGTGGAGGAGCCGGGCGGGCCGGTCGACGTGCGCCTGTCCTTCGACCCGGCCGTGCTGAACCTGGTCCTGTTCGGCCGGGTGAGCCGGGTGCGGGCGGTGCTGACGGGCAAGCTGCGGGTCGGCGGCCCCCGGCCGTGGCTGCTGCCGGAGTTCCTGCGGACCGTGCGGCTGCCGACGAACGCCAAGCCGCTGTCGGGCAACTGACCCCGCCGGCCCGCCTGGCTCCGACCGAAGGGAGCCGCCCCGCCCGGACGGGGGTCCGGGCGGGGCGGCTCGTCAAGCGATCACGTGCCCGACACCGCCGTCACGGGTAGTTGACGACGTACCGCTGCTGCGTGGCAGTGTTCGCCGCGCCCCCGGTGCCGTTCACGACGTTGTCGATCGTGCCGACGCCGCCCAACGAGACCGTCACGAGGTCGTGCAGCCGCACGCCCGACCGGTTCGGCACCTCGAAGCCGTTGGCCGTGTGGATGCTCGGGTCGGCCTGGTTGAACGAGTACACGCCCAGGCCCCAGCCCTCGTGCGTGGTGACGCTGTCCGCCACCTTGTACCCGGCCCAGCCGAGCTGGGAGCCGTTCATCCACGCGGCCTGGTTCGGCGGGTCGTAGGGCAGTTCGTTCTGGAAGAAGTACGTGCGGCCGCCGTTGCCGTTCCACAGCACGTTGTACTGCTGGTAGTGCTCGACGAACAACCCGTACGCCGTCACGTTGTCGCCGTTGACGACCACGCCGTTGCGCCCGGTGTTGACGTTCCAGCCGACGCCCGCGCCGTGGTCGGCGCGCCACACCCACGTGTGGTCCACGATCACGTCGTCGCTGTTGACCTCCAGCGACACCGTGGCCTTGCCCGCCTGCGACCCGCCGACGCGCAGGTACACGTCGTGCAGCGAGGTCGGGTTGGTCGCGTGCGAGGCCGACGAGCCGGTCGGGCCGACCTGGAGCAGCACCGGGGAGCTCGTGACGCCCGCGTCCACCAGGAACCCGGCCAGCTTCACGCCGTCCACGTCGGACACCGCCAGCGCCGCCTTGCCCGTGTCGGGCGAGAGGGTCGCCAGGCCCAGGCCCAGCACCACCGTGTTCGGCCGCGTCACGTTGATCGTGTCGTTGAGGTGGTGCACACCCGGCGTCAGCAGCAGGTGCTTGCCCTGCGCCAGCGCCGCGTTCGTCGTCGCCACCGGGGTGCCGGGCTTGACGATGAAGAAGTCGGCCAGCGAGATCGACTGGCCGGCGGGCGCGCCCGCCTCCCAGCTCGTGCCGCGCGAGTTCTGCCGCAGCGCCGGGACGAACACCTTGTACTCGCCGTTCTCGAAGTACAGGAACGGCTTCTCGCGCACGACCGGCGTGGTGTCGACGGTGGTGTGCGACGGGTTCGGGAAGTGCTGCGCGGGCGAGCCGGGCGAGCCGACGAACACCATGTTCCACACCGAGCCGTTCCAGCCGCCCGCGAGGTTGCTGTTGCGGGTGAGGAACTGCTGCTGCGAGCCGGACACCGTCACGCCGTCGATCTTGCTGTCGACGATCAGGCCGCCGGACGCCCAGCCGTCGCCGCCGTTCCACAGCTGGACCTGGCCGCTGAGGTGCATGCGCCGGTACGACGCGGCCTGCGACACCGCCCACCGCTCGATCTGGCCGGCGGGCAGGTTGACGAACAGGTTCTCCGCCTGGCGCCAGAAGTTCTGCGTGGCGTTGCCCAGGTTGTTCGGGTTGTCGCCCTGCTGCAACCAGTCCGCCTCGACGCGCACGTGGCCGTTGAGCCGCACGTCGTCCGGGCGCAGGCCGAGGCCCGCGACCTGGGTGTAGAAGCGGAGGTTGACGTCCGCGTCGTACACGCCCGGCTTGTACAGCACCGCGTACCGCTCGGGGCCGAACTGGTTGGTCTTCATCTGCGCGGAGATCTGGTCCAACCGCGACTGCATCGCGGCCCGGTCGTAGCCGGGGCCGTAGACGAGCACGTTCGGGCCGAAGTCCGGGTTGCGCGGGTCGGTCGGAGGGATGACGACCCCGCCGGTGGTCTCGGTGTTGACGGCGAGCTCCCACAACGAGTAGCCGTAGCCCGTCGAGCGGGCGGTGCCGTAGACCCGCACGTACCGGCCGGAGCCCGTGACGGTGAGGGCCTGCGTGCCGCCGGTGCCCGTGGTGGTCGAGTAGACGGTGTTCCAAGTGGACGCGTTGTCGGACAGCTGCACCTGGAACGCCCGGCCGTACGCGGCCTCCCAGGTCAGCGTCACGCGGCACACCTGCTGCGTGGAGCCGAGGTCGACCTGCAACCACTGGGGGTCGGAGAACGCGCTGGACCAGCGCGTGCCGGTGTTGCCGTCGACCGCGGCGGTGGCAGGGGTGCCGCCGTTCTCGACGGACGAGGCGGTCGCCGGCCGGTTCAGCGCGGCGTTGGTCGTGCCGCACTCGGCGGCCTGCGCGGACTGGGTGGTCACGGGGCTGAGCACCGCGGCGACGCCGAGTGCCAGCGCGGCGGTCAGGACCCGTGACAGGGAACGGGGAGAGCTCATGGTCCTACCTGACGAGGTAAGGGGCGCGAGAAGGCCCGGAGCTGTGCCTCCGTGGCACCGGAGGCGCTGAGAGAGCGCTCTCTCGGGAGCGTAACGCCGATGTTGCGAACACGTCAACGACGGTTCAGGCGGAGTCCCGCACGACCAGCGACGGCTCGAAGATGACCGATCTCGGGCGCAGTCCCGGTTCCTCGACGTGCTCCAGCAGCAACCGGGACATCCCGGCCGCCATGTCCTCCACCGGCTGCCGCACCGTGGTCAGCCGGGGCCGGCAGGACAGCGCCGGGCTGCTGTCGTCGAACCCGACCAGCGCCACGTCCTCCGGCACCCGGCGGCCGTGCTTCTGCAGCACCAGCAACGCGCCCTGCGCCATCAGGTCGTTGGCCGCGAACACGCCGTCCAGCCCCGGGTGCTCGGCCAGCAGCCGCTCCATCGCCGCCTCGCCGCTGCCGGAGGTGAACCCGCCCTCGGCGATCGGCACGTACGGGAAGCCGTGCCGCGCCATGGCGTCGCGGAACCCGGTGAGCCGGTCCTGCGACGCGGGCACGTCCAGCGGGCCGGCGATCGTGGCGACCTGCGCGCAGCCGCGCCGCACGAGGTGGTCGGCGGCGAGCTTCGCCCCGGCCTGGTGGTCGAGGTCGACGTAGCTGATCGGCACCGGCCGCGCGGGGCGCGCGAACAGCACGGCGGGCAGCTCCGCCTCCACGAGGCGGGAGGGCAGCGGGTCCTCCGCGTGCGTCGAGACCAGCAGCGCGCCGTCCGCGCTGCCCTGCCGCAGGAACGCCAGCACGTCGTCCCGCGCGGCCTCCGTGTCGGCCACCATCAGCACCGGGTGCACGCCCCGCGTGCGCAGGAAGCCCAGCACCCCGCTGGCCACCCGGCCGAAGAACGGGTCCGAGAACACCCGCGTGGCGAACGCGTCCTCCTCGCCCGGGTCGCCCGCGCCGGACACGACCAGCGCGATCGTCCCGGCCCGCTTGGTCACCAGCGAGCGGGCCGCGCGGTTGGGCGCGTACCCGGTCTGGTCGATGGCGGCGCGCACGACCTCCTGGATGCGGCGGTCGACGTTGCGCGTGCCGTTGATGACCCGCGAGACGGTCGCGCGGGACACGCCGGCGACCCGCGCCACGTCCTCCAACGTCGGCGGGGCCGTCGGCGGTCTGCTCATGCGCCTATTCTGCCACGCTTGGAGAGCGCTCTCCCAGGCTCAGCGGGGTGTCGCCCGCCGAACGGCCGACCAGCAGCGTGAACGCGCCCGGCTCGACCGCCCAGCCGTCCGGCGTCCAGTGGCGGTAGGCCCGTTCGGGCAGGTCGACGTCCACCTCGACGGCCTCGCCGGGTGCGGCGGTGGCCACGGCCCAGCCGCCCAACCAGCGCTCCGGCCGCTCGACGGCGCTGTCCGGCCGCGTCACGTACACCTGCACCACCTCGCGCCCGGCCCGCTCGCCGGTGTTGCGCACCCGCACCCGGACTCCCGCCGCGGTGGCGGTGACCTCCTCGTACGCCCACGACGTGTAACCCAGGCCGTGGCCGAACCAGTAGGCGGGCGAGGCGTCGACCCGGTGCCAGGCGCGGTAGCCGAGGTGCAGGCCCTCGTCGTAGCGCAGCTTCCCGTGCTCGGGCGCGACGTTCGACACCGGCAGGTCGCGCTGGTCGGCGGCCCAGGTCGTGGGCAGCCTGCCGCCCGGCTCGCGCACGCCGAACAGCACGTCGGCCAGCCCGTGCCCGGCCTCCTGGCCCGGGAACCAGGTCAGCAGCACCGCGGCCACCTCGTCGCGCCACGGCAGCTCGACCGGACCGCCGGAGTTGACCACGACCACCGTGCGCGGGTTCACCGCCCGGACCGCGCGCACCAGCTCGTCCTGCCGCCCGGGCAGGGCCAGCGACGTGCGGTCGAAGCCCTCGCTCTCGATCTCGTCGGTGGTGCCGACGACGACCACGGCGACGTCGCTCGTGCGGGCCAGCTCGACGGCCAGGGCCAGCTCCTCGGCCTCGCCGCGGCGCGGCGGGTCGGCGGCCAGGACCGTGGCCGTGCCGGTGTGCTCCGGCAGCTCCCGGCGGGCGACGACGTGCACCGGCGTGCCCGCTTCGAGGCGTGCGGTGGCCCGCCGGTGCGGTGGGGTCAGGTGGATGACGGCCGGGTCGTCGGTGTCCAGCGGCACGTCCTCGTCCACCAGGCGCTCGCCGGCCACGTCGAGCGTGAGGCGGCCGAAGCCGGAGACCGACAGCGTCCAGTCGCCCGTGACGTCGGGCGTGAGCGTGCCGCTGACCTCGATCGCGCGCGCCCCCTCGGGCAGCGGCACCTCCAGGACGCGGCCGAGCAGCCGGTGCTCGGCGGACAGCTCCGCGCCGCCGGCGTCGAGCACCCGGACCAGCACGCCCGGCTCGCCGTCGCGCGGGTCGCGGGTGTTGGCCGTGCCCAGGGGCGTGGGCCGGTGGTGCAGCCGGACGCCCTCGGTGTGCACGACCTCCGCGACCTCGGCCAGACCGTCCACGAAGGACACCACGGACTCCGGGTAGACGCCCGCGCTGCCGCCGCCCTGGATGCGGGCGGTGGCGGCGTTCGGGCCGAGGACGGCGACCTTCGCGCCGGGGGGCAGCGGGAGGGTGCCGTCGTTGCGCAGCAGCACGGTGCTCGCGGCGACGGCCTCGCGCAGCAGCTCGTGCGGTGCGGCGACCTCGGGCTTCGCGGGCGTCGCGTCGTTGAGCGCGCCGACCCGTGCGGCCAGGCGCAGGAGCCGTTCGAGCTTGAGGTCCAGGGCGCTCTCCGGCACCTCGCCCCGGTCGACGGCGGCGGCCAGGTCGTTCCACGGGCTGTCCGGGCCGGGCATGGCGAGGTCCTGGGCGGCGTTCGCGGACGGCGCGGTGGAGCGGACCGCGCCCCAGTCGGAGACGACCAGGCCGTCGAAGCCCCAGGAGCCCTTGAGCGGCTCGTCCAGCAGGGGGCTCTCGGACATGGTGGTGCCGTTGACGCCGTTGTAGGCCGACATCACCACCCACACGCCGGCTTCGACGGCGGCCTCGAAGGGGACCAGGTAGACCTCGTGCAGCGTGCGGTCGTCGACGTCGGCGTCCAGGGTCATGCGCTCGGTCTCGGAGTCGTTGGCGACGTAGTGCTTGGCGGTCGCGGCGACCCCGCCGCTCTGGACGCCCGTGATGTAGGCCGCGCCGATGCGGGCGGTGAGCACGGGGTCCTCGGAGTAGCACTCGAAGTGCCGCCCGGCCAGCGGCGACCGGTGCAGGTTGAGCGTGGGCGCGAGCAGCACGTCGACGCCCTTGCGGCGGGCCTCGGCGGCCAGCAGCACGCCCAGCCGGCGCACCAGGTCGACGTCCCAGGTGGCGGCCAGGGCGGTCGGGGAGGGCAGGGCGAGCGACGTGCTGCGCTCGTCCCAGCCCTGGCCGCGTACGCCGATCGGCCCGTCCGACACCACGATGGACCGCAGCCCGATGTCCGGTTCGCCGTGCGTGCGCCACCCCGTGGCGCCGGTCAGCAGCCGAACCTTGCGCGTCACGTCCAACTTGCCGACCAGCAACCCGAACTCCGGCTCGCCCACACCACACCCCTTGCCTCGGAGAGCGCTCTCCGACCCAGCCTCAGCCCCCACCACCCCCGCTGTCAACCACCCGAACGTTGAACTCGGGGTACCCGAACGTAGGACTCTCGGGCCCTGGACGTAGGACTCTCGCGAGAGTCCTACGTCCAACGCGCGAGAGTCCTACGTTCGGAGTCGGTGAGTTGAACGTTCGGGTCAGGCGATGTCGGCGCGCGGGGCCGGTTTGCGCGGGTCGGCGGCCCGGTCGAGCAGGGCGGCGACGGGGAGGGTGGCCGCGCCCACGGCGACGGCGTCCGGGCCCAGCCGGCCCAGCTCGATCGAGATCTGCTCGTACGGGTGCCGCAACGCGTGCGCCCGGGTGGCCGCCTCGATCCGGTCGAGCTGGTGCGCGCCCAGCGCGAGCCCGGCCCACCCGCCGAGCACGATCCGCTCCGGGTTGAACAGGTTCACCAGGTTCGCGATGCCCGCGCCGAGGAACCCGGCCGTCTCCTCCAGCACGCGCGCCGCCGTCCTGGACGTGGCCGCCGCGTCGATCAACGCGGCCACGGTGGACTGCTCGTCGCCGGACGGCAGGTCGCGCCCCCGCGCCTTGCGGTAGCGGTCGACGATGCCCTCCGCGCCGACGTACGCCTCCAGGCACCCCAGCGCCCCGCACCGGCACGGACGCCCGCCGTACACGATCGTCGTGTGCCCCCACTCGCCGGCCGAGCTGGTCGCGCCCCGGTACACCCCGCCGTCGGTCACGACCGCCGCGCCGACACCGGAGCCGATGAGGGCTATGACGACGTGCCGCGCCCCGCGCCCCGCGCCGAACCACATCTCGGCCTGGCCCTGCGTCTTCGCCCCGTTCTCCACGTACAGCGGCCACGCCGACTCCGAAGCCGAGGCGACCAGCTCCTCCAGCCGCACGCCGTCCCACCCGATGGTCGGCGCGTGCACGACGGCGGTCGCGCCCTGCTCCACCGTCCCGGGGACGCCGATGCCGACGCCGAGCACGGTCGACGCCGGGACGCCCGCCGAGGCGACGACGTCCCGGACCGCCGAGGCGATCAACGACGCCACGGCGGCGGGGGAGGAGGGCGACAGCGGGTGGTCCGACGCGGCCAACTGGGTGAGCGCCAGGTCGAACAGCTCGACCTTGATCCCGGTCTCGCCCACGTCCACCCCGACGACGTGCCCGAACGCGGGGTTGACGCGCAGCAGCACGCGCGGCCGACCGCCGTCGGAGTCCACGGAGCCCGCCTCGACCACGAGCCCGTCGTCGACCAGCTCCCCGGTCACGTTGGACACCGTCGCGGCCGACAGCCCGGACAACCGGGACAGCTCGTACCTGCTCAGCGGCCCGTCGAAGAACAGCGTCGACAGCAGCGTCGACCGGTTCTGCCGACGCAGGTCGCGGACGGTGGTGCGCTTCGGGGCCACGCCACGGACCTTAGTTTGCGACTTAAAATTAGACTAAGTTTGTAACCTGTTCGTTATTGACGTGACTTGGCTCACCGGGGTTGAGTCTGCAACGACACGAGGACGCCCCCGGCGTCCCAGCCGCGATGGCACACGCGGCCCGCACCAACGAGCGCTCGCCCTTCCCCCGCCCGACAAGGAGAACCCATGCGACTCAGGCGAACGTCCGCACTCGCCGTCGCGGCAGCACTGCTGTTCTCGGCCGCCTGCTCCACCTCGAACCCCGGTGCGAACAAGACGAACGAGGGCGTGCTGAACGTCGGCATGCCCAACGGCCCGCAGACCGAGAACAACAACCCGTTCCTGAACACGTCCGCGGCCAGCTCGCTCGGCTACCGCCGGCTGATCTTCGAGCCGCTGGCGATGGTCAACGAGACCAACCCCACGGAGAAGCCCAAGCCGTGGCTGGCCACGGAGTGGGAGTGGTCGGACAACTACAGCAAGCTGAGCCTGACCATCCGCGACGGCGCGACGTGGTCGGACGGCAAGCCGCTGACCGCCGAGGACGTGGCGTTCACCTTCGAGCTGCTGAAGAAGAACCCCGGCCTGAACGTCGACTCCGTGCCCTACGACGTGATCTCGTCGTCGGGCAACAAGGTGGACGTCGGCTTCCCCAGGTCGCAGTTCGTCAACCAGAAGAAGATCCTCGAGCAGCTGATCGTCCCCAAGCACATCTGGTCCGCGGTCACCGACCCGAACACGGAGACGGCCAAGACCCCGGTCGGCAGCGGGCCGTACACGCTCAAGTCGTTCACGCCCCAGACCGTGACGCTGACCGTGCGCGACTCGTACTGGCAGGAGCTGCCGAAGGTCAAGGAGGTCCGCTACACCTCCTACAGCGACAACAACGCGCAGACCACGGCCCTGGCGACCGGCGCGGCCGAGTGGAGCTTCGTGTTCATCCCGAACTACGAGGCCGTCTACACCTCGAAGGACCCCGAGCACTACAAGCTGTACTTCCCGCCGGTGCTCGGCATCCACGGCCTGTGGTTCAACACCAAGGTCAAGCCGTGGGACAACCCCGCCCTGCGCCGCGCGGTCAACACGGTGATCAACCGCGACGACATCTTCACCCAGGGCGAGGCGGGCTACTTCTACCCGAAGGTCGACAACATCACCGGCATCCCGACCCCCGCCGGTGACTCCTACATCGCGCCCGAGTTCAAGGACAAGGTCGTCAAGGTCGACGTCGAGGGCGCGAAGCGGGAGCTGACCGCCGCCGGCTTCACCTTCGACGGCGACAAGCTGAAGGACCCGTCGGGCCAGCCCGTCACGCTGAAGATGACCGTGCCGTCCGGCTGGTCGGACTACGTGACGAACCTGGAGATCATCAAGGACAACGTGTCCAAGATCGGCATCGACGCCACCGTCGACCTGCCCAACGCCGACGCGTGGAGCAAGGCGCTGGACACCGGTGACTTCCAGGCCGCGCTGCACTGGACCAACAACGGCCCGACGCCGTACGACATCTACGAGAACATCATGAACGGCGCGCTGTACAAGCCGATCGGCGAGGGCGGCATCAACGGCAACTACGGCCGTTACGAGAACCCCGAGGCGACCGCGCTGCTCAACGAGTACGCCAACGCCGCCGACGATGCGGCCCGCAACGCCGCCCTGCACAAGCTCCAGCAGATCCACGTGCGGGACATGCCGGTCGCCATCACCTCCGCGGCCAACGCGGGCGGCCAGTACAGCACGAAGAACTGGGTGGGCTGGCCGGACCAGGCCAACCCGTACGCGCCCGTCCAGCCCACGCTGGAGAACGCGCTCGACGTCGTCATGCACCTGAAGCCGGCCGCATGACGACGAGCACCGCACCGTCGGCCTCCGGGACCACCGAAGTGGTGGTCCTGGAGGCCGACGGCCTGACCAAGCACTTCCCGGTCCGCAAGCGCGGGCGAGAGCTGCTGTCCAGGGCCACGCGCTCGGTGCGCGCGGTCGAGGACGTGACGCTCCGGCTGCACCGCGGGCGGGTCACCGCGCTGGTCGGCGAGTCCGGTTCGGGCAAGTCGACGGTGGCCCGGCTCCTGGCGCAGCTGTACCCCCAGACCTCCGGCTCGATCCGGCTGCACGGCGAGCCCGTGCGGACCAGGGGCGGCAAGCTGTTCCGGGCCTACAGCAAGCGGGTCCAGATGATCTTCCAGGACCCGTTCGCCTCGCTGAACCCCGTGCACACCGTGCGCTACCACCTGACCCGGGCGCTGAAGATCCACGGCAACGCGGGCCGCACGCCGCAGGAGCTGGAGGAGGCCCTGGCCAACCTGCTCACCCGGGTCCAGCTCACCCCGCCCGAGCGGTACGTGGACAAGTTCCCGCACGAGCTGTCGGGCGGTCAGCGCCAGCGCGTGGCCATCGCCCGCGCGCTCGGCGCCGACCCGGAGGTGCTGCTGGCCGACGAGCCGGTGTCCATGCTGGACGTCTCGATCCGCCTGGGCGTGCTGAACCTGCTGCGCGACCTCAAGGAGCGGCTGCACCTGGCGATCCTCTACATCACCCACGACATCGCCTCGGCCCGCTACTTCGCCGACGAGACGTTCGTGATGTACGCGGGTGGCGTGGTCGAGGGCGGCGACAGCGAGACCGTGACGCAGCGGCCCGCGCACCCGTACACCCAGCTGCTGATCGACTCCGCGCCGGACCCGGACCGGCCCGCCGCGCAGGAGAAGGACGGCGGGACGGGCGAGCCCCCGTCGCTGATCAACCCGCCGCGGGGCTGCCGCTTCAACCCGCGCTGCCCGCACGCGATGCGGGTGTGCGCCGAGGAGGTGCCGCCGCGGTTCGCCATCGGCGACGGCCCCGCCCACTTCGCCGCGTGCTGGCTCTACGGCGAGGACCTGGGCGACGACGACCGGGTGAAGCTGCGGGCCGAGGAGGCGACGTGAGCTACCTCCTCAAGCGGATCGCGTTCTACGTGTTCACCGCGTGGGCCGCGATCACCATCAACTTCTTCATCCCCCGCGCCATCCCCGGCGACCCGGTGCAGGCGCTGATCACCCGGTCGCGCGGCCAGATGACCACCGACGCCGTGCAGTCGCTGTACGTGCTGTTCGGGCTGGACAAGGACGCGAGCCTCGTCGAGCAGTACTTCACCTACCTCGGCCAACTGCTGCGCGGCGACCTCGGCCTGTCGTTCACCTACTTCCCGTCACCGGTGTCGCAGGTGCTCGCCGACGGCCTGCCGTGGACGCTGGGCCTGGTCGGCATCACGACCGTGCTCGGCTTCCTCGTCGGCACGGCGCTGGGCACGGGCATCGGCTGGCGGCGCGGCTCGTGGGCCGACGCGCTGATCCCGGTGACCACGTTCGTGTCGTCCATCCCGTACTTCTGGCTGGGCCTGATCGCGATCGCGCTGCTGACCGGGCCGGACAGCTTCTTCCCGGCCTCCGGCGCGTACGACAACGGCCTGGTGCCCAACCCGGACCTGGAGTTCATCGGCAGCGTGCTGCGGCACGGCATCCTGCCCGCGTTCACCATCCTGATCTCGTCCATGGCGGGCTGGGTCCTGTCCATGCGCAACATGATGGTGACGGTGGCCTCCGAGGACTACGTGACGGTCGCGCACGCCAAGGGCCTGTCCGACCGGCGCGTGATGGTGTCCTACGCGGCCCGCAACGCGCTGCTGCCCAACGTCTCCGGGTTCGCGCTGTCGCTGGGCTTCATCGTCGGCGGCACGCTGCTGGTGGAGATCGTGTTCTCCTACCCGGGCCTGGGCCTGCAGCTGTTCCAGGCCGTCGGCGCCAAGGACTACCCGCTCATGCAGGGCATCTTCCTCATCATCACGCTGTCCGTGCTGCTGGCGAACTTCCTCGCCGACGTGGCCTACCTCGCGCTCGACCCGCGCACCCGACGGGAGGGCTGAGCAGTGACCGTCGTACCCACCACCGCCGCAGCGACACCCGCCGCGGCGCCCGTGAAGCGCCGCAGGCTGCGGTTCGTGGCCAACCCCAAGGCCACCACCGGCCTGGTCGTCCTCGGCTTCTTCGCCCTGCTCGCGGTCGTCGGGCCGTGGATCGCGCCGTACGACCCGTCCGGGCGCGGCAACGACCTGCTCCAGGCGCCGTCGGCGGCGCACTGGTTCGGCACCACCCACCTCGGCCAGGACATCTTCAGCCAGGTGGTGGTCGGCACCCGCAGCGTGATCGTCGTCGGGTTCGTCGCGGGCGTCGTGGCGACGATCCTGTCGATCCTGGTCGGCGTCACGTCCGGCTACCTGGCGGGCGCGGGCAGCGAGGTGCTGTCCGCGCTGTCCAACGTGTTCCTGGTGCTCCCGGCGTTGCCGCTGATGATCATCATCACCTCGACCCTGCCCGAGACCGGCACGCTCACCATCGCCCTGGTCATCGGCCTCACGTCGTGGGCGTGGGGCGCGCGGGTGCTGCGCGCGCAAACGCTTTCGCTGCGCGGGCGGGACTACGTGGAGGCCGCGCGGGCGACCGGCGAGAAGACCTGGCGGATCATCCTGTTCGAGATCCTGCCCAACCTCACCGCCGTCATCGCCTCCGGCTTCGTCGGCACGGTCATCTTCGCGGTGACGCTGGAGATCACGCTGGCGTTCATCGGCATCGGCGCGGGCGGCGACTGGAACTGGGGCACGGTCCTGTACTGGGCGCAGAGCCAGCAGGCCCTCGCCCAGGGCGCCTGGTGGTGGTTCGTGCCCGCGGGCCTGGCCATCGCCCTGCTGGGCACCGCGCTGTCGCTGGTGAACTTCGGCATCGACGAGTTCGTCAGCCCGCGGCTGCGCGGCGGCGGCAAGACCAACGTCAAGACCGCCGACGGCCACACCGTCCGGATGCGCGTCGGCTTCACGCCGGTGCTCGCGGCGGGGACCGGGCCCGAGGGAAGGGAGAGGCCGTGACCGACGCGGTGCTGGAGATCCGCGGCCTGAACGTGGACTACGGCCTGGGCGACGAGGCCGTGCACGCCGTCCGCGACGTGAACCTCACCCTCTACCGCGGCGAGGTGCTCGGCCTCGCCGGGGAGAGCGGCAGCGGCAAGTCCACCCTGGCCTACGGCCTGACCAGGCTCCTGCCACCGCCCGGCGTCATCTCGGGCGGCGAGGTGCTCTACCACCCCGACGGCGGCGACCCGGTCGACGTGCTCCGGATGGACCACGCCGCGCTGCGGCGGTTCCGCTGGGCCGAGACCGCGATCGTGTTCCAGGGCGCGATGAACTCGCTCAACCCGGTGCACCGGATCTCCACCCAGCTCACCGACGTGATCAAGGCGCACGACCCGCGCGGCTCCGGCGCCTCCCGGCTGGCCCGCGCCCGCGAGCTGCTGCGCCTGGTCGGCATCTCCGCCGACCGGCTCGACAGCTACCCGCACCAGCTCTCCGGCGGCATGCGCCAGCGCGTGATGATCGGCATGGCGCTGGCGCTGGAGCCGAAGGTCGTCATCATGGACGAGCCGACCACCGCGCTGGACGTGGTGGTGCAGCGGCAGATCCTGCGCCAGCTCGTCGAGCTGCGCGAGCGGCTCGGGTTCTCGGTCGTGTTCATCACCCACGACCTGTCCCTGCTGGTCGAGTTCTCCGACCGGATCGCGATCATGTACGGCGGGCGCATCGTGGAGCAGGCGGACTCCGCCGACCTCTACCGCGACCCGCTGCACCCCTACAGCCACGGCCTGCTCAACTCGTTCCCCGCGCTGCGGGGGCCGAAGCGCGAGCTGACCGGCATCCCCGGCTCCCCGCCGGACCTGCGGTCGATGCCCCCCGGCTGCTCGTTCCACCCACGCTGTCCGCACGCGATGGAGCGCTGCGGTGTGGAGGTCCCGGTGCTCGGCGTCCCCTCCGACCGGGAGGGGCGCGGCGACCGCACCGTGGCCTGCTGGCTGCACCCCGTTCACGACGACGGGCTCTGACCCCGTCCACGACGACGGGTTCCGACCTCCAGAGGAGTTTCCCCAAGTGGAGAGTTACACCGACACCACGGCGCCGACCGTCGGGCTCGACCCCGCGATCGACACCCTGCCCGCCTCGTTCCGCTGGGGCGTGGCGACCTCCGCGTACCAGATCGAGGGGGCGCACGACGAGGACGGTCGCGGACCGTCCATCTGGGACACCTACTGCCGCACGCCCGGCATGGTGCACAACGGCGACAACGGCGACGTCGCGTGCGACCACTACCACCGCATGCCCGAGGACGTCGCGCTGATCGGCTCGCTCGGCGTGGACACCTACCGGTTCTCCGTCGCCTGGCCGCGCGTGCAGCCCGGCGGCAAGGGCCCGGCCAACGCGGCCGGCCTCGCGTTCTACGACCGGCTGGTCGACGAGCTGCTCGGCAAGGGCATCACCCCGTGGGTCACGCTCTACCACTGGGACCTGCCGCAGGAGCTGGAGGACGCGGGCGGCTGGCCGGTCCGCGACACCGCCTACCGGTTCGCCGACTACTCCATGCTCGTCTTCGACGCGCTGTCGGACCGGGTGCGCCACTGGACCACGCTGAACGAGCCGTGGTGCTCGGCCATGCTGGGCTACTACGAGGGCCGCCAGGCCCCGGGCAGGCAGGACTTCGAGGCCGCCATCCACGCCGTGCACCACCTGCTGCTCGGCCACGGCCTGGCCACGCAGCGGATGCGCGAGGCGGCCACCGCGCCTGCGGAGTTCGGCATCACGCTGAACATGAGCCACGCCGGCCCCGCCACGGACAGCCCGGCCGACCACGACGCGGCCCGCCGCGCGGACGGCCTGTCGCGCCGGATCTACCTCGACCCGCTGGTGCGCGGCCACTACCCGGCCGACGTGGTGGCCGACCTGGCCGCGCGGGGCGTGAAGATCCCCGAGGAGCCGGGCGACCTGGAGATCATCCGGCAGCCGATCGACGTGCTGGGCGTGAACTACTACTCCAGCTCGAAGTTCTCCGGCGTGGACGAGGCGGGCAACACCGAGGACGCCGACGGCGTGCCGGTGTGCCGGGAGGTCCGCTACGGCCGCCCGGTGACCGCGATGGACTGGGAGATCGTGCCCGAGGGCTTCACCGACCTGCTCGTGCAGATCGGCGAGGAGTACCCCGGCGTGCCGATGGTCATCACGGAGAACGGGGCCGCGTTCGACGACGAGGCCGACGAGTCCGGGTTCGTGCGCGACGACGACCGCACCGCCTACCTGGAGTCGCACATCGCGGCCGTGGCCAAGGCGCGCACGGCGGGCGCGGACGTGCGCGGGTACTTCGCGTGGTCCCTGATGGACAACTTCGAGTGGTCCTACGGCTACGACAAGCGGTTCGGGCTCGTGCACGTCGACTACGACACGCAGGTGCGGACCCCCAAGAGCAGCGCGCTGTGGTACCGGGACACGATCCGTCGCGTTCGCGGCGACTGACCAAAGGGGCGAGGGGGGGGGGGGGGGGGGGGGGGGGGGGGGGGCCCCCCCCCCCCCCCCCCCCGCCGCGCCGGCCCTGGGGAACGTGTGTGACGATCAGCTTCGGCTGGGGGACGCCGAGAAGGAGG